>NZ_JAJTBB010000006.1 GCF_021287135.1 Acidovorax sp.
AGTGGCGGTAGGCCGCGTTGGGCGCCACGCCGGCGCGGCGGGTGGCCTCGCGCAGCACCACGGCATCGGGGCCCCCCTGGCGCGCCAGCTCGATGCCCGCGTCCAGCAGGGCGCGGCGCAGGTCGCCGTGGCGGTAGGTGCTGCGCGGGGCGCGGCGGGGCTGTGCGGGGGTGTTGCCGGTGGTTACGCTCATTTTCTTGTTCTGGATGTGGACACTGTCCATTATCTTTGCTATGGTTTGTGGACGGTGTACACAATTGTGCGCCGCTTTCTTTTTTCGAGCCCCGCCAACCCTTTCCAGGAGACACCATGAAAGTCCAGCCGTACCTGATGTTTGAAGGCCGCTGCGATGAAGCGCTGGAGTTCTACCGCCGCGCCCTGGGCGCCGAAGTGACCCTGCGCATGCGCTACCAGGACAACCCCGAGCCGGCCGGCGCGCCGGGCTGCGCCGACGGCAGCGGCCCGGGGCCGCGGCCGGACATGGTCATGCACGCCGAGTTCACGGTAGGTGCGACGACGCTGATGGCATCGGACGGCATGGGCTCGGGCCGGTGCAACTTCCAGGGCATCTCGCTGGCGCTGAGCCCGGCCAGCGCAGACGAGGCGCGGCGCTATTTCGATGCGCTGGCCGAGGGCGGCACGGTGCAGATGCCGCTTTCCAAGACCTTCTTTTCCCAAGCCTTTGGCATGGTGGCCGACCGCTTTGGCGTGCCGTGGATGGTGGTGGCGCCCGAATGAATGCCCCGATGAACCCCTCAACGAAACCCGGCGCGGCCACGCTCGCGCTCTACGGCCACCCCTTCTCGTCCTACACCCAGAAGGTGCTGACCGCGCTGTACGAGAACGGGACGTCGTTTGAGTTGCTCAATCTCGACCCCGCGGAACCCGTCAGCCATTCCGCCGACTGGTTGCGCCGCTGGCCCCTGGCCAAGTTTCCGGTGCTCGTCGATGGCGACCGCACCGTGGTGGAAAGCAGCATCGTGATCGAGCACCTGCAACTCGCCCACCCGGGGCCGGTGGCGTTGATTCCGCACGACCCTGCCGCGGCGCTGGAGGTGCGGTTCATGGACCGCTTCTTCGACCTGCATGTGATGGCGCCCGTGCAGCACGCGGTGAACGCCGCGCTGACCGGCGATGCCGACCGCCGCGCCGAAGGCGTGGCCTGGGCCACCGACAAGCTGGAAAAGGCCTATGCCTGGCTGGAGCGCGCCTGGGGCGGCCGCACCTGGGCCACGGGTGAGCCGTTCACCATGGCCGATTGCGCCGCGGCGCCCGCGCTGTTCTATGCCGACTGGACGCACCCCATCGCCGCCACGTACCCGCAGCTGCGCGCCTACCGCGCGCGGCTGCTGGCCCGCCCGTCGTTTGCGCAGGCGGTGGAGGGCGGGCGCCCTTACCGCCACTACTTCCCGCTCGGGGCGCCCGACCGCGACTGAGCGGCCGGGCGGCCCATCCGCCCACCCCCCCACCCAAGGAGACTGCCATGATGAACCCCGAACCCCATGCCATGCACCGCTGGCTGCAGCAGCTGCTGGGCGACTGGACCAGCACCTCCGGCTGCGACCCGCAGCCCGGACAGCCGGCCGAACAATCCGTGGGCGCCGAGCACGGCCGCGCCTTGGGCGACCTGTGGGTGGTTCTGGAAGGCACGGGCACCCTGCCCGACGGCGGAGAGGCCCGCATGCAGATGACCCTGGGCTACGACCCGGAGCAGGAGGTGTTCCTGGGCACCTGGGTGGGTTCGATGATGACCCACCTGTGGGTGTACCGCGGCACGCTGGATGCCGACCAGAAGGTGCTCACGCTGGAAACCGAAGGCCCGAGCTTCCAGGGCGACGGCAAGACCGCGCGCTACCGCGACGTGATCACCCTCGTGGGGCCGGACGAGCGCACCCTGACGTCCTTCAGCCAGCAGCCGGACGGCCGCTGGAACCAGATCATGCAGGCCACGTACCGCAGGGCCTGAGCGCCGCCGCCCGCCCCGCACCGCCCATCCACCCACCGTCGGCCGCTTGCCGCCTTTGCCTTGTTCTTCGCCACGCCCATGACCCGTCCCATTGAAGGCCGCGCCCGCTGGCCCGCGCTCATCCTGCTGTGCCTGGGGGAGCTGATGATCGTGCTCGACACCACCATCGTGAACGTGGCCCTGCCCAGCATCCGCGCCGACCTGGGGTTCACCGAGACCTCGCTGGTCTGGGTGGTCAACGCCTACATGCTCACCTTTGGCGGGTGCCTGCTGCTGGGCGGGCGGCTGGGCGACCTGTACGGCCACCGGCGGCTGTTCCTGGCGGGCATCACGCTGTTCACCCTGGCGTCGCTGGCCTGCGGTCTGGCCCACACGCAAGGCCTGCTGGTGGCCGCGCGCGCCGTGCAGGGCGTGGGCGGGGCGGTGGTGTCGGCCGTGGCGCTGTCGCTGATCATGAACCTGTTCACCGAGCCCGGCGAGCGCGCGCGGGCCATGGGCGTGTACGGCTTTGTCTGCGCCGGCGGCGGCAGCATCGGCGTGCTGCTGGGCGGGCTGCTGACCAGCCTGCTGACCTGGCACTGGATCTTCCTGGTCAACATCCCCGTGGGGGCGGCCATCTACGCCGCGTGCCTGGTGCTGCTGCCGGGCGGCAGCGGGCAGCGCCCGGCCCGGGGCGGCGCGCGGCTGGACGTGGCGGGCGCCGTCACCGTCACCGCGGCGCTGATGCTGGCGGTGTACGCCATCGTGGGGGGCAACGCGGCGGGCTGGACGTCGCCGCAGTCGCTCTCGCTGCTGGGCGCCTCGGCGGCGCTGCTGGCGGCGTTCGGGGTCATCGAGTCGCGCGTGGCGGCGCCGCTGGTGCCGCTGGCCCTGCTGCGGCTGCGCAACCTCGCCATCTCCAACGTGGTGGGCGTGCTGTGGGCCGCCGGCATGTTCGCGTGGTTCTTCCTGTCGGCCCTGTACCTGCAGCGGGTGCTGGGCTTTGACGCCCTGCAGGTGGGCCTGGCCTTCTTGCCGTCCAACCTGATCATGGCGGGCTGCTCGCTGGGGCTGTCGGCCTGGGTGGTGCTGCGCTTCGGCATCCGCAGCACGCTGGGCTGGGGCCTGGTGCTGGCCACCGTGGGGCTGGCGCTGTTTGCGCTGGCGCCGGTCGAAGGCCGCTTTGCGCCGCATGTGCTGCCCGGCATGGTGCTGCTGGGCGTGGGCGCGGGCATTGCGCTGAACCCGCTGCTGCTGGCCGCCATGGGCGACGTCAAGCCCGAGGACTCGGGCCTGGCCTCGGGCGTGGTCAACACCGCGTTCATGATGGGCGGCGCCCTGGGCCTGGCCATACTCGCCAGCCTGGCCGACGCGCGCACGCAAGCGCTGCACGCCGCAGGCATGCCTGCACCGGCAGCCCTGCACGGCGGCTACCAGCTGGCCTTCTGGGTGGCGGCGGCGGGGTCGCAGGCGGCAGCGGTGCTGGGCGGGCTGGTGCTGCGGCCCGCAGCGCCCCCGGCCGCGGGCGTGCAGGGCGCGCACGCCTGAGGCACGCCGGATTAACTATCTTTTTGATAGCTGCTAGCGCTTGCTGCCAAAGCGCTGCAGGCTGATTTGGCTTGAAATTTCGGTGCACCGCGCGACTGTCCTGCCGGCTGCACCGCACTGTTCCACCCAGCGCACTTCCGTTCCTGCCCGGTTGGCCCCATATTGGCAGGGTTGCCGCCCGTCCGGGGCGGCGCGCAACCCAGGAGCCTTTCATGCCCTCGTCCCCTTCCACCGCTGCCCCCCTGCTGCCCATCCTGCGCGCGCAGCTGCTGGGCCCGCAGTGGCCCACGATGGACCCGTTTCTCTTTTGTGCCCACCACGACGATGCCTACCCCGCCGGCAACGGCGCCTTTGCGCCCGCCGTGCCGGTGGAGGACCGCCAGATCGGCAGCGACTTCAGCGGCAAGGACGGCTGGAGCATGTACCACGGCGACCCCGTGCCCGGCTTTCCGGGCCACCCGCACCGCGGCTTTGAAACCGTGACGCTGGTGCGCAAGGGGCTGATCGACCACTCGGACTCGCTGGGCGCGGCCGCGCGCTTTGGCGGCGGCGACGTGCAGTGGGTCACGGCGGGCAAGGGCATCGTGCACTCCGAGATGTTCCCGCTGCTCAACGCCGACGCGCCCAACCCGCTGGAGCTCTTCCAGATCTGGCTGAACCTGCCCGCCAAGAGCAAGATGGTGGAGCCCCACTTCACCATGCTGTGGAACGAGCGCATCCCGCGCCGGGTGCACACCGACGCGGCCGGCCGCAAGACCACGGTGACGGTGGTGGCCGGCGCGCTGCCGGGCGCGGCCGATCCGCTGCCGCCGCCGCCCGAGTCCTGGGCCTCGCAGCCCGAGGGCGACGTGGCCATCTGGACGCTGCACCTGGAGCCCGGCGCGGAGTGGACGCTGCCCGCCGCAAAGGGTGCGAAGAATGCGAAGGGTGACGAAGGCACGCAGCGCATGCTGTACTTCTTCGTGGGCGACCGCCTGCGCGTGGGCCCGCAGGAGGTGGACCGCCACGCCGCGCTGCACGTGCGCGCCGGGCAGGACTGGCTGCTCACGAACACCGGCAACACCGCCGTGGAATGCCTGGTGCTGCAAGGCCGCCCCATCGCCGAGCCCGTGGCGCAGTACGGCCCCTTCGTGATGAACACGCAGGCCGAGATCATGCAGGCCATGAACGACTACCGCCGCACCCAGTTCGGCGGCTGGCCCTGGCCGGTGCAGGACCCGGTGCACGGCGCCACGCCGCGCCGCTTTGCGCGCTACCCCGGCCAGGACGCGGAAGAGCGCCCGGAGGCGGCCGCGGCCTGACGGCGCGGGGCCCGGGGCGCTACGGCACCGCCGGCGTCAGCGCCGGTGCCGCGGCATCGCCCCGGCGCCGCGGGATCAGCTCCCCGTCGAGCATCGTCTCGATGCGCGCAAAGATCTCGTGGCGCGAGAACGGCTTCTTCATGAAGTCGTCGGCGCCGATGCGGTTGGCATAGAACTGCTCGGTGGCGTGCTCGTTGCCGCTGACCATGATCACGGGAATGTGCTGCCAGGCGGGTGTCTTGCGGATCACCCGCAGGGCGTTGAAGCCGTTCATGCCCGGCAGGACGATGTCCAGGAAGATCAGCTCCGGCGGCGGCTCCTGCGCCAGCTGGGCCAGGCCCTGTTCGGCGTCCAGGGCCTCGCGGGTTTCGTAGCCCGCCGAGCGCAGCGTCTTGCGCAGCACGGCCACCACGGTCGGCGAGTCGTCAATGATGAGCACGCGGGTGCCCCGGCGTGCGTTGACCCGCTTGCGCCGCCGCCGCTCCACGGGCGCGGCGGGCGGCACAAGCGCAGTGGCGGCCTGGGGTGCGCCCGTCGGCTTGCGCACGCTGCTCAAAAGCCGGTCAAAAATGCTCATGGTGCTGGTTCGTTTCTTGGGGGTTGAGCGCCGGGGCAGGGGCCCGGCCTGCGCGAAAGCATCCCAAAATCGCCCTGCCAAGTCGCGCGGTCAGCTCAACAAAGTGCAAAGTATTCCAGATTCGGCCGCCAGCCCTGCCGCCGGGCGGCCAGGCGCATGGGCGCGGGGACCATGAAACCCTCTTCGCCGACGGCGGGACCTGCGGCCTGCGGAGCAGGGATGCTCTGCGGCTCGTGGACAATGCGCGCTGACCGCCCGCCCGCCGGCATGGCCGCGCGGCCGGCGCCACTTCTCTCCGTGTCTGAAAGCCCAAGGACCTCCATGGCCACCATCACCAAAGATTCTGCCGTCACCCTCACCTACAAGGTCACCACGCCCCAGGGCAAGCCGCTGGACGCGGGCTCCCTGGCCTACCTGCACGGCGGGTATAACAACATTTTTCCCAAGGTCGAAGCCGCCCTGGAAGGCCAGTCCCTGGGCTACAGCACCACGCTGCAGCTGGCGGTGGAAGACGCCTTCGGCGCGCGCGACGAAAGCCTGGTGCGCACCATCCCCAAGAGCGAGTTCCCGCCCGGCGTGAAGGTCGGCGGCCAGCTGCAGGGCGTGGGCAACGACGGCCAGCCGGCCGTGTTCAACGTGGTCAAGATCAAGGGCCCTGAGGTGCACCTGGACGGCAACCACCCACTGGCCGGGCAGGCCCTGGTCTTCAGCTGCAAGGTGACGGACGTGCGGCCGGCCAGCGCCGAAGAGATCGCGCACCGGCACGTGCACGGCGCGCACGGCCACCACCACTGAGGCGGCAGCCTCGGGCGCCACGCGCGCCCCGCGCAGCCCCCGCGCGCCGGGCGCTGCGGCGTGCCGCCCCCGGATGCGGCTACAGCGCCTCCAGCACCGTCGCAATCCCCTGCCCGCCGCCAATGCACTGCGTGGCCAGCGCGTAGCGGCCCTTCTCGCGCTGCAGCAGCGTGGCCGCCTTGCCCGTGATGCGGGCCCCCGTGGCGCCCAGCGGGTGGCCGATGGCCAGGCCGCCGCCGTCCAGGTTGATCGTCTCCCCGGAGAGGCCCAGCTCGCGGATGCAGGCGAGTGCCTGGGAGCTGAACGCCTCGTTGATCTCCACCACATCCAGGTCCGCCGCCGACAGGCCCGCGCGCGCCAGCGCCTTGCGCGTGGCGGGCACCGGCCCCATGCCCATGTACGCAGGGTCCACGCCGGCCGTGGCCATGGCGCGAATGCGCGCGTGGGGCGCCAGGCCGTGGCGGGCCGCATAGGCCTCGGTGCTCACCAGCACCGCGACCGCGCCATCGGTGAGCGGCGACGAGGTGCCCGCGGTTACCACGCCATCCTCGCGGAAGGCTGGGCGCAGCGCGGCCAGGGCCTCGGCGTGGGTACCGGGCCGGATGCAGCCGTCCTGCGCCACCTGCTCGCCGCTTTCCAGGGGCACGGGCACGATCTCGGCCTGCAGCCGGCCCGCCTCGCGCGCCGCGGCGGCCTTGCGGTGCGATGCCACGGCCAGCGCCTCCTGCTCCCCGCGGGACACCTGGTAGCGCCGCGCCACGTTCTCGGCCGTCTCGCCCATGCTGATGTAGGCGTCGCTGTGCTCGTACAGGGTGGGGTGGGCCGAAAAGTTGAAGCCGCCCTGCGGCACCATCGTCATGGACTCCACGCCGATGCACAGGTACGCCTCGCCCAGCCCGGCCTCGATCTGTGCGGCAGCGATGTGGATGGCCGACATGGAGGAGCCGCAAAAGCGGTTCACCGTCATGCCGCCCACTTCGTGCGGCAGACCGGCCAGCAGCGCGACGATGCGCGCGATGTTGTTGCCCTGCGCGGCCTCCGGGTAGGCGCAGCCGGCGATCACGTCCTCCAGCGTGGCCGGGTCGATGCCCGTGCGCTGCAGCAGCCCGGTGACGGCATGCGCCGCCAGGGTGTCGGGGCGCACGCCGGCCAGCGCGCCCTTGCGGGCAAAGTGGAAGGGCGTGCGGGCGTAGGCAGTGATCAGGGCTTGCATGGAACGGGTCTCCTGGAACGTGGTGGATAGGGGGATCAGGCGGTGCTCAAGCCGCTGCGGCAGCGGGCGCCTGCGTGTAGCGCGTGGCGGGCTGCTGCAGCGACAGGAAGGGGCCGAGCGCGCGGCGCGCGTCCTCCAGCGCATTCCATTCGTGCACCGCTTCCAGCGAAGGAATGGTCACGGCCTCGCCCTGGTCCAGCCCGGCCAGGGCGGCATCCACCAGCGCGTCCACGTCCATCAGCATCGCTTGCGGCAGGTGGTGCAAGGGGGTGCCGGAGCGGTCCCAGATCTCGGTGCGCGTGGCACCCGGCATCACGGCCTGCACGCGCACGCCCTGCGGGCCCAGCTCCTGCTGCAGCGACCGCGTGAGGTTCAGAACATATGCCTTGGTGCCGCTGTAGGTGCCGCTGAACATCTCGGGCACCAGCGCCAGCACCGAGGCGATGTTGACCAGCGTGCCCGCCTTGCGCGCCGCAAAGGCCTGGGCCGCAGCGGCGGCCAGCCGTGTGGGCGCCAGCACGTTCAGGGCAATCATGCGCTCCACGGCGTCGATGTCGGCCGCTGCCAGCGTGCCGCTCACGGCCATGCCAGCGTTGTTCACCAGCAGGGTGATGCGTGTGTCGGCCCGCAGGCGCTGCTCCACCCGGGCCAGATCGGCGCGAACGGTCAGATCGGCCTGCAGCACCTCGGCCTGTACGCCGGCCTCGCGCTGCAGCCGCTCGGCCAGGGCCGACAGGCGGGCTGCGTCGCGGGCCACCAGCACCAGGTCGTAGCCGCGGCGCGCGAGCCGGTCGGCATACACGGCGCCGATGCCCGACGAAGCGCCGGTGATGAGGGCAGTGCCCAGCGAGGGGCGGGCGGAAGGGCGGGCGGCGGCATTCATGGGACAGGCTCCTGCGGAAGTTTTAGATGATGGTCGTCACGTTTAAATTATATGACGACCATCATTTAAAATGTCAAGCCAGCGTGTTCTGGGCACGGCGCCCGCAGGGAGATCGGCAATGAAAGTCAGCAAGGAGCAAATGGCGGAAAACCGCGAGCGCATCCTCGATGCGGCCGCGCAGTTGTTCCGCGAGAAAGGGTTTGACGGCATCGGCGTGGCCGACCTCATGAAGAGCGCCGGGCTCACGCACGGCGGCTTCTATGGGCACTTTGCGTCCAAGGACGAACTGATGGCCCAGGCCAGCGCGCGGGCGCTGCAGCGGTTGCAGTCCGCGTGGGCGGCCCTTGCGCGCGAGGCCGCGGCCCAGGGGCAGGAGCCGCTGGCAGCCATTGAAGCGGCCTACCTCTCCCCGCGCCACCGCGACGCGCCGGGCCAGGGCTGCCTGCTGGCCGCGCTGGGCAGCGATACGGCCCGCCAGGGGCCGGCCGTGCGCCGCGCCGTCACGGAAGGGGTGCGCGCCCAGCTGGACGGCCTGGCCGGGCTGGTGCCCGGCCGCACCAAGGCCGCCAAGCGCCAACGCGCACTGGCCGACTACGCCAGCCTAGTGGGTGCGATGGTGCTGGCCCGTGCGGTGGACGACCCAGCGCTGTCGGACGAGATCCTCCACGCCGCAGCGGCGGCGCTGCGCCTGCCCGCTGTGCCGTCCGCGCGTTGAGGCGGCAGGCCACTGCCATGCGGCCGCACGGGCCGTGCTTCGGCCTGCCGCCAAAAGCAAAAAAGCCCGCGATGCGGGCTTTTTTGGAGGCTGCTGAAGCGCTTACTTGGCGGCTTCAGGAGCAGGGGCCGGGGCAGCCTTTTCTGCCTTCTTCTCGGCGGTGGCGTGGGCCTTCTTGGCCTTGTGCTTCTTCACGACCTTCTTCTCAGCGGGCGCGGATGCTGCGGCAGCCGGAGTGGCCGGCGTAGCGGGCGTTGCCTTCACTGCGGACTTGGCGTCTTCCTTGACGGGCGGTGCCGCGGGGGTCGCAGCCGCTGCCGGCGTGGCGGGCGTTGCAGGTGCAGCAGCCGGTGCCTGGGCAAACGAGGCCACGGCGAAGAAACCAGCAAAAAGGGCAGCGATGAGCTTGTTCATGAGAGGCATCCTTTCCATTCGGATCAACCGCCCGGCAACGCGCCGGACTTGAACCTACAACGGCCCGCGCGGCAGGGCCGATGACACGCTCGTTGAACGCGTTGGCAACCAGGTGTTACAGGCGCCGCGCTGCGCTGAGCCCCCGCCCCTGCAGCACCGGCTCCTGGGCCAGCCGCTCGCGCGCAAACGCCACGAAGGCCCGCACTTTGGCCGGTGCGCGCCGGCCGGCGGGGTACACGACGTGCACCGGCACGGGCGGCGGCTCGTGGTCGGCCAGCACGATGCGCAGCCGGCCTGCGCGCAGGCCCGCGGCCGCCTGGTAGGCCAGGCAGCGCGTGAGGCCCAGGCCGGCCTCGGCGGCGGCGATGTCCACCTCGTTGCTGTTGCTGATCCAGGCGATCTGCGGCTGGCCCACCGTCCCGTCGCGGAACTTCCAGGGCGCCGGGGCCTGCGCGTCAAAGGCAAAGCCGATGGCCCGGTGGGCGGCCAGGTCCGCCGGGTGCCGGGGCCGGCCGTGCTGCGCCAGGTAGGCGGGCGACGCCACCACCAGCCGGCGCAACGCCCCCACCTGCACGGCCGTGAGCCCCGAGTCCGGCAGGTGCGCGATGCGGACGGCGACATCCATGCCCTCTTCCAGCAGGTGCACCAGGCGGTTGACGAACAGCGTGCGGACCTGCACGCGCGGCTGTGCCTGCACGAAGTCGCGCACGATGGGCGCCACGTGCTGGATGCCGAACATCTGCGGTGCCGTGAGGGACAGCTGGCCTTGTGCCTCGGCCTGCGCTCCCCGGGCGGCCTGCTCCGCTTCGTGCAGGTCGTTCAGCAGCGGACGGCAGTCGGCCAGGAAGCGCTCGCCGGCCTCGGTCAGGCGCACCACGCGCGTGCTGCGCTGGAACAAAAGCACGCCAAGGCGAGCCTCCAGCGCCGCGATGCCACGCGTGGCCGCCGCGGCGGAGCAGCCCAGGCGCCGCGCGGCCGCGGCAAAGCCGCCCGCGTCGGCCACCGCCACAAAGCAGCGCAGGGTATCGAGGTGGTCCATTGTTGCAACTAGCGAAATTGTGAAAGACACACTATCGCCATTCCCACCACGCGGCGCAATAGCTAACGTTCGGGCTTCTGCTTCTTGTCTTGCTTGCGCACCGCTTAAAAAGGATTCGCCCATGACCTACCGCCCGGCTCCCACCACCCCGCTCACGCTGCACCGCACGGCCATTTCGGGCCACTGCCACCGCGTGGAACTGCTGCTGTCCCTGCTGGGCCTGCCGTACCGGCGGGTGGACGTGAACCTGCTGCGGGGCGAGCACCACTTGCCCGCGCACCGCGCGCTGAACCCGCTGGGGCAGGTGCCCGTGCTGGTGGACGGCGATGTGGTGCTGAGCGACAGCAACGCCATCCTGGTCTACCTGGTGCAGCGCTACGCGCCCGGCAGTGCCTGGATGCCGCAAGACCCGCTCGGCCAGGCGCAGCTGCAGCGCTGGTTCAGCCTGGCCGCCGGGCTGCTGGCCACGGGCATTGCCGGCCCCCGCTTTGCCACGCTGACGGGCAAGCCCATCAACGAGGCGGCACAGGCCCAGGGGCGGCGGCTGCTGGACTGCATGGAAACCGCGCTGCAGGGGCGCGACTGGCTGCTGGGCGGCGCCGCGCCCAGCCTGGCCGATGTGGCCCTGGTCAGCTACACCTCGCAGGCCCACTTGGCAGGCCTGCCGCTGGCCCCCCCCTACCCCGGCATCGCCGCCTGGGTGGCACGCTTGCAGGCGCTGCCCGGCTACGTGCCGCTGCAGGACCACCTGGATCCCCAGCCTGCGGAGGCCGCATGACCGCCCGGCCCGCGGAGGGCAGCGAGGCGGCTTCGCCCAGTGCCTGGCACCCCGGCGAGCAGGCACTGCAGGCCCGTGCCGGCGTGCGCGAGCGCATGGCCGCCGTGGGCGAGGTGGTGGTGCGCGACCACACGCCCGACCCGCACCGCGAGCTGTTTGAAAAGCTGCCCACGCTGCTGCTGGGCGCGCTGGATGCGAGCGGCCAGCCGTGGGCCACCCTGCTGGCGGGCCCGCCCGGCTTTGTGCACACGCCCCACGCGCGGCAGATGGACATCGCGGCCGCCATGGACCCGGCCGACCCCGCGCTGGCAGCCCTGGCTGCGCACGGCCCCGGCGCCCCCGTGGGCGTGCTGGGGCTGGAGCCGCACACGCGCCGCCGCAACCGCATGAACGGCCGGGTGGTGCGGTGGGACGCGCAGCCGGGCCTGTCGATTGCCGTGGCGCAGAGCTTTGGCAACTGCCCCAAGTACATCCAGGCGCGTGTGCCCGGCTTGCGGGCTGCCGTCACGCCGCCGCAGCCCGCGCAGCCGCTGGGCCCGTCGCTGGATGCGGACGCGCTGGCATTGATCGCGCGCAGCGACACCCTGTTCATCGCCAGTGCCTCGGCCGCGCGGCCCGGGTTGCGGCGGGGGGAGGGCGTGGACATCTCGCACCGGGGCGGAGAGCCCGGCTTTGTGCAGGCGAGACACACCGCCGAGGGCCTGGAGCTGTGGCTGCCCGACTACCCTGGCAACCTGTTCTTCAACACCCTGGGCAATCTGGCCCAGCACCCGCTGGCCGGGCTCTTGTGGGTGGACTACGACGACGGCGGCTTGCTGCACGTGGCCGCGCGCGCCGAGCTGCGGTGGGGCGAGGCCGAGCGTGCGCCCTGGCCCGGCGCACAGCGCGTGCTGCGGCTGCAGGTGCTCTGCGGCGTGTGGCGTGCGCAGGCGCTGCCCTGGCGATGGACGGCGGCGCAGCCCGCGCCGCAGTTCAGCGCGATGCGCGGGGCCGCTGCGGCTGACCCTGCGGCACCGGGCGCTTGAGGGGCGCAATCGCCTTGCGCGGCGTGGTGGGCTCGGCCGCCACCATCTGCGCGCTGCGCTCGTGCGCCGTCTGCGCCAGTTCGGTAATGAGCGCGGCCTCGGGCAGGTTGTGCCAGTAGCGCGTGGGCATCTCCTTTTTCATCATCGAGAGCTTGAGCCGTGCGGGGTTGAAGATGTGGCGGTAGTAGGTGAGCCACAGCGCCTCGCCCGCATCGGGCGGGGGCGCATCGCTGCGCTGCGCGCCCGGGCCGGTGTGCAGCTGCTGGCCGTCCCAGCGCACGCTGGCGTCGGGCGTGAGGAGGGCCCAGCGCATCTGCGTGAAGCGGCGGACGAAGAAGCCTGCGTTGGCCACGGCGATGTAGTGGTCGGGCTCGAACCAGGCCATGTGCAGGGTCTCGCCATCAGGCTCCACCACGGGCCGAAAGCGCACAAAGGCGTGCATCTTGTGCATGTCGCGCCGCACGGCGCGCACCATGTGGTGGGCCTGCAGGCTGTCGGCGTCCAGCGGGTCGCGCCGCGCGGCGTCGGCCTCGCGGCCGCCTTGGGCCATGCGCCACAGCAGGCGGTACATCAGCGCAAAGCGGGCCGGGTCGCGGTGCAGGATGAGCTGCTCGCACAGGCGCACAAAGTCGGGCGGCACGCGCAGTGGCGGCGCATCGGCAGCCGGGCAGGGAAGGGTTTCGCCAGCGGGCTCGGGCGCAAACAGATCGTTGGCCGCATCGGCGCGGCAGCGCCAGTCCACGGCCTGCGGGGGCACGTCGGCTTGCACCAGGGCGCGCGCGGCGGTGCGAAAGCCGGGCCAATCGGTGGGGTGGTCCAGCGTGATGGTGTGGCGCTGCATGGCGTCAGAACAAACTGCGCTGCACCGGCGGCGGCGGCGCGAGTTGCGCGGCCAGGTCCGCCGCGTCCAGCGCACGGCCAGGGCGGTAGTCGGCTGCTTCCACAAACGGCAGCACTTTCTTGAGCGGCACATGCAGCCGCGTCAAGTCCGCGTGCCGCAGGCGGCGCACGCGGCGGGCGGCCAGCAGGCGGTCTACCGTCTGCACGCCAAAGCCGGGCACGCGCAGCAGCAGCTCGCGCGGGGCGGTGTTCAGGTTGACGGGAAAGCGCTCGCGGTGCGCCAGCGCCCAGGCCAGCTTGGGGTCCACGTCCAGCGCCAGCATGCCGACTTGAGAGGGCAGCACGATCTCGTCGTGGGTGAAGCCGTAAAAGCGCATCAGCCAGTCGGCCTGGTACAGCCGGTGCTCGCGCACGATGGGCGGCGCGGCCAGCGGCAGGGCGCGCGCCGCGTCGGGGATGGGGCTGAAGGCCGAGTAGTACACGCGCCGCAGCCGGTGCACGCCATACAGCCGCGCGCTGGTGGCGAGGATGGTGCGGTCGTCCGTGGCATCGGCCCCCACGATCATCTGCGTGCTTTGCCCGCCGGGCGCGAACAGCGGCGCGCTGGCCCGGCGCGTGGTGCGCGATTGCGGCAGCGAGACGACGGCCTGCGCGGCCTGCTCCTTGCGGGCGGCGCGCGATTCGCCGATGTGCACCGCCATGCGGGCCATGGAGCGGTCGATGGCGGCACTGTTTTTCTCCGGCGCCAGGGCCGTCAGGCTCTCGGCCGTGGGCAGCTCGATGTTGATGGACAGGCGGTCCGCATAGCGGCCGGCGCGCTGCAGCAGCTCGGGCGACGCGTCGGGAATGGTCTTGAGGTGGATGTAGCCGCGAAAGTCGTGCGCCTCGCGCAGCACGCGGGCCACCTCCACCACCTGCTCCATGGTGTAGTCGGGGCTCTGGATGATGCCGCTGGACAGGAACAGCCCCTCGATGCAGTTGCGGCGGTAGAAGTCCAGCGTGAGCTGCACCACCTCATCGACCGTGAAGCGCGCGCGGGGCACGTTGCTGGTCACGCGGTTCACGCAGTACAGGCAGTCGTACTGGCAGAAATTGGTGAGCAGAATCTTGAGCAGCGAAATGCAGCGCCCGTCCGGCGCATAGCTGTGGCAGATGCCCATGCCCTCGGTCGAGCCCATGCCGCGCCCGCCCACCGAATCGCGCGAGACGCTGCCCGAGGACGCACACGAGGCGTCGTACTTGGCCGCGTCGGCCAGAATGGCCAGTTTGGACTGCAGCAACACGGCGTACCTTCTTCAGCGAGCGCCCGACCGCGGCGGCTGGGGTTGAAAAAACTGTGTTTTCATACAGTCATTATCCGGCAAAGACCGGCCTTGCGGGACCCCGGCCTGCAGGCCCGCGTTAACATCTGGGTTTTCATCCAGCCCCGGTGCGCCGCCGCCGAAGCCCCCCACCGATTCCCGTATGTCTCCCCAGGAATGGGCCGCGCAGGCCCTGCAAGCATTTGATGCGGTCGTGCAAGCCACCGACGGGTTTCGCAGCCGCGCCGGGCAGCGGCGGATGGCCGAACAGGTGGCGCACACCTTCAGCAACGCCACCCTGGGCAAGGTGGACGAAGACGACGGCGGCGATGCACCCACGCGCTCGATTGCCGTCATCCAGGCGGGCACGGGCGTGGGCAAGTCGCTGGCGTACTGTGCGCCGGCCATCGCCCTGGCGCTGGCGCGCGGCACGCGGGTGCTGATCTCCACCGCCACGGTGGCGCTGCAAGAGCAGCTGGTGCACAAGGACCTGCCGGCGCTCGCCGCGCGCATGCCGCAACCTTTCAAATTCGCGCTGGCCAAGGGGCGCGGACGCTATGTGTGCAAGCTCAAGCTCGACCGCCTGGCGGGCACGGGCGAGGCCGATGCAGCCGACGACGACCTGTTTGCCGAGGAAGAGGCCGCCGAGCGCGCCAAGCGCCCGCGGCAAGAGACCGAGGCGCGCATCCAGTTCTACGGCGCCATGGCGCAGACGCTGGCCCACGGCGCCTGGGACGGCGACCGCGACAGCCTGGAAACGCCGCCCGAGCCCGAGGTGTGGGGCCCCGTGGCGGCCGAAGGCGCGTCGTGCACCGGCAAACACTGCCCCGCCTTCAGCCAGTGCACCTACTACGACAAGCGCAAGGAGCTGGTGGGCGCGCAGGTGATCGTGGCCAACCACGATTTGCTGCTGTCGTCGCTGGGTGCGCGCGTGCTGCCCGAGCTGGACAACTGCCTGCTGGTGCTGGACGAGGCCCACCACCTGCCGGCCACCGCGCTGCAGCAGTTCGCCTGCAGCATGGACCTGTCGCGCATCACCTGGATCGAGCGCCTGTCCAGCCGCGGCCTGCGCATCGGTGCGCTGCTGGAGGTGGAGGAGATTGCCGACATCCCCCGCCACGCGGCCCAGCTGCGCCAGACGCTGCAGGACCTGGCCCGCATCGTGATGGATGTGTATGGCGCGCAGCTCAAGAGCCAGCCCAGCGCCTGGGGCCCTGCGCGCGTGCGCGTGCCGCGCGGCGAGCTGCCGGAGCCGCTCATCGCGCCGCTGGGCCTGCTGGCCGCCAGCGCCGAGGGCTTTCTGGACGCCCTGCGCGCCATCAGCAAGGCGCTGCGCGCCGAGATGCGCGACAAGCCCGACGAGGCCAAGCGCCTGTCCACGCTGTACGCCCAGATCGGCATGCTGGCGCCGCGCCTGGAAGAGCTGCACGCCACCGCGCAACTGCTGCTGCAGGATGCGCCCGAGGGCGCCGTGCCCGCGTCCAAATGGTTCACGCTGGAGACGGACGGCGACTTCATCGTGGTGAAGGCGCACGCCAGCCCCATCCTGCCGGGCACGACGCTGCGCAACCACCTGTGGAGCGCGGTGCGCGGGGCAGTGCTGACCTCGGCCACGCTCACCAGCTGCGGCAGCTTCGATTTCTTCCTGCGCGAAACGGGCCTGCACGGCGACGATGCCGCCACCACGCTGGAGGTGGCCAGCCCGTTCGACTACGCCGCGCAGGGCACGCTGGTGGCCGCCGAGACGCGCGCCGACCCCAAGAACGCCGCGCAGTTCACCGCCGAGATGGTCGATGCGCTGCTGCACGACATCGCCCGCGTGGAATACGGCGCGCTGGTGCTGTTCACCTCGCGCGAACAGATGCGCCAGGCCGTGGACGCGCTGCCCACCGCCATGCGCAGCGTGGTGCTGGTGCAAAACGCGCTGCCCCGCACGCAGCTGCTCAAGCGGCACCGCGAGCGGGTGGACAACGGCGAGCCCTCGGTCATCTTCGGCATGCAGTCCTTCGGCGAGGGGCTGGACCTGCCCGGGCGCCTGTGCGAGTCGGTCTTCATCACCAAGCTGCCCTTTGCCCCGCCCGACGACCCCGTGGGCGAGGCCCGCGCCGAGTGGCTGCGCGCCGTGGGCCGCGACCCGTTCAGCGAGCTGGTGGTGCCCGCCACCGCCATCCGCCTGGCGCAATGGGTGGGCCGCGCCATCCGCACCGAGGAGGACCAGGCCCATGTGTACTGCTACGACAAGCGGCTCACGCGCACCAGCTACGGGCAGCGGCTGCTCAAAGGGCTGCCGCCGTTCGCGCTGCAGCAGCGGGCGGCCTTGTGACGCTTTTTTCCGTGTTTCCCCAAAACCATTCCAACAACGATCGATAGAAAGAAAGAGAACACCATGACCACCTCCACCCCTCCGGCATGTCCCCAGTGCGGCCTGGAAAACACCTACCCCGATGGGAGCAACTACGTCTGCCCCGACTGCGCGTTTGAATGGCCGCAGGTGGCCGAGGCAGAGCAGGCGGATGCCGATGCGGGCGACGGCATCGTGCGCGACGCGAATGGCAACCCGCTGGCCGACGGCGATGCGGTGATCCTGGTGAAGGACCTCAAGGTGAAGGGCTCTTCGTCCACCCTCAAGAAAGGCACCAAGATCAAGAGCATCCGCCTGGTGGACGGCGCGGACGGCCACAACGTGGACTGCAAGACCGACCTGGGCAGCATGCTGCTGAAGTCCGAGTTCCTGAAGAAGGCCTGAGCCAGGCGCCCCGGGGCCAGCCGCCGCGCGGCGCGGCCCTGTCAGACAAATGCCCACATCCAGCCGGGCAAGCTGCCGATGGTCCGCCCCTCGCGCAGCTTGCACAGTGGACCGATACGCCCGTGGCCGATCACGGGCCGGTTCCGATCCACCCACCTGCTGGAGACTCCATGGCACACGACACCCACGCCCACGAAACCTTGTGGAAACTCATCAAGGACATTCGCTTCGGGATGCTGACCCACCGCACGGCCACGGGCATGCTGCATGCCCATCCGCTCACCACGCAGAACCGCAGCATGGACGAGCAGGCCGAGCTGTATTTCTTCATTCCCAAGTCGGGCGAGCTGTACGAGCGCCTGCTGACCGACGGCGAGGTGAACGTGTCGTATGCCGACCCCGGCCAGGACAGCTACGTGTCGCTGTCGGGCCAGGTGCGCTTCGTGGACGACCCGGTGGAAAAGCAAGCCCTGTGGTCCACCGGGGCACAGGCGTGGTTCCCCGGCGGGCCCACCGACCCGGACGTGGTGCTGCTGGCGGTGCGCATCCGCCACGCGGAATTCTGGGACGTGAAGGCCAACAAGATGGTGCAGCTGTTCCAGATGGCCAAGGCCGCCGTCACGGGCGAGCCCCCGCGCCTGGGCGAGCACCAGAAAGTGACGCTGCCGTAACCACGCCCCCCACGGCCACAGGTCCCTGAAACCGCACAGGAGATTGCCATGAGCAAGACCCGTCACGACACCTCCCCCGAGGAGGCAACCCCCGGCGCCGCCGGTTCCGGCAAGGTCGCCAACGACCACAACAGCCCCGGCGACCAGCCGCCCACCCAGTTGCACCAGGGCCGCCGCACCCCGGAGAGCCGCCACGACCGCGATGCCCATATCGGCAGCGGCAACCAGGTGCAATCGCGCCGGGGCGCCCCCGGCAGCGGCACCGGGGGCACGCCCGGCGGCGGAGCGCGCGGCGCGGGCTGAGGCCCGCTGCAGCCGCCCGCTGCAGCCGCCCGCGCAGGAGCGCCGGGCAGGCCCCCGCACGGCGGGGCACAATGCGGGCAGCGCACCCGGCGCTGCCTTTGCTCTGTGCTCCCGCCTGCCATGCCCCCCATTGCCGTCATCGACTTTGAAACCACCGGCGTCTCGCCCGGCCAGGGCGCCCGCGCCACCGAAGTCGCAGTCGTGCTGCTGGAAAAAGGCCAGGTGGTGGACCGCTTCCAGAGCCTGATGAAAACCGGCGCGTGGATTCCCCCGTTCATCACCCAGCTCACCGGCATCACCAATGCCATGGTGGCGGCCGCGCCCGATGCGGCCGGCGTGATGGCCGAGGCGGCGCGGTTTGTGGGCGATGCGCCCATGGTGGCGCACAACGCCGCGTTCGACAGCAAGTTCTGGCAGGCCGAGCTGGCCCATGCCGGCCTGGCCGCGCCCCAGCCGTTTGCCTGCACGGTGCTGCTGTCGCGCCGCCTGTACCCGCAGGCGCCCAGCCACAAGCTGGGCACGCTGGTGGACTACCACGGCCTGCCGCGCACCGGCCAGGCCCACCGCGCGCTGGCGGACGCCGAAATGGCCGCCGCCCTGCTGGCGCGCATCCAGCACGACCTGCGCACCCACTGGCGCGTGGCCGAGCCCAGCCACGCACTGCTGCAAGCCGTGCAGCGCTGCGCCCGGCCGGCCGTGCCAGCGCTGCTGGCCCGGCACGCGGCAGCGTAAGGCACCAGCACCTGAATTGCTATAAATTTAATAGCTGCTTGCGCTTTATTCACAAGCGCTAGAGGCATTTTTCTTTCAAATTTCGGGCCGCATGCCACCGGCAGCGCTGTCGTCCAGCTGCATGAGCAGCGCCGTGCGCTCGTGCTGCGCCACCGCCTTCCAGTCGCGCCCGCTGAGGGCGCCCTCCAGCGCCCAGAGCAGGTTGAGGCTGGGCTTGCGCCCCGCCCGGCGCACGGCCAGGAAGGCCGGAACGGCGCCGAGCGCGCGCAGGTCGCCCGGCGTGCGAATCCCGGCGGCATGGAGCATGCGTTCGGACGCCGGCCCCAGATTGGGCAGGCTGCGCAAGGGGCTTTCGTCAAGGCGCGGGCTGGCGGACATGGACCGCATGGTGCCCCTGGCGCCGCCGGCCTGGCAAGCCCTGCACGAAGCGCGCGGGTGGGGCTGCGGCCGGCAACGCATGCGCCGGAGTGGAAAACCAGGCCGCAAAAGCCGGAGAATCGGCGCTTTCCTTTTTTTCAGCAGCGGCCCCGGGGCCGCGCATCTGCCATGAACGACGCCGCTACCACGCCTCCTCCCTTGCCCGACCGCCTGTCGGTGGACCCCCGCAGCCCGCACCACGTGGCGGCCGTGTTCCAGCACGACATCGGCATCCGCTTGAACGGCAAGGACCGCACCGATGTGGAGGAATACTGCCTGAGCGAAGGCTGGGTGAAGGTGCCCGCCGGCAAGACGGTGGACCGCAAGGGCCAGCCGCTGATGATCAAGCTCAAGGGCAAGGTCGAGGCTTTCTACAAGTGACATCCCGCCGAGCGGCTGCGCATCAGCGCCTGCCATGAACGAAAACAGCCCTGCGCCGGCCTGGGTCATCCATTGCGACGGCAGTGCCTGGCCCAACCCGGGGCGCATGGGACTGGGGGCGGTGGTAACGGGGCCTGATGGAGCGGTGCGGCACCAGGTTTCCGAAGCTACGACCTTCACCGGCTGCAACAACGAAGCCGAGTTGCGCGCACTGATGCACGCGCTGCAGTGGCTGGCGCAGCAAGGGCTGGCGGCATCGACGCCGGTGCAGGTGTTCAGCGACAGCAGCGTGCTGGTGGAGCAGCTGGGTGGCCGCCCGGCGGCGCCGCTGGCGCGGCTGGCCCCGTTGTTTGACGAGGCGCGCAGCTTGCTGCACGCATTCGACGACGTTCGCTTGCAGTGGATTCCGCGCCACCGCAACGGCGCCGCCGACACCCTGGCGCGCACCGCGCTGGGGCTGGCCCCCAAGGCGGCCACGCCGCCCAGCCAGCGCGACCGGAAGAAGCCAAAGAAAAAGCGGCGCTGACGGCTCTTAGCCGCACGCGCGGGCCATCAGCAGCGCTTTCTCCTGCGCGTTGCGGGTGAGGCTGGCTGCGCGCTTGAACTCCGCACGCGCCTCGTCCCCGCGGCCCAGCTTGGCCAGCAGGTCGCCGCGCACGCTGGGCAGCCAGTGGTAGTGGCGCAGGGACGGGTGCGAGGCCAGCGCGTCCACCAGGGCCAGCGCGGCCTGCGGACCTTCGGCCATGCCCACGGCCACCGCGCGGTTGAGCGCGACCACGGGCGAAGGCGCCACCTGCAGCAGCGCGTCGTACAGCGCCACGATGTGGTCCCAATCGGTGTCTTCGGCTTGCCGGGCACGGGCATGGCAGGCCGCGATGGCGCCCTGCAGCGCATACGGCCCCCAGGGCTTGCCCGCGCGCGCCAGCTGCTCGGCCTTGTCCAGCGCGGCCAGGCCGCGGCGCACCAGCAGGTGGTCCCAGCGTGCGCGGTCCTGGTCCATGAGCAGCACGGGCCGGCCCTGCGCATCGGTGCGCGCGGGCAGGCGCGAGGCCTGCAGCTCCAGCAGCGCCACCAGGCCCTGCACCTCGGGCTCGTCGGGCACCAGCGCGGCCAGCACGCGCTCCAGGCGCTGGGCCTCGCCGCACAGCGCGGGGCGCATCCAGTCGTCGCCGGCCGTGGCGGCATAGCCTTCGTTGAAGACGAGGTAGATCACCTCCAGCACCGACGCCAGGCGCGGCGCGCGCTCGGCGGCGCCGGGCACCTCGAAGGGCACATGCGCCGCGGCCAGGCTGCGCTTGGCGCGCACGATGCGCTGGGCCACGGTGGGCTCGGGCACCAGGAAGGCGCGCGCGATCTCGCCGGTGGTGAGGCCCCCCAGCAACCGCAGCGTGAGCGCCACGCGCGCCTCAGTGGGCAGCACGGGATGGCACGCGGTGAAGACCAGGCGCAGCAGATCGTCGCCGATGTCGTCCTGCTCGGCGTGCAGCAGGGTGTCCAGCACGTCGGGCGCGTACTGGGCTTCCAGCGCCTGCAGGTCCTGGCCCAGCGCTTCGTTCTGGCGCGCGTGCAGCGCCTGCTGGCGCAGGTGGTCGATGGCGCGGCGCTTGGCCGTGGTCATCAGCCAAGCGGCGGGGTTGGCGGGCAGGCCCGTGGCGGGCCAGTGCTCCAGCGCGGCGACCAGCGCGTCCTGTGCCAGCTCTTCGGCACGGCCCACGTCGCGCGTCATGCGCGCCACGCTGGCGATGATGCGCGCGGCCTCGATGCGCCACACCGACGCAATGGTGCGGTGCAGGGCGTCGCGGTCAGTCGCCGGAGGGGCCGGGTCCATGCGGCTCAACCGAGGGCCTTGCTGGCGTCCAGCATGTGCACGAACTCCCAGGTGTGGCCGTCCAGGTCGTCAAAGCTGCGCGAGTACATGAAGCCCAGGTCCTGCGCCGGGCGCGGCGTGGCAGCGCCCGCGGCCACGGCCCGGTCCACCAGCGTGTCCACCTCGTCACGGCTCTGGCAAGACAGGCACACCAGCACCTCGGACGTGGTGTGCGCATCGGCGATCGCCTTGCTGGTGAAGGTCTGGTAGAAGTCCCGCACCAGCAGCATCACGAACAGGTTCTCGCCCACCACCAGGCAGGCGCCCTGGTCGTTGGTGAACTGGGGGTTGAAGTGGTAGCCCAGGGCTTTGAAAAACGCCTGCGCGCGCGCCATGTCGGCAATGGGCAGGTTGACGAAGATCTGTGCGTGGTGCATGGGGAAACTCCTTGGAAGCGTGACGGTAAGGGGAACAGAGCCGCTTGGCAAAGCGGGCGGGCAGAGCACCGCGCACCGGTGCGGGCTTTGGGCGCTGCCACGGCCTGCGGCATGGCGGGGCGTCCGGTGGTACCGGGCAGGACTCAGCCGCGCAGGGCTTCCAGGTCGCGGAACGCCTCCACGCCTTCCACCCCGGCAAAGTCTTCCATCTCGAACAGCTGGCGCACCTCGATCTCGGCCTCCAGCCCCCCGCCCCGCGGGTTGGGAAAGCGGCGCGTCCACTCCAGCGCCTCTTCGCGGGTGCGCACCTGGATCAGGGTGTAGCCGGCGATCAGCTCCTTGGTTTCGGTGAACGGGCCATCGATGACGCTGCGCCCGCCTGCGCCATAGCGCACCCGCCACCCCAGGGCCGTGCGCTGGAGACCGCTGGCGTCCAGCAGCACACCGGCCTGGGCCAGCTCCTCGTGGTAGCGCGCCATGGCGGCCATCAAGGGGGCGGTGGGCATGTCGCCGCGTTCGGATTCGGGGGTGGCTTTCACAATGATCATGAATCGCATGGGGTTCTCCTGGGGTCGAACAAACAAGGGGGGTGAAGGAACGAGCACGAAAATTTCCTCGGCCTTCCTCTCCACGACGAACCGCCCCCGGCCCAATCGACAAGCCGGCAAAAAAATCAGGGTAAATCCCCAGAAAAATGCGCCGCGCCCTGTCCGAAGGGCCGGATGTGGGCGATTTGGCAACGCCGTGCAAATCGTTACCGGCGCGGGCGGGCACCGTGGCTAGCATGCCGCCGGGAGTTTCCCCACGACCATGCACCGCGACCGTTCCACTGCCTCCGCCCCCTGGCTGGCCAGCTTGCCCCTGGACCCGGCGTGCCGGGACGTCGCGCTGCTCATCGTCCACCGGGGCCGGGCCGCGGCGCCCGCCGAAGGCCTGTGCGAGGTTCACGGCTTTGAAGCCGACGGTGCGGGCGGCTGGATCGCCCCCGCCCGCGCGGCCTATGGCGGGTGGGGCTACATCGGCGGCGACGGCCGGTGGCGGGTGCCGCCCGTGCTGCAGCAGGCCCGCGGGTTTGGCACCGACGGCGAAGGTCTGGCCGCGTTTTGCGACGGCGGGCGCTGGGGTTTCATGGACCGGGCCGGGCAGGTGGTGCTGGCGCCCCGGTTTGAGGACGTGCACCCGTTCCGCCAGGGCGTGGCGCCGGTGCAGTTGCCTGGGGAGGGCTGGCGCCTGGTGGACCGCCGGGGCCAGCCCCTCGGCAGCGGCGCCACGTTTGCGGCGCTGGGCCCGCTGGGCCCGCACGGACTGGCGCGCGCCACGGTCGCAGCGAGGGAGGGCGGGCCACCCACCCACGGGTTTGTGGACCAGCAGGGGCGGTGGGCCATCGCCCCCGGCTTGCGCAGCGCGCAGCCGTTCGGGGCGGTGGCCGCCACGGCCGCGTCGCGGGACGGCGTGCTCCACGGCCTGATCGATCTGGCGGGCCGCTGGGTGCTGGCGCCGCGCTACGCCCGCCTGGACGCGTTCAACGCCGACGGGCTGGCCTTCTTCGCCGAGCCGGACGCGGGGGAGGACCAGGGCTGCGGCTATGTGGATGCCGAAGGCCGGGTGGTGGTGCGCGGCGGTCGCAGCCTCTCGCACCATATGGCCTGCGGGGTGGTGGCAGACAGGGCGGCCCCCGGCACACGGTTTTGGACGGCGCGCGGCCAGCCGCTGGCGGGGGCCGCGTGGAGCTTTGGCACGGACTTCTCTGCCGACCGCGGCTTTGCCGTGGTGCGGGCGGCCGCAGCGCCGACCTGGGGCCTGCTGCACCCGGACGGCCGGTTCGTGCCAGCGCCCGCGCAGTTGCTGGAGCCGCTGACCGACGGCGCGGGCCACCTGCCGCCGCCGCTGGCGGGCACGCCGCTGGTGCCGTTCATCACACGCGACGGGCAGTTGGCCTGGGTCGACGGCGAAGGGGACGAGGTCTGGCGCGCCCACTACGACGGCCAGCAAGCCGCACTGCTGGATGCCGCGGGGGCCGTGCTGTGGCGCAGCGGCGTGCGGGACCTGTGCTGGCCGCCCCGGCCGTTTTTTCGTCCGCCGCTGGCGGACCATCTGGAAGGGCTGCAGTCGCTGGATGGCATCGTGCCGCTGGCCCAGCGGCTGCTGGCGCAGGCCGCCGCGCCCGGCCCGGAGCCCCACGCGCGCTGCCGCGTGCTGCACGCCGGCCTGAGCGCATCGCACCGCGGTCCGTATGCGTTCCTGGCCGCCGACCTGCAGGCCGCAGCGCACCAGGCCCAGGCGGCCCTGGCGCAGCGGCTGGCCGCGCGTTACGGCGCGCCGGTGGCGCCCGGTGCCACCGGCGCCGGCGAAGGGGCCGGCACGCTGGCCTGGGCCGTACCCGCCGCGGGCGCCTTATCTGCCTCCGCTGCCGCGCCTGCCCCGGCAGCGGCCCCGCGCGTCCAGTGGCTCACGCTGGAGCAACGGGCCGATCCGTGCGAGGGCGACGGCTCCGCCGGGTGGGCGCTGTGGCTGGCGGCCACGGCGGCCGGCGAAGCGCCGCCCCCCAGCCCCGAGGGCGCCACCCCGGTGCGGCCCCGCGCCCTGCGGCGGCTGGGCGCCCTGGCGGCGCTGGCAGGCCACGGGGCGGTCTCGGCCGCCGCGTGGCACACCGAGGGCGCATGGGCCGGGGCGGCCACGCTGCTGCTGGCGGGCCTCTCCGAGCTGTACTGGGCGTGGCAGTTCCTGGTTTCCGATCCGTGGAGCCCCGGGGTGGCGCTCACGGCGCTGCTGGCCCGCTGAACACTGGGCGCGGCGCTTCGCCAGCAGGCCGAGGCTGGGCCGGACGAGCGGCCCGGGCAGGGTTGGCCCTGTTGGCCCTGTTGGCCCTGTGGGCCGGATTGATACACTTTGTAAAGATTGCGGTGCGGCACCGGCCGCGCGCAACGCTTTACGACAGAACTTTCCCCGACGCCAGGGCCGCCCGTGCGAACGCTCCCCTTCCCCCTCCGTACCGCCGGCGCACGCGCCCCCGCCCTGCCAGTTTGCCGGGCCCTGCCGCGGGGGCACTGGCGGCGGCAGGCCGCCCTGGCGTGGCTGTGCGCCGCCGCCACGCACGCCAGCGCCCAGGCGGACATGGCCCAGCTGCCGCTGGAGCAGCTCATGCAGATGGAGGTCACCACCGCCAGCCGCTACGCGCAAACGGCCCTGGAGGCGCCAGCCGTGGTCAGCGTGGTCACTGCCGAAGACATCCGCCTCTTCGGCTACCGCACGCTGGCCGAGGTGCTGGGCAGCATGCGCGGGCTGTATGTCTCCTACGACCGCTCCTACCACTACCTGGGCAACCGCGGATTTGCCACGCCGGGGGACTACAACACGCGCGTGCTGCTACTGGTCAACGGCGTGCGCTTCAATGACAACCTCTACGACCAGGCGACCATCGGCACGGATTTCCCGCTGGACCTGGACCTGGTGGAGCGGGTGGAGTTCGTGCCCGGCCCCGGCTCGGCCGTGTACGGCGCCAATGCGTTCTTCGGCGTGATCAACGTCATCACCCGCGACGGCCGGCAGCTGCCCGGGCCGCAGGTGAGCGTGGAAGCCGGCAGCCATGGCAGGGCCAAAGGCCGGTTCTCGCTGGGCACGGTGGACGCCGCGGGCGGCGACTGGCTGCTGGCCCTCACGCGGTCCAGCAGCCGGGGCGCCGACCAGTACTACGCTGCGTACGACACGCCAGAGAGCAACCAAGGCATCGCGCAGCGCCTGGATTTCGACCGCAGCACCCAGCTGTTTGCCCGCATGCGGCGCGACGGCCTGAGCGTGACCCTGGCCCACGGGGAACGCACCAAGGGCACGCCCACCGCTGCGTTCTCCCAGGCGTTCAACGACCCCCGCTCGCGGTACATCGACACCACCACGCGGCTGGCCGCCGAGATCACGCGCGAGCTGCAGCCGTCGCTGTCCTTCACCGGGCGCCTGCACGCGGGGCGGTACCGGTTTGACGGCGACTACGTGTACGACTACCCGCCGCTGACGCTCAACCGCGACGTCGGCGCGGGCCAGTGGTGGGGCACGGAGCTGCAGTGGATCAGCACGGCGCTGGCGCGCCACAAGCTCGCCTGGGGCGTGGATTACCGGCGCGACACCGGCATTCGCCAGCTCAACTTCGACGTGGAGCCCGCGGCGCAGTACCTCGACAGCCGCCGCACCGGCAGCGCCGTGGGCCTGTACGTGCAGGATGAGTTTGCGCTGGCTCCCACCCTCACGCTGCACACCGGCCTGCGCTGGGGCAAGCAGTCGGGCAGCGCGGGCAGCGTGCACCCCCGGCTGGGGCTGGTGTACTGGTGGAACCCGTCCACCGTCCTCAAGCTGCTGCACGGCACCGCCTACCGCCCGCCCAACGCCTACGAACGGGATTACGCCGTGGACCTGCCGGGCGGCATTCTCACCACCCCCGGCCTGCGCCCGGAGAAGGTGCGCACCACCGAGATCGCGCTGGAACATTCGCCCACGGGCACCACGCGCATGCTGGTGACGGCGTTCCGCTCGCAGGTGACGGACCTGCTGTCGCTGGGCGATGCGGCGGCGCCGGACCGGCTGGTGTTCAGCAATGCGCGCGGGGTTCAGGTGCATGGGGTGGAAGCCGAGGTGGAGCAGCGCTGGCAGCACGGCGCCCGGCTGCGCCTGGCCTGGGGCTGGCAGCACGCGCGGGACGCGAACGCCAGCGCGCCACCCCTGACCAATGCCCCCCGGCAGCTGCTGAAGCTGCAGTGGTCCGACACCTTGCGCCTGGGCACAGCCGGCCCGCAAGCGCCCGCGCAGTACGCGGTGGAAGCCATTGGCGTGGCCGCGCGCGAGACGCTGTCCTACGCGCGCCTGCCGGGGTACATCGTCACCAACCTCGTCTACAGCCGGCGCATCGCGGACGTGGACCTGTCGCTGGGTGTGTACAACCTGTTCAACCGCCGGTATGCGGACCCGGCGTCCTACGAGATCCGCGAGGACGCGATCCGCCAGGACGGGCGCACCTACCGGCTCAAGCTCACTTACGCCTTCTGAGAATCCTGATGGCCCGCGCCCTGCGTTTGCCCAACCTGCTGTGGAGCAGCCTGTGGCTGCTGTGCTGCAGCGGCGGTGCGGCGCAGGCGGCCGGGCCGGTGGAGGAACCTGATCTCAAGGCGGCGTACGTCTTCAACTTCATCCAGTTCGTGGAGTGGCCCGACAGCGCGGCGGCGCCCGAGGGCGAGTGGCCCGTGTGCGTGTCGCCGTTCAGCCCGCTCAAGCGCGCGCTGGCCGCGCTGGAAGGCCGCCCCGTGCGCAAGGGCCGCGTCCTGCGGGTGCGCCTGCTGGAGCCCGGCGATCTGCGGCAGTGCCGCGTGCTCGTCCTGAACGGCCCGGAGACGGAGCCGGCGCTGCGCGCCCTGCGGGCGCTGCCCGCCGGGCACGGCATTCTGACCGTGGCCGACGAGGGCGTGGCGGACCACCCCGACATCGTGATTGCCCTGGGCCGCCAGGCCCAGCGCATCGTGTTCGCAGTGAACACCGACGCAGCCGGCCGGGCGGGGCTGACCGTCAGCTCGCGCCTGTTGCGCCTGGCCAAGGCGGCGCCATGAACCCGCAGCGCTCCGCCACCGCCACCCCCACGGTCCCCGAGGACGGGCCGGAGCCCCGGCAGGCGCCGCCACTGCTGCTGTCGTCGCGGCTGGTGGTCACCGGCATCCTCGCGGCGGGCCTGGCGTTGCTGACGGTGGTGCTGGCGCTCACCGGGCTGGACTACTGGAGCACCCGCCAGTCGATGCTGGAGGACAGCCGGGTGGAGGCCGCCATCGTGGCCGACAACCTCTCGGCCGCGGTGGTGTTCCGCGATGCGCGGGCGGCTGGCGAAATGCTGGCCGCGCTCAAGGCCGCCCCGCTGGTGCTGGGTGCGGGCGTGTACGACGCCGACGGCCTCCTGCTGGCCCACTACACCCGCGAGACGGGCCAGCGCTTTGCCCCCACGCTGGCGGACACCGGCCTGCAGCCGGCCAGCGAGCGCGCCGGCCTGCGCGTGCTGGAGATCGCCCGGCCGGTGGAGATGGCGGGCGTGGCGTCGGGCACGCTGTACTTCCGCAAGTCGATGCGCGCGGTGTACTCGCGCCTGCTGGTGCGCTTTGTCGGCGCATTGCTGATCGCCGGCTGCACCATGGCCATGGCAGTGGCCCTGGTGCTGCGCAGCCGCGCGGCCGTGCGCCATGCGGAAAACCGCCTGCACGCGCTGGCGCACACCGACGCGGTGACGGGCACGGGCAACCGGCATGCCTTCAACGAGCGCCTGGCCGCCGAGATTGCGCGCGCCCAGGCCCTGGGCACGCACCTGGCGCTGGTGTACATCGACCTGGACAATTTCAAGACCCTCAACGACACCTTCGGCCACGCCGCCGGCGACGGGCTGCTGCGCCAGGTGGCGCGGCGGCTGCAGTCGGCGCTGCGCACCAGCGATGCCCTCTCGCGCGTGGGCGGCGACGAGTTCGCCGTGGTGCTGCGGCTGGACATGGACGACGCCGGGCTGCACCGCTACGGGCAACGGATCGTGGGCACTTTTCGCGAACCCTTCCTGGAACTGGGCCAGCAGCTGACGATGACCTGCAGCGCGGGCATCGCCACCTTTCCCGCCGACGCCGCAGACATGGACAGCCTGGTCAGCAATGCAGACACCGCCATGTACCGCGCCAAGGAGATGGGCAAGAACCGCTGTGTGCGTTTTGAAGCGTCCATGAACCAGGCCGTGGTGCGGCGCCAGGCCATCGAGCAGGCGCTGCGCGGGGCCCTGCAGGAGGGCGAAGGGCTGTCGATGCACTACCAGCCGCTGTTTGCCGCGGCCGACCGCGCCCTGGTGGGGGCCGAGGCACTGCTGCGCTGGACGCACCCGGAGCTGGGCCAGGTCTCGCCGCTGGAGGCCGTGATGGCGGCCGAGGACTGCGGGCTGATCGTGCCGCTGGGCTACTGGGTGCTGCGCACCGCCTGCCGCGACGCCGTGCGGTTCCAGGCGCACGGCCCGCTGCGGGTGTCGGTCAACATCTCGGCCCGGCAGCTGGGCGACCCGCAGTTCCTGGAGCGGGTGATGGACATCCTGCGCGAAGAGCAGCTGCCCGCGCAGCAGCTGGAGATCGAACTCACCGAAACCGTGCTGATGGAGAACGTGGAGGCCGGCGCGCATGTCTTGCACCGCCTGAGCCAGCTGGGCATCCACCTGGCCATCGACGATTTCGGCACCGGCTATTCGTCCATGGGCTATCTGCGCCAGCTGCCCGTGCGGCGGCTGAAGATCGACCGCAGCTTCGTCAAGGACCTGCCCGCGCACGAGCACAGCCGCACCATCGTCACGGCCGTGGTGGCGCTGGCCCACGGGCTGGGGCTGCAGATCACGGCCGAAGGCGTGGAAACGCCAGAGCAGGCGGACTACCTGGTGCGCCAGGGGTGCGATGTGCTGCAAGGCTACCTGCTGGCGCGGCCCATGCCGGCCGCGCAGCTGCAAGCCCTGCTGGCGGGTGGCACCCCCGGCGCTGCGGCGGGCGCCCTTCAGGCGCCTTGATAGCAGGGCGCCACTTCGCGCACCTCCACCGTGGCCCACTCGGCGGCCGGGCATTCGCGGGCCAGGGCCACGGCCTCGTCGCGGGTGGCGCAGTCCACCAGGAAGAAGCCGCCCACCATCTCCTTGGTTTCGGCAAAGGGCCCGTCCACCATGCGGGCCGCGCCGTCGCGCACCTGCAAGCGCACGGCCTGCTCGGTGGACGCCAGCGACTCGGTGGCCAGCAGCAGGCCGCGCGCCTTGAGGCCGTCGCCAAACCGCAGCATGCGCGCATACGCCTCCTGCCCGCCGGCCAGGCCCCGCTCGGCCCGCTGGCCGGGGGGTTCCATGATGAGCAGCATGTAGGGCATCGGAGTCTCCTGAACGAAGCGAGGGCAGGGCGCGCTGGCCGGCTGAAGCGGCGCGAAAGCGGCCATGCTACCAGCGGCCATGCCCCTGCACCGCCACGTCATCGGGGCTTTTCATCGCTATATATTTCATAGCTGCTTGCGCTCATCCAGAAAGCGCTGGAGCCACTTTTCATTGAAATTCTTGCGCGCTGCAGCAAGCCTGTGCTATCTTTGCTCCCCTATGCAACGCAGCATGCTCCTATCCACCCTATCGCTAGGCCTAGTGCCTGGCCGGGGTCTGCCTGCGTTCGCCACCCTGGTTGCCTGACCCGTTCAGCGCAACCCCTGATCTCCCCCTGACCCCGGCCCGCGAACCAGCCTTTGCACACGCAAAGGGCTGCAGGGGATGTCACACGTCTTGTTTTTCATTTCGTTGTTGACCCGCGGTGCGCACCCCTGTTGCGCGCGCACTGCACCGTTCGTGGAGCCTTCTCATGATTGCCAAGCCCGCCACCAAGTACCAACCCATCGCCCCGGTCGCCTTGCCCGACCGCCAATGGCCCACCCGCAGCATCACCCGCGCGCCCGTGTGGCTCTCCACCGATTTGCGCGACGGCAACCAGGCGCTGTTCGAGCCGATGAACGGCGAGCGCAAGATGAAGCTCTTTGCCGAGCTGGTGCGCATCGGCTTCAAGGAGATCGAGGTCGGCTTCCCGGCCGCGTCGCAGACCGACTTTGACTTTGTGCGCCGCCTCATCGACGAGCACCTGATCCCCGACGACGTGACCATCATGGTCATGACCCAGTCGCGTGAAGACCTGATCGCGCGCACCGTGGAAGCCGTGAAGGGCGCGCCGCGCGCCATCGTGCACCTGTACAACGCCACCGCGCCCGCGTGGCGGCGCATCGTGTTCGGCATGAACGTGACGCAGGTGATGCAGCTCATCAGCCACCACGTGGGGTACCTCAAGCAGCTCACCGACGCACAGCCCGCCACGCAGTGGACCTTGCAGTACTCGCCCGAGACCTTCAGCGCCACCGAACTCAGCGTCTCACTCAAGGCCTGCCAGACGGCGATTGCCGCGTGGAGCGCCGGCCCCGGCCGCCCCATCATCATCAACCTGCCCACCACGGTGGAGAACGCCACGCCCAACGTGTTTGCCGACCAGATCGAGTGGATGGACCGGCACCTCAGCCCGCGCGAGCACATCGTGCTCTCGGTGCACCCGCACAATGACCGCGGCACCGGCGTAGCGGCGGCAGAACTGGCCATGATGGCCGGTGCCGACCGCGTGGAAGGCTGCCTTTTCGGCAACGGCGAGCGCTGCGGCAACGTGGACATCGTGACCCTGGCGCTCAACATGTACACGCAGGGCGTGCACCCGAACCTCGACTTCTCGGACATCACCTCGGTCGCGCGCATTGCTGAGGAATGCACCGCGCTGCCCGTGCACCCGCGCCACCCGTATGCGGGCGACCTGGTGTTCACCGCGTTCTCGGGCTCGCACCAGGACGCGATCAAGAAGGGCTTTGCCGCGCAGGACCCGAACGCACTGTGGGAAGTGCCTTATTTGCCCATCGACCCGGCGGACCTGGGCCGCACCTACGACAGCGTGATCCGCGTGAACAGCCAGTCGGGCAAAGGCGGCATCGCCTTCTTGCTGGAGCGCGAACACGGCGTGGTGATGCCGCGCCGCATGCAGGTCGAATTCAGCGCCGTGGTGCAGCGCCAGACCGACACGAGCGAGGGCGAGATGACGGGCGACGCGCTGTGGGCACTGTTCCAGACCACCTACCTGCGCGCCCCCGCGCACGCCGCCATCACCTGCCACAGCCACCGCATCGACGACGACGGCCAGGGCATCGAGCTGGACGTGACCATCGACGGCACGCGCCAGACCTTGCGCGGCCAGGGCAACGGCCCCATCGCCGCCACGGTGGACGCGCTGGGCCTGCCGCTGCGCGTGGACCACTATGAAGAGCGCGCCACCGGCACCGGCGCCCACGCCCAGGCACTGGCCATCGTGGAAGCCGCGATGGACGGCGTGGCCGGCGCCACCTTCGGCGCAGGAAGCAGCCACAACATCGTGACGGCCTCGGTGCAAGCCATCGTGAGCGTGGCAAACCGGCTGATGGCACGGCGAGGCAGAGCGCAGACATCAAAAACCATAGCTGCCAGCGCTTGATGGCTAATCGCTAGAGGCCGATTTGGCTATGAATCCAAGGTGACGCACTCTGGCGTGGCAGACTCGCTGTTTTCCCCTCAAGAACGCAGCGAACTGCCACCCCATGCTCACTGGTGAACTCCGCAACAAGGTCGATCAAGTCTGGAACGCCTTCTGGTCCGGCGGCATCGCCAACCCCATTGAAGTCATAGAGCAGATCACCTACCTGCTTTTTCTGCGCGCGCTCGACAGCGACCAGACCCGCGAAGACAACAAGGCCCTGCGCCTCAAGACCCAGCCCGTGCACCTGATCCCCGCGGGCACCGATGCGCAAGGCCGCGCGCACGACGCCATGCGCTGGTCCCGCTTCAAGAACATGGCCCCGGCCGAGATGTTCGACGTGCTCAGCAACCAGGTCTTCCCCTTTCTGCGCGGCCTGCAAGCCTCGGGCGGCCCGGCGGCGGAGTCGGCCTTTGCGCACCACATGCGCGATGCCCGCTTCACCATCCCCACGCCCGGCCTGCTAGCCAAGGTGGTGGACTTGCTCGACACCATTCCGCTCGACGACCGCGATACCAAGGGCGACCTGTACGAATACATGCTCGGCAAGATCGCCTCTGCCGGGCACAACGGCCAGTTCCGCACCCCGCGCCACATCATCGACTTGATGGTGGCCCTGACGGCCCCCACACCGCAAGACACCATTTGCGACCCGGCCAGCGGCACCTGCGGTTTCTTGGTCGCCGCGGGCGAATACCTGCGCCGCACCTACCCCGACATGCTGCGCGTGCCCGCGCAAAACAAGCACTTCCACAGCGGCATGTTCCACGGCTACGACTTCGACAACACCATGCTGCGCATCGGCAGCATGAACATGGTGCTGCACGGCGTGGAACACCCCGCCATCGAATACCGCGACTCCCTCGCCGAAGGCGCGGCGGGCGACGCCGAGGCCTACAGCCTCATCCTGGCCAACCCGCCCTTTGCCGGCAGCCTGGACTACGAAAACACCGCCAAGGATTTGCAGCAAACCGTCAAAACCAAAAAGACCGAGCTGCTCTTTCTGGCCCTGTTTCTGCGCCTGCTCAAAACCGGCGGGCGGGCGGCGGTGATCGTGCCCGACGGCGTGCTCTTTGGCAGCAGCAAGGCCCACAAGGAACTGCGCCGCAAGCTGGTGGAAGAGCAAAAGCTCGACGCCGTCATCAGCCTGCCCGGCGGCGTGTTCAAACCCTACGCGGGCGTCAGCACCGCCATCCTGCTCTTCACCAAAACCATGAGCGGCGGCACCGACCACGTGTGGTTCTACGACATGCAGGCCGACGGCTGGAGCCTGGACGACAAACGCCAGCCCCTGCTGGACGCAAGCCGTTTGGGCCTGCGGCCCAGCGCAGACAAGCACGAGCCGCTATCAGAAGCAGAGCACGCCAAAAACAACCTGCCCGATGTGCTCACCCGCTGGGCGCAGCGCAACGGCACCGAACGCGAGCGCCCCCGCACCGCGCAAAGCTTTTGCGTGCCCAAGGCCGACATTGAGGCCAATGGGTACGACCTGAGCATCAACCGCTATAAGGAAGTGGTGCATGAGCAGGTGCAGCACCGGGCGCCAGGGGAGATCTTGGCGGAGCTCCGGGCGCTGGAGGATGAGATTGCGCGGAGGATGGAGGTGTTGGAGGGGATGTTGAAGTGAGTGTGCCCCTTGTAAAAGTCAGCGACGTTTGCGAACAAATCCGTGGCGTCAGCTATTCAGGTGACGACGCCATGGCTGTTCCTGAGTCTGGCTATTTGGCCGTTCTACGTGCAAACAACATCACAGACGAGGGCTTGTCATTCGACGACCTGACGTACGTTCCAGAAGCACGCATTTCAGCGAAGCAACTCGTAATTGCAGGCGACGTAGTTATCGCCGCGTCAAGTGGGAGCCTGAGTGTTGTCGGAAAAGCTGCGCCTGCAATGCAAAACCTCAATATGGGTTTCGGTGCTTTTTGTAAGGTCCTACGCCCGAACAGCAAGGTCGATCACGCTTACTTCGCTCACTTTTTCAAAACGAGAAGCTACCGGCAAAAGGTTTCGTCTTTGGCCGCTGGTGCGAATATCAACAATTTGAGAAATGAGCATTTGGACGATCTGCCGTTTCCCCTGCCCCCGCTGGAAGACCAACGCCGCATCGCCGCCATCCTCGACCAAGCCGAAACCATCCGAACCCAACGCCGCACCGCCCTGTCCCTGCTCGACAGCCTCACCCAGTCCCTCTTTCTCGATATGTTTGGGGACCCGGTGGCGAATCCGAAGGGCTGGCCGACGGAATCGCTGACCGATCTTTGCCACTGCTACAGCGGAGGCACACCATCAAAAGCAAAGAGAGAGTATTGGGAAGGTGAGCTACCTTGGTTCAGTGCCAAGGATATGAAGGCCGAAGATTTGTTTGACTCGGAAGATCACATCTCAGGGCAGGTGCCCGAAACGACAACTTTGAAGCTGTTGCCCAAAGACACTGTTGCGATAGTGGTGCGGGGAATGATCCTCGCTCATACGTTTCCGGTTTGCGTTTTACGGATACCAGCGACGATCAATCAAGACCTGAAAGCGCTCTTGCCCAAACAACCCGTCAACAGTCAGTTCTTGGCAGCATGCTTGCGCAGTCAGTCAGGATTCGTTCTTGAGAAGGTTTCCGAAGCGGGTCATGGGACAAAGCGATTGGATACCCAAGGCCTACAGAGCATCCGAATCCCAAGACCTGGTGATGCGTTAGAACAAACCTTTGCCACCCGCATCGCCTCCATCGAAGCCCTTAAAGCCACCCACCGACGCGCCCTGGCCGCGCTGGATGCTCTGTTCGCCTCGCTGCAGCAGCGGGCCTTCAGTGGTGAGTTGACTCTGGCTGCCCCACGCTCTCCAGCCCAAAGCCTTGAGCATTTGCAGCAATTGGAAGCGTCCATCGGCCTAGAAGCATTGATCTTTATTGCCAAGCGCATGCCCGATGGCGATCTCTACAACTCCCTCAAGGCCATCTACTTTGCGGACAGGCACCATCTGGAGCACCACGGGCGCCAGATTTACAACGAGACCTATTGCGCACTACCCCATGGCCCGGTCCCTCAGTCGGCTTACGACGCCACGCGGGTGCTCATTGGCGAACGGATGTTCAGCGACTTTGACGACGACGCCATGCGTGCCGCCCTGCGCCGCAATGACAAGAAACTCACGGTCCTGCGTGATGCCGATTTCAGCAAGCTCAGCCGGTCGGTGGTGGAGAGCCTGGAATGGGCCATCCGTTACTGCAGCGACATGAAGTTCGGGCAGACCAAGACGGCATCCCACGACAGCGCCTACGAGCGCGCGCCTAAGAACGAGGCGATCCCGCTGCAGTACATCATCGACACGTTGCCGCCCGAGGCCCGTCAGCGCCACTGGGATCTCTAAGCTCCAAAGCCCCGCCCACACCATGCCCACCTCCGTCGCCCAGCTTCAACAATGGCTGCTTGAACCCGAAGGCCAGCGCCTGGAGTTCAAGGAGGCCAAGCAGCGCTACGACTTTGAAAAGCTGCTCAAGTACTGCGTGGCCCTGGCCAACGAGGGCGGCGGCACCATGGTGTTGGGGGTGACGGACAAGCGACCCCGGCGCATTGTGGGCACCCAGGCGTTTGAAGACCCGGGCCGCACCGAGGCGGGCTTGCACACGCGGCTGGGGCACCGCATTCCGGTGGAAGAGATGCGCTTGCCTGAGGGGCGCGTGCTGGTGGTGCATGTGCCGTCGCGCCTGCCGGGTACAGCGTGGAATGTGGATGGCAGCTACTTCAAGCGCGCAGGCGACGACTTGGCCCCGCTGGCCGACCACGAACTGCGCGCCATGTTTGCCGAAGGGGGACCTGACTTTTCAGCCCAGCCTTGCCCCGGTGCCACGCTGGCCGATCTGGAGCCGGAGTCCATCGCCCTGTTCCGCGAACGCTGGGCACGCAAGAGCGGTGACCCACGCAGGCGTGAGTTGAGCGATCTGCAAACGCTGCGCGATGCAGAGCTGCTGGTAGAGGGCGATCAGGTGAGCTATGCGGCACTCATTCTGTTTGGCACGCATGCGGGCCTGACGCGCTGGCTGGCGCAGGCCGAACTGGTGTTTGAGTACCGCTCGTCCGAGGCCGCAGGTCCGGCGGCCGACCGGGAGGAATACCGCGCAGGCTTCTTTGCCTGGCAAGACGCGCTGTGGAAAAAGATCAACCTGCGCAACGACCGGCAGAGCTACCAGGACGACTTTTTCCGCATGGATTTGCCCACGTTTGACGAGGTGCCGGTGCGCGAGGCCATCCTGAACGCGGTAGCCCACCGCGACTACCGACTGGGCGGCTCCATCTTTGTGCGGCAGTTTGCCAAGCGGCTGGAGGTGGTGAGCCCCGGCGGCCTGCCGCCCGGCATCACGCCCGAGAACATCATTGACCAGCAATACCCACGCAACCGCCGCCTGGCCGAAGCCCTGGGGCGCTGCGGGCTGATCGAGCGATCCGGCCAGGGCTTGAACTTGATGATGGAAAGCGCCGTGCGCCAGGGCAAGCCGCTGCCCAGCTTTGCGGGCACTGCCGCGCACGAGGTACGGCTGACACTGGAGGGCGGGGTACGCAACCCGGCGTTTGTGCGGTTTATGGAGCGGCTGGGGGACGAGACGCTGCGCAGCTTTTCGACCCTCGACTACCTCGCGTTGGAATGCCTGCAACAAGATCGCCCTTTGGCGCCCGCGTTGCAGGAACGCCTTCCGGCACTGGCAGAGGTGGGCGCCGTAGAGGTCATTGGAAAAGGCAAGACCGCCAAATACATGCTGGCCGCCGCCTTGTATGCGACGCTGGGCAGCAAAGGCACCTACACCCGTAAACGGGGGCTGGACCACGGCACCAACAAGGCTTTATTGCTGCAACATCTCAAAGACCAGGGGGAAGCGGGTGCGCCGCTGAGCGAGTTCCGCCAAGTGCTGCCGTCCCTGCCTATGAAGGCGGTGCAAAAGCTGCTGGACGAGTTGCGCAATGAAGGGTTGATCAACGTTTTGGGCCAGCGCCGCTGGGCCCGCTGGTATCTTGCCGATGCAGCCGTCTTTGACCCAAAGGGCAATACCTAGAGGTAAAGCAATGCTTTACACCGCAGAATGTTCCATATAAATCAACAACTTATAAAACCCAAAACATTCCAAAAAGGCACGATAGCGGTTAAACAGTTTGTTTAAACCAAACCGTCACAGTAAACGACCTATCCCAAACGCCACCTTCCTCGCGCAGCAAAGGCAACGCTTTGACGACCTCCAATTTCAGCTTTTTGCAGTCTGATTGGCCCGACCTGCTGGCCGAAGCCCGCCGTGCCGAGGCAGCAGCCCATGCCGACCCGCGCACCGCCTGCTTCTACGCGCGCCGCACGCTGGAGTTGGCCGTGGCTTGGCTCTACCAAGCGGAAGGCGGCCGGGGCGGGAGTCTGCGCATGCCGTACAAGGCCGATTTGTCGGCCTTTTTGTTCGAGCCCAGCTTTCAGCAACTGGTGGGGCCGACGGTGCACACCAAGATGGATGTGATCCGCCGCCTGGGCAACAAGGCGGTGCACGATGTGCGCCCCGTGGCTGCGCAGGATGCGCTCAATGCGCTGCGCGAACTGTTCCATGTGGCGTTCTGGCTGGCGCAGCACTATGCGCGCCGTGTGGGCGATCGGCCTGGGGCAGGGCTGCAGTTTCGCGTGGACCTATTGCCACCGCCTGCCAGCACGGCAGTGGCGCAAGAGCAGGCCGCCAGCCGCGCCGCCCAAGCGGCAGCGCAAGAGGCATTGGCCCGACAAGCCCAAGCCCTGGCCGAGCGCGACGCCGCACTGCGGGAAGCGGCTGCCCGCAATGCCGCGCTGGATGCGGAGCTGGCCCGCTACCGCGCCGAAATTGCCGCGGCCAAAGCTGCCAACGCCGCGCAGCCCGCCACAGCGCACGACTACAACGAGGCCGCCACGCGCGACCTGTTCATTGACCTGCTGCTCAAAGAAGCCGGCTGGGCGCTGGACCAGCCCCGTGACCGCGAGTTTGAAGTGCAGGGCATGCCCAATGGTGAAGGCAAAGGGTTTGTGGACTACGTGCTGTGGAGTGGCGAAATCCCCCTGGCTATTGTGGAAGCCAAGCGCACCCGTCGCAGCGCCCAGGAGGGCCAGCAGCAGGCGCGCCTGTATGCCGACTGCCTGGAGCGCAGCACCGGCCACCGCCCCGTGATCTACGGCACCAATGGCTACGAACACTGGATGTGGGACGACACCACCAGCCCGCCGCGCGCGGTGCAAGGCTTTCACACCAAGGACGAGCTGGAGCTGATGGCCCAGCGCCGCGCCACGCGCAAGCCACTGGCAGGGTTGCCCATTGCAGCGGGCATTGTGGAGCGCCACTACCAGCAGCGCGCCATCCGGCGCATTGCCGAAACCTTTGAGCGCGACCAGCACCGCAAGGCGCTGGTGGTGATGGCCACGGGTGCAGGCAAGACGCGCACGGTGATTGCGTTGGTGGACTTGCTCATGCGCGCCAACTGGGCCAAGCGCGTGCTGTTTCTGGCCGACCGCGTGGCGCTGGTGAACCAGGCGGTGAATGCCTTCAAGGCCTTTTTGCCAGACGCTGCACCCGTGAATCTGGTGACCGACCGGGCCACTGAGGGCCGGGTTTATGTGTCCACCTACCCCACGATGATGGGCCTCATCAACGAAAGCGCAGGCGGTGGCAAACGCCGTTTCGGCGTAGGGCACTTTGACCTGATCGTGGTGGATGAGGCGCACCGCTCCATCTACCAAAAGTACCGCGCAATCTTTCATTACTTCGATGCGCTGCTGGTCGGCCTGACGGCGACACCGAAGGACGAGATCGACCGTAACACCTACAGCCTGTTTGGCCTGGAAAGCGGTGTGCCCACTGATGCCTATGGGCTGGATGACGCGATTGCCGAGGGCTACCTGGCGCCGCCTCGGGCCATTTCGGTGCCGCTGAAGTTCCAGCGCGAAGGCATTCGCTACAACGAGCTGAGCGAGGACGAAAAAGACCAGTGGGACGCGCTGGAATGGGATGAAGAGGGCGGCGAGGCCCCCGACGAGGTGAGCGCCGAGGCGGTGAATCAGTGGCTCTTCAACACCGACACCGTGGACAAGATGCTGGCCCTGCTGATGGAGCGCGGGCACAAGGTGGCGGGTGGCGACCGGCTGGGCAAGACCATCATCTTTGCCAAGAACCAGCGGCACGCCGAGTTCATCCAGGCGCGCTTTGATGCCAACTACCCCGAATACCGCGGCGAGTTTGCGCGCACCATCACCTTCAGGACCGAGTACGCCCAATCGCTTATCGACGCCTTCGGGCAAAAGGACCGCGCACCACACATCGCCATTTCGGTGGACATGCTGGACACCGGCATCGACGTGCCGGAGGTGGTGAATCTGGTGTTCTTCAAGATCGTGCGCTCCAAGGCGAAGTTCTGGCAGATGGTGGGACGCGGCACGCGACTGTGCAAGGAACTGTACGGACCGGGGCAGGACAAGCAGGACTTCTTCATCTTCGACTTCTGTCAGAACCTGGAGTTTTTCAGCCAGGAGCTGGAGGGTAGCGAAGGCGCGCTGGCCCAGCCGCTCTCGCAGCGGCTGTTCAACGCGCGGCTGGAGCTGATCGAAGTGCTCGACAAACGTTTGGCCAGCGACGGCGTGGCTGAAGCGCCCGACCAATCGCCCGTGCTCACGGAGGCCACCATTCGCCGCGACACCGCTGCGCTGCTGCACAGCATGGTGGCAGGCATGTCGCTCGACAACTTTGTGGTGCGCCCGCAGCGCCGCTGGGTGGAGGCCTGGGCGCAAGCCGACGCTTGGACGCGCCCCACGGCCGAACAACTGGCCGAGGTATCCGCGCACCTGTCGGGCCTGCCCACCGCAGTGCGCGATGACGACGAAGACGCCAAGCGTTTTGACGCCCTGCTGCTCGGCACCCAGCTGGCCCTGCTGCGCAACGAACCGGCCCTTGCCCGCCTGCAAACCAAGGTACAGCAACTGGCGAGCAGCCTGCTGGAACTGGCCAACGTGCCCAGCGTGCGCGAACACCTGCTGCTGATCGAGGCGATTGCGGGCGACGAGTGGTGGCAAGACGTGACGCTGCCCATGCTGGAGCAGGCGCGACGCAAGCTGCGCAGCCTCATCAAGCTCATCGAAAAGAGCGGCCGCAAGGTGGTCTATACCGACTTTGAAGACGCCATCGGCGAGACCGCCGAAGTGGATTTGCCCCTGGTGTCCAGCGCAGTGGACTTTGAGCGCTTTCGCGCCAAAGCCAAGGTGTTCCTGCGCGCCCACGAAGACCGTCTGGCGCTGCACCGGCTGCGGCGCAACCTGCCCTTGACCGAGGCCGATTTGACGGAACTGGAATCGATGCTGCGCGAGGCGGGTGGTACCGATGCTTTCGTGGCCCGCGCCCGCGAACTGCATGCCAGCCTGCCGGCATTCATCCGTTCACTGGTCGGGCTGGACCGCGAAGCGGCCGCACAGGCGTTTGCCCATCTCATCGCAGGCGGTACGGCAACTGCGAGCCAGATGCAGTTCATCGAAGAGATCATTCACCATCTCACCGAACATGGCGCCATGCCGGCAGAGCGGCTCTACGCCTCGCCGTTCACGGACATCCATGCCCAGGGGCCGGACGGCGTTTTTGACGCGCACAACGTGGAACGGCTTTTTTCCGCCTTGCAGCAGTTCGAGGCTCCTCGCGCGGTTGCCTGAACATTGGGTTCACTGCGAAATTCATAGCTGCCAGCGCTTGTGGGATAAGCGCTGGAGGCCGATTTGGCCTAAACTTCCGCCCATGCGTGTTCTTCACCGCCTGGGCCTTGCCGCCGCCTGCACCGCCATCCTGCTGGTGCTGGGCGGTTGTGGCACCTCCCGGCCTCCGTCCCGTTCCGTGCCCGTCGCCCCCGTGCGCACCACGCCGCCGCTGTCGGCCGAGCAGGCGCATGACATCGCCATCCATGCCCTGGGCCTGGTGGGCACGCCGTACCGCTACGGCGGCAACACGCCGGAGTCGGGCTTCGACTGCAGCGGGCTGATCGGCTACGTGTACCGCAACCAGGTGGGCACGCCGCCGCCGCGCACGGTGGCGCAGCTGGACACCTGGGGCTACCCCATTGACGGCGGGGAGCTGCGGGCGGGCGATCTGGTGGTGTTCGGCACGGGCTCCCGGCCCAACCATGCGGGCATCTACGTGGGGGAAGGGCGCTTTGTGCATGCGCCCTCCACCGGCGGCACGGTGCGCATGGACCACCTGCAGTCGCGCCATTGGTCGCGGCAGAACGCGGTTTTCAGGCGACCTTGAATTCGGACATCCCTTGAGCGGCTTCCCCGCTGCGCGACGCGGGCAGGGGGACGACGCACCCGCTGCGGGGCGGCCCTTGCTCTGCGCCCACGGGTCGGGGGCGCGCCAGTTTCGATGCGTGTGACCACGGGCTTGGCCAGTCGGCCATGCGCGCCGCGCGACAATCGGGGCCACCATGACCCACGCACACCGCTCCGCCACCCCCGTTTCCACCCACGACACCACCCGCATCGACGACACGCGCATCAAGGCCGTGCGGCCGCTCATCACGCCGGCGCTGCTGCAGGAATGGCTGCCCACGCCCGAGGCCGCGCTCACGCTGGTGGAGGCCAGCCGCGCCGCCATTTCGCGCGTGCTGCACGGCCAGGACGACCGACTGATCGTGGTGGTGGGGCCCTGCTCCATCCACGACCATGGCCAGGCCATGGAGTACGCGCGCGCCCTCAAGGCGCAGGCCGATGCGCTGCAGGACGACCTGCTGGTCGTGATGCGCGTGTACTTTGAAAAGCCCCGCACCACCGTGGGCTGGAAGGGCTACATCAACGACCCGCGGCTGGACGGCAGCTTTGCCATCAACGAGGGGCTGGAGCTGGCGCGCCAGCTGCTGCTGGACGTGCTGGCGCTGGGCCTGCCGGTGGGCACCGAGTTTCTGGACCTGCTGAGCCCGCAGTTCATCAGCGACCTGGTGAGCTGGGGCGCCATCGGCGCGCGCACCACCGAGAGCCAGAGCCACCGCCAACTGGCCAGCGGCCTGTCGTGCCCCGTGGGCTTCAAGAACGGCACCGACGGCGGCATCAAGGTGGCCAGCGACGCCATCCAGGCCGCGCAGGCACCGCACGCCTTCATGGGCATGACCAAGATGGGCCAGGCCGCGATCTTCGAGACGCGCGGCAACCAGGATTGCCACGTGATCCTGCGCGGCGGCAAGCAGCCCAACTACAGCGCCGCGGATGTGGACGCCGCCTGCACCTTGCTCAAGGCGGCCGGCCTGCGCGAGCAGGTGATGATCGACGTCAGCCACGCCAACAGCAGCAAGCAGCACCAGCGCCAGATCACGGTGGCCGGCGAAGTGGCCGCGCAGATCGCGGCGGGGGACGCGCGCATCACCGGCATCATGATCGAAAGCCACCTGGAAGAAGGCCGCCAGGACATCGTGCCCGGCCAGGCCCTGCGCCATGGCGTGTCGGTGACGGATGCGTGCATCAGCATGGCGCAGACCGTGCCCGTGCTGCAGCAACTGGCCGCGGCCGTGCGCGCGCGGCGGGCGCTCCGCTGACGCTGCCGGCGGGGGCAGGGCCTGCCCCCGCCCTTTCCGTCGGTCAGACCGAGGCCGCGCCCGGAGGGGCCACCGCCACCGACGCTGCGCGCCGGGGCTGTGAACGCGGCAAGGGCCGCAAGGGCCGGGATGCCGAACGTGATCGCGCCCACGGTCAGGGCACGGTCAGGGCATGGTCAGGGCGTTTGTGCATGCCGATGGCATACCGGTAGCCGAAGGCCAGGGGTCCCGACAGCGGCGCGCCCACGATGATGGGCGGCCGGCGCGGTCGACGGCGGGGACGGCCGCGCGCATGGGGCAAACCCTCATTCCCCGTGCGCCGGAAGGCTGCGCGGCGCGGTGTAGCATTGATAGTTAACAATTGTGGAACCGGGGGTTTTGGCCTAAAAACGGCAATGTGCCCCCTGCAGGGCCAAGACCGCGATCCCGATCGCCTTGCCACCCGTCCCAGCCACCCGATTGCCCTGATGACGCCGACATCCACGCCCCGCCATGCGCCCCGGTCCCAGGCGGCCCGGGGGGGCGTGCGTGCGCCAGCAGGGCCGGCCTGCGCCCGATGACCATGCCGCCAGCGCACGCTCCCGACGAGGCCGCGCGGCTCCAGGCACTGCACTCCTACGCGATCCTCGACACGCCCGCCGAGGCTGCCTTTGACCAGCTGGCCCTGCTGGCCGCCCAGGTGTGCGGCTGCCCGATGGCGGTGGTGAATTTCGTGGACAGCGAACGCCAGTGGTTCAAGGCCGCGGTGGGCGTTCCGCTGGCGCAGACGGACCGCGCCATTGCGTTCTGCGCCCACGCGCTGGACGGGCGGCGCGATGCCATGGTGGTGCCCGACACCCTGCAGCACCCCATCTTTGCGACCAACCCGCTGGTGCTGGACGTGCCGGGCATCCGCTTTTACGCCTGCGTTCCGCTGGTGACGCCGGAAGGGTTTGCGCTGGGCACCCTCGCGGTGATGGACACGGTGGCGCGCACGCTGGAGGCCCCGCAGCTGCAGGGCCTGAAGATCCTGGCCGACCAGACCCTGGTGCAGCTGGAGCTGCGGCGCCAGCGGCGCGAGCTGGCGCATCTGGTGCAAGAGCGCGACCGGATGCACGCCGAGCTGCTGGCCCAGGGCGAGGCGCTGCGCGTGGCCGGCTCCATCGCCCGCATTGGCGCCTGGACGCTGGACCTGCCGGGCGAGCAGGTGGCGTGGTCGCAGGAAATTGCCGCGGCCTACGGCCTGTCCCACCGCGCCAGCACGCTGGCCCAGGTGGTGCAGCTGTTCAACCCGCCCTACCGCAGCCAGGTGCATCAGGCGCTGGACGATTGCATCGCGCACGGCACGCCGTTCGATCTGGAGGCCGAAGTCACCTTGCCCGGCGGCGTGCGGGTCTGGGCGCGCGCGGCGGGGCAGGCGGTGCGCGACAGCCAGGGCCGGGTCGTGCGCGTGCAGGGGGCGTTCCAGGACATCTCGGCCCAGCACCAGGCGCGGCAGGCGCGCCGCGAAAGCGAGGAGCGTTTCCACCTGGTGTCCCGGGCCACGGCCGATGCGGTGTGGGACTGGAACCTGCACACCGACCTGATGTGGTGGAACGAGGGCATGCAGACGCTCTTCGGCGTGCCCATGGACCAGCTGCCACCCGACAGCACGTCCTGGACGCTGCGCCTGCATCCCGAGGACAGCGAAGCGGTGATCCAGGGCATCCAGGCTTCCATCGCGGGCACGGACCACCACTGGTCGGCCGAGTACCGCTTTCGCCGCCAGGACGGCAGCTATGCCTGGGTGCTGGACCGGGGCTTCCTGATCCGCGACTCCACCGGCAAGGCAGTGCGCATGGTGGGGGGCATGACGGACATCAGCGCGCAAAAGTCGAGCGAGCTGGAGGCCCAGCGGGACGCGCAAGCCCATGCGGAACTGCTGCAGGTGCAGCAGCGCATTTCGTCGCTGGACATGCCGTTGCCCGCGGTGCTGCAGCTGGTGGCCGACACCGTGCTGCGCCAGACACTGGCCCGGGGGGCGGTGGTGGAGCTGCTGCAGGGCCGCCAACTGGTGGCGCAGGCATCGTCGGGCGACCTGGTGCGCCCCCCCGGCCACTTGATGGCGGTGGAGCAGAGCCTGCTGTGGCCCGCGCTGCGCGAGGGGCGCACCGTGGTGTGCAACGACACCGAGGCCGAAGGCTGGGACATGGCGTCGCTGCCGCACCGCCAGGGCGTGCGCTCCGTGATGGCGGTGCCGCTGCGCACGCCGCAGGGCGTGGTGGGCTCGCTCAAGGTCCTGTCGGACCGGGCGAACGCCTTCTCCCGCCGTGACGTGGCGCACCTGGAGATCCTCACCGAATCGCTGGGGGCCATGGTGCAGCTGCGCCACGTCGCGGGGCAGCTGCGGGCGTCGGAGCACCAGTACCGCATGCTGTTCAACGAGCACCCGCATCCGATGTGGGTGTACGACCGGGAAACCCTGCGCCTGCAGGCCGTCAACCAGTCGATGGAAACCCACTACGGCTACACCGAGGCCGAACTGCTGGCCCTGCGCATGCCGGACCTGTGGCCGGCCGCGCAGCGCGCGCACATTGAGGAAGTGCTTCGCTCCCTTTCGATGGACGAGCGCAGCAAGCCCGTGATCAGCCGGCACGTCAAGAAAGACGGCAGCTTCATGGACGTGGAGATCACGGCGGGCAGCATCAGCTTCAACGGTCGGCCGGCCCGCCAGGTGCTGGCCACCGACGTGACCGAGCGCCTGCGCACCGAGCGCGAGCTGGCGCGCATGGGCCGTGCCCAGCGGCTGCTGAGCGCGTGCAACGAAACCCTGGTGCGCGCCACCTCGGAGACCGCGCTGCTCCAGGCCATCTGCCGGATCGCGGTGGACATTGGCGGCTACCGCATGGGGTGGGTGGGTTTCGCCCTGGACGACGACCGCAAGTCCATCCAGCCGGTGGCCCACGCGGGCTACAACAACAACTATCTGGAAAACCTGCGCCTGTCGTGGGACGCTGCGGACCCCTACGGCCGGGGCCCGGCGGGCATGGCCGTGCGCTCGGGCAGGCCGGTGATCGTCAAGGACATCCGGCAGGAGGGCGACTTCGCCGACTGGACGGATCGCATGCTGGACCACGGCTTCCACGGCGTGATCTGCCTGCCGCTGAAGGAGCGCGTGCGCGACCAGGACCGCACCTTCGGCCTGCTGTACCTGTACGCGCCCGACGTGCTGCAGATCAGCCCCGAAGAGGCGGCGCTGCTGCAGGAGCTGGCAGGCGACCTGGCCTTCGGCATCACCAGCCTGCGCGCGCAAAAGGCGCAGCAGCGCCTGCAGGCGTCGGTGCTCAAGGTGGCGGCAGCGGTCTCGGCCAGCACGGGCACCGAGTTCTTCGTGCAGCTGGTACGCAACATGGCCGATGCGCTGGGCGCGCAGGGGGGCTGCGTGGTGCGGCTTCTGCCCCCTGCGGCCGGGCAGCCGCCGCGCGTGGTGACGCTGGCCGCGGTGCTGGACGGGCAGATGCTGCCCAATGACGAGTACAGCCTGGCCGGAACGCCCAGCCTGCAGCTGCTGTCGCAGCGGGAGTATGTGGTGGCGGACAAGGTACAGCAGCGCTACCCCGAAGCGCCCATCCTGCGTTACGTCGGCGCCCAGGGCTATGCGGGCCAGCAGCTGTGCAATGCCGATGGCGAGGTGGTGGGCATCGTGTTCGTGCTGTTCCGCCAGCCGATCGCGGAGACGGGCTTCATCACGTCCACGCTGCAGATCTTTGCGGCGCGCGCGTCGTCCGAGATCGACCGGCAGTTGGCCGACGCGCGCATCCGCCACCAGGCGTCGCTGCTGGACAAGGCGCAGGACGCGATCCTGGTGCGCGACCTGGAGCACCGCGTCATCTACTGGAACAAGAGCGCCGAGCGGCTGTACGGCTGGTCGCAGCTGCAGGCGCTGGGCCAGTCGGTGGAAACGCTGCTCTACGCCGACCCCACGCACTTCCGCCACGCCACCCAGACCGTGCTGGAGCAGGGCGAGTGGACGGGCGAGATCGTGCAGCGCCACCGCAACGGCAGCACCATCGAGGTCGAGGGCCGCTGGACCCTGGTGCGCGGCGAGGACGGGCAGCCGCAGTCCATCCTGGCCATCAACACCGACATCCGCCAGCGCAAGGCCAACGAACGCGAGATCCAGCGCCTGGCGTTCTACGACGCGCTCACGGGCCTGCCCAACCGCATGCTGCTCATGGACCGCGTGGCCCTCGCGCTGGCCAACGCCCAGCGGCGCCAGCAGGGCGGGGCACTGCTGTTCATCGACCTGGACAACTTCAAGACCCTGAACGACACCCTGGGCCACGACCAGGGCGACCTGCTGCTGCAGCAGGTGGCGCAGCGCCTGAACACCTGCGTGCGGAGCATGGACACGGTGGCCCGCCTGGGCGGTGACGAATTCGTGGTCATGCTCGAAGAGCTCAGCGCCAAGCCGCACGAGCTGGCCCTGCACGCGCGCAGCGTGGGCGAGAAGATCCTGACCATGCTGGCCGTGCCGTATGCGCTGGCGGGGTACCAGTACCGCAGCACCCCCAGCATCGGGGTGGCGCCGTTCACGGGCGAGCAGACCAGCGTGGGCGAGCTGCTCAAGCAGGCGGACCTGGCCATGTACCAGGCCAAGACGGCCGGGCGCAACACGCTGCGCTTCTTTGACCCGGGCATGCAGGCGGTGGTGACCGCCCGGGCCGGCCTGGAGACGGACCTGCGCTCGGCGCTGGCCCAGGAAGAGTTTTTGCTGCACTTCCAGCCCCAGGTGCACCTGTCCGGGCAGTGCGTGGGCGTGGAGGCGCTGGTGCGCTGGGCCCACCCGCGGCGGGGCATGGTGTCGCCGGCGCAGTTCATTCCGCTGGCGGAAGAAACCGGGCTCATCCTGCCGCTGGGCCGCTGGGTGCTGCACACGGCCTGCAAGCTGCTGGCCACCTGGCAGGACGACCCGCAGCGGGCCCACCTCACCATGGCCGTGAACGTGAGTTCGCGCCAGTTCCGCCATGCCAGCTTCGTGGACGACGTGGCGCGGGTGCTGGCCATCACCGGCGCACCGGCCCACCTGCTCAAGCTGGAGCTGACCGAAAGCGTGCTCGTCGAGGACATGGAAGCCACCATCGCCACCATGGCCGCGCTGCGCTCGCACGGCGTGGGCTTCTCGCTGGACGACTTCGGCACGGGCTACTCGTCGCTGAGCTACCTCAAGCGCATGCCGCTGGACCAGCTCAAGATCGACCAGAGCTTCGTGCGCGACCTGCTGACCGACCCCAACGACGCTGCCATCGTGGACACCATCATCGGCCTGTCGCGCAGCCTGGGCCTGCAGGTCATCGCCGAGGGCGTGGAAACGCCCGAGCAGCGCGAGCTGCTGGCCCGCGCCGGCTGCCAGCACTACCAGGGCTACCTGTTCAGCCGCCCCCTCTCGGCGGACGTTCTGGACACCTTCCTGCGCACCTGAGGCGGCGGGGGAGGCCTCCGCGGCCTCCTGCACCGCCCTTTCGCCTCGCCTTTTCTCCCCCGCACTCCACTGCTGGCTCTGCTTGACGGCCTTGTCCGGCCGCCCTGGGCCCCTTTTTGCCCCACCCTGTGGACAACCCTGGGCACATTGCTGGCACAACCGGGCAGTTGTCCACAGCAGGACCGGGTTGCGGAAAGTTGTTGTCGGTGGACCCTGCGGTTTCCGGGGGCGTCCCCCACAGCGTTTGGCGCGGCGCAAGTGCGCGCCACCATTGGGAAAACCGGTGTTGTCCACAGAAAACGGCCGCCTCTACTACTACTGCTATTGATTTATAGAGACTTTAAGGAATAACAGGGAACCCCAAAAACCGCCGGCGCGGGCGCAGCCGGGTTGCAGCGCACATCCGAGGGTGGGACGGTCCGGCGGATGGACCGCGGCAAAGACGCCGGCCGGGGCCAGGTACGGCGGGACGGCCGGATGCGGCGGTGCACATCCCGGCCTCTGGACGGCGGCCTGGGCGGACAGGCCGTCGATTTTGCTATTAAAAATATAGCTGCTTGCGCTTATCCATCAAGCGCTAGAGGCACTTTCTGTGCTATTTCTACAGCCACGCACCTGCGGTGCGCAACCTTGGGGATAGTTGTGGCACAACGCAGGGCTTGTCCACAGAAAGGCGGGGGCGGAGCGTTTTGTCCCCGTTCCGGCGACACCCGCAGCCGGGGTTCATGCACAAGGTTGGCCGCGCTGCAAGTGCGCGCCACGGCTGGAGAAAAAGCGGTTGTCCACACCCCGGCCCGGTCCTTACTACTACCACTATGTATTTATAAAAACCTAAGAAGAAAAACCAGGGGGAAAACTGCCGGGGAGGGCGCCGCCCCGTGGAAGCTCAGGGCGTGGGCCGGGACACGGCGCAAAAAAGCCCGGGGTCCGAAGGACGCCGGGCTGGGGCGGCAGGCGCACCGTCCTTTTCCCCAGGACGGCGGCTGCACAGGCGCGGGAGGCCGTTACTGGGCCGGGGCGGCTGGAGCCGGGGCACCTGCCGCTGCAGGGCCGCGCGGCCCCTGGGGGCCGGCGCCAGGGCGTCCATGGTGGCCGTGGGGCCCGGGGCCTTCGCCCCGCATGCCGCCCATGTGCGGATGGTCGCGCCGGGTCTGGGTGTCGAACACCTTTTGCTGCTCGGGCGTGAGGGCCGCGTAGAACGTCTTGGTGGCTTCGCCGCGACGGTCGGCTTCGGCCGCGTGCTGCGCGCGCAGGGCGCGCATGCGGTCGATGCGTTCGGGGGTGGAGAGTTTTTCCATCTCCGAGTGGTCCAGGCGGGCCGGACGAGCTCCGGGCTGCAGGGCGGCGGTGTAGGCCGTCCAGGCGGACTCCTGGGCGGGCGTCAGCTTGAGCTGGTCCTTCAGGGCTGCCAGGCGCTGCGCCCTGTGCGCCTGGTGGCGAGCCATGCGCTGCTCGGGGTCGCCGCCCTTGAAGCGGCCCGGCGCGCCCGAGGCGCCTGCGGCGGGCGATGGAGCTGCCGGCGGCTGGGGTTGGGCCAGCACGGGCAGGGCCAGGGCGGCCAGAACGGCTGTGGCTGCCAGACGGCGTTGGAAGGTGGAAACCATGGTGTGGGTCCTTTCAGGTGGAAGCTCGCCAGGACGACCGTCTCGGCGATTGGCATCCAGTGTCTGCCCCGCATGTAACGCCGCGGTGCCGCTTGGGTGAGTCTGTGTAAAGTTGTGCCAAGAAGCTCCTTGCGCTGCGCGTCCTTCATCGCGCGTCTTGCGGCAGCGCCCGGGCGGAAGCCCGCAGGCCGCCACCGTGCCCTGCGCGCGCGTCAGGGCGGCGAACCCCCGACAATGCAGCGTTCGGCCCTGGCTGCCGATGGATGGGCTTTTTTTTCAACGGTTCAAATAACAAAGGCTAATTCGTGTTCAAGAACATGATCGTGTACCGCATTGCCCCGCAATGGCAGGTTGAGTTGACGCAGGTGGAAGAGGCCCTGGCCAAGACCCCCTTCATGGAATGCGGCGCCACGCAGGAAAAATCCCTGGGCTGGGTGCCGCCGCGCGGCGAGCAGCACGGCGCCCTGGCGGAATCCGTGGGCGGGCAGTGGATCCTGCGCTTCATGGTCGAGTCCAAGGTGCTGCCCGGCAGCGTGCTGGCGCGCAAGGTCAAGGAGAAGGCCGAGCGCATCGAGCAGGAGACCGGCCGCAAGCCCGGCAAGAAGGAAACCAAGGAACTCAAGGAAGACGCCAAGCTGGACCTGCTGCCCATGGCGTTCACCAAGCAGGGCTCGATGTGGGTGTGGATCGACCCCGCCTCGCGCCTGCTGGTGCTGGACACCTCCAGCCAGGGCCGCGCAGACGAGGTGGTGAGCCTGCTGGTGGATTCGCTGCCCGGCCTGTCCGTGGCCCTGCTGCACACCCAGACCAGCCCGCAGGCGGCCATGGCGCACTGGCTCAAGGAACAGGAGCCGCCCGTGGGCTTCAGCATCGACCGCGAGTGCGAGCTCAAGAGCGCCACCGAAGACAAGGCCGTGGTGCGCTACGCCCGCCACCCCCTGGACATCGAGGAGGTGCAGGCCCACATCGACGCCGGCAAGCTCCCCACCAAGCTGGCCCTGACCTGGGACGACCGCGTGTCGTTCATGCTGACCGAGGGGCTGCAGCTCAAGAAGGTGGCCTTTCTGGACACCGTGTTCGAGGGCACCAAGGCGGACGACGGCGGGTTCGACACGGACGTGGCCATCGCCACCGGGGAGCTGGTGAAGTTGATCCCGGATCTGGTGGAGGCGCTGGGTGGGGAGGTGGAGGGTGGGCCCGCGGCTGCAGGGGCGGCCCTTACTCAGCCGGACGGCAAGGCCGCAACTGCCGTTGCCCCGCGCAAAAGCAAAGGCGCTGCCGCGGGGGTGGTCACGGGTCCCGAACAGGAGCCGGTGGACACCGATCCCGGATCGGTGCCGTTTTGACAAGGCGCTTCGCAGCCGCCATAACGCCATGACGGATGGGGAAGGGCTTCACGCTCGTCTCCCCCGTGCCTGAGACAAAAAACATGAATCCAGCAATTCCAGCTTCAAAAAATCACTCCATCGAAACCCTGCGTGCCGCCGCAGTGGTCCTCGTTTTCGTGAATCACCTGCATTCACTGAATATTCTCACGATTCCCTATTTTGGTATCTCGGGAGGATGGATTGGGGTTCAGATATTTTTTGTCATCAGCGGATATCTCATCATCCAGAGTGCTTTGCGGTACTCTGCCGCAGATTACGTCAAGCATCGCGCGCTACGGATCTACCCGGCCTACCTTTTTTGGTTCTTCCTGTTCTCATTGGTTTTCCAGCAGCTTCAATGGAACACGATTGACGTAAAGAGCCTGTTGATCCACTTGGTTTTTCTTCAGCACTTTTTCCCGGCTGCCTACGAGAAGTACAACGCGCTGAGCGTCAGCTGGACGCTGACCATCGAGATGGTCTGGTACGTGGTGGCATTCTTCATTGCCGCCAGGTTTGCCAAAAGCCCCACCAAAATCACAGCGGCCTTTGTGATCGTGGCCTGCTTCTGGGTGTATGGCGGAATGAGATGGCATCCCCTGATCAACCGCCTGGAAGGGATTTACATCTATTTCTTCATTCAGAACAGCGCGTTTGCACAGTTGCCGTTCTTCCTGTTTGGTGCATGGATTGCGGTGAAGCAGCCAAAATATGACAAGGCAGCTTTGTTGTCCCTGTTTGTGTCCACCATCGTGCTCTACAAGGCGTGGGAGCCGGTGTTCATGACACCAATATTCATCACCGGCCTGGGTATTTCAGCCCTCTTTCTGCTGTTGAAGGATACGGAATATAAAAATCCGAAATTCGTGAAAACGCTTTCCGATATTTCTTATTCTTTTTATCTCATTCACTACCCGATCTTGGTGCTGTCAGCCCATGTGGTTCAGAACAAGTACCAGCGAACGCTGCTGGCGTTCGTCGCGACGGTCGCCGTCTCGTATATCAGCTACAAGCTGATTGAACAGCCGTTCATGAACATGGCAAAAAAGCGGTCCAAGGACGCCAGCCCTAGCGCAGCCTGAGGCCAACAAGCCGCCGGGCCCTGTGGCGGGAACCCGGCGGAGAGCGTGGGGCTCCTAGGGGGCTGTCAGCGACGCGGCCTGGGCGCGGGGCAGCCGCTGCGCTGCCGCCTTGGTGATTTCGCGCACAAACAGTTTCTTCCAGGCGTCCTGGGTTGCGTCCTCGACCAGCTGGGGCATGAAGCCAAAGGCCAGCGTGCGGGGGCCGGTCAGCAAGATGCCCTGGTCCTTTTGCAGCAGTTCGGTCGCTTGTACGTGGTATCCGGGCCGGGGGACGAGGGATGCGTAACCGGTGTACAGGTGCTTGGAAGGCTTGAGCCGGTAGATCTTGCCGTCGAGAAGGAAAATGCCGCCGGTCTTTTTCCATTCGATATGGGCGATGCCGAACACTTCGTGCATCCAGTCGGACGTCGGTTTACCGTTTTCGTCAAATTCGCCCAGGCGCATGTCCTGGATGAGGACACCGCCCTTTTTCCAGAAGGCCGTGAGCTGGGTCTTGATGCTGGCAGGCAAGGCTGCCTGGTGGGGGACCAGGATCGCGTCCATTTGCTCCACCAGGGCGTCGCCCTGCAGCAGGTTCTTTTCTCCCAGGACATGGACCTCCAGGCCCGGCTCGCTGCTCAGGATCTTGTAGGCGGCAAACAAGGCGTCGCGGTGCGTGTTGCGGCCGGCGCTGCGTTCACCGTGCCAGACGTAGAAATTGGAGGCGGAGCCGAGGATGCCGATCCTGGTGCGCCGGCTTGTCGCGGCGGCCGCGCTGTTGTCCTGCTGGGCCTTGGCCGCGCTGGCGTGGAGCTTCGCCATTTCAGGGCTGGCCAGCGGGCCGCCCGGCCGGTGCTCGAAGCCGCCCACTTCGTAGCCCATCACGCGGGCCTGCGACAGCGACTGTGTGATGGAGCGTTGGATCACCGGAATCAGCTCGGGCGTTTTCTTCGCCGCCTCCCAGCGCTCTCCGTAGGCACCGACCATGATCTGCTTGTAGCCCAGCGAGCCCAGGTAATTGGCCAGGGTGGGCAGCACGTCGGCATCCGGCACCAGGTTGTAGCCGTCGTAAAAATTGAAGTCGATGATGGCGATGTCGATGCAGGGCGCCAGCTTTTCGACGATTCCGGTGGCGTAGATGGCGTCGTGCGAGGTGAAGGTCTCTGCGAAATAGCCCATCGCTTGCGCACCCTGCGTGCGGATCACGTCTGCATAGGCACAGGTGGCTTCGCGCAGGCGTTCTTCGCGAAACTCCTTGTGGGCGTGCAACAAGGGTTCGGGCTTGGGAACACCGCCGGCAATGTTGTTGTTGTAGTTGATGACGGGCTGTTTGGCGTTGTACAGGCGGGCAAAGGCGTTCTGGGTGGACTCCTTGTAGTCCCGCCATTGGTAGCCCATCTGGCCGTATTTGATTTCGTGCTCTTCCTGCAGCCCGATCGCGAAGCCCAGCACCTTGGCGGGATACCGTTGGGAGAAGTGCGCGACGGTCTGCGCGATGAACGGGGTCGCGTACTTGCGCACGGCGGGGTCGGCAAAGTCCGGCTGCCAGCTGGGGTCGCCGGAGAAGTTCCGCAGCGCCATGTCCGGATGTGCGGTGGCCAGCCATTGCGGCACGGTGGATTTGCCGGGCACGACCTGGCCGTTGTCGTCCTTGTACGGCCGCCCGCCCATGTCGATCACCGGCAGCAGCGACAGGCCGGCGTTGACCAGGGCATCCATCAGCGCGTGGTAGTGCGCGAACGCATACTCGCCCCTGCGGCTTTCGATGTCGGACCAGTTCAGGTAGACGGTGGCGTGGGTGAAGCCCTGGGCCTTGAGTTCTGCGGGCAAGTTCTTGTTGCGCTGGTAGTCCCAGGGCATCACGATGATGCTGGAGACAGGTGCGGTGGGCGCGGCCTGCACGCCCAGGGGCAACAGTGAGAACAGGACCAGGGCTGCGGTGCAAAGGTGTTTTTTCATGGAGTGGATCGGCGCAGTGGCCGGGTGAGACTGCCGGTGTCCCCACCGCGAGCGGCGTCCCATCGACAGGCCGCCCCGACAGATGGAGCCCGGCGATTGTTCCATGAACGCTGTTGCAACTTGCCTTGAAAAGGCGCAGCGCGGCGCGGCGCGGACGGGGGCCTGCTACCCCAGCGCGCGGACCCGCTCCGCCAGCTCCTGCACGTAGTGGTCGGTGATGCCCAGCACTTCGCACTGCGCCACCAACTGGTCGAGGTAGTCGCGGTTGCTGCCCATGCGGCCGCAGGCGCGCGCGATGGTGGCGGCTGTGGCCTGCAGCGACAGGTGGGCCCGGTACTGGGGGTGGGCGGTGTTGGCGGCCAGCACCAGTGCCCGGGCGAGGGGGCTTTGGGGGGTGCGCAGGGGCATCAGCGCGGGGCAGTAGGCGCCGGTGATCATCTCGCGCCGCCACAGGAGGCGGGATTCGCCGTCCACGCAGGGCGCGGGAATGCGGAACGCCAGTCCTTCGCAGACCTGGTCGTCGGCCGGCTGCAGGGTGAGCACCAGGCCCGGGCAGTCGGGCGTGCCGCGGCCGATGCTGGTGCTCAGCGCGAAGCGGCGGGCAAAGCGCGGCAGCACGGCCCGGCGCACCTCGTCGAATTCGACGCCGGGGTTCCACATCAGGGAGCCGTAGGCGAACACCCACAGCGCCTCCTGCCGCGCGCAAACGCCCGCCAGCACGGCGCGGCGGGAGCGCTCTACGTCCTGGTCGGGCAGGCGCCAGTCGGCCGGCAGGCCCTCGCTGCGGGCCTGGGCGTCCCATTCGGCGAGGACTTCGTCGGTCAGGCGCAGCCCGCAGGCGTGGGGCGGGGTCACACGGCCTTGCAGCTCGGGCAGGTGCACAAATGCGGTGGGCGTGGTCATGCAGGCGTGGGCCATCCGTCGTTGAATCACCCCGACTGTAGTGGGCCGAGAATGGGAGATAAATAGACCGGCGGCCAACTCTGTGTTCCAGTGCTGACACCAGTGTCGGCACCTGTGGGCGCGCCGCTGCAGCCGCCGGGGCCGCGGCGGCGGCTGGCGCGTGCGCGCGGCGGTGCGTCCGTTGTTGTCTTTGTCGTTGTTGTTTCCCGAGGAATTGGTTTTCATGGCTTCTGCCCGCGCGGCCTCGTCCCGCAGCCCCCGTGCCCGTGGTCCGGCGCTACCGCCGGACGCCGCCGCGACTCCCTCCACCCCGCCCAGCGCCGTGCCCGCCGTGGCGCTGTCGCAGCGCGAGCGCCAGCGGGAGGCCAAGCGCCACGCGGTGCTGCAGGCGGCGGCGCAGCTGTTCAACGAGCGGGGCTTCCATGCCACCTCGCTCGACGACATTGCCGCGCGGCTGAATGTCACCAAGCCCACGCTGTACTACTACGTGAAGAACAAGGACGAGATCCTGCTGCAGTGCGTGGGCCGGGGGCTGGCGCTGATGCTGGAGGGCATCGAGGCGTCCCGGGCGGCCGGAGGCCGCGCGGTCGACCAGCTGGTGGCGTGCATGCGGGTCTACGCCCGCATCGTCACCCAGGATTTCGGCATGTGCCTCATTCGCGTGGGCGACGAGCAGCTGCCGCCCGACAGCCGCAAGGCGCTGCGCCGCCTGAAGGCGGCCGTGGACCAGGAACTGCGCCGGCTGGTAGCCGCGGGCGTGGCGGAGGGTTCCCTGCAGCCCTGCGATCCCAAGATGACGGCGTTCGTGATTGCCGGCGCGCTCAGCTGGATCGGCCGCTGGTACCAGCCGGGCGGGCCGTACACGCCGGACGAGGTGGCGCAGCAGTGCATTGACACGCTGATGGGCGGGGTGCTGCGGCGGCCGGAAGCGCCGGTACCGGCGGCACCGGCGCGTGCGCCCGCCGTATCGCCCGGCCCACCGCCCCGTGCAAGGCGCGGGGCCACGCCCGCCCGTGGCAAGCCCGCGGGGCCGGCATGATGCAGGTCTGCAGAGAATGAGGTACTTTTTTGCCTCCAGTGCCCGTCCTGTAAGCGCTGGAAGCTATAAAAAGTGTAGCGACTATGCGGCCGGCTTGGCCAGGTCGTCCAGGATCGGGCATTCGGGCCGGTCGTTGCCCTGGCAGCATGAGACCAGGGTTTGCAGCGTGCGCTGCATGGCCTGCATGGCGGCGATGCGGGTGTTCAGGTCGTCGATGTGGGCCTGGGCGATGCGCTTGACCTGGCTGCTGGCGCGGCTGCGGTCGTGCCACAGGCCCAGCAGCTCGGCGATCTCTTCCATCGAAAAGCCCAGGTCGCGCGCGCGGCGGATGAAGTGCAGCGCGTGCACGTCGGCCTCGGTGTACTGGCGGTAGCCGCTGTCCGTGCGGGCCACGCCGGTGATGAGGCCCAGCGATTCGTAGTGCCGCACCATGCGCGCCGAGATGCCTGCGCGCCGGGCGGCGGTGCCGATGGCCACGGGCCAGGCAGTGGCGCGCTCTGCGCGGCGGGGGGCGCTCGTGCGGGGCGCGTTGTGAACCGGGGGCAAGGTGTGCTGCGGCATGGCGGGCAGAAAAAGGGGGGTGAAGGCCGGGTCAGGCCGCGACGGTGTAGCCCTCTTCGGCAATGGCGGCGGCAATCGCCTCGCGGGGTGCGGTGCTGTCCACGTCCACCTTGCCGCTGGCGCGGTCGATGCGCACCTGGGCCTGGGGGTCCACCTGCTGGACGGCCTGGGTGACGGCGCGTTCGCAGTGGCCGCAGGTCATGCCCTGGACTTGGAAGGTGGTCGTGGTGGTGTTGCTGGTCATGGTGAAAACTCCTGGGTCGGTCGGTAAAAGTGCGGGATCGGCCGAAACCGTGCGATCCCACGGGTGCCGATGGTGAAGCTTGACACCGTGGCAAAGTCAAGCGATTGTGAAGGCACTGACGGCGCGAGGGTTGATGCCGCGCAACGCTTGACCTTGCCATCGCGTCAAGGATCACCATCCCTGCCATGAACACCACCACCCCTCCTCTGGCTGCCTCGGCAGCGCCCCCGGAATCCCTGCACTCGCTCGACCTGGGTATTTCCGGCATGACCTGTGCCAGCTGCGTCGGCCGCGTCGAGCGCGCGCTGCGCAAGGTGCCGGGCGTGCAGGACGCCTCGGTCAACCTGGCCACCGAATCGGCCCGCGTGGCGTTTGCCACCGGCCCGGGCGGGGGCGACGCGGCCGCCATGGAGGCCCAGCTGCGCCGCGCGGTGCGCAACGCGGGCTACGAGCCGCGGGCGGCCGGCCAGGATGAGGCGCCGGAAGACGCCTCGCCCTGGGCGGGCTTTCTGCCGGTGGGCGTCGGGCTGGCGCTGTCGGCGCCGCTGGTGCTGCCCATGCTGGGCGACCTGTTCGGGCAGCACTGGATGCTGCCCGCCTGGGTGCAGTTCCTGCTGGCCACGCCGGTGCAGTTCATCCTGGGGGCGCGGTTCTACAAGGCGGGCTGGCATGCGGCGCGGGCGCTGTCGGGCAACATGGACCTGCTGGTGGCGCTGGGCACCAGCGCGGGCTGGGGCCTGTCGATGTGGCTGTGGCTGACGGCCCCCACCGACCATCCGGGGCACGTGCCGCACCTGTATTTCGAGGCGTCGGCGGTGGTGGTCACCCTGGTGCTGCTGGGCAAGTGGCTGGAGGCGCGCGCCAAGCGCCAGACCACCGCGGCCATCCGCGCCCTGCATGCGCTGCGGCCGGACGTGGTGCACCTGCTGGGCAAGGGCGGCGAGGTGGACGTGCCCGTGGCCGAGGTGCTGGTGGGCGACCGCCTGGTGGTGCGGCCGGGCGAGCGGATTCCGGTGGATGGCACGGTGGTGGAGGGGCACACGCAGGTCGATGAGTCCATGCTCACCGGCGAACCCCTGCCGGTGGCGCGCGACGCGGGCGCGGGCGTGACCGGGGGTTCCATCAACGGCGACGGCCGCATCGTGATGGAAGTGACGGCGGTGGGCGCCGAGACGGTGCTGGCCCAGATCATCCGCCTGGTGGAGGACGCCCAGGCCGCCAAGGCGCCCATCCAGCGGCTGGTGGACCAGGTCTCCGCGGTCTTCGTGCCCGTGGTGCTGGTGGTGGCGGTGGTCACGCTGCTGGGCTGGCTGGCCATGGGCGCGGGCCTGGAGGCCGCGCTGATCCACGCCGTGGCGGTGATGGTGATTGCCTGCCCCTGCGCACTGGGCCTGGCCACGCCCGCGGCCATCATGGCCGGCACGGGGGTGGCCGCCAAGCACGGCATCCTGATCAAGGACGCGCAGGCGCTGGAACTGGCCCACAAGGTGGACACGGTGGCGTTCGACAAGACCGGCACCCTGACCGTGGGGCGCCCGCGGCTGACCGCATTCGAGGTGGTGCCGGGCGCCGACGAGGCCGTGGTGCTGGCGGCCGTGGCCGCCGTGCAAAGCGGCAGCGAACACCCGCTGGCCCGGGCCGTGGTGGCGGCCGCCGCCGAGCGGCAGCTGCCCCTGGCCGGGCCCGATGGCGTGCGCGCCGTGCCCGGCCGCGGCACCGAGGGCGAGGTGGCTGGCCAGAGCTACCTGGTCGGCAGCCTGCGCTGGATGCAGGAGCTGGGGGTGGACCTGGGCCCGCTGGCGGGCCGGGCGCAGGTCCTGCAGCAGGAGGGCGCCACCGTCTCGGCGGTGGCGCAGCGCGTCACGCAGGGCCTGCAGCTGCGCGCCGTGCTGGCCTTTGGCGACGAGCCCAAGCCCGGCGCCCGGGAAGCCCTGGCGGCCCTGAAGGCGCGTGGCATCCGCACGGTGATGGTCTCGGGCGACAACCGCGGCGCCGCCGAGGCCATGGCCCGGCGCCTGGGGCTGGACCCGGAGGCGGGCGAGGTGATGGCGGAGGTGCTGCCGGGCGACAAGGCGGCCAAGGTGGCGGCGCTGCAACAGGGGGCCGATGGCAAGCGCCATCAAGTTGCGATGGTAGGCGACGGCGTCAACGATGCCCCGGCGCTGGCGGCGGCCGACGTGGGCCTGGCCATGGGCAACGGCACCGACGTGGCCATGCATGCGGCCGGCATCACGCTGATGCGCGGCGACCCGATGCTGGTGGCGGCCGCGCTGGACATCTCGCACCGCACGGTGCTCAAGATTCGCCAGAACCTCTTTTGGGCCTTTGCCTACAACGTGGCCGGCATTCCGCTGGCCGCGCTCGGGTACCTGAACCCGGTGGTGGCGGGGGCCGCCATGGCCTTGAGTTCGGTCAGCGTGATGGCGAATGCGCTCTTGCTCAAGCGCTGGCGCATGGGATAAATACGTCCACGGGTACAACGGGTTCACAGTTGTCTGGCAAACTGCAACGATTTGTTGCGGAGCCGGGACCCGGGCGGCTGGGGAGGCAGGCGCGTGTACATATCAAAACGAAGGACGAACGATCATGAATCTCTTCTCGCTGATGCGGTACTTCACCATCCGCATGCGCATGCTGGGGGCCATTGGCGTGGTGTTGGGGCTGCTGGGCCTGCTGGGGGGCGCGGGGATGCTGGGCATGTTCCGCATCCACGCGATGAGCGAGAACTTCATGGCCCGCTCGTTTGCCGAGGTGAGCAGCCTGGCCGAACTGCGGGGCGAGATGGGCGCCATCCGCCAGTACGAGAAGGACATGATCATCGGCTATGAAAAGCCCGAGGCGGTCAAGGCGGCGCATGCCAAGTGGATCGAGAGCCAGGACAAGGCCAAGAAGATCGCGGGCCAGTTCCTCGAAGGGGAGGAGGACGCCGACAACCCCATCGTGCGCAACATCGTCAAGCGCCTGGACAGCTACCGGGAACAGTTCGCGCATGTCGCGCGCCAGCTGGAGGCCGGCGGCTACGACACGGCCACCATCGCCAACCGCATGAGCGCCAAGGCCGTGGCCGAGTTTGCCGAGGCGGACAAGCTGATGATGGAGCTCGATTCGGTGCTGCGCACCGAGGTGGCCCGTTCCGTGAAGGAACAGGGCGAGGTGGCGGGCGACACGAAGTGGCTGTTTGCGCTGGCGGTGCTCGTGACCGTGGTGGTGGTGGTGCCCACCACGCTGATGAACATGAACTCCATCTGCCGGCCGCTGGAAGAGGCACGCCACATGGCGCAGGCCATTGCCGGCGGGGATCTCTCGCAGCACATCGCGGCCGAGGGCCGCGACGAGGTGGCCGACCTGCAGCGCGCCCTGCGCGACATGCAGCAGGGGCTGGGCGCCCTGGTGGCGCAGGTGCGCGACGCCAGCGGCAACATCGCCACGGCGAGCCAGGAAATCGCCATGGGCAACCACGACCTGTCGCAGCGCACGGAGCAGACGGCCAGCAATGCGCAGGAGGCGGTGTCCTCCCTGTCGCAGCTCACCGCCACGGTGCAGCAGACGGCGTCGTCCTCGCAGATGGCCAACCAGCTGGCCGCCTCGGCCTCCGGCACCGCCACGCGCGGCGGCTCGGTGGTGCAGCAGGCGGTGGCCAGCATGCACGAGATCTCGGCCTCCAGCCGCAAGATCGGCGACATCATCGGCCTGATCGATTCCATCGCGTTCCAGACCAACATCCTGGCGCTGAACGCCGCCGTGGAGGCCGCGCGGGCCGGCGAGCAAGGACGGGGCTTTGCCGTGGTGGCCAGCGAGGTGCGCAGCCTGGCGCAGCGCTCGGCGGCCGCGGCCAGCGACATCAAGGGCCTCATCCACAGCAGCGTGACGGCCGTGGATGGCGGCGTGCGCCATGTGGAAGACGCCGGCGCGGCCATGAACGAGATCGTCACCAGCGTGCAGCGCGTGGGCGACATCATTGGCGAGATCACCGCGGCAGCCTCGGAGCAGTCCGCGGGCATCGGCCAGGTCAACCAGTCGGTGGGCGAGATCGACCGCATGACGCAGCAGAACGCCGCCCTGGTGGAAGAGTCCGCCGCCGCGGCCGACTCGTTGCGCGAGCAGGCGGCGCGCCTGTCGCAGGTGGTGCAGCAGTTCCGCCTGGCGGACGAAGGCCAGGCCGCCGGCATGCCCGCGGCGGGTGCCATGCTGGCGCACCGCGCCCCGGTGGCCGCGCCGGCACCCGCGGCCGCGCTGGCAGGCCCTGCCGCCGAGGGCGTGGACCTGGAGTCGGCCATCAAGGCCCACGCCCAGTGGCGCACCAAGCTGCGCGATGCGGCGCGGCACCAGGAACAGCTGGACGCCGACACCATCGGCCGCGATGACTGCTGCGATCTGGGCCGCTGGCTGCACGGCCGGGGCCAGGGTTCCTATGGCAGCGTGCCGGCCTTCCAGGCCTTGGTGGACCGCCACCGTGAATTCCACGAAGTGGCCGGCAGCGTCGCCCAGCTGATCAACCGGGGCGCGTATTCCGAGGCCGAGCAGGCCCTGGAGGGCAACACGCCGTTCTCCCGCGCCTCCAGTGAGGTCGGCTCCGCCATCGTGCGCCTGCGCAAGAGCCTGTAGGGCAGGGCGCACCTGCTGTAGGGCAGGCGCACCTGCGGCCCCCGGGAGATCGTAGGCAGGCTCCTCGGCGCCGCGATGGCGGCCCTGTCCCCCCACCCCGCCCGGCGGCGCGTCCGGGTCGGGGGATTGCTTGATGTGTGTCAGGCCCGCGGCGGGCGCTTCGTGGCAATCTGGCAGTTTCGTGTCATCGGGGGAAGCGCCATGCCGTCAGTCAGTTTGCGGACCATTCGCGAAGAGCATGCGTCGCTCGCCGCCATCCTGCACTCGTTGCGTTTGATGATGGACCAGGGGCCGGGCGATGAGCCGGCGGTGTTCTTCGACGTGATGCGGGCCATGCTGTTCTACATCGACGAGTTTCCCGAACGCCAGCACCACCCCAAGGAGTCGCAGCTGCTGTTCCCCAAGGTGGCCGAGCGTTCGCCCGAGGCGGCCGACGCCATCGCGCAGCTCGAACGCGACCACGAAGGCGGCGAGGCCGCCGTGCGGGAACTGCAGCACCTTCTGCTGGCCTGGGAACTGATGGGCGATGCCCGCCGGGAGGCCTTCACCAAGGCGCTCGACAGCTACATCCACTTCTACCTGGAGCACATGCGCGTGGAGGAGTCGGTGGTGATTCCTGCGGCACAGCAGGTGCTGCAGCCTGCGGACTGGGCGGCCATGGACGTGGCGTTCGCCAGCAACACCAACCCCCTGGCCGCCGGCAAGCCGCGCGATGCGGCCTACGACCGCCTGTTCACCCGCATCGTCATGCGGGCGCCCAGCCCGATCGGGCTGGGTTGACGCCCTGAGCGGCTTCGCTGCCCGGTGCGGCGGCCCTCGTCTGGGCGCGCCCGCTTCAGCAGGCGCGGGTCCTGACGAGTTTCCAAGGTCTTGCGACCTCAGGCGTCCAGCGCCGGGTAGTCCGTGTACCCCTCGGCGCCGCCGCCGTACAGCGTGGCGCGGTTCACCTCGTTGAGCGGGGCATTGCGGCGCAGACGCTCCACCAAGTCGGGGTTGGCGATGAACGGCCGGCCGAAGGCCACGATGTCGGCGCCCTGGGCCAGGGCCTGCTCGGCCAGTTCGCGGGTGTAGGCGTTGTTGACCATCCAGGCGCCTTTGCCGCCCGCGGCGCGGTAGGCAGCGCGCAGGGCCGCGTAGTCAAACGGCCGGTCCGGCAGTTCGCGCGGGCCGCCCGTGGCGCCCTCGATCACGTGCACGTAGGCCAGGCCCAGCGGTGCCAGCTCGCGCACCACGTGCTCGAACAGGGGCTGGGGATCGGCGTCCACGATGTCGTTGGCGGGGGTGACGGGCGACAGGCGGATGCCGGTGCGGCCGCCGCCGATTTCCTCGGTGATGGCGCGGGTCACCTCCAGCAGCAGGCGCGCGCGGTTCTCGATGCTGCCGCCGTAGTCGTCGGTGCGGTGGTTGGCGCCGGTCTTGAGGAACTGGTCGATCAGGTAGCCGTTGGCCGCGTGGATCTCCACGCCGTCAAAGCCCGCGGCAATGGCGTGCCGCGCGGCATGGCGGTAGTCGCGCACGATGCCGGGCAGTTCCTCGGAGTCCAGGGCGCGGGGCTGCGACGTTTCGGTGAACGTGGGCACGCCGTCCTTGATGAGCACGGTCTTGGTGTGGGCCCGGATGGCGGACGGGGCGACGGGGGCCGCATTGCCCGGCTGCAGGTCGGTGTGCGAGACGCGGCCCACGTGCCACAGCTGCACCACGATCTTTCCGCCGGCCTCGTGCACGGCGTGGGTCACCTTCTTCCAGCCGTCGAGCTGCTCGGTGCCATACAGGCCGGGCACATCGGCATAGCCCTGGCCCTGCGGGCTGATGGCCGTGGCCTCGGAGATGATGAGACCGGCGCTGGCGCGCTGGGCGTAGTAGGTGGCGCCCAGGTCGGTGGGAATCGCCTCGGGCGAGCGGTTGCGGGTGAGCGGGGCCATGGCGATGCGGTTGTCCAGCTGGAGGTCGCCCGCACGGGTGGGTTCGAACAGTGAGGTCATACAGAGGTCCTGAAAAGCTGCTGCGCGCAGCAACGATGGGTCCCCCCAGCTTAGCCCCGTCTTGGCTCTGAGAACATGCGCTAAGGCAGGTTCTGGCGGGTCAGGGCGAGGACTGTCGGGGACTTTTGCAGCGCTGTCCCCCGGCCGGGGGACCAGCGCCGGCTTATTTGAGCAGTCCTTCGGCCTTCATGGCCGCCTGCACTGCCGGGCGGGCACCCACGCGTTCGCGGTAGGCCGCCAGGTGGGCCAGGCCGGCAATGTCCAGGTTGGTGGGCTGGGCCCAGTTGGTCACGGTGAAGAGGTAGCCGTCGGCCACGGTGAACTGGTCACCCATCAGGTACTGTTTGCCGGCAAGCTGGCTGTCCACCCACTGCAGGCGCTGCAGCAGCCGCTCGCGCACCATGGGCTTGTAGTCTTCGGGCGTGGCGGGGTTGAACAGGGGGCTGAAGCCCTTGTGCAGCTCGGTGCCGATGAAGGTCAGCCACTCCTGCAGGCGGTAGCGCTGCAGGCTGCCGTTCTGGGGCGCCAGCATCTTCAGGGGCACCTGGTCGGCGATGTACTGCACGATGGCCGGGCCTTCGCGCAGGCGGGTGCCGTCGTCCAGCTCCAGCACCGGCACGTAGCCCAGGGGGTTGATGGTGTAGTAGTCGGTGCCGTCCTGCAGCTTGTGGCTCTTGGTGCTGGCCAGCACGGGGGTGTAGGCGAGGCCCGCTTCGTGCAGCGCGATGTGGGGAGATAGCGAGCAGGCGCCGGGCGAGTAGTACAGCTTCATGGATCAGTCCTTGCAAACGGTCGGAAACCGCTGATGCTATGCGCTGCGCTGTTTTTCTGCTGGCGCGGGCTGCTGGCGTGCCCCGGTCACATGTCGTGGCCTGGCGCCTCGCGCTGCACCTTGCGCAGCAGCGCCGGCCAGGTGAACGCGCCGCCGAGGCCGCCTGTCTGCACCCGCATGGCCTGGGCCACGCCGCTCACGATCTGGGGGTTCACCTCGGTCAGGGCACCGCCGGCCTGCGCGTCGATCTGGATGCGGCAGGTGTTCTCGAACGTGTACATCGACAAAAAGGCGTCGGCAATGGTCTTGCCCACGGTGAGCAGGCCGTGGTTGCGCAGCATGAGGAAGTTGGCCTCGCCCAGGTCGGCCTGCAGGCGCGGCTTTTCTTCGTCGCGGAAGGCCACGCCTTCGTAGGTGTGGTACGCCAGCGAGGCCAGCACGAAGGTGCTTTGCTGGCTGATGGGCAGCACGCCGCACTGCTGCGCGCTCACGGCCACGCCGGCGCGGGTGTGGGTGTGCAGCACGCAGCCGGCCTCGGGCCGCGCCTCGTGCACGGCGCTGTGGATCACGAAGCCGGCCGGGTTCACCGGGAAGGGCGAGTCGTGCAGCTTGTTGCACTGCATGTCCACCTTGATGAGGCTGGAAGCCGTGATCTCCTCGAACATCAGCCCGTAGGGGTTGATGAGGAACTGGTGTGCGCCCGGGCCCGCCACCGATTCGGGCAGCTTGGCGCTGATGTGGGTGAAGACCAGGTCGCTCCAGCCGTACAGCGCCACCAGGCGGTAGCAGGCGGCCAGGTCGCAGCGCAGCTGCCATTCTTCGGGGCTGACGCTGGCTTGCAGCGAGGGGATGTTGAGCATGGGTGGTGTCTCCGTAATGGGTGGGAAGGCACCACTGTAGGCCGCGTGCGCGCGGGTGACTGTCAGGCAGGCTACACAGGCCGCCCGCGCGGGCGCGGAATCTTGGTTGTCAAAAATGATAGCTGCCAGCGCTTATTGGATAAGCGCTAGAGGCCATTTTCATAGGAAAATCATGCCGCGGGCTTTTCGGGAATCGGCGCGCGCATGCCCGCGTTGAGCAGGTTCCAGGCGTTGATGACCGCAATGGCAAAGCCCAGGTCCGCGATCTCGGCATCGGTGAACAGCGCCTTCAGCCGGGCGAATTCCTCGTCGCTGGCGTCGCTGTGCGGCGTGGCGGTGATGATCTCGGCCCAGCGGAAGGCGGCACGCTCGCGCTCGCTGAAGAACGGGGCCTCGCGCCAGCCGGCCACGGCGTTGAGGTGGCGCGGGTCCATGCCGTCCTTCACGAGGTCATTCCAGTGCATGTCCATGCAGTAGGCGCAGCCGTTGATCTGCGAGACGCGCAGGAACACCAGCTCGGCCAGGCGTGCGCCCAGGGCGCCTTTCTTGACGGTTTCGGACACGTTGACCAGGCCCATGAAGGCCTTGGACGAGAGCTGGTGGTAGGGCAGGCGGGCGGTGTGCTGGGACATATCAAACTCCGGAGGTGATGTTGGTGGGCAAGATCAACGGCACCAAGCCGTTGCGGTCTGGAAGGCGTGCTTTCTGTGACGTCCTTCCCTACCCACCAAGACGCGGCAACCCCCGCGCTTGTGACAGCAGGCCCGCACCGGGCGGTGGTGTCAGCCGCCCAGCGTGCGGGGGATGCCCGCCAGCTTGTCGGGGTTGCGGATCGCGTAGATGGCCACGATGCGCTCGCCGTCCGTCACCAGGGCCTGCGCCGATTCCAGCTGGCCGTGGAGGTAGCGCAGCAGGCCCGGCTCGCCGTTGAGCAGCACCGGCCGGTAGACCACCGCGTCGGCCAGGCGGCGCCATTGCGCCCAGTACAGGTTGGCAATGCGGAACGCGCCCACCAGCGGATGCGGGAACGAGCGGACCTTGCCGCCGCCGTCGCCAATCAGCATCGCGTCGTGGGCCAACAGGGCCTCTATGGCGGCGCGCTCGCCGCTGTGGGCGGCGGCGACAAAGCGTTCCAGCAGCTGGTGGTGCACGCCGCGGGGCACGTCAAAGCGCGCACGCGCCTGTTGCACGCGTTCGCTGGCGCGGTGCACCATCTGCCGGCAGGCCGCCTCGCTCTTGCCCAGCTGCGCGGCGATGTCGGGGTAGTCGTAGTCAAACACCTGCCGCAGCAGGAAGGCGGCCCGCTCTTCCGGACCCAGCCGTTCCAGCACGTACAGGAACGCCACCGACAACTCGCCCGCCAGCTCGGCCGCGGCCTCGGGCGTGTGCTCGTCCAGCGGCTCCACCAGCGGCTCGGGAAGCCACCAGCCCACGTAGGCTTCGCGCTCGGCCTTGGCGGCGCGCAGCCGGTCGATGGACAGGCGCGTCACCACCGTCACCAGCCAGGCCTCGGCCGACTGCAGCACGGTGGTGTCCTGGCGGCTCCAGCGCAGCCAGGCGTCCTGCAGCACATCCTCGGCATCGGCGCGCACGCCCAGCATGCGGTAGGCGATGCCGAACAGGCGCGGGCGCAGGGCGGTGAAGGGGTCCGGGGCGGTGGGAGCGAGGGCGGTGTTCATGCGGGCAGTGTCCGAAAAAGGGGGCTGCGGGCCAGGCCCGGACAGCCCCGGTTGTACACACAGGCCAGACGTTGCGCCGGGCGAGGTTGTGACACTGCGAGCGGATTGCTTCTTTTTTAATAGCTGCTTGCGCTTTACAGACAAAGGCTACAGCCATTTTTTGCATAAAAAATGCCCACCGAGGTGGGCATGTGGCGGGGCGGCAGGGGCAGACCGCCGCGCGTCTGGCGCGGCCTGCTGCGCGGGCCCCGGCGGTTCGGTGCGGCGGCTGCGGCCCGGGCTGGCGCTCCTGCCCAGGCCGCAGCGCCCCTCAGAACCAGCGGGCGGCCCGCGGGGCCCTGGTGCGGGCGTCGCGCGGACGGCGCGGGTTGTTGCGCTGCGCGGCAAAGCCGGTGGCGGCCAGCAGCAAGGCCGACAGGCCCAGGCCCAGCTCGCTCAACGTCGGAATGGGGCGGGACGGCGTGGGAGGGGGAGGCGGCGGGGTGGGGACCGGCGCCGACTGCAGGTACCAGTTGTTGCCCACCTTGTGCAGCGTGTAGACGAAGCCGCCCACCGTGATCGAGCCACCGGCCAGCACAAAGGCGTTGTCTGGCGAAGTGCCGCCCACGCTGACTACCAGAATGCCGTTGCCGGTGGTGGCGGCGCCCAGGCCGGCCACATTGGTGATGCGCAGCGTGGTGGTGCCGGTCACATTGCCGTTGATGGTCAGCACGTCCGTGGGCGAGGCGGAATCGCCCAGCTGCGTGTCCAGGTTGAACGCGCCGCCGCCGGTGTAGTTGCCGGTGACGACGATGGCATCGCCGGTGGCGCCGTTGGCGGTGCTCACCGTGCCCGCGTTGCTCACGCTGTCGTTGAGCGTCATCGACGCCCCCAGCACCACCGTGCTGGCGCTATCGACGTACAGCTGCGCGCCGCCCATGGCCGCAGCCACGGTGGGACTGTTCAGCGTCAGCGTGGAGGCATAGAGATTGATGGTCTCCCAGTTCACCATGCTCATGCTGCCCACGTTGAGCGTGACGTTCTGGAACGTCAGCACATCCACAAAGCCATCGGCCGTGGACGTGTCGTCACCGCCATCCAGCACCGTCACGCCGGTGATGTCGGCGCCGTTCTGAAGGATGAGCGTATCGCTGCCATCGCCCAGGTGGACTTCGCCCGCGATCTTGGAGCCGGAAGAGGCCGTCACCGTGGCGTTGCCCGCGCCGTCGAGGATCGCCACGCCAGAAGCCGCGGAAACATCCGCACCGCTGGACAGGTTGATCGCTACGGCGTTGCCCGCCTTGGTGCTGGTCTGGATGCCGGCGCCCGTGCCGCCCGTGCCCGCCACCACGCCGCCCACATTGACGGCCGTGGCGCCCGAGCCATAGTTCTCGGCCACGATCCCGCTGAACCCGCGGACGCTGCCGCTGCTTTCGTTGACGGTGACGGCCTTGGTGTTGGCCGGGTTGTAGATGCCTGCGGCAAGGCCGGCAGCGCCCGCCACGGTGCCGTTGCTCAAGACAGCGCCGGTGGTGGTGATGGTGACCGCCCCGGTGCCCGTAGGGCCGTCGTACCAGTCGCTGGCGGCAATGCCGCTGCGGCTGCTGGCCGTGACGTTGGCCGTGGCGACCACGGTGGTGTCTCCGGCCCCGTCGTTGAAGGCGCCGATGCCATCCAGCCCGCCGACCACGTTGCTATCGGCCTGGATGGTGATGGCGCCGGCACCGGCCTCGGTGATGCCGGTGAAGATGCCCGTACCGTTGGTCGTGCTGGTCGCCGTGACGGTCTTGCCGGGCGCCGTCACGACGCTGACACTGCCCGCGCTGCCGGCATTGAGGCCCTGGATGCCAACACTGGTGGAGGTCGTGACATTGCCACCCGCATGGATGGTGGCGTTTCCGGTGCCTCCCGGTCGGATCTCCCCGTTGATGCCATAGGTTACGGCGGTGACGTCTCCACCCGTGCTCACATCCACATTGCTGCCGGCGCTGGTGGCGTTGATGCCGTAGTAGGTCGGATCCGCCACCGAGCCCCCGACCGTGACCTGGGTGCTCCCCGTGGTGGAGGAGTTGTTGGCCTGGATCCGCCCGCTGGTGCTGCCTGTCACCGTCACGGCCATGTTGCCGCTGCTTGCGGCGGAGTTGATGGCCGAAATGCCGAGGGGCGTGTTCAGCACGCTGCCATTGATGGTGACGATGTTGGACCCGCCGCTGGTGCCGACGTAGGTGCTGTACACCCCTCGGTATCCCCCCGTGATGTCGGTTGCGGTGATGCTGTTGCCCGCGCCACTCGTCGAGAGCCAGATCCCCGAGCCGGTACCTACCGTGATAGGTGCCGTGGCGGTAATGGTGTGCAGGCCGGTGGCGGCGCTGCTATTGATCACAATGCCCGAGCCCGGGCTGGACAAGGTGCCGCTGCTTTGCAGGGTGACCTGCTGGGTGGCGGCGTCGGTGACCACGCGCACGGCAGCCGCCGTGGCATTGAGGGTGGACACCGGGCCTGTCAGGACCAGGCTGACGTTGCCGCCCCCGGTGTTGCTGACATCCAGGCCCTGGCTGCCGGTGGTCGAGCTGCCGATGATGGCGCCGCTGCCGGTCTGCGTGAGCGTCGTGCCGCCGGTGCCTGTCAGGCGCAGGCCGCTGCCACCGGCCCCCGTGCTGGCGAACGTGGGGTCCACCACCACATTGAGCGGCGCCCCCGTGAGGGTGGTGGACGGCGTGGAGCCCGCGCAGGTGTAGACCGAACCGCCCAGCGTGCAAGCGGCCCAGGCGGAAGAGCCCCCCAGCACCAGGGCTGGCGCCCCCAAGGCCATGACCACGGCGCGTGGCGTGAAATGAAAGGCCCTTTTCCCCATTTTTTTTACCCTGCTTTCTTATGTCTGTTCAATAAACCAAAAGCCCCGCCAAATTTCCGTGAATTCAATATGTTTACCGTACGAATTCTTGTGAAATGGCGGTTGCAAAGACTGATGAACATAATCCCTGCAAGGGCGGGAGTTTTGATTTAAATCAATTTCGGAGGCCCGTGAATTTTGGTTTTCGATACCCAAGATCCAGCGCCACTTTAGTCAGGGATATTTAAGGCGGGTAGGTGTTTGACAATATTTAACAAACCGCTCGTATCGGTTTGTCGTCAATTAACAGTGTTTGACATTTCGGGGCTGCCGGATTTTTTCGGAGCGTGGTGGAATGGAATGAAAAGTTCCCCCAGGGACCCTTCCAAATGCCGCTCTGTCGCGGGCTGTACAAATCGGCGGGGTCTGCTGCGGGTTTTGATGATTTTGCGCACCACGCATCCCAGGCGGCTCCATGAAGAAAATCCCTGCTCCCCGTCACAAACTCACCCTGCTCGAAAGCGCGCTGGTTGGCGCATTGGCCATGATGTCCGCCGGCGGCGCCTGGGCGGCGCCCAATAACTGGGTGGCTCCCGGCGATGTGACGTTGGATACCTCGTGGTCGGTCGGGACGTCGTCGAGTCCGGGCTCGGCCAATGTCATCAACTCCCCGTCCCCGGCGCCGTGGAATCCGGACAATCCCACTATCAGCACCAGCCTCAGTACTCAGGAGTTGTATGTGGGGTACGGCAGCGGAGCGTCCGGCACCTTCAATATCACACCGAGCAGCGCCGCGGGTGGCTCGTTTATGGCGATTGCGATCAGCAACGATCCGAGCATGCCGCCACTTGCGGCTGCTGACCCCACCCTTCGCATTGGTGACGCGGGGGGAACGGGGACCCTGACGGTAGACATGACGGCTGCCCTGACCGCGCCGCAGGGAAGCCCCCGGATTACCGGCTCGGGCACTGCCCTGGGCGTGGGGCTGGGTGCGGGCAGCACCGGGCTGGTGAATGTGCTGGGCGCGGGCAAGACCGCTGACCAGCTCAGCTATAGCTCGCCCAACTCCCTGCTGCTGAGGCCGTACCAGCGCAATTTACTGGTGGGCCAGGCTGGCGGCAATGGCCTGGTGAATGTCAACGGCGCCGGTCTGAATCTCTTGACCGGGTTTGACAACCAGTATGTGACACCACCGAGGTATTTCGCTGTGGGCGAGGGCGCGGGGAGCGTGGGGTCTGTCAATGTGCTGGGCAGCGGCAAACTGTCCTCGGGCGATCCGGTCTCGGCGAATAATTCTCAGTTGGGCCCGGCCCTTCCCTTCAGCTTCATTGGCAAGGACGCGGGCACGGGGGTGGTCACGGTCCAGCCGTCCACTGGCAGCTTTCCCAACCAGGCGGATTTCTACGGCGGTCTGTCCGTCGGGAGCGCGGGGGGCACTGGCGCGCTCAATGTGCTGGCCGCGGGCAAATCGCTGGTCACCAACGGCATGTCCTACGACGGAGGCTCCGGCATGTGCCAGGCCACGCAGCCTTCGAACTACCCGGCAGGGCCCGCCGCGCTGCAGATCAGCGCGGACGGCGCCGCCACCGGGCTGGTGCGGGCCACGGGCGCGGCCACCCAGTTACTGGTGTCGGGCAAGACGTCCAGCAATTACTATGCGTCGACCCCGGAGCTGATCCAGGACTACAAGATCGGCCGGGTGCAGATCGGCACCGGAGGCACGCTGGTCACCGCGGACGCCGCCACCGTCAAGGTGGGCGTGAGCCGCATCCAATTGCAGCAGGACCCATTGACGGGTTCTCAGATCTACTCCAGCTCCACCGTGGGCGGTATCGGCCCCATCAACGTGACCGGCGCGGGCAGCGTGGTCTACGGCTCCGAAACCGCCACGGCCACGGCCCCCGGCACCATCGAAGCCTCGCAGATCAGCCTGGCGGACGCCACCTCGCAGCTGCGCTTCAACCACACCAGCAGCATCAGCTTCAACCTGCCCCTGGCCGGCAGCGGCACCGTGGTGCAGCAAGCAGGCACCACCACCATCTCGCCCACGCTGGCCGGGCTGCCCGCACTGGACCCGGCCCTGTGGCAGTACGAC
>NZ_JAJTBB010000015.1 GCF_021287135.1 Acidovorax sp.
TCCGAACGGAGCTGCGAAGCAGCGCAGTGAGTTCTGCGGTGGCGCCCCCTGACCGAGCACCGCAGGTTGCCCGGAGCAGAGCGGAGGGACGCAGCCTGTAGGGTCGCCCTTTCTTTGGTTCCTTTCTTTCGGCGACGCGAACGAAAGGGACTCGCCCGCCGGGGCGACATCCCGGCTCCCGCCATCAGCGCAGGCATGCTGGGCAAATGGGCAAGCGAGCGGTAGGGCCCAGGCTTCGACAGGCTCAGCCCGAACGGGTGGGGTAGCGCCCCGGCTTCGAAAAGCTCAGCCCGAACAGGTCGGGCAAGGGCTCCTCACCATGGGAACAAGCGCACAAATATTTTTGCAAAGCAGTTGCTTGCTAAAAATATTCCGTTTTGCTATCGTGCCCCCATGCCCGCCCCCCTCCGTCGCCCCCGCGTCTCCGCATCCCCGGTAGCTGCGCCGCCAGCCCGCCCCCGCAAAGCCTCGTCCCCTGAACCGCTCGCAGCAGAAGCGCAGCAGCAGCAACAACCCCTCCGCCGCCCCCGGGGCCGCCCCCGCAAAACCGCCGAAGAGCTGGACGACGGCAACCGCCGCCGCAAGCTCATGGACACCGCCGCCAAGCTCTTTCTCACCCAGGGCTTCGCCGCCACCAGCACGCGCGACATCGCCGCCGCCGTGGGCATGCACAGCGGCTCGCCCTTCTATCACTTTGAAAGCAAGAGTGCGCTGCTCTTCGCCGTGATGAACGAAGGCATGGCCACTGCCGTGCAAAGCCAGCAGGCGGCCCTGGACGCCCTGGCGCAGCGCCAGCCGCGGGCCAGCGCGCGCGAGCGGCTGCGCGTGCTCATCCGCCACCATTTCGAGGTGCTGCTGGGTCCGCACAGCGGTTTCATCCCGGTGATGCTGTACGAGTGGCGTTCGCTGACGCCGGCGCAGCGCAAGAGCATCGCCCGCGTGAAGGACGCCTACGAGGCCGTGTGGATGCCCACGCTGGAAGCCCTTGCCCGCCAGAAGGCGCTGCAGGCCGAACCAGCCGTGGCACGACTGTTCATTTTTGGTGCGCTCAACTGGGCCGTGCAGTGGTTTGCGGCGCCCAAGAAGCAGGACAAAAAAGCTGGCAAGTCGCTCGACGAGCTGACCGACGAAGCGCTGGCCCTGTTCATTCGCGAGGACTGACCGATGGCGGCAACTACCTCCTCCACCACCTACCAATCCGTGTTCGCCCCCGGGCTGTTCGACGGCAAGGTGGTCATCATCACCGGCGGCGGCTCGGGCATCGGCCGCTGCACCGCGCACGAACTGGCCCGCCTGGGCGCGCACGTGGTGCTGGTGGGGCGCAAGCCCGAAAAGCTGCAAGCCGTTGCCGAAGAGATCGCCGCCGACGGCGGTGCAGCGTCCTGGCACGCCTGCGACATCCGGTCGGAAGACGCCGTGGCCTTGCTGGTGCAGCAGGTGCTGGCCGCGCAAGGGCGCATTGATGGCCTGGTGAACAATGCGGGCGGGCAGTTCATGGCGATGCTCGAATCCATCAGCGCCAAGGGCTGGGAGGCGGTGCTGAACACCAACCTCTCCGGTGGCTTTCTCATGGCGCGCGAGTGCTACCGGCAGTGGATGGCGGCGCAGGGCGGCTCCATTGTCAACATCGTGGCCGACATGTGGGGCTCCATGCCGGGCATGGGGCACAGCGGCGCGTCACGCGCGGGCATGGTCAGCTTCACCGAAACCGCCGCGCTCGAATGGGCCTGCAGCGGCGTGCGCGTGAATGCCGTGGCGCCGGGCTACATCGCATCGAGTGGCATGGACAACTACCCGCCCGCCGCCGCCCATCTGCTGCGCTCCATGCCACAGACGGTGCCGCTCGGCCGCTTTGGCAACGAGGCCGAGGTGTCGGCCGCCATCGTGTTCCTGCTCAGCCCGGCCGCCAGCTTCATCAGCGGCAGCACGCTGCGGGTGGACGGCGCGCGGCCCCAGGTGCGCCTGGGCTGGCCGCTACGGGTGCCGGATGCGACGGTGCAGCAGCGCGCCGCCATCCGGCCGTTTGCGGGGTTTCACCGCGCGCAGGTGCCGCGCGTGTTCGCTGCGGCGCCTGCAGCGCCATCGGCCGCCAGCGCCCCCAAGGACTCCGCATGACCACGGCCTTTGCTTCACGTTTCAACCCTGGCAGCGCCGAGGCGCAGGGCCGCCGCGTTGCATCCCTGGCGCGGCTGGAAGCCCTGCGCGCGCTGGAAGAGCGCGCCGCCGCGGCGTCTGCTCGCTCGCTGCCCCAGTTTGAAAAACGTGGCCAGCTGCTGCCCCGCCAGCGCGTGGCCCTGCTGCTGGATGCCGGCGCGCCCTGGCTGCCGCTGTGCACGCTGGCGGGCTACCTGCAGGATGTGAAAGACCCCGAGAAGTCCGTGCCCGGTGGCGGCATGGTCGCGGGCATCGGTTGGGTGAGCGGCGTGCGCTGCATGGTGGTGGCCAGTGATTCGGGCATCGAGGCCGGCGCCATCCAGCCCATGGGCCTCGAAAAGATACTGCGCGTGCAGGAGATCGCGCTGCAAAACCGCTTGCCGTTCATCCACCTGGTGGAGAGCGCGGGTGCCAACCTCATGCGCTACCGGGTGGAGGGCTTTGTGCACGGCGGCACGCTGTTCCGCAACCTCGCTCGGCTGTCGGCGGCGGGCATTCCGGTGATCACCGTGCAGCACGGCTCGGGCACCGCAGGCGGCGCCTACATGCCGGGCCTGTCGGATGTGGTCATCATGGTGCAGGGCCGCTCGCGCGCCTTTCTGGCCGGGCCGCCGCTGCTCAAGGCCGCCACGGGCGAGATCGCGACGGAAGAAGAACTGGGCGGCGCCGAGATGCACACCGCCATCTCCGGCCTGGGCGAATACCTGGCGCAGGACGACCGCGAGGCCATCGGCCTGGCGCGCGATGTGGTGGCGCAGCTGGGGTGGAACACCGCGCCCCGCACGGGCGCGCCTGAGCCCGCCTGGCCCGCTGACGACCTGCTGGCGCTGATGCCCGCCGACCTGCGCCAGCCCGTGGACATGCGCGAGGTGATGGCGCGGCTGGTCGATGGCTCCGAGCTGCTTGAATTCAAGGCCCGCTACGGCGTGGCCACCGTGTGCGCGCAGGGCCGCATCCAGGGCCACGCCGTGGGCTTCATCAGCAACAACGGCCCCATCGACGTGGCGGGTGCCAACAAGGCCACGCACTTCATCCAGTGGATGTGCCAGCTGGGCCACCCCATCATCTACCTGCAGAACACCACGGGCTACATGGTGGGCAAGGACAGCGAGCAGGGCGGCATGATCAAGCACGGCAGCAAGATGATCCAGGCCGTGACCAACGCCACCGTGCCGCAGATCACCCTCCAGTGCGGCGCCAGCTTTGGCGCGGGCAACTACGGCATGTGCGGGCGGGGCTATGCACCGCGCTTTCTGTTCAGCTGGCCCGGTGCCAAGACGGCGGTGATGGGCGGCGAGCAGGCTGCGCGCACCATGCAGATCGTGACCGAGGCGGCGCTGGCACGCAAAGGCATCACGCCCGACCCGGCCGAATCGCAAGCCCAGTTCGACAAGATCGTCGCCATGTTCGAGGCGCAGGCCGATGCGCTCGTAACCAGCGGTCTGTTGTTGGACGACGGCGTGATCGACCCGCGCGACACGCGGGCGGTGCTGGCGTTCTGCCTGGACACGATTGCCGAGGGCGCAGCGCGCACCCTCCGGCCCATGCAGTTCGGAGTGGCGCGCATGTAGCCAAGCACTGCCATGGCCCCCTCGCTCAAAAAAAGTAAGCCATCACGGAGACAAGCACCATGCAGTTCACGCACGAGCACCGCGAGATCCAGAAAACCCTCAAGCGTTTTATCGACGAAGAGATCAACCCCCATGTGGACGAGTGGGAGGCAGCCGAGATCTTCCCCGCGCACGAGGTCTTCAAAAAGATGGGCAACCTGGGCCTGCTGGGCCTGTGCAAGCCCGAGGAATACGGCGGCCAGGGGCTGGACTATTCGTACAGCCTGGCCATGGCCGAGGCGCTGGGCCACATCCACTGCGGCGGCGTGCCCATGGCCATCGGCGTGCAGACCGACATGTGCACCCCGGCGCTGGCGCGCTATGGCAGCGACGAACTCAAGCGCAACTTTCTGGCCCCCGCGATTGCGGGCGACATGGTGGGCTGCATTGGCGTGAGCGAGCCGGCGGCGGGCAGCGATGTGTCGGGCATCAAGAGTGTGGCGCGCAAGGATGGTGACGACTACGTGATCACCGGCCAGAAGATGTGGATCACCAACAGCCTGCAGGCCGACTGGATGTGCATGCTGGTGAACACCGGCGAAGGCCCCGTGCACAAGAACAAAAGCCTGGTGATGGTGCCCATGCGCGATGGACCGGGTGGCAAGCTCACCCAGGGCATCGAGGTGGCGCAGAAGATCCGCAAGATCGGCATGCACAGCAGTGACACCGGGCTCATCTACTTTGACGAGGTGCGTGTGCCACAGCGCTACCGCATCGGTGCCGAAGGGCAGGGCTTCATCTACCAGATGCAGCAGTTCCAGGAAGAGCGCCTGTGGTGCGCCGCCAGTACGCTCGAATCGCTGAACCACTGCATCCAGTGGACCATCGACTATGCGCAGGAGCGCAAGCTGTTTGGCAGCGCGCTGGCCGACCAGCAGTGGGTGCAGTTCAAGCTGGCCGAGCTGAAGACCGAGGTGGAGGCGCTGCGCGCACTCACCTACCGCGCCTGCGACCTGTACGTGAACGGGCAGGACGTGCTGGAGCTGGCCAGCATGGCCAAGCTCAAGGCCGGCCGCCTGAACCGCGAGGTGCCCGATACCTGCCTGCAGTTCTGGGGCGGCATGGGCTTCACGCTGGAGAACAAGGTCTCGCGCATGTACCGCGACGGGCGGCTGGCGTCCATCGGCGGTGGGGCCGACGAGGTCATGCTCGGCATCCTCGCCAAGCTCATGGGTATTGCGAAGCGTCCTGTATGAGGGGAACAAATTTACCCCTGCAAGGTGCAGCGCGCGCTGTACTGCCCCTCTCTCCTCGTGGGAGGGGGGTTGGGAAGAGGGGGTGAACGTGCGCCGCGCCCCAGTCCGAGACCCCTCTCCCCGGCCCTCTCCCGCAAGGGGAGAGGGAGTGAATGCAACCCGCTGCGCGCGCGCAACGAATCATTGAAATGACCCCTACCTCTCTGCTCATCGACCGAGCGCCGCTGGCCAGCGGCAGCGTGGAAACCTGGACGCTCAACGACTCTGCTAGCCGTAATGCCCTGTCTGAGGCGACGGTGGGCGCCCTGCTGGCCGCGTGCGAGCGCGCCGCTGCCGATGCCGACCTGCGTGGTGTGGTGCTGCGGGGCGCCGGCGGTCACTTTTGCGCGGGCGGTAGCCTGGGCGGTTTTGCCAAGACCATCGGCCAGCCCCTGGCTGTCGGCGAAGCCGACCCGCTGGTGCCACTGAACCGCCGCTTTGGTGCGCTGCTGCAGGCCCTGTGCGCGCTGCCGCAGTGGCTCATCGTGGCAGTGGAGGGCGCCGCGATGGGCGGCGGCTTTGGGCTCGTGTGCTGTGCCGATCAGGTGCTGGGCCACACCAGTGCGCAATTCGCCACGCCCGAGGTCACGCTGGGCATCGTGCCTGCGCAGATCGCGCCCTTTGTCGTGCGACGCCTCGGCCCGGCGGCAGCACGGCGGTGTTTGCTGACAGGCGAACGCTGGGATGCCGCGACGGCTCAACGCGCAGGGCTCGTGGATGAGGTGGTGGCGGGCGACATGGATGCTGCTGTGCAAGCCGCCATCGCGCGCCACGCCGCCGCAGCGCCGCGGGCCGTGGCCGCCACCAAACGGTTATTGCTGGCGCACGCGGATACGCCGTTGCCGGTGCTGCTCGATGACGCTGCCATCGCCTTCGCGCAGGCGCTGCGCGGGCCTGAGGCGCCGCAAGGGCTGGGGGCGTTTGCTGCGCGCAAGGCACCCCCCTGGAGTGCGAAGCTATGAAAAAAATTCTCATCGCCAATCGCGGCGTTCATGCCGCAGGCATGGCGAAGCAAATTGCTCGCGCACGCGAAGCGTGGAGGCGGGCGATGGAGCCGCGAGGGCACGGCTTATGAAAAAGATACTCATCGCCAATCGCGGCGAAATCGCGCGCCGCGTCATTCACTCCGCCCACCGCATGGGCATAGAAACGGTGGCCGTCTACTCCGACCCCGACGCCAACGCTCTGCATGTGGGCGAGGCCACCCAGGCCGTGGCCTTGGGCGGCGCAGCCAGCGCCGACACCTACCTGCGCATCGACAAGCTGCTGGCCGCCGCGCGTGCCACCGGCGCCGATGCTGTGCACCCCGGCTATGGTTTTCTCAGCGAGAACGCTGACTTTGCCCAGGCCGTGGTCGACGCGGGCCTGACCTGGATCGGCCCGCCGCCCACCGCCATCCGCGCACTGGGCAGCAAGGCCGGTGCCAAGGCGCTGGCGGCCGCGCGTGGCGTGCCGTGCCTGCCCGGCTACGCGGGCGACGACCAGAGCGACGAACGCTTTGCTGCCGAGGCCATGCGTATCGGCACCCCCCTCATGGTCAAGGCCGTGGCGGGTGGGGGAGGGCGCGGCATGCGCCTGGTCACCGACTTGGCGCAGTTGCCTGCGGCGTTGGCCAGTGCCCGGTCCGAAGCGCTGGCGGGCTTTGGCTGTGGCGACCTGCTGATCGAACGCGCCCTGCTGCAGCCGCGGCATGTAGAGGTGCAGGTCTTAGCCGATGCTCACGGTGCGTGCATCCACCTGGGTGAGCGCGATTGCTCGGTGCAGCGCCGCCACCAGAAGATCATTGAAGAGTCCCCCAGCCCCGCCGTGGACGCCGCGCTGCGCGAGCGCATGGGTGCCTGCGCCGTGGCGCTGGCACAGGCCGCTGGCTATGTGGGTGCGGGTACGGTGGAATTCCTTCTGGATGGGGCTGAATTCTTCTTGATGGAGATGAACACCCGCCTGCAAGTGGAGCACCCGGTGACCGAAGCGCTCACCGGTCTGGACCTGGTGGAGTGGCAGATCCGCGTGGCGCGGGGCGAGCCGCTGCCGCTCACGCAAGACCAGGTGCAACTGCAAGGCCACGCCATCGAAGTGCGCCTGGGCGCCGAAGACGCGCATTTCCGCCCCCACACGGGCCGTGTGCTGCAATTCAGCGCGCCGCCGGCCACCGCGTTTGAGCGGGCTGCGCCGGGCGCGCTGCGCTTTGACCACGCGCTGGAAGAGGGCGCCGAGGTCACTCCCCACTACGACGCCCTGCTGGGCAAGCTCATCGTGCACGCCCCCACGCGGGCCGACGCCATCGCCGCGCTGGTGCGTGCGCTGCACAGCACCCGTGTGCTGGGCCTGCCCACCAACCGCGCGTTTCTGGCCGCCTGCCTGCAGCACCCGGTGTTTGCCAGCGGGCAGGCGCTGGTCCCGTTTCTTGCGGAGCATGCTGCGGATTTGCAGAATTTGCTATTAAAACAGGAGCTGCTTGCGCTTATCCCTTCTGCGCTAGAGGCCGTTTTTGCTTCAAACCCGGCGCAGAGCCTGCCCTGTGCCCTGGCCCGCCCGCTGCGCTTGCGCCACCAAGGGCAGGTGCATGCGCTGGCCGTGCGCGAGCTGGGCGACCGGCGCCTGCAGGTGGAGCTGGCCGGGGTAGAGCCTGTGACTTTGCAACTGCCCCAGCGCGGCGTGCACTGCGTGGCGGTGGACCCCCGGCGCTGGCACTGGCAAGCCGGCGGCGTGGACGGCTGGGTGGAAGACGCCTCGTGGGAGCCTGCCGCACGTGCCGATGCCGCTGGCGGCGCCACCGAGCTGCGCGCCCCCTTCAACGGCAAGGTGGTTGCGCTGCCCGTGGCCGCAGGCCAGGCGCTGTCGGCGGGCGACACCGTGGTGGTCATCGAATCCATGAAGCTCGAACACAGCCTGGCCAGCCCCGCGGCCGCCACGGTGGCCGAGCTGTTGGTGGACCCCGGCCAGCAGGTGTCGCCCGGCCAGGTGCTGGCCCGCTTTGCACCCGCCACGCAAGGAACGCCCGCATGACTGCCACATCCGATGCGACCTCTGCGAGCGACGAAGACCGCACTGCCCTGGCCGACACCGTCACCCGCTTTGCCCGCACCGAGATCGCACCGCATGTGGGTGCGTGGGATGCCGCCGGTGAATTCCCTCGCAGCCTGTACCGCCGCGCGGCCGACCTGGGCCTGCTGGGCCTGGGCTACCCCGAGGCCTACGGCGGCACGCCCGCCAGCTACCAGCTGCGCCTGCCGCTGTGGCGCGCGCTCAGCCGCCATGGCGCCAGCGGCGGTGTGCTGGCCAGCCTGCTCTCGCACAACATCGGCCTGCCGCCCGTGCTGGCGCATGGCAGCGACGCCGTGCGTGCCGAGGTCATCCCGCCCGTGCTGGCAGGCGAGCAGATCGCCGCGCTGGCCATCACCGAGCCCGGTGGCGGGTCCGACGTAGCCCAGCTCAGGACCACAGCGCGGCGCGAGGGCGACGAGTACATCGTCAACGGTGAAAAGGTGTTCATCACCTCCGGCATGCGCGCGGACTGGATCACCGTGGCTGTTCGTACCGGTGAAGCAGGTAGCAAAGGCAGTGCAGGTATTTCCATGCTGCTCATCCCCGGCCACAGCGTGGGCCTCTCGCGCACGCGCCTCGACAAGATGGGCTGGCTCTGCTCCGACACCGCCCACCTGCGGTTTGACAACGTGCGCGTGCCTGTCCGCTACCTGCTGGGCGAGGAGGGCGCGGGCTTTCGCATCATCATGGCCAACTTCAACAGCGAGCGTTTTGGTCTGGCCGCATCGGCCCTGGGCTTTGCCGAGGCCTGCTACGACGAGGCCCTGGCCTGGGCGCGCCAGCGCAAGACCTTTGGTGCAGCGTTGGTCGAGCACCAGGTCATCCGCCACAAGCTGGTGGACATGCAGATGCGCATCCAGTCCACGGCCGCGTGGTGCGAATCCGTGGCCGCGCAGGCCGATGCGGGGCGCACCGGACCGGAATGGGTGGCTCAGGTGTGTTTGCTCAAAAACCACGCCACTCAAACCCTGCAGTTCTGCGCCGACCAGGCCGTGCAGATCCTGGGCGGCATGGGCTTCATGCGCGGCACCGTCAGCGAGCGCATCTACCGCGAGGTCAAGGTCATGATGATCGGCGGCGGTGCGGAAGAAATCATGAAAGACCTGGCTGCACGTCAGCTGGGCATCTGAAGGAGACAGCCACCATGCACAGCACCGACCGCGGCAACAAAGCCATCATCACCTGCGCCATCACCGGCGTGCTGACCGACCCCGGCCAGCACCACGTGCCCGTCACGCCCGAGCAACTGGCCAAAGAGGCCCGCCGTGCCTACGACGCAGGCGCTGCAGTGGTCCACGTGCACTTTCGCAACCAGGAGCCCGGCAAAGGCCACCTGCCCAGCTGGGACCCGCAGGTGGCACGCGACTGCGTGCAGGCCATGCGCGAGGCCTGCCCGGGCTTGATCATCAACCAGACCACCGGCGTGGTCGGCCCCAATTACCAAGGCCCGCTCGACTGCCTGCGCGCCACCCGCCCCGAGATGGCCGCGTGCAACGCCGGCTCGCTCAACTACCTGAAGGTGCGCAGCAACGGCACCTGGGCCTGGCCGCCCATGCTGTTCGACAACCAGCCCGCCAAGGTCAAGGACTTCATCGACGTGATGCTGGAGACCGGCACGCTGCCCGAGTTTGAATGCTTTGACGTGGGCATCGTGCGCTGCGTGGAGATGTATGTGCAGACCGGCATGTACACCGAGCGCCTGCCCGAATACAACTTTGTGATGGGCGTCGAATCGGGCATGCCTGCCGACCCAGACCTGTTGCCCATCCTGCTCAAGCTCAAGATCAAGGACGCCCCCTGGCAAGCCACCGTCATCGGCCGCAGCGAGATCTGGCCCGTGCACCAGCGCGTGGCCGAGCTGGGCGGGCATCTGCGCACGGGGCTGGAGGACACGTTCTATCTGCCCGATGGGACCAAGGCGGATTCGAACGGGCCGTTGATTGAGAAGCTTGCGGAGTACGCGCGCAACGCGGGGCGGGAGGTGGCGTCGCCGCAGGAGGCGCGGGGGATGCTGGGGTTGCCGGATTCAGTGAAGACTGCCGTCATCTGATGCCCGCAGCCTGGGTGGCCGTCGGCTCTCAGCAGGTGATTGACATCCTTGCAAATTGATCGCTGCACGATCAATTTGCAAGGTAAGCGGCCGCTTTCGAACGTCCGGGTGTTTCCCAGATTTGAGAAAATTCGAGTTGCGCGCTTGGTGGGCGAGCGCTGTTAGCTATCAAAGAGGGAGTAAAAGTCTAACTGGGTTGATGGTATAGGGGTAAAAAAATATACTTGTCCGTATAAGTGTTTGCAAAGGAGTTCGCCATGTCCCAAATCACACTTTATCTGGACGATGCCACCCAAGCTTTGGTGGAGCAGGCCGCACAGGCCAACGGAGTATCCAAAAGCCGGTGGGTCGCTGACATCATCCGCAAGTACGCATCCCACGAGTGGCCGCAAGATTGCTTGAACCTTGCGGGCCGCTTTGCTGACTTCCCCTTGCGAGAACAGGGCTCTGGCCAACCTGCGGATGTGCCACGAGTGGGCTTTTGAGCATGCTGCTTCTCGACAGCAACACAATCAGCTATTACTTCCGTGGCGATTCTCTGGTGGTGCCGCGTATGCAGGCCCTAAAGCCTGCCGACGTTGGAGTGCCCGCTATTGTTGAGTACGAATTACGGTATGGATTGATGCGCTTGCCGCCTGAGGCTGCAGCGCCACGGCTTGCTGCATTGGCCACATTTTTGCAGCCGTTGCAGGTGCTGCCGTTTGACAGTGAATGCGCTGCGTATGCGGCGCGAGTCCGTGCTGAACTGGAGTCGATCGGAATGCCCATTGGTCCGCACGACACGCTGATCGCGGCAACTACTTTGCGGCACCAGGCCACATTGGTGACGCGCAACGTGCGGGAGTTTTCGCGGGTGCCAGGGTTGCAGTGGGAGGATTGGCATGCCGGTTAGAGATTTCTCTTCTGAGCAAGCTAGGGAGGAGCTACGGGAACTCGTTGGGTATGAAGACTGGTTACTCCAGCACGTTTACAAGCTGACCGAGGATGAAGTATTTCCTGTATGGCCAGACGCTGTTGTGTATGACGCAGACACTAAATCCGCAGTCGTCAGAAATTCTGGACGACTCCATATGATGCTTGGCGATTGGCGCCCAGGTTTCCTCCAAGTCGCGCCACCCCTGGTCTTTGTCGCTTCTTTCAAGCTGCTCGATATGTTGTTCGAGTGGATTCTCAAGGGGAACGGTCAGCCCGCAGACTTCCGCTTTAAGGAGAAGATCAAGCAACTAGCCTCGCCAGGCCTTGTATACCCATCCGTCCTGCATGCCCGGCCATGGTTGGTGGCCGCTCTAACGGCGCTCTACAAGTGCTCTGAGCCGCTGCGCGGAACCATCATTCACTCTCGCCATTTTGATTCGTCGAATGGGGGATTGCGGATCGCAAGCTCGAAGAATGAGGTAATTGGCGAGCCGATTGATCTCAGTGCGGAGGACCTGCGCACATATGCGCAGCTCTCGGTGTCGGTGCTCAAGTATCTGCACGGTGATTGGCATTTGGATACCCATCGCGAGAAATGCCTGCGTTGGCAAATCGATGCGCTTCAAAAATTGCACAGGTTGGAGCCGTTGGGGCAAGCGCAGCCTCGTCATATGTGCGTCCGGTGGAACACACGCGATCCCCACATACGAATCGTTGATGTCGCTCGCCTACAAAGAGACATCTTGGAACGCAACGCTGGCCAAGATGTCACTTTCGACCTGAGGATCGTCATCACCGAAGATGAGAGCAATCCCCCACGCGCCTATCTCATCCCTTGTGAAGTCCTGCCGAGGTTGGACTCGCTCCCTGAAGAGCGATGGTCAGATTACATCAGTCCGATTTCCGACGAGACCGAAGTAGCTGCGTCAATTCAAAAAGCGGGACAGTAGCGTTTTATTGCGGCACTGGTTTCACCTTCGACGTTGAATCCTGCGCCGTACGTCGCCGCCAGTTCATCCGCCCGCTTTAGGAACGCTTCCACCCCAGTTCCATAGATGAACTGCATCGCCCCCCCCGTCCACGCCGGAAACCCGATCCCAAAGATCGACCCGATGTTCGCGTCATGCACGCTGGTCAGCACCCCCTCAGCCAGGCAGCGCGCAGTCTCGATGGCTTGGCGGTAGAGCAGACGGTCCTGAATCTCCTGCGCGCTCCACTGCACGCCGGGCTTTTCGAACAGGGGTTTCAGCTCCGGCCACAGGTGCTTCCTGGCGCCTGCGGGGTAGTCATAAAAGCCGCCACCACCCGCGCGGCCGGGGCGCTTCAACTCCTTGACCATGCGCTCCACCAGCAGTTCGCCGGGTGTGGCGGTGTAGGTCTTGCCTTCGGCCGCGTAGTCGGCGCGGGTCTGGTCCAGCACGTGCACGCTCAGGGTCAGCGCGGTTTCATCCAACACGGCCAGCGGGCCCACGGGCAGGCCGGCCTGCATGGCGGCGTTTTCGATGGCGGCGGCGGGGATGCCTTCGCCCAGCATGGCGGCGCCCTCCATCACAAAGGTGCCAAAGGTGCGGCTGGTGTAGAAGCCGCGGGAGTCGTTGACCACGATGGGCACCTTGCCCAGGGCCTGCACGTAGTCGAAGGCTCGGGCCACGGTTTCGTCGTCCGTCTGTTTGCCGCGGATGATCTCCACCAGCTTCATCTTGTCCACGGGGCTGAAGAAGTGGATGCCGACAAACTTCTCGGGCCGGCTGCTGGCGGCGGCCAAGCCGCTGATGGGCAGGGTGGAGGTGTTGCTGGCAAAGAAGCCGCCGGGCGCCAGTTGCGGCTCGGCCTCTTGCGTGACCTTGGCTTTCAGGTCGCGGCTTTCAAACACGGCTTCGATGATGAGGTCGCAGCCCGCCAGGTCGGCCGCGCTGGCGGTGGGCGTGATGCGGGCCAGCAGCGCCTGCTGCGCCTCGGCGGTCATGCGGCCCTTGTCCATACGGGCCTGGGTGAGTTTGGCGCTGTAAGCCTTGCCGGCTTCGGCCTTCTCCGTACTCACGTCCTTGAGCACGGTGGCGATGCCCCGGCTGGCCTGGGCCCAGGCGATGCCTGCGCCCATCATGCCGGCGCCCAGGATGCCGACCTTTTGCGGCTTGTAGCGTGGGGCCGTGCCGGGGCGCGACTTGCCGCTCTTGATCGCGTTCATGTCGAAGAAGAACGTGTTGATCATGTTGCGCGCCACGGGGCCCGTCATCAGGCGGGCGAGGTAGCGGCTTTCGATGCGCAGGGCGGTGTCGTAGTCCACCATGGCGCCTTCGACCATGGCGGCCAGCGCAGCCTCGGGCGCGGGGTAGCGGCCACGAGTGGTCTTCTTGAGCATGGCGGGCGCGACGGTGAGGGCGCCTGCGATCTTCGGGTTGGCGGGCGTGCCGCCGGGCATCTTGTAGTTTTTGTCGTCCCACGGCTGCACCGCGTGCGGGTGGGTGGCGATGTGGGCCAGGGCGGCGGGCAGCAACTGCTCGCGCGTGGCAACCAGCTCGTGCACCAGTTGCAGCTCCAGCGCCTCGGCGGGGTTGAAGAGCTTGCCTTCCAGGATGTAAGGCTGCGCGCCCATCAGGCCCAGCAGGCGGGTCATCTTGGTCACGCCGGTGGCGCCAGGCATCAGCCCCAGCGTGACCTCGGGCAGGCCGAACTGGATCTTGGGGTCGGCCACGGCGATGCGGTAGTGGGCGACCAGCGCCACTTCCCAGCCGCCGCCCAGCGCCGCGCCATTCAGGCAGGCCACCACGGGAATGCCCAGCGTTTCGAGCGTGCGGAAGTGCTTCTTCATGCGCTCGATTTCGCCGAACACGGCAGGAGCATCGGCAGGTGTCAGGCGCATGGTGGCCTTGAGGTCGGCCCCGGCAAAGAAGCTGGTTTTGGCGGATGCGAGCACGATGCCTTTGAGCGCAGTGCCCAGGCGTTCGCGGTCGCCCAGCACCTGGGCGGTGACCTCGCCCAGCTCTTGCTGCCACTGGCGGCACATGGTGTTGACGGGGGAGTTGGTTTCGTCAAAGGTGATAACGGCAACTTCGCCGTCGGTGCCCTGGGCGGGGATGAGTTCGTAGCGGATGGTTTGCATGCTGATGTCTCCGAATCTGTAATGCGGCATAGCGCCGCTATGGGGCCCGGCCTTAGATGAAGCGTGGCCGAGGCCAGCGGACGCCGTGGAACTGGCTTGGCCAGGCCAGTGGCGTCGTCCCCCTTCCCATCGCGCAGCGATGAGGGGCTCCAGAAGCGGCTGGACCGCTTCGGGGGGAGGCGGCGCAGCCGCTCAGGGGGTTGTTCCTCATACGCGCTCGACGATGGTGGCAATGCCCATGCCGCCGCCCACGCAAAGGGTTGCGAGTCCGTACCGCAGCTGGCGCCGGTGCAGCTCGTCGATCAAGGTGCCGAGGATCATGGCGCCCGTCGCCCCCAGCGGGTGGCCCATGGCGATGGCGCCGCCGTTCACGTTGACCTTGTCGTGCGGCACGCCCAGCTCGCGCATGAAGCGCATGGGCACGGCGGCAAAGGCCTCGTTCACTTCAAACAGGTCGATCTGGTCGATGGTCATGCCCGCACGGGCCAGCGCCTTCTTGGCGGCCGGCACGGGGCCGGTGAGCATGATGGTGGGATCGGCACCGCTCAGCGCCGTGGCCACGATGCGTGCGCGGGGCGTGAGGCCGTGCGCCTGGGCGGCGGCCTCGTTGCCGATGAGCACGGCGGCTGCGCCGTCCACAATGCCCGACGAATTGCCCGCGTGGTGCACGTGGTGGATGCGCTCCACCTGCGGGTAGCGCTGCAGCGCCACGGCGTCAAAGCCCATGCCGCCCAACTGCTCGAACGAGGGCTTGAGCGCGCCCAGGCCCTCCAGCGTGGTGTGGGGCTTGATGAATTCGTCCTCGGCCAGGATGGTTTGGCCGATGAAGTCGCGCACGGGCACGACGGAGTTTTTGAAGTAGCCCGCCGCGCGCGCGGCGGTGGCGCGGCGCTGCGATTCAAGTGCGAAGGCGTCCACGTCGGCGCGGGTGTAGCCGTCCAGCGTGGCGATCAGGTCGGCGCCGATGCCCTGGGGCACGAACAGCGTGGCGGAGTTGGTGGCGGGGTCTTGCGCCCAGGCGCCGCCGTCGGAGCCAATGGGAACGCGGCTCATGCTCTCCACGCCGCCGGCCACCACCAGGTCCTCCCAGCCGCTGCGCACCTTTTGTGCGGCCAGGTTCACCGCTTCGAGGCCTGATGCGCAGAAGCGGTTGATCTGCACGCCCGCGCAGCGAAAGTCCCACCCGGCCTTGAGTGCGGCCACCTTGGGCAGCACCGCGCCTTGTTCACCCACGGGCGAGACGATGCCCATGACCACGTCGTCCACCGCGGCGGTGTCAAAGCGGTGGCGCGCTTGCAGCTCGGTCAGCAGGCCCACCAGCAGGTCGATGGGCTTGACCTCGTGCAGGGTGCCGTCCTTCTTGCCTTTGCCGCGCGGGGTGCGCAGCGCGTCGAATACATAGGCTTCGGTCATGGTGGGTCTCCGTGGTTTTCAAACTGGGTGGCGGGGGCGTGTGGCGTGGAGGAGCGGTGGGGGACTCACACCACCACAGCACGCTTTCTGACGTTGGCGCAGCGCTTTTTTGCACTATCGTTGCGCTGTTGCGATATGAATCTTCGGCTATGAAACCAACTCCATCTTCCGCCCTGCAGCGCATGGTCCGTGGCGCTATTGAGTATGACGATACGCGCGAAGGCTTTGCGCTGGAACACCATGTGGTGCTGGCGGCCTCCAGTGCACTGGCCGTGGCAGCCTTCATGGCGCCCAGCCGCAGCGCGGCGGCGATCCGGGGCATTGGCGCAGGGCTGCTGCTGATGCGTGCCCTGAGCGGCACCCAGGGCGTCCGCTCCTGGTTGAACGTGACCGACCGCCGTCCCGGCGCACCGCTCAGCCCCGAGGAGGCGCGGGCCACCTGGTATTTGTGACGGTGTTCGTCGCCCCCGCAAGCCCACATGCCTTCAAACCCGCGAGGCCGATCACGCTGAGCTGAACGAAGCGCGGCGCGGGGCTTCGACCAGCTCAGCTTGAGCAGCAGGGGGTGATTGAACGCGAGGCCTGGGGGGCCAAGGTTCGTGCGAGGCGGGTTCACTGGGGTCTTGCGCGTTGTGTTACTTGCCCAGGCCCATGGCCCGCGCAATCACTTCTTTCATGATCTCGTTCGTGCCGCCGTAAATGCGCTGTACGCGGGCGTCGGCATAGGCGCGGGCGATGGGGTATTCCCACATGTAGCCATAGCCGCCGAATAGCTGCACGCATTCGTCCATCACCTTGCACTGCAGGTCGGTGGTCCAGTACTTCGCCATGCTGGCGGTCTGGGTGTCGAGCTGGTCTTTCAGGATCAGCTCGCAGCATTTGTCCACGAAGACGCGGGCCACCTGCACCTGGGTCTGCAGTTCGGCCAGGGTGTGGCGGGTGTTCTGGAACGCCGCCACGCTTTGGCCAAACACCTTGCGCTCCTTGACGTAGTCCAGCGTCCAGTCGATGGCGGCCTGGGCAGCGGCCACGGCGGTGATGGCGATCTGCAAGCGCTCCCACGGCAACTGTTCCATCAGGCAGATGAAGCCGCGGCCTTCCATGGCGGGGCCTCCGAGCAGATTTTCCGCTGGCACCTTCACGTTGTTGAAGAACAGCTCGGAGGTGTCTTGCGCCTTCATACCCACCTTTTTCAGGCGCTGGCCTTTTTCAAAGCCAGGCATGCCGCGTTCGACGAGGAACAAGCTGGTGCCTTTGGCTCCCGCAGCCGGGTCCGTCTTGGCCACCACGATCACTACGTCCGCATGCCAGCCGTTGGTGATGAAGGTCTTGCTGCCATTCAGCACATAGTGCGAACCGTCGGCACTGCGGATGGCCGTGGTCTTGATGCCCTGCAGGTCGCTGCCGGCGGCGGGCTCGCTCATGGCGATGGCGCCCACCATCGCGCCGCTGGCCATTGGGGGAAGGTACTTGCGCTTCTGCTCCTCGGTGCCGTAGTGCAGGATGTACGGCGCCACGATCTCGCTGTGCAGGCCAAAGCCGATGCCTGTGGTGCCGGCGCGCGCCAGCGCTTCCATCTGCGCCACCGAATACAGCTTGTCAGCCCCGGCGCCGCCGTATTCCTCCGGCAGGCTCATGCACAGAAAGCCATTGGCGCCCGCCAGGCTCCACACCTCGCGCGCCACGTAGCCTTGCTCTTCCCACGCGGCGTGGTGGGGCGCGATCTCCTTGTCGATGAAGCGGCGGAAGCTGTCGGCAAAGGCCTGGTGGTCGGGCTGGAAGAGGGTGCGTTCGATCATGGTGGCGATGATCCTATTTATGCAAAGTTACTGCTTGGTTAAATTCATTTTGCCACCGACGCTGCCGAAACGCATCTCTTGAAATGCAAAAAGCCGCCCGAAGGCGGCTGCAAGAGTGCGAAGAAGCTCAGGGCTTGACGTAGTCCGACACCACCTTCCACTTGCCCTCCTGGATCTGCGAAAGGCGCGAGAGGTCGCTGCCCAGGCGCTTTTGCGGGCCGTAGGTGGCCTCCGCGCTGCCGAACATGTCAGGCGGGATCACCATGGTGTCCATGGCCTTGATGAAGCTCTCGGTGGACAGGTTGGTGCCGGCCTTCTGTGCCGCCTTGATGAAGGCGTCCACCGCGCCGTAGCCGTACACCGAGAACACGGTGGGGTCTTCGTTGACCTTGGTCTTGTACTTGTTGGCCCAGAAGCGGATGGGCTGGCTGGCTTCGTCCAGGTAGGGGTGCTGCACGGTCATGGTGGCGTACAGGCCGTCCATGGGCTTGCCGCCCAGTTTGTGGATCAGGTCGGTATAGGCAGCGCTGGAGCCCAGGAAGGTGGGGTTGAAGCCCGTCTTGCGCGCCTCGCCAATGGTGCCGATGGTCTCGCGAATGATGGTGCCCAGGATCACGAAATCGCACTCCGCCGACTTCATCTTGGCCACCTGCGACGAGAAGTCGGTGGCGCCGCGCTTGTACGAGGTCTTCTCGGCGAACTCCATGCCCAGCGACTTGAGCGCCGCCTCGCCGCCGCGCATCACCTCCAAGCCGAACTCGTCGTCCTGGTAGATGGTGCAGACCTTCTTGGCGCCTTTTTCCTTGATGAGCTTGGGCGCGGCCAGGCGGATCTGGTCGTAGTAGGTGGCAGCGAACGAATACTTGAGCTTGTGGAAGGGCTCGTACATCTCGCGCGCGGCCGTCACGGGGAAGAAGTTGATCACGTTCTTGCTGAACTGCACGGGCATGGCGGCCAGGTTCTGCGCCGTGCCGATGTGCGCGATCATCATGAAGATCTTGTCCTGGTTCACCAGCTTCTGCGCGGCCAGCACGGCCTTCTTGGGGTCGTAGCCCGAGTCCTCCACCTTCAGATCGAGCTTGCGGCCATTGACGCCGCCCTGTTCGTTGGCCTCGTCCACGCGCAGCATCATGCCCAGGCGCACTTGCTTGCCAAAGCCCGCCAGCGGGCCGGAAAGATCCTGGATGGAGCCCAGCGTAATGGTGTCCTTGCTCACACCCTGGGTGGCCTGCGCGTGCGCCGCGCCGGTGGACAGGGCCATGGCGGCGAGGGCGGCGATGGAATGCAGTTTCATGGCACGTCTCCTTCGGTTGGATCGAACACGATCGCTCGTTATAGAACGGTGCCCGGGGCGGGGCACCAGCACTTTCCCTATCTCGAACTGCCCGTCTGGTGGTTGTGTGCCCTGGCTTCGACAGGCTCTGCCCGAACGGCTGGGTGAGGGCGAACCTCAACTCAACCCGCAGTCCGTTCAGCCTGGGCTTGCCGAAGGCGGGCCCTACGGGTACATCGCCGTAATCTGCACGGCGTACTTCTGCTGCACCAGCTTGCGCTTGAGCTTCATCGTGGGCGTCAGCTCTTCATCCTCGGCCGTGAGTTGCGTATCGAGCAGGAAGAACTTCTTGATCTGCTCCACGCGGGCGAACTTGGCATTCACGCGGTCGATCTCGCCCTGGATCAATTCCTGCACCTCGCGCGTGCGGGTGAGGCTGGCGTAGTTGGAGAACGGCACGTCGTGGTCCTGCGCAAACTTCTCTACGTTTTCTTGGTCGATCATGATGATTACCGTGAGGTAGGGCAGCTTGTCGCCAATGACCACCGCGTCGGTGATGTAGGGGCTGAACTTGAGTTCGTTCTCCAGCTCGCTGGGCGTGATGTTCTTGCCGCCCGCCGTGATGATGATGTCCTTCATGCGGTCGGTGATGCGCAGGTAGCCGTCGGCGTCGATGGTGCCCACGTCGCCCGTGTGCAGCCAGCCGTCGGCGTCGATGGTCTCGGCCGTCTTTTCGGGCAGGTTGAGGTAGCCCTTGAACACGTTGGGCCCGCGCACCAGGATCTCGCCGGTGGCCGGGTCGATGCGCACCTCGTTGTAAGCGGCCGCCGGGCCGATGGAGCCAGGCTTGATGCGCGTGGCGGGCACGCCGGTGGCGGCGCCGCAGGTCTCGGTCATGCCCCAGACCTCCAGCATGGGCACGCCCAGCGCCAGGTACCACCTCACCAGCTCGGGCGAGATGGGCGCGGCGCCGGTAACGAGAAAGCGCGCGCGGTGAATGCCGATGAGCTTGCGCACATTGTTGAGCGCCAGGAAGCGCGCCAGCAGGAATTGCGCCTTGAGCAGCGCACCCACAGGCTGCCCGGCCAGCACCCGGTCGGCAATGCGTGTGCCCACCCCGATGGACCACGCGTAGGCCGCCTGCTGCAGCCGTGTCGATTCCTTGAGCACAATCATCACGCCCGAATAGAACTTCTCCCACACGCGCGGCACGGCAGTGAAGACCGTGGGCGCGATCTCGCGCACGTTCTCGGGCACTGTGTCGGGGTTCTCGACGAAATTGAGGCGCGAGCCCGTGTACAGCGAAAAGTACTCGCCGCCCATGCGCTCGGCGATGTGGCACAGGGGAAGGAAGCACATGGCCTCGTCATCCTCGGTGCGCGAGATCAGCGTGTTGTAGCCGCGCACGGTGTAGGTGAGCGCGGCGTGCGTGTGCATGGCCCCCTTGGGCTTGCCGGTGGTGCCCGAGGTGTAGACGAGGATGGCCACGTCTTCGGGCTGGCAGGCCTGCACGCGCTGCTCCAGCGCGCCAGGGTTCTGCTGGTTCCAGGCGCGGCCCAGCTCGCGCAGGGCATCCAGGCTCAGCACACCAGGATCGTTCAGGCCGCGCAGGCCTTCCATGTCGAAGACGACAATCTTGCGCAAGCGCGGTAGCTCGCCGCGGACTTCCAGCGCCTTGTCCAGCTGTTCGTCGTCCTCCACAAACAGTACCGTGGTGCCGGAATCCTCGCTCAGATAGTGCACCTGCGACGCCGCGTCTGTGGGGTAGATGCCGTTGGAAATGCCGCCGCAGCTGAGCACGGCCAGGTCGGCCAGCACCCATTCGATGTTGGTGTTCGACAGGATGGAGGCGCAGTCGCCCCGCGCAAAGCCCATGGCCATGAGGCCACCAGCGATCTCGCGCACGGCCTCCGCGGTCTGGTCCCAGGTCCAGCTCTTCCAGATGCCCAGCTCCTTCTGCCGCATCCACACATTGGGGCCGCGCAGTGCCACCGCGTTCCAGAACATGGCAGAGATGGTGCTGCCGGCCAGCACGTCGGTGCCGGCGGGCTGGATGTGATCGAGGTCCCAGAGGTTAGACATGTGCGCTCATCTCCAGGTTTTCTTTTTCTTCCATCGCCGCTCACCCCGCACGCCCTCGTCCTTCATGCCCAGGTAGAACTCCTTGATGTCGTCCTTCTCGCGCAGGCGCTCGCAGCTGTCTTCCATCACGATGCGGCCGTTCTCCAGCACGTAGCCATAGTCCGACGCATTGAGCGCCATGTTGGCGTTCTGCTCCACCAGCAGGATGGTGGTTCCGCGCTCGCGGTTGATGCGCACCACGATCTCGAAGATCTCCTTGGTGAGCTTGGGGGACAGGCCCAGACTGGGCTCGTCCAGCAGGATGAGTTCGGGGTTGGCCATCAGCGCGCGCGAGATGGCCAGCATCTGCTGCTGTCCGCCCGAGAGCAGGCCCGCATCCTGCGCGGCGCGTTCCTTCAGGATGGGGAAGTAGCCGAACACGGTTTCGATGTCGCGCGCCACCCCGTCCTTGTCGGTGCGTGTGTAGGCGCCCATCAGCAGGTTGTCGTGTACCGACAGCAGCGGAAACACCTCGCGCCCCTCCGGCACGTGCATCAGGCCCCGGCGCACGATGGCGGCCGGGTCGCGGGCGGTGATGTCCTGGCCCTGGAACTCGATGGAGCCCTTGCGCGGGTCGATGATGCCGCTGATGGTTTTCAGGATGGTGGTCTTGCCCGCGCCGTTGCTGCCCAGCACGGCCGCGATCTCGCCGCGGCGCACCTGCAGGCTTACGCCGCGAATGGCCTTGATGGGGCCGTAGGCGCTTTCCACGTTCTGCAGGCGCAGCAGGGGCTGCTGGTCCGCCACCGCAGCGGTGGCGGCGTTGTGGGCGGTGAGGACGGCGCTCATGCGCGGACTCCCATGGCGGAGCCCGCCGTCCGGCGCAGGTTGCTCACGTCGTCGATGGTGCCCAGGTACGCCTCCACCACGCCGGGATGCGTTTGCACTTCGCGTGGTGTGCCCATGGCCACCACCTCGCCCTGGTTCATGGCCAGCACGCGGTCGGACACCTTGGAGACGAGCGACATATCGTGTTCCACCATCAGCACGGTAATGCCCAGCTCGTGCTGGATGTCCTGGATCCAGAAGGCCATGTCGTCGGTCTCCTCCACGTTCAGACCCGAGGAAGGCTCGTCGAGCAGCAGCAGCTGCGGCTCGGTGCACAGGGCGCGTGCCAGCTCCACCACCTTGCGCACGCCGTAGGGCAGGCCGGCCACCAGGGTGTCGCGGTAGTGCTGCAGGTCGAGAAAGTCGATGACCTGCTCGGCCTTCTCGCGCGCTTGAACTTCTCCCTCCCGCACCTTGCGTGTGAAGAACATCTCGGCCCACAGGCTGCTGTGCTGCCGGGTGTGGCGGCCGATCAGCAGGTTGTGCAGCACGCTCGCGTGTTCAAAGAGTTCGATGTTCTGGAAGGTGCGCGCAATGCCCAGGCCCGCCACCTTGTGGGGCGGCTGCGCGGTCAGCGGCAGCATCGCGCCGCCCGGGCCGGCATAGGCGATGGTGCCGGCGGTGGGCGTGTAGATGCGGCTGATGAGGTTGAACACCGTGGTCTTGCCCGCGCCGTTGGGGCCGATCAGGGTGAACACCTCGCCGCGCCGCACGTCAAAGCTCACGCTGTTGACCGCCAGCACGCCGCCAAAGCGCACGCTGAGGTTCTGGGCGCTGAGAAGCACGTCGGTCGTCACAGTGCTTCCTCCATGGCGCTCGTACTGTTGCGTGTGGGTTGAGACTGGCGTGGCCCAGGCCAGGAACGCCGAGCAAGGGCCGCCCCGCAGCGAGGGCGTTGTCCCCCTGCCCGCGCAGCGCAGCGAAGCGAGAGCGAGGAGAAGGCGCGAAGCGACTCAGGGGGGTGTCTCATTTCAAGCGATCCGATTTCTGGAACGACTTCTGCCGCTTGAACATGCCCTTGCGGTAGAACGGGAACATCTGCAGCCACGTGCGCACCTTGAGCCAACGGCCGTAGAGCCCCATGGGTTCGAACAGCACAAACGCAATCAGCACGGCGCCGTACACCACCGCCTGCAGGCCGGGGGATTGGCCGATGGAGTCCGGCAGCCAGTCCTTGCCCAGGGCGATGAGCTGCGGCATGGAGATCAGGAAGATGGCGCCCAGGAAGGCGCCGTGCACCGAGCCCAGCCCGCCGATCACGATCATGAGCAGCAGGTCGATGGACTGCAGGATGTTGAACTGGTCGGGCGAGATGAACTGCAGCTTGTGCGCATACAGCGCGCCGCCGATGCCCGCCAGCGCGGCCGACAGCGAGAACGACAGCGTCTTGTAGCGCGCCAGGTGGATGCCCATGCTCTGCGCCGAGATTTCCGAATCGCGGATGGCCACGAAGGCGCGGCCCGTGGGTGCGCGCAGCAGGTTCAGGATGGCCAGCGTGCACACCACGGTGATGCCCAGGCACAGAAAATAGAACGACTCGGTCGATTCAAACGAGTACCCGCCGATCTGCGGCGGCACGAGGTGCTTGCCCGAATTGCCGCCCGTCACCGATTCCCAGCGCGCGAACACCTCTTCGACGATGAAACCGAACGACAGCGTGGCCATGCCCAGGTAGATGCCCTTCACCCGCAGCGCGGGCAGCCCCACCACCACCCCCACGGCGGCCGACAGCCCCGCCGCGCAGGCCAGTGACAGCGCGAACGGCCATCCCATGCCGGTGAGCACCGCTTGCGTGTAGGCCCCCACGCCCAGAAAGGCCGCGTGCCCCAGCGAGAACAGCCCCGTGAAGCCCGCCAGCAGCATCAGCCCCAGGCCCACGATGGCGTAGATGAGCACAAAGGTCAGCTGCGCCAGCCAGTATTCGGGCGCTACCCAGGGCGCGGCGACGAGGGCCAGACACAGCAGGCCGTACCAGAAGACATGCCCGCCGTGTTTGGCGAGGCGAATGTCTTGTTCGTACGAGGTCTTGAAGATGAAACGCATGCTTGTCCTTCAGACCTTCTTCCGCAGCTTTTCGCCGAACAGCCCGTTGGGTTTGACCATCAGCATGATCAGCACCACGATGTACGCGGCCGTGTCCTTGAAGCCATCGGGCAGGTAGAACCCCGAGAGCGATTCGACGATGCCGATGACCAGCCCGCCCACGATGGCGCCCGGCAGGCTGCCAAAGCCGCCCACCACCGCGGCCGGAAAGGCTTTGAGCCCGATGAACCCCATGTTGGCGTGCACGAAGGTAATGGGCGCCAGCAGCAGCCCCGCCACCGCCGCCACCGCCGCGGCCAGGCCCCAGGCCAGGCCGTTGAGCCGCTGCACCGGAATGCCCATGTAGTACGCGGCCAGCTGGTTTTGCGACGCGGCCTGCATGGCAATGCCCAGCTTGCTGTAGCGGAACATGGCGAACAGCAGCGCGCACAGCCCGCCCGTGGCACCGATCACCACCAGCTGCTCGGCGTTGAGTACCAGCGCGCCCAGGCGGAACGACAGGTCCTTGTAGGGCACGGGCAGCGTGTGCGTGTCCGTGCCGATGTTGGGGATCATCGTGACGAGGCCGCGCAGCACGTAGCCGATGCCGATGGTGAGCATGACGATGGAGAACGCGGGCTGGCCGAGGATGGGGCGGATCACGGCGCGCTCCAGCACCACGCCAAAGCAGCCCATGGCCGCAATGCTGGCCAGCACCGCCACCCAGAAGGGAAAGCCCAGCACCGTCATCAGCGCCAGGCCGCAGAAGGCGCCCAGCATCATGAGCTCGCCCTGCGCAAAGCTCACGGTTTCGGTCGCCTTATAGATGAGCACGAAGCCCAGCGCAATCAGCCCGTAGATGCACCCTTGCGAGACGCCGCTGATCAACAGTTGCACGAATTGCACCCTGGCTCTCCAGAAGGGGACGTGCGCGGATCTGCGGACAGGCAAGGCGCACGCCCTCGCGGCATGCGCCTGTGCGCCCTGGTTTGCACAAGCCCTGAGAATATTTTTACAAAGCGATTGCTTTGCATAAATAATGTGCCCGTGCTGCGCAGGGACCGCACTCGGGGCTAACCCTGATGGTGGGGGCGGGCCGGTTCCGGGGTTGCTGGCGCCGCATCTTGACCGAGCGCGGGCCGGGTCGCAATAGGTGTCAGCGCTCAAGGGGCTGTGGCGAGCGGCGCAGGGCGGGCGCAAAGGAACAGGGGGCAAGCATGTCGGTGGAAGTGGAGATCAAGGACCGCGTGGCGCTGGTGACATTGCACCGCGCCGGCGTGCGCAACGCGGTGGACGACGCCACCGCCCGTGCGCTGCATGCGGCGTTTGTGGCCTTCGAGCATGACCCTGCGGCGGATGTGGCTGTTTTTCATGGGGCGGGCGGACACTTTTGCGCCGGCTGGGACCTGCAGTCGGGTGCGCGCTTGCAGGCCGAGGGCGTGTCGCCCGACGCGCTGGCCCAATCGCTGGACTTCACCGCCGATGCCGTGGAGCCGCCCGGCCCGATGGGCCCCAGCCGCCTGCACCTGTCCAAGCCCGTGATCGCCGCCGTCAGTGGTGCGGCGGTGGCCGGCGGCATGGAGCTGGCGTTGTGGTGCGACCTGCGCGTGATGGAAGAGGATGCGTACTTCGGCGTGTTCTGCCGCCGCTTTGGCGTGCCGCTGATCGATGGCGGCACCGTGCGGCTGCCGCGGCTCGTGGGCCTGTCGCACGCGCTGGACCTGATCCTCACGGGACGCAAGGTGGACGCGGCCGAATCGCTGCGCATCGGCCTGTGCAACCGCGTCGTGCCCCGCGGGCAGGCGCTGGCGGCAGCCCTGGCGCTGGCGCAGGAGATTGCCGCATTCCCGCAGGCCACGCTGCGCGCAGACCGTGCCAGCGCACTGGCCGCCGAGGGGCTGGGCATGCAGGAGGCGCTGCTGCGCGAGTGGGCTGGAGGCCGGGCTTGCCTGGCCGAAGCGCTGCGCGGCGCCACGCGCTTTGCCCAGGGGCAGGGGCGCCACGGAGAGTTTTAGGTCAAAATGGCCGCTGGCGCTTGTTCATCAAGCGCTGGCAGCTATAAAAATAGTAGTGCTTGCGGTGCGCGCGCCCGGTGGGACCGCCGACGCCGCAGCCAGGAGTCCACAGGAGCCGCATGAGCAAATCCACCCCTCCCAGTGCCGCCGCGCCGGCGCAGCGCGCGTTCGAGCCCGAGTTCGTTGCCGGGCTCAAGGTCATCTTTGAAGAGAAGATCGTGTTCAACCAGGTGCTGGGCCTGAAGATCACCAGCCTGCGCCCCGATGGCGTGGCCGGACGCATCGACATGAAGCCCGAGCTGGTGGGGCATTACGCCTACAACCGCGTGCACGGCGGCGTGATCAGCGCGGGGCTGGACGCCATGGGCGGCCTGGCCGTGATGGCTGCCATCGGTGCCAAGCACCTGGACGAGCCGCCCGAGCAGCGCCTGCACCGGTTTGCCAAGCTGGGCACCATCGACCTGCGCATCGACTACCTGCGCCCGGGCATCGGCAGCCACTTCGAGCTGCGCGCCGAGGTGCTGCGCCTGGGCTCGCGCGTGGCCACCACGCGCATGGAGTTCCTGGGGCCGGACGGGCAGATCATGTCGGCCGGGGCGGCGGCGTATATCGTGTCCTAGTGCGTTCGTCGCTCCAGGTTGCGGGCCGTGCCCAGCCAAGTGGCGCACAGCACAGGCGACACCCGAGCCGGCTCGGCGGTGCGGCTGTGTGGTCTTGCAAGCCCTGCAAGCGCATGCAACCACGGAACCGTCTCGTTACTGATCTTGCGTAACGTTGGCATCTTTGGCTGGCGCCAAAACCTACGATGCCCTCTTTTCAAGGAGATCTGATGGCCGTGCAAAACCCCTTCTTTGGCAAGCGTGAACCCGAATCGTTCCAACCCCGCCACAGCGCAACGTCATCCAATGGGCTGACCAGCACATCAGCCACCAGCACCCCCGTCCCCGCCGCTACTCCTGCAGCCACCAGCTCCGCGCCGGCCAGCGATTCCACGGGCAGCAAGCTCACCGTGGGGCCCAACATCAAGCTCAAGGGCGTAGAGATCACCGATTGCGACACCCTGGTGGTGGAAGGCACGGTGGAGGCCACCATGGACTCGCGCGTGATCCAGATCTCGCACAACGGCGCTTTCAAGGGCTCGGCCGAGATCGACATCGCCGAGATCCATGGCGAGTTCAGCGGCACGCTCACCGTGCGCCAGAAGCTGGTGATCTACAGCACCGGCAAGGTCACGGGCAAGATCCGCTACGGCAAGCTGGTGGTGGAAGAGGGCGGGCAACTGGCGGGTGAGATCGAGGCGGGCTTTGCGTCGTCCGCAGGGGCTGCCCAGCGTACGCCGTCGGCGCCGCTGCGGGCGGAGCCCACGGCCATGGCGGCCTGAGCCAGAAACGCAGGCGCCGCGGGTCCGCAGGACTCGGGCTCTACAGAACGGGGCCACGGCGCCCCAGGCGGGGCGCTTCACAGCGCCCCGCGGTGTTCAGGCGCGGCGGCGTGCGCTGGTGGTGCGCGCCAGGCGGTGGCGCCCGGCCCAGGCCAGCAGAGCCGCCAGCAGGCCCAGCGTGCCGCCGGACAGGGCGGGGATGGCGGCGGGGCCGCCGTCCGGCGAGGGCGGCACCACAGCGGCGTCGCAGACCCGCCGCGATGGGCGCGGGGCGGACCAGTCCGCGGGCGTCATGCGGATGCCGTTGCCCTCCGCCTCGGAAAAGCGGCGCGTGCCAATCATCAGCACGGGGTTGAATCCGTGCGCATACCAGACCACATTGGTCAGCAGCGTGGCGGTGAAGCCGGCCGTGGTGTAGGTGAAGACGGGGGCGGAATACACCATCGACATCATGTCCACCAGCGCCCCGCTGCCATCGGTGCTGATGGTGCCCACGACGCCGACATTGTTGCCCAGCGTGATCGGCTGCGCCAGGCGCACATCGCCCGCATTGTTCATGCGCCAGTAGGCGCACTGCAGGTGGCTCATGTCCCAGGTTTGGCCCTGTGCGGTGGTGTTGCCGTTGTCGAGCACCAGGGTCAGCTCAAAGCGTTCTCCGTTGCGGATCTCGGCGTAGTTGCTCTTGGCGATGGTGCCGGTAAACGTGACCTCGAAGGGCTCCGCGACGGCGGCCGTTCCACCGGCCAGGAGCAGCAGTCCTGCCGCCCCGGTGCGAACACGGCGCTGCGCAGCTAGTCGTAATGCGTTCATAGGCCCTCGATGGTGCGGCCCGCCCCCCGTCGGGGGAATACCGCACGGTGAGGTAGGTCCGGACGGTGCGCGCAGCGGCGGCCGCGGGCGCGGGCGCGGGCCGGTGCAAGCGCCCCTGCGGCGGCAGTTCCGAGGCGCCTGCCGTATCCTTTGCAACATGCCTGCTGCCTCCGCAGATGTGTCCCCAGCCGCCTGCTTCGCGGTGTCCCTGCTGCGCGCGGCGCGCACGCAAGGGTGCGAGCGCTTCCAGCACCAGCTGCTGCGGAGCCTGCTGGACCGCTTTGGCGCAGACCACGGTGCCATCAACACCCTCCACCCCGCCGGGTTTGTGGCGTCTGTCGGGGAAGGCTATGACCTGGCGGCCATGAGTGCGCAGTGGCACGCGGTGGGCGGTGCGCAGCTGGACCGCCTCACCCGCCGGCTGCATGCGCAGCCAGGGCGCGCGCTGTGCGTGAACGAAGGGTCCGCAGAGCGCGCCCTGGACGCCGCGCCGTGGCGCGACTTTCTGGCACGCCATGCCATCGGGCACCAGATGGGCGTGACGCTGGCCTTTGACGGCAGCGACACCGTGGCGCACCTGTACCTCAACCGGAATGCGGTGTCCCCGCCCTACAGCGCTGCCGACGTGCGCGCGCTGACCCGGCTGGCGCCGGCCCTGCGTGAAGCCCTGCTGGTGAACCGGCTGGCAGCGGCCGCCAGCCACGCGCCCCAGGAGGCAGGCGCCGCCCTGGCGGTGACCGATGCGAATGGCTGGATTCTGTTTGCCAACGATGGCTTTTGCGGCGCCTGGGACGCATTGGCAGCGCACGGCCGTCTGACGGCACCGCGCGTGCCCAGCGCCTGGTTGCATGGCACACCGCCGGCCGTGCGCCAGCTGGGTGCGCTCGGGTGGCAGGTCAGCGTGGCGCGCCTGGGCGAGCACCGCCGCGTGGCGTTCCGCCGCTTGGCCGCCGGGGACGGGCTGCAGGCGCTGACGGCACGGCAGCTGGAAGTGGCACGGCTGTATTGCCAGGGCGCCACGCACAAGCACATCGGGGCGCAGCTGGGCATGTCGCCGGCCACGGTGCGGGTGCACCTGCGCAACGCCTACGAGCGCCGCGGGGTGAGCGACCGTGCGGCCCTGGCGGCGTCGCTGGGGCTGTAGGCGTCCACCGAATCAGAGAAACCGGCGGTGCGCGCAAGAAGAAGTTTTTTCTACTGAGCGGCGGCCGCGTCCGCCGCCGGGCTGGGGGCCGGCCGGGGGACAGGCCGGGGCCGGCCCTTCTCGTCGATGGCGACGTAGGTCAGCCGTGCTTCGGTGACCTTGACGTACTGGCCCTGGGAGGAGAAGCGCTCGGCGTAGACCTCCACTTCCACGGTGACCGAGGTGTTGCCCACACGCGTGATGGCCGAGAAGAACGACAGGATGTCGCCCACGCGCACCGGCTGCTTGAAGATGAATTCGTTCACCGCCACGGTGGCCATGCGGCCCTGGATGTAGCGCGCGGGCAGCACCGAGCCGGCCAGGTCCACCTGGGCCATCACCCAGCCGCCGAAGATGTCGCCGTTGCCGTTGGTGTCGGCGGGCATGGGGATGACCTTGAGCACCAGTTCCTTGTCGGTGGGCAATGCGGCGGCGGGCGGGCTGAAAACGGCAGACATGGGCACAATCTCGGTTGGGGCTGAGCCAATCCTTGTCGGAACCTGGGGTTTTTGCAGGGCGGCGGGCCCCCCAAAAACCACCGGGGCTTCAGCCGGGTCGGTAAAAACAACAACTGGAATTGTCTCCCATGCGCCACCACGGCGAAACCGCTCCCTCCCTGCCCGGCGCGCCCGCGCCGGCCCGTTCCGACTGGGCCACCCTGCGCCGCCTGCTGCCGTACCTGTGGCGCTACAAGTGGCGCGTGCTCGCCGCCATTGCGTTCATGGTGGGCGCCAAGCTGGCCAACGTCGGCGTGCCCGTGCTGCTCAAGACGCTGGTGGATGCCATGGACCTGAAGCCGGGCGACGCGACCGCGCTGCTGGTGGTTCCGGTGGGCCTGCTGCTGGCGTATGGCGGGCTGCGCCTTTCCACATCGCTGTTCACCGAACTGCGCGAGCTGGTGTTCGCCAAGGCCACGCAAGGCGCGGCGCGCGCGATCGCGCTGCAGACGTTCCAGCACCTGCACGCGCTGAGCCTGCGCTTTCACCTGGAGCGCCAGACGGGCGGCATGACGCGCGACATCGAGCGGGGCGTACGCGGCATCGAGTCGCTGATCTCGTTCTCGCTGTTCAATGTGTTCGCCACGCTGATCGAGGTGGTGCTGGTGCTCAGCGTGCTGGCGGTCAAGTTCGACGCCTGGTTCGCCTGGATCACGCTCACGGCGCTGGTGCTGTACATCGCCTACACGGTGCTGGTGACCGAGTGGCGCACCAAGTTCCGCCGCGAGGCCAACGAATTCGATTCGGCCGCGCACACCAAGGCCGTGGACTCGCTGCTGAACTACGAGACCGTCAAGTACTTCAACAACGAAGCTTTCGAGGCCCGCCGCTACGACGAAAGCCTGGAGCGGCTGCGCCGCGCGCGGCTCAAGAGCCAGACCACGCTGTCCATGCTCAACACCGGCCAGCAGCTCATCATCGCCACCGGCCTGGTGGCCATGCTGTGGCGCGCCACCCAGGGCGTGGTGGACGGGCGCATGACGCTGGGCGACCTGGTCATGGTCAACGCCTTCATGATCCAGCTGTACATCCCGCTGAACTTCCTGGGCGTGATCTACCGCGAGATCAAGCAGAGCCTCACGGACCTGGACAAGATGTTCACGCTGATGGACAAGGAGCGCGAGGTGGCCGATCCGCCCGGCGCGCAGCCGCTGTCGGGGCTGGAGCACCCGTCCGTGCGGTTTGAGGACGTGCACTTTGCGTACGACCCCGCGCGGCTCATCCTGCAGGGCGTGAGTTTCGAGATCCCCGCCGGCAAGACCGTGGCCGTGGTGGGGCCGTCGGGTTCGGGCAAGTCCACGCTGGCGCGGCTGCTGTTTCGCTTCTACGACATTCAGCAGGGCCGCATCACCATCGCGGGGCAGGACATCCGCGGCGTGACGCAGGCCAGCGTGCGCCAGGCGATCGGCATCGTGCCGCAGGACACCGTGCTGTTCAACGACACCGTGGCCTACAACATCGCCTATGGCCGCCCGGGTGCCGCGCAGGCCGAGGTGGAGGCGGCCGCCCGCGCGGCGCGCATCCACGACTTCATCACCGCCACGCCCAAGGGCTACGGCACCATGGTGGGCGAGCGGGGGCTCAAGCTCTCGGGTGGTGAAAAACAGCGCGTGGCCATTGCGCGCACGCTGCTCAAGAACCCGCCCATCCTCATCTTTGACGAGGCCACCAGCGCGCTGGACTCGGCCAATGAACGCGCCATCCAGGCCGAGCTGCAAAGCGCCGCGCAGAACAAGACCACGCTGCTGATCGCGCACCGCCTCTCCACCGTGGTGGATGCGCACGAGATCCTGGTCATGGATGCGGGCCGCATCATTGAGCGCGGCACGCACGCGCAACTGCTGGCGATGAACGGCCGCTACGCCAGCATGTGGTCTCTGCAGCAAAGCGATGCGGCGGCTTGAGCTTGGTGGCATAAGAATCCACCCGTTCACGCTGAGCCTGTCGAAGCGCCGCGCAAGGCTTCGACAAGCTCAGCCCGAACGGTCTGGCTACCCGATGCGTTGAATCCACGGCCGTTGGGTGGCACTTGCAGTGCCCGCCCTGTCTGAACAACCTGCCCTATGAACCCCGAACCCATGAAGCCTGTCCTGCTTGCCCTCACCTTCCTGTCGGAAGAACACCGTGCCCAGATGGCCGAGGTGTTTGAAGTCCTCTACGCGCCCGATGCCGCCCAGGCCGCAGCGGCCATTGCCGCGCACGGCCCCCGCGTGCGGGTGGCGCTCACCATTGGCTCCATCGGCCTGTCTCCCGCGCAGATCGACGCGTTGCCGGCGCTCACGCTGGCCTGCGTGCTGGGCGCGGGCTACGAGAACGTGGCGGTGGACTACGCCAAGGCCCGCGGGATCGTGGTGGCCACCGGCGCGGGCACCAACGACGACTGCGTGGCCGACCACGCCTGGGGCTTGCTGATCGCGGCGCAGCGCCGCATCCTGCCGCTGGACAAGGCCACGCGCGCCGGCATCTGGCGCACCGCCTTGCCGCTGCCGCCCAATGTGTCGCACAAGCGGCTGGGCATCGTCGGCCTGGGCACCATCGGCAAAAAGATCGCGCAGCGCGCGCTGGGCTTCGAGATCGAGGTGGGCTACCACAACCGCAGCGCCCGCACCGATGTGCCTTACCGCTACTTTGCCGAGGTGGCGGCGCTGGCGGCGTGGGCGGACTTTCTCGTCATCGCCACGCCGGGCGGTGCGGGCACCCAGCATCTGGTGAATGCGGCGGTGCTGGATGCGCTGGGCCCGCGCGGCGTGGTGGTCAACATCGCGCGCGGCAGCGTCATGGACACCGCCGCCCTGGCCGCCGCGCTGCGCGAAGGCCGCGTGGCCGCCGCGGGCCTGGATGTGTACGAGAGCGAGCCTGCACCCCCGGCCGAACTGCTGGACCTGGACAACGTGGTGCTCACGCCCCATGTGGCCGGCTGGTCGCCCGAAGCGGTGCAGAACTCGGTGGACCGCTTCATGGAAAACGCCCGCCGCCACCTGGCAGGCGAGGTGCCGGTGACGCCGCTATGAGCATCAAAATGGCATCTAGCGCTTATCCATCAAGCGCAAGCAGCTATGAATTTCATAGCGTTTTCGGCCGGAATCTTGCCAGGGACGCGGCATGACGCTGGACCTGGCCGACCTGCAGCAGCGCCTGCGTGCCTTTGCCGCCGCCCGCGAATGGCAGCCGTACCACACGCCCAAGAACCTGGCCATGGCGCTGATGGTGGAGGCGGCCGAGCTGCAGGAGCTGTTCCAATGGCTCACGCCTGAAGAATCGCAGCAGCTCACCGCCGACCCGGCGCAGAAGGAGCGTGTGGGCGAGGAGATGGCCGATGTGCTGCTCTACCTGCTGCAGCTGGCCGACCACACTGGCGTGGACCTGCGCGATGCGGTGGAGCGCAAGCTGGTGAAGAACGCCCTCAAGCACCCGGTGCCGCCTGCGGGCCCGGCTTCGGTCGATTGACCCGGGAGGCTGCTCCCCCGATCCGTTCACGCTGAGCCTGTCGAAGCGCTGCGCAAGGCTTCGACAGGCTCAGCCCGAACGGGTGGGGATGTGACGGAGAGAACGCGAATACGGTCACGCGTTCTCTGAATACCCCTTGGGCCAGCCGCCGCTGGCGTGGTTGCATTCCTGCCAGCCGCGCCCGCGCGGCGTGTGGCCAATGCCGGGGTTGAAGGTGTTGGTCGGGTCCAGCGCCTGGTAGAAGCCCGTCAGCGCGGGCTTGGCCACGTACAGGTGGCCCACGTTGTGCTCGGCGGGGTATTCGGCGCGGCGCGCGTCCAGCAGCTTCCACATGCGGTGCTCCATGGCCAGCGGGTCCACGCCTTTCTTCACGATGTAGTCCTGGTGGAATACATGGCAGAAGAAGTGGCCGTAGTACAGCTTGTGCACGGTGTCGCGTTCCACGTCGGCGGGCAGCTCCTCCACCCAGGCGCGGTCGTTGCGGCGCAGGGCCACGTCCAGCGCCACGATGTCTTCCACCGCGGAGCGGTGCACCGCGCGGTAGCGGATGGCGGCGCCTGCAATGGCAAAGCGGTGCAGGAACGCCTTGCGCCCTTCCTCCGCGTCGCACTCGAACCAGCCCCCCGTGGGGCTGCCGCCAAAGTGCTGGGTGAGGAAGGCGCGCGTGGCGTCCGCCGTGTCGTTCGACACGCGCACCAGCAGGTGGTGCTCGTAGCGCTGGCGCCACTCGCCCATGCGCGCGGGCAGGTGGCGGGGCAGCAGGTTGGTGAAGGCCTGCAGCAGGTGGTCCGTCACGCCGCGCAGGCCCAGGCGTTCAAAGAAGCCGTCCACCCGGCTCTTGAGGGCAAAGGCCGCGGGCACGCGTGCCGTGCCAAAGCGGTCGATGAGCAGGAAGGTGTCCTTGCCGTACTTCTCGCCAATGTCGTAGGCCGTGCGGTGGATGTACTCGCCCGCAATCGGCAGGCGCGGCAGCGCCGTGAGCAGGTGGCGGCGCACGGCCGTGAGGTCGTCGGGCGCGTTGCTGCCGATGTAGAACACCGTGCTGGGCTCCTTGGGAAAGGTGTCCAGCCGCACGGCAAACAGGCACAGCTTGCCGGCTGAGCCCGAGGCCTCGAACAGGCGCGACGGGTCGGCGTTGAAGCGCGCGGGCGTGTCTTCGTCCACGGCGCGCACGTCGTCGGCGTAGCGCGTGTCCGATGCGGCGCGCTGCGGGTCGCTGGTCACATCGGCCTCGGTGTAGCGGCCGTCCTGCAGCCGGGCCAGGATCTCCTCGGGGGAGCTGCCCAGGGCAATGCCCAGGTGGTTCACCAGCTCCAGCGTGCCGTCATCCTTCACGCGGGCGTACAGCGCCAGCTCGGTGTAGGCGGGGCCCCGGCGCACCAGCGCGCCGCCCGAGTTGTTGCAGATGCCGCCCAGCACCGAGGCGCCAATGCACGACGAGCCGATGACGGAGTGCGGCTCGCGCCCCAGCGGCGCCAGCGTCTGCTCCAGCCGGTCCAGCGTGGCGCCCGGCAGGCAGACCACTTGCGCGCCGCCCTGGATCACCTGCACGCCGGTGATGCGCAGGGTGTTGATGAGCACGATCTCGCGGTCGTAGCCCGCGCCGTCGGGGGTGGAGCCGCCGGTGAGGCCGGTGTTGGCCGCCTGCATGATGACGATCCGCCCGGCCGCCACGGCGGCCTGCAGCACCTTCCACTGCTCCAGCAGCGTGCCAGGGCGCACCACAGCCAGCACCGGGCCTTCGCCCGTGCGGTGGCCCTTGCGAAAGCGCCGCGTGGCCTGGTCGCCGGTCAGCACATGGGCGGCGCCCACGGCGCTGCGCAACTGCGCGAGCAGGGCCTCGCGCGGAACCTGGGGCACGCTGCTCATGCTTCGCGCACCAGCAGGTCGCCCGTGATGTCCGCCACGCGGGCCACGCTGGTCAGCGTCATGGCCACGCGCATCTCCTTTTCCAGCAGCTCCAGCAGGTGCTTGACGCCGGCTTCGCCCGCCGCGGCCAGCGCGTAGATGTAGGCGCGGCCGATCATGGCGCAGTCGGCGCCCAGGGCAATGGCGCGCACCACGTCCAGCCCGTTGCGGATGCCCGAGTCGGCCAGGATCTTGATTTGCCCCTTCACCGCATCGGCAATGGCGGGCAGCGCGCGGGCGGAGGAGAGCACGCCATCGAGCTGGCGGCCGCCGTGGTTGGAGACGATGATGCCGTCCGCGCCAAAGCGCACGGCATCTTTCGCGTCCTCGGGGTCGAGGATGCCCTTGATGACCATCGGGCCCTTCCAGAACGCGCGAATCCATTCCAGGTCTTTCCACGAGATGGACGGGTCGAAGTTGGCGCCCAGGTAGCCCATGTAGTCCGCCAGGCCCGTGGGGCTGCCGCGGTAGGCGGAGATGTTGCCCAGGTCGTGCGGGCGGCCCAGCAGGCCCACGTCCACGGCCCAGCGGGGGTGCGTCATGGCCTGCCAGTAGCGGCGCAGCGGGGCGTTGGGGCCGCTCATGCCCGAATGGGCGTCGCGGTAGCGGGCGCCGGGCACGGGCATGTCCACGGTGAACACCAGGGTGGTGCAGCCGGCGGCCTGCGCGCGCTCCAGCGCGTTCTGCATGAAGCCCCGGTCCTTCAGCACATACAGCTGGAACCACATCGGGCGCTGGATCTTGGGCACCACTTCTTCAATGGGGCAGACCGACACGCTGGACATGGTGAACGGAATGCCGTGCCGGTCGGCCGCGCGGGCGGCCTGCACCTCGCCGCGGCGGCGGTACATGCCGGTCAGGCCCACGGGCGACAGGGCCACGGGGATGCTGAGCTTCTCGCCAAACAGCTCGATGCTGGTGTCCAGCTGGCTCATGTCCTTGAGCACGCGCTGGCGCAGCGCCACGGCAGCGAGGTCGTCCACGTTGCGGCGCAGCGTCTGCTCGGCATAGGCGCCGCCGTCGATGTAGTGGAACAGGAAGGGCGGGAGGAACTTTTGCGCCGCCACGCGGTAGTCGGCGCTGGAGGAGATGATCATGATGGGGGCTGTTTCAGGTCTTGGGGGGCTAGATCCAGGGGCAGGCGCATGGAGCGCTCGCGCCGGGCGCGGTCTTCGTCCATGCGCTGGATGGTGGTGCGCACATGCTCCAGATGCTCGCCAATGCATTCGCGCGCGCGCTGCGGGTCGCCGTCCAGAATGGCCTGCATCAGCGCCTGGTGCTGCGCCGTCAGCGCCTGCAGCGTGACGGGCGCGCTCAGGCGGAACATGTCGTGCCGGTTGCGCTCCACGGTGGAGAGCACCACGGTGAACAGGCTGTGCATCACCTGCACCAGCACCAGGTTGTGCGAGGCTTCGGCAATGGCCAGGTGGAACTGCGCATCCGCGCGCGCGGCCAGCTCGGCGTGGCCGCTTTGCTGGTGCTGCAGCATCACTTCAAAGCAGCGCTGGATGTGCGCCTTGTCCTGCGCCGTGGCGCGCTGCGCGGCCAGCCAGGCGGTGCTGGTCTCCAGCGCGTGGCGCGTCTCCAGCACGTCGTAGCGGTAGTGCGGGTCGGCATCCATCAGGCCGGCCAGGGGCTGCATGGCTTCCTGCAGCCAGTGGGCGGTGGGGCGCGACTGCACGTAGGTGCCGTCGCCGCGCCGCGCCGAGAGCACGCCCTGGCTGACCAGCTTCTGGATGGCTTCGCGCACCGAGGTGCGCGACACCCCCAGCTCCTCGGCCAGCTGCCGCTCGGCGGGCAGCTTCTGTCCGGGCTGCAGTCCGCGGTCTTGCACCAGGGCAAGGAGTTTTTCGACAACGTGATCGGCCAGGCGCATGGGGGACTCTCAGATTCCAGGTTTCAGTGACCCGGAATCATCCACGCAAACACGTAGGCCTGGAGCGTGCAAAGGATGCCAATGATGGCGGCGAACACCAGGCTGTGCTTGACGGTGAAGCGGAACAGGTCCGATTCCTTGCCTGCCAGGCCCACGGCGGCGCAGGCAATGGCGATGGACTGGGGCGAAATCATCTTGCCGGTGACGCCGCCGGTGGTGTTGGCTGCCACGGTGAGCACCGGAGGCAAGCCCAGCTGGGTGGCTGTGGTGGCTTGCAATGCACCGAACAAGGCGTTGGCCGACGTGTCGGAGCCCGTGAGGAAGACGCCGATCCAGCCCAGGAAGGGCGAGAAGAACGTAAAAGCCTTGCCCGTGTGGGCCAGCGCCAGGGCCAGCGTGGCCGACAGGCCCGAGTAGTTGGCCACGAAGGCAAAGGCCAGCACCATGCCGATGGAGTAGATGGGGATGACCAGCTCGCGCGCCGTCTCGCCCAGCGTGGCCACGGCCTTGGCCGGGGAGAAGCGGGCCAAGGCGATGGTCAGGAGCGCCGCAACCAAGATGGCGGTGCCGGTGGCGGCCAGCCAGTTGAAGGTATACACGGCGCCATACGGCGTGGCCTGCGCCACCACCGGCGGCATCTTGGCGACCAGCTTGTCCAGCAGGGGCACGGGGATGTTGATGATGGTCGATGCCAGGGGGCCGCCTGCGGCAAACAGCGCCTTGAACGGCTTGATGCTCCACAGCGTGACCATGCCGGTCAGGATGATGAAGGGCGACCAGGCCTTGGCGATGGCACCTGCCGTGAGGGGAGCCTGTGCCTTGATCGGTGCCGAGGGGGCGGCATGCCGGGTTGCGGCACTGCTTGGGGATGCGCTGTCGGTGTCGTCAAAGCGGAAGATACGCCGGGGCTGCCACACCTTGAGGAAGGCCGTCAGGGCGATCAGCGACACGATGGCCGAGGTGATGTCGGGCAGCTCCGGGCCGATGAAGTTGGCGGTGAGAAACTGCATGATGGCGAACGAGCCGCCGCCCACCAGCACGGCCGGCCAGGTCTCCTTCACGCCGCGCCAGCCGTCCATGATGGCCATGATCCAGAACAGCACCAGGATGGTCATGAAGGGCAGCTGGCGCCCGGCCATCTGCCCGATGAGGAAGGGATCGATGCCCGACACCTGCCCGGCCACGATGACCGGAATGCCCATGGCACCAAAAGCCACGGGGGCGGTGTTGGCGATCAGGCACAGGCCTGCGGCGTACAGCGGCTTGAAGCCCAGCCCCACCAGCAGCGCCGCGGTGATGGCCACGGGGGCGCCAAAACCGGCCGCGCCTTCCAGAAAGGCGCCGAAGCAGAACCCCACCAGGATGAGCTGCAGCCGCTGGTCGTGCGTGACCGACAGGATGGAGCTGCGGATCACATCAAACTGCCCGGTCTTGACCGACAGCTTGTACAGGAACACAGCGGCCACGATGATCCAGGCGATGGGCCACAGCCCGTAGAAGAAGCCGTACACCGCCGAGGCCAGCGCGGCGCTCACCGGCATCTTGTAGAACAGCAGCGCCACGCCCAGGGACAGCAGCACCGTCACGGTGCCGGCCTGGTAGCCCTTCAGCCGCAGCTTGGTCAGCGCAAGGAAGAAGAAGACGATGGGAATGAGCGCGACCAGCGCGGACAGCCAGATGTTGCCGGCAGGGTCGTAGTTTTGTTGCCAGAGGGTTTGCATAGCGAAGGGACGGACGTTGACACGCAGGCACGGGCCGCAGCCCATGGCTTTTCCTCGCCACCGTCAACGCGCGGCGAAGCGGCGCGTCTGCGCAAACTGCCCACTGGGTCGGTGGGCCGGGTGTCGGGTGGATGTGAAAGGGCGCCGGGCGCTGGCTCTCACTCGTAGACTGCAGGCTATTGGTATGACCAATAAACGCGTTTTGGTGCGAAGTGGTCGGATTTTCTGGCTGTGAAGCGGTCGATACTATAGGGTAAATACTGATACGCATCGAAATTTTGATTTTCCCCATAAATGGTCCTACCAATAAGGGGCCTACCCTTGAGGCGGGTTTGACGGCCGCAGCGGATGGTCCGGGTGATGGCGGCCTCGCGACCGGGGCCGCCATGTCGTTGGAAAAAAGACATAAAAAAAGCTCCCAGCGCTTGCTGGGCAAGCGCTGGGAGCTATGGATTCAGGAGCGCCAGGCCGGGCGGCCTGCCGGGTCAGCGCTTGCGCGCGGCGATCGCCTTCTCGGCGGCCGTCACCAGGTCGGCGCCGATCTGGCTCTTCCACTTGTCGTACACCGGGCGCGTGGCCTTCACGAAGGCTTCACGCTCGGTGGCCGACAGCTGCGTCACCGTCACGCCGTTGGCGGCAATTTCCTTGAGCAGGGGCTTGTCGGCCTCCACCATGCCCTTGCGCGCGATGGCGATCTCTTCCTTGCCGGCGTCGATGGCGGCCTGCTTGACGATCTCGCGGTCGGCCGGCGTCCAGCTGTTCCAGATGTCCTTGTTCACCACGAACACGAGCGGGTCGTTCACGTAGCCCCACATGGTGATGTGCTTCTGGGCCACGGTGTGCAGCTTGGCGGCCTGGTACACGGCAATCGGGTTCTCCTGGCCGTCCACGGCGCCGCTGGCAAAGGCGGGCTGCGCGTCGGCCCAGCTCATCTGCGTGGGGTTGGCGCCCAGGGCCGTGAAGGTGTCCAGGAACAGGGGCGAGCCCACCACGCGGATCTTCAGGCCCTTGAGGTCGGCGGGGCTCTTGATGGCCACCTTGGAATTGGAGATTTCGCGGTAGCCGTTTTCGCCCCAGGCCAGCGGCACCACGCCCGCCTTCTCCAGCGTGGCGAAGACCTGCTTGCCCACGTCGCCCTGCGTCACGGCGTCCACCGCGGCGTAGTCGGGGAACAGGAAGGGCAGCGAGAACAGATTGAGCGCCTTCACCTGGGGCGACCAGTTGATGGTGGAGCCCACGGCCATGTCGATCACGCCCTGGCGCAGCGCGCTGAACTCGCGCGTCTGGTCGCCCTGGATCAGCGACACGCCGGGGTACAGCTTGATGTTGATGCGGCCCTGGGTGCGCTCGCGCACCTTGTTGGCCCACAGCTCGCCGCCCTTGCCCCAGGGGAACGCGGTGCCCAGCACCAGCGACATGCGGTATTCGCTCTTGTAGGCGGTCTGGGCGATGGCGGCGGGGGCAGTGAACGCCAGCGCGGCAGCGGCGGCCACGGCAGACGTGAGGAAGGTGCGCAGTTTCATGGTGTATCTCCGTTAGGTTTCTGGGGGGCAACAAAAATGGATGGATGGATCGGCAGCGAACGCGGCGGGCTGGGTCAGTAGCCCAGCCGCTGCGGCAGCCACAGCGCGATGGCGGGAAAGACCACCACGGCCAGCATGGCCAAGGTCATGGCCAGCACAAACCACACGACCCAGCGCGTGGTCTGCTCCATGCGCACGCCGGCGATCTTGCTGGACACCATCAGGTTCACCGCCATGGGGGGCGTGAACTGGCCGATGGCCACGGTGAGGGTCAGCACCACGCCGAACCACACCACGTCCCATTGGTAGTGCTGCATGATGGGCATGAGCAGGGGCACGAAGATCAGGAAGATCGAGATGCCATCGAGGAACATGCCCGCAACCAGCAGCAGCAGGATCAGCAGGGCCAGCACACCTTGCTCGCCCAGGCCGGACTGCACGATGGCGCGCGTGACGGGGTCGATGACCCCCAGCGTGGACAGCGAGAACGCGAAGATGCCCGCCAGCGATACCACCACCAGGATGACGGCCGACAGCTCGCCCGCTTCGCGCAGGATGCCGAACAGGTCGCCCACCCGGATCGTGCGGTGGATGACCATGCCCACGAACAGGCCGTAGAACACCGCCACCACTGCGGCCTCGGTGGGGGTGAACCAGCCTGCACGCATGCCGCCCAGGATCACGACCGGTGCCGCCAGGCCCCAGGACGCTTCGCGCAGGCTTTGCCAGAACGGCGGGCGGGCCAGGTCGGCCTCCGCCTTGCCCATGCCGTGGCGGCGCGCCAGCCACACGGCCGGCACGATCAGGGCGATGCCTGCGAGGATGCCCGGGAACATGCCGGCGGCAAACAGGGCGGGCACCGAGGCGCCCGGCACCAGCACCGAATACACGATGAAGGCCACGGAAGGCGGGATGAGGATGTCGGTGGCGGCTGCGCCCGCCACCACACTGGCGGAGTAGGCGGCCGGATAGCCCGCGCGCGCCATAGCGGTGATCATGACGCCCCCCACGGCGGCGGCGGTGGCCGGACCCGAGCCCGAGATGCCGCCCAGGAACATGGCCACGGCAATGGCCACCAAGGGCAGCATGCCGGGGCCGCGCCCGACGATGGCCACGGCAAAATTCACCAACCGCAGCGCGACGCCCGAGCGGTCAAAGATCGACCCCACGAGCACGAACATCGGAATGGCCAGCAGTGGGTATTTGCCAAGGCCGGCATAGAAATTCTGCGGCACGGCCAGCAGGCCGAACCACGGGGTTTCCGCGTTTGCGAGCGCGATGGCTGCTGCGCCCGCCAGGCCAAGGGCCGCACCGATCGGCACGCCCAGGAACATCAGGGCAAGGAAGGCCGCGAAGAGCAGGGTGGCGATCATGCCGGTCCTCCCGCCGGGGCGTGGCGCCGCAGGCGCACGAGCCGTTGCAGCGCGCGCGCCGTGGTCAGCGCGCACAGCACGGGCAGCCATGCCGTGTACCACCACTGCGGCACGCCGATGCCGGGCGAGGTTTCTTCAAACCGGTAGTCGTCCCACACCACGCGCACGCTGAGCACGGTGATGAGTGCGAACAGCAGCGCCACCATCAGCGCGCCCAGCTGGGCGAGCCGCTGGCGGCGTTGCTCCGAGCCACCGTCGGCGTAGAACTCGATGCGAATGTGCAGTTGCCGGGCCACGGCAGAGGAGCCGCCCACCAGGGCCAGCACGATCATGAGAAACACCGAGATCTCCTCCGTCCATGCGAACGAGGAGTTGGTGAAGTAGCGCACCAGCACGTTGGCAAAGGTGATGAGGGCCAGCAGCGCCATCGCCAGGACGGTGAGCCAGTCTTCCAGCCGCAGTGAGCGGGGTTCGGCCACGGTCTCGGCGCTGCTGCCGGAGAGGGTCTCTGGGCCGTCGGGCCGGGGAGGGGATGAAGAGGACATGGGGCGAGCAAGGAAAGGATGACAACGGCACCGCACCACCAGCATGCGGATGCCCCAGCCCCGCCCTGCGGCGTTGTGCGCCACGGGCCTGGGGCGTGTGCCGCCCCGGGCGTGAGAAGCGGGCGCGATCAGCGCCGCAGCCCGGCATTATGCGTTCACTGCTAAGCATGCACACCATCGCCGCGCACCGCGCAGGAGCTATGAAAACCCTCAAGGCGTGCCCTCAGGCGGCGGCGGATAATGTGCGCCATGGAAACCAAATGGCTTGAAGATTTCGTCAGTCTTGCGGAAACCCGCAGCTTCAGCCGCTCCGCCCAGTTGCGCCACGTGACGCAGCCCGCCTTCTCCCGGCGCATCCAGGCTCTGGAGGCCTGGGCCGGAACCGACCTGGTGGACCGCAGTTCCTACCCCACCCGCCTCACGCCTGCCGGCAAGACCCTGTACGACCAGGCGCTGGAGATGCTGCAGTCGCTGCAGAACACGCGCGCCATGCTGCGCGCGCACACCAGCGCGGGCAAGGACATGATCGAGTTTGCCGTGCCCCACACGCTGGCGTTCACCTTCTTTCCGGCCTGGGTGTCCAGCCTGCACGACAAGTTCGGGCCGTTCAAGAGCCGCCTGATCGCCCTCAACGTGCACGACGCCGTGATGCGGCTGGTCGAGGGCGGGTGCGACCTGCTCATCGCCTACCACCATCCCTCGCAGCCCTTCCAGCTGGATGCCGACCGCTACGAGATGGTGAGCCTGGGGCAGGAGGTCATCTCCCCCTACAGCAAGGCCGACGCCGACGGGCAGCCCGTGCACCGGCTGCCGGGCCGCGCCGGGCAGCCGTTGCCGTACCTCGGGTACGCCCCCGGCGCCTATCTGGGCCGCGTGACAGAGCTGATCCTCAAGGAGTCTGCCACCCCCATCCACCTGGAGCGGGTCTATGAGACCGACATGGCCGAGGGCCTCAAGGCCATGGCGCTGGAAGGCCACGGCGTCGCCTTCCTGCCCCACAGCGCGGTGAAGAAGGAGCTGCGCTCGCGCCGCCTCGTCAGTGCCGCCCCGGCCGGCACCGAGGGGCTGCAGATGACCATGGATGTCCGTGCCTACCGCGAAAAGCCGGCGGGCAAGGAGGCCCCCAAGGGCACGGCGCAGGCCCTGTGGATGTACCTGCAGTCGCAGGGCGGGTCATGCTAAGGGTAAATACCAATATAAATAATTTGCATAGTTGAGCGCGCAAACGGCATTGGAGTTTCACGGTAACGACACGTACAGTTCGCGCCATCGCTGGGTCGGCTGCCGCAGCGTGCGCCTCCCAAGGCCCCATGGTGGCACGAACGTTGCATATCCGATCCATTCACGGACCACGACACGTATGAAAGTTCAGCACTGGGGAATCGTCGCGAGCCTGGCCGCCAGCTGCTTTCTTGCAGCGCCGGCTGCGCAGGCTTCGGTGCTGGAGCGCATCGCTGCCGGCGGCAAGCTGGTGCTGGCCTACCGCGAATCGTCGGTGCCGTTCTCGTATGTGGATGCCCAGACGGGCAAGCCGGTGGGCTACGCGCTCGACCTGTGCCTGCGGCTGGCCGACGTGGTGCGCAAGAAGACCGGCCGCAAGGACATGGAGGTCGAGTACGTGCTGGTCACGCCGGCCAACCGCATCGCCATGGTGGAGGAAGGCAAGGCCGACCTCGAATGCGGCTCGACCACCAACAACGCGGAGCGCCGCCAGAAGGTGGCCTTCACGATCCCTCACTTCATTACCGGGGCCCGGCTGCTGGTGAAGGCGGCCAGCACGGTGGACCGGGTGGAAGACCTGCAGGGCAAGAAACTCGTGTCCACCAAGGGCACCACGCCGCTCAAGGCCGCCGAGCAGGCCAACCGCGAGCGCCTGCTGGGAATCACCCTGGTGGAAGCGCCCGACCATGCCAAGGCCGTCGAGATGGTGGAAAAGGGCGAGGCCGACGCCTTTGTGATGGACGATGTGCTCCTGTACGGACTGGCCGCAGGACGGCCCGACCCCAAGGCGCTCAAGGTGGTGGGGCGGTTCATGACCACCGAGCCGCTGGCCATCATGCTCCCCAAGAACGACCCCGAATTCAAGAAGCTGGTGGATGAGGAAATGCGGCGCCTGATCACCAGCCGCGACATCTATCCCGTTTACGAAAAGTGGTTCCTCAAGCCCATTCCGCCAGGCAACACGGTGCTGAACCTTCCGGTCAGTTACCTGTTGCGCGACTTTTGGAAGTACCCTACCGACCAGGTACCGTTCTAACTACCATTCCTGGTCCAGGTTCCTGTTTTTTGGGGGACTCCGTGCGGCCCGGCATCTCCGGCGCCAGGATCCCCCGAAAATTCCCTTCTTTCGCTTCACACTCAAGGAGATACCAATGAAGAAGCATTTGCTCGCGATTGCTGTGACCGCCCTGGCTGCAGGCAGCGCATTCGCCCAGGCCAACGATACCCTGGCCAAGATCAAGGCCTCGGGCAGCGTCACGCTGGGGGTGCGGGAGTCTTCGGGTCTTTCCTACACGCTGGGCAACGGCAAGTACGTCGGGTTCCACACCGAGATGGGTGAGATCGTGCTGCACGACATCCAGAAGCAGCTCGGCCTGGCCAAGCTGGACATCAAGTACCAGCCCGTGACCTCGCAAAACCGCATCCCCCTGGTGACCAACGGCACCGTGGACCTGGAGTGCGGCTCCACCACCAACAACGCTGCCCGCCAGAAGGACGTGGCCTTTGCCGTGACCACCTACGTGGAAGAAGTGCGCATCGCCACCAAGGCCAGCTCCGGCATCAACTCCATCAAGGACCTCGCCGGCAAGACCGTGGCCACCACCACCGGCACCACCTCGGTGCAAACGCTGCGCAAGCACGAGCGCGCTGGCGGCATCGACTTCAAGGAAGTCTTCGGCAAGGACCACGCCGACAGTTTCCTGATGCTGGAAACCGGCCGTGCCGACGCCTTCGTGATGGACGGCTCCATTCTGGCCGCCAACATCTCCAAGTCCAAGAGCCCGGCCGACTACAAGATCGTGGGCGAAGTCCTGAGCGTGGAGCCCATCGCCTGCATGCTGCGCAAGGACGACCCCGCCTTCAAGAAGGCTGTGGACGACTCCATCAAGCGCCAGATCGCCGATGGTTCGCTGGCCAAGCTGTATGACAAGTGGTTCATGCAGCCGGTGCCCCCGACCAACGTGAAGATCGGCCTGCCCATGTCGGACGCTACCAAGGCAGCTTGGGCCAGCCCCAACGACAAGCCCATGGAAGACTACGCCAAGAAGTAATTTCGACCATGCTTGCGCCCCTTCGGCCAGCCGGTTTGAAGGGGCTTTTTTGTTGGGCGTGCCCAGGGGGCTGCCCAGCTTTTCCTTCAAGAACTAAAGGGGTGCTCCTATGAGTTGGGATTGGCAGGTGTTCTGCCAGGACACCATGGACCGGGAAGTCGTGCAAAGCTGCTTTGGCAAGGGCGGCGACGTCACGTACCTGGACTGGATGCTGTCGGCCTGGGGCTGGACGGTGTCCGTTTCGCTGCTGGCACTGGTGCTGGCGTTGGTGCTGGGGTCGGTGATCGGGACGCTGCGCACCTTGCAGGACCGGCCGTTTATCGTGCGCCTGGGCAATGCCTGGGTCGAACTGTTTCGCAATATTCCGCTGCTGGTGCAGATCTTCCTGTGGTACCACGTGCTGCCCAGCCTGTTCCCAGTGCTCCGGGGCGTGCCAGGCTTTGCGCTGGTGGTGCTGGCGCTGGGCTTCTTCACCTCGGCGCGGATCGCCGAGCAGGTGCGCTCGGGCATCCAGGCCCTGCCGCGCGGCCAGCGGTATGCCGGCCTGGCCATGGGTTTCACCACCTTCCAGACCTACCGCTACGTGCTGCTGCCCATGGCGTTTCGCATCATCATTCCGCCGCTGACCAGCGAGACGATGAACATCTTCAAGAACTCGTCCGTGGCGTTTGCCGTGTCGGTGGCCGAACTCACCATGTTCGCCATGCAGGCGCAGGAAGAAACCTCGCGCGGCATCGAGGTCTACCTGGCCGTGACGGCGCTGTACGTGCTGTCCGCGTTCGCCATCAACCGCATCATGGCCTTCATTGAAAAGCGTGCACGCATCCCCGGCATGGTCATCGCCGGCGCATCGGGCGGGGGGCACTGACATGACCTACCCCCACGCTCATCACACCGTGTATTCGCTGCCCCCCGAGGGGGCGCAGGCCTCCCTTGGGGCGGCCTGGCGGGAGGTCTGACATGAATCTCGATTTCTCCTTCTACAACTGGGACCTGATCTCCAACTTCGTGCTCAAGGGGCTGTACTTCAGCCTGCTGCTCACGGTCATCGCCACCATTGGCGGGGTGATCTTCGGTACCCTGCTGGCGCTGATGCGCCTGTCGGGCCGCAAGTGGCTGGACGTGCCAGCCACCATCTACGTCAACGGCATGCGCTCCATTCCGCTGGTGATGGTGATCCTGTGGTTCTTCCTGCTGGTGCCTGCCATCATCGGCCGCCCCATTGGCGCCGAGGTGTCGGCCATCATCACCTTCATCGCGTTCGAGGCCGCGTACTTCAGCGAGATCATGCGCGCCGGCATCCAGTCCATCCCGCGCGGCCAGGTGTATGCCGGCCAGGCGCTGGGCATGACCTACAGCCAGAACATGAAGCTGGTGGTGCTGCCCCAGGCGTTCCGCAACATGCTGCCGGTGCTGCTCACGCAGACCATCATCCTGTTCCAGGATACGTCGCTGGTTTACGCGATTGGTGCCTACGACATGCTCAAGGGCTTTGAAGTGGCGGGCAAGAACTTTGGCCGGCCGATCGAGGCCTACCTGGCCGCGGCGGTGGTGTATTTCGTGATGTGCTATGCGCTGTCCTGGATGGTCAAGCGCCTGCACCAAAGAATCGCCATCATTCGCTGAGGCGGCAATAAGAGATTGGATTGAGGAAAAGAAATGATCGAACTCAAGAACGTATCCAAGTGGTATGGCCCCGTGCAGGTGCTCAATGAGTGCTCGGCCACCATCCACAAAGGCGAAGTGGTGGTGGTGTGCGGCCCGTCGGGTTCGGGCAAGTCCACGCTGATCAAGACCATCAACGCGCTGGAGCCCTTCCAGAAGGGCGAGATCACGGTGGACGGCGTGAAGCTGCACGACCCCGGCACCAACCTGCCCAAGCTGCGCAGCCGCGTGGGCATGGTGTTCCAGCACTTCGAGCTGTTCCCGCACCTGTCGGTGACGGACAACCTGACCATTGCGCAGATCAAGGTGCTGGGCCGTACGGCTGACGACGCCAAGAAGCGCGGCTTGAAGATGCTCGAGCGCGTGGGCCTGATCGCGCACAAGGACAAGTTCCCCGGCCAGCTCTCGGGCGGCCAGCAGCAGCGCGTGGCCATCGCCCGTGCGCTGAGCATGGACCCCATCGTGATGCTGTTCGACGAGCCCACGTCGGCGCTCGACCCCGAAATGGTGGGCGAAGTGCTGGACGTGATGGTGGGCCTGGCCAACGAAGGCATGACCATGATGTGCGTGACCCATGAAATGGGCTTTGCCAAGAAGGTGAGCAACCGCGTGATCTTCATGGACGTGGGCGGCCGCATTCTGGAGGACTGCTCCAAGGAGGAGTTCTTCGGCAACCCCGACGCCCGCCAGCCGCGCACCAAGGACTTCCTCAACAAGATCCTGGCGCATTAAGAGGCATCCCCCTGAGGCGCTGCGCGCCTCGGTGCTGGTCGCCAGAGGCGACAGCTCTTCGGGCCGTCCAAGCCTGCATGTTGGAACCAAAGCGCTCCTCGGAGCGCTTTTTTCATGGGCCCGCGGCGTGGGGTAGCCTGTCGAGGCCAGCAGGCTAACGCTTGCCGCGGCGTGCGACAGGCGCCGGTCCGTCCACGATGAGCTGCGACTCGAAATGCGTCCACAGGCCGTCGCGCCGCTTCAGGGCCTCGGAGACGGCCTCGTGGCGCAGCTGGGCCACGGCCGAGACCAGGGCGTTGCACAAGAAGAAGGCGGCGGTGTAGGAGTCGAACGGGGAGGCGTTGGAGGTGCGCACCTGCACCCGCTGGTGGGCCAGGGCGGCCAGCGGCGCGGCCGGGCTGTCGGTGATGGCCAGCACCTGCGCGCCCGCGTCGCGGAACCGCTGGGCCACCTTCACCGGGCCGCTGGCATAGCGGCGGATGCTGAAGGCCAGCAGCGTGTCCTCGGGTTGCACCCAGAGCAGCTGGTCGGTGGCGGCGATGGCGCCTGCGCCCAGCTCGTGCACGCCGGGCCGGCACATGTTCAGGTGCAGCGCCAGCCAGGCGGCCACCGGCGCGCTGTTGATCTGGGCCAGCACAAACACCCGGCCCGGGCTGTGCGCGATGCGGGTGGCCAGGGCTTCGAAGGCCGCCATGTCCAGGCCCTCGCGCGTGGCGGCAATGTTGTGCTGGTCGTGCAGCAGCGCGTCGTCCACACATTGCTGCAGGCTGCGCTGCGTGCCGATGGTGACGCTGGCGCGCTGGCCGGCCGTCTGCAGCAGGGCGGTCACCTCCGCACGGGCTTCGCGCTGCGCTTCGGCATAGCTGGCGTAGCCCAGTTTGGCAAACAGGCGCACCACGGTGGACGCGCTGGTGCCCGTGCGGGCCGCCAGCGCCGTGGCCGACTCCAGCAGCGCGTGCGGGTAGTCCCGACCCAGGGCGTCGGCCAGGGCGCGCTCGCTGGCCGTGAGGGCGGTGCCGTGGCGGGCCAGCCGCCCGGGCAGAAGGTCGGCGGGTGTCTGCAATGGCGATTGCATTTACGTCTCCATTGTGAAATGCGTATTGCAAAATGCTGCGCTGCGTGCAACACTTCTACCAACGGGCCTGCGTCCTGGCGGTGCCCACTTCGAAAGAAATGCAGCATACCGTGGAAGAAGCACAACGTCCCCCAGCGCGTGAGCGCGTTCTGGACTGGCTGGCCGGCCAGTCCCAGGCCATGCAAGAGCTGTTGCAGCAGATCGTGAACATCGACAGCGGCAGCCGCAACGAGGCTGGCGTGACGGCCGTGGCCGAGGCGCTGCGCGCGCGGCTCCAGGCGGCGGGCATCGCCGTGCAGTTCGAGCCCGTTCCTGGCTACGGCGTGCTGCTGCACGCCCAGGTGCCGGGTGCGGAGCCCGGGCCGCCCATCGTGCTGATGGGCCACATGGACACCGTGTACCCGGCGGGCACGGCGGCGCGCCGGCCCTTCCGCGTGGAAGACGGCCGCGCCTACGGCCCCGGCGTGGCCGACATGAAGTCCGGCCTGGTGCTGAACGTGTTCGTGGCCGAGGCGCTGGCGCGCTGCGGGGGGCTCCAGGGCCCGCTGCACCTGTTCTTCTCGTGCGATGAAGAGATCGGATCGCCCGCCACGCGCGACCGCATCATGGCCCAGGTGCGCGGCGCCAAGGCGGTGTTCAACGCCGAGCCCGGCCGCGTCAGCGGCAACCTGGTGACCAGCCGCAAGGGCTCCATGGTGGTGGCGTTCGAGGTGGAGGGCGTGGCCGCCCACGCCGGCATCAACCACGCGGCCGGTGCCAGCGCCATCGAGGCCCTGGCGCGCAAAACGCTGGCGCTGCACGCGCTGACCGACCCGGCCACTGGCGTCACGGTGAATGTGGGCGTGGTGCAGGGCGGCATCGTGCCCAACATGGTGGCGCCCCACGCCAAGGCCGAGGTGGACCTGCGCTTCACTGCCGACACCGACCCCGAGGCGCTGCTGGAGCGGGTGCGCGCCATCGTCGAGGAAGAATCCGTGCCCCGCACCCAGGGCCGCATCACCGAATCGCGCCGCACGCTGCCCATGAAGCCCACGCCCGGCGAACTGCTGGCGCTGTACCAGCGCGGCGCGCGTGCGCTGGGCTTCGAGGTGCAGGGCGAGTTCACGGGCGGCGCGGCCGACAGCGGCCTCACGGCCTCGGTGGGCGTGCCCACGCTGTGCGGCACCGGCCCCGTGGGCGGCCACGCGCACACCGAGCGCGAGTACTGCGAGTTGGCCACCTTCGTGCCCCGCGCCCAGGCCGTGGCGCTGGCCGTGCTGGACCACCCCTGATCCGCGCCGTGCAGGCAAGCGCAGCTTTTTCGTGTTTTTTTGAAGAGAAGACCCCCTCCATGCAATCCGAATCCTCCCGCCGTCGCCGCCACCTTTTGTCCGTCGGCGTGGCCCTGGGCCTTGCTGCCGCAGCGGCGCCGCTGGGTGCGCTGGCCGACGAGAAGTACCCCTCGCGCCCCATCACGCTCGTGGTGCCGTTCCCGCCCGGCGGGTCGGTGGACATCATGGCGCGCCAGTATTCCGAGCCCCTCGCGCGCGTGCTGGGGGTGCCCATCGTGGTCGAGAACCGCGCCGGCGCCGGCGGCTCGGTGGGTGCGCAGTACGTGGCGCGCGCCAAGCCCGACGGCTACACGCTGGTCGTGTCGTCGCAAAGCAGCCACTTGGCCAACCCGCTCACGCAGCCCAAGATCGGCTACGACCCGGTCAAGGATTTCGAGAACATCGCCATCCTGGGCCGCCAGCCCAATGCGCTGGTGGTGCACAGCAGCCTGCCCTTCAAGACCTTCGCCGAGTTCGTGGACTACGCCAAGAAGAACCCCGGCAAGCTCAACTACGGCAGCGGCGGCGTGGGCAGCATGGGGCAGCTCAACGTCGAGATGTTCAAGGCTGCCACGGGCGCCTACACCACGCACATCCCGTACCGCGGCGGCACGCCGCTGATCACGGCGGTGCTGGGCAACGAGGTGCAGTTCATCCTGGACAACCTTGTCATCATGCTGCCCCACATCCAGGCCGGCAAGGTGCGCGCCCTGGCCGTGGCCGCCGACCAGCGCCTGCCCCAGCTGCCCGACGTGCCCACCCTGGCCGAGGTCGGCTACCCGCAGCTCAACCTCACCTCCTGGACCGGCCTGGCCGCGCCCGTCGGCACGCCCGAGGCGGTGGTGCAGACGCTGTACAAGGCCGTGCGCCAGGTGGCCACCTCGCCCGCCATGGTGGCCAACCTCAAAGACCGCGGCGTGATCGCCCCGGAGGAGATGACCCCCGCCCAGTTCGAGAAGATGATGGCCGAGCGCATGGTGAAATTTGGCGAAGTGGTGCGCAAGGCCCACATCACGGCCGAGTGAACGTCCCCGGCCGTGCACCGGCCGGGTTTCTCTGCCTCGGTTTGAGGTCAAATTGGCTTCCAGCGCTTATCTGGCAAGCGCTGGCAGCTATCCAATTGGAAGTGATGCGGACGCCCTGTGACGCAATGGGACAATGGCGCCCATGACCGCCGCATCCCCCACTTCCGTGAACACCCTCACCATCACCCGCCCCGACGACTGGCACCTGCACGTGCGCGACGGCGAGCCCCTGCAGACCGTGGTGCCGCACACGGCCGCGCAGTTCGGCCGCGCGATCATCATGCCCAACCTGCGCCCGCCCGTGACCACGGCCGAGCAGGCGCTGGCGTACAAGCAGCGCATTCTGGCCGCCGTGCCGGCCGGTGTGCAGTTCGAGCCGCTGATGACGCTGTACCTCACCGACAACCTGCCGCCCGAGGAAATCGTGCGCGCCAAGGCGGCGGGTGTGGTGGCCTGCAAGCTCTACCCTGCCGGCGCCACCACCAACAGCGACGCGGGCGTCACGGACATCCGCAAGACCTACAAAACGCTTGAAGCGATGCAGAAGGCCGGCATGCTGCTGCTGGTGCATGGCGAGGTGACCAGCAGCGACATCGACCTGTTCGACCGCGAGGCCGTGTTCATCGAGCAGCAGCTCATTCCGCTGCGCCGCGACTTCCCTGAGCTCAAGATCGTCTTCGAGCACATCACCACCAAGGATGCGGCCGACTACGTGCTGGCATCCGACCGCTTCACCGCCGCCACCCTCACGGCGCACCACCTGCTGTACAACCGCAACGCCATCTTCGTGGGCGGCGTGCGGCCGCACTACTACTGCCTGCCCGTGCTCAAGCGCGAAACGCACCGCGTGGCCCTGGTGCAGGCCGCCACCAGCGGCAGCAACAAGTTCTTCCTGGGCACCGACAGCGCGCCGCACCCTGCGCACCTGAAGGAACACGCCACCGGCTGCGCCGGCTGCTACACCGCGCACGCCGCGATGGAGATGTACGCCGAGGCCTTCGACAGCGTGGGTGCGCTCGACAAGCTCGAAGGTTTTGCCAGCTTCCACGGCGCCGATTTCTACGGCCTGCCGCGCAACACCGGCACCATCACCCTGCGCCGTGAATCCTGGACGCCGCCCGAGAGCTTTGCCTTTGGCGAGGCCAACCTCAAGCCCCTGCGCGCGGGCGAGGCGCTGCCGTGGCGGCTGGTCTAGCCGAGGGCGCGGACACCTCCTGCCCGTGGGGCCGCGTGGATTGGTCGGCCCCCTGGCTTGCGCCCTGGCGTGCGGTGGGCGAGCCGCTGGCACAGCAGGTGCAGCGCGGCCTGCCGGTGAGCCAGGCCCTGGGCGGCCCCCACGCCGCCGCGGCACCTGTGGGTTTTGCCCCCCAGGCCGAGCTGCCCGAAGGCATGGCCTACGAGCAGTTCATCTTCGAGGCGCGCCGTGTGCCCACGCGCGACAACCTGCACGACTTCTTCAACGGCCTGGTGTGGCGGCAGTTTCCGCAGACCAAGCGCCGCCTGAACCAGCTGCAGGCCGAGGCCATCGCGCGGGACGGCGTTGGGGCTGTGCGCGGCCCGTTGCGCGACGCCATCACGGTGTTTGACGAAAACGGCGCCGTGCTGGCTGCGCCACCTGCCCTGTGGACCGCGCTGGCGGCGCGCCAGTGGCAGCGCCTGTTCGTGGAGCTGCGGCCGCTGTGGCGCGAGGCCCGGCTGGTGCTGTTCGGCCACGCGCTGCTCGAAAAACTGGCTTCCCCCCGAAAATCCATCGTAGCCCATGTGTATCCTGCGCCAGCAGCTATGAATTCCATAGCTGACCTTGATGCTTGGCTGGCCGGGGACGTGCAGCCAGCCGCCTGGGCCGCCAAGCCTTTCGCGCCCCTGCCGGTGCTGGGCGTGCCGGGCTGGTGGCCGGCCAACGAAGCGCCGGGCTTCTATGACGACGCCGGCGTCTTCCGGCCGCCGCGTGCGCAGGCGCTGCCCTAATTCCCAACAGCGCTTGTGTGATAAGGCCCCGCCCGGGGTTTGCACCTACCATTGCGCGATGAAATCGCGGCCTGTCGGGAGGACAGGACCGGCCCGCTGGCACTGCGGCGCAACGGCGCCCCGGCTTGAAGCGCGCCGTCCGGCCCCCATCTGGACCAGCGAATACCTTTTGTTGTTGACCCCACGGAGAACTCAGTTCATGAAGCGGATCCTCTTGTTTGTGATGACCAACCTGGCCGTCGTCGTCGTGCTCGGCGTGGTGGCCAGCCTGCTGGGCGTGAACCGCTACCTCACGGCCAACGGCCTGAACCTGGGCGCGCTGCTGGGCTTCGCGCTGGTGATGGGCTTTGGCGGCGCGATCATCTCGCTCTTGATCAGCAAGCCCATGGCCAAGTGGACCTCGGGCGTGCGCGTGATCGACGGCTCCGGCTCGCCCGACGAGCGCTGGATCGTCGAGACCGTGCGCAAGTTCGCTGCCGAGGCCAAGATCGGCATGCCCGAAGTCGGCATTTTTGAGGGCGACCCCAATGCCTTCGCCACAGGCGCGTTCAAGAACTCGGCCCTGGTGGCCGTGTCCACTGGCCTGCTGCAGGGCATGACGCGCGAGGAAGTCGAGGCCGTGATTGGCCACGAGGTGGCCCACATCGCCAACGGCGACATGGTGACCATGACGCTCATCCAGGGCGTGATGAACACCTTCGTGGTGTTCCTGTCGCGCGTGATCGGCTACGCGGTGGACAGCTTCCTGAGCAAGAACGACGAGAACCGCTCTGGCCCCGGCATCGGCTACTACGTGACCACCATCGTGCTGGACATCGTGCTCGGCTTCCTGGCCGCGATGATCGTCGCCTGGTTCAGCCGCCAGCGCGAGTTCCGCGCTGACGCAGGCTCCACGCAGCTCATGGGCCGCCGCCAGCCCATGATCAACGCCCTGGCCCGCCTGGGCGGCATGCACCCGGGCGAACTGCCCAAGAGCATGGCTGCCATGGGCATCGCGGGGGGCATCGGCAAGCTGTTCAGCACCCATCCGCCCATCGAAGAGCGCATTGCCGCATTGCAGAACGCGCAGCCGCAGTAACACCGGCCGCGGCGCGGCTTGCCGCTCCCTGGTCTTGGGCCGTTAGGCCGTTAGGCCGCCACAGTCCGGCACTGTGGCGGCCTTTGTTTTTTAGAACTCCGTCACCACCGTGGCCCCGGCCACCGCAAAGCGGTCCATGTTCATCAATGCGTCGATGGACTGGGCCAGGCTGATCCTTTCGCCGATGAGCTTTTCGGGCGCGAGCTTGCCCGACTCCATCATCGCCAGCATGGCGCCGTAGCGGTGCGCCTGCATGCCGTGGCTGCCCAGGATCTCCAGCTCGTGCGCGATCACGCGGCTCATGGGGACGGCGGGCGCCGTGTGCTCGCCCAGCATCAGCCCCACCTGGATGTGCTTGCCGCGCTTTCTCAGGTTGGCGATGGAGTTGAAGCAGGTGGTGGGGTGGCCCAGCGCGTCCAGCGACACATGGGCGCCGCCGCGCGTGATGTCGCGCACGGCCTCCACCACGTCGGCCACGCGCGTGGCGTTCACCGTGGCTGCGGCGCCCATGGCGCGCGCCAGGGCCAGCTTGTCGTCGGCAATGTCCACGGCCACCACGTTGGCGCCCAGCGCGTGGGCGATCATGATCGCCGACAGGCCCACGCCGCCGCAGCCGTGCACGGCCACCCATTGCCCGGCCGAGGTCTTGCCCTGGTCCACCACGGCGCGGAACGACGTGGCAAACCGGCAGCCCAGGCTGGCTGCGGTGGCAAAGTCCAGTTCCTCTGGCAGAGCAACCAAGTTGAGGTCGGCCTGGTCGATGGCCACGTACTCGGCAAACGAGCCCCAGTGCGTGAAGCCGGGCTGGAACTGGTGGTCGCACACCTGCTGGTGGCCCGCATGGCACTCTGGGCAGTGCCCGCAGGCCGCCACGAACGGCACCGTCACTCGGTCGCCGCGCTTGTACTTCTGCACCTGGCTGCCCACGGCCTGCACCACGCCTGCGAACTCGTGGCCCGGCACGTGCGGCAGCTGAATGTCCGCATCGTGCCCCACCCAGCCGTGCCAGTCGCTGCGGCACACGCCCGTGGCCATCACCTGGATGACCACGCCGTGGGCCGTGGGCGTGGGGTCGGGCACCTGGGTCAGGCGGGGCGGGGCGTTGAACTGTTCGTAGAGGACGGCTTTCATGGTTCGAGGGGGATGTGAATGAATCCTCCAGTCTATGGTTTTGAGGTGAAGCAGACGGGCCGCTGACGGCGGCTACTTCATTTCCACCCGCCAGCGCCGCCGTGGCGCGCGCAGCGTGTGGCGCTTGCGGTACTCCGAGGGCGCCATGCCTGTGTAGCGCGCAAAGATGCGCCGGAAGGAGGCCGGGTCGGCATAGCCGCAGGCCGTGGCAATGCTGGGCACGCTCTCCAGCGTCACCTCCAGCATCACCCGCGCGCGGGCGCAGCGCAGGCCGTGCAGGTAATCGAGCGGCGACTGCGACAGCTCCTGCTGGAAATGCCGCAGCAGCGTGCGCGGGCTGACGGCCGCGGCCTCGGCCAGCCGGGGCAGGCTGTAGGGCGCATCCAGGTGGGCCTCCATCCAGTCGATGGCGCGGGCCAGCGTGCTGTCGCGCGTGGCGGGGATGTGCTGCTGCGCATTGGCCTGCAGGGCGGCACGGGCGCGCTGGTGGTCGGGTGCCATCACGCTTTCGCAGGCGGCCGCCAGCGCGTCTCCCAGTGCATGGCGTACCAGGGCAATGGCCAGCCGGTGCAGGCTTTGCGGCAGCGCACAGCTCAGCCACGGGCCGTCGTCGCACCAGTCCTGCCCCAGGCTGTGGCCAATGGCCGGAAAGTCGCGCTCGAACCCGGCCACATAAAACCACGGCAGGCTGGCGCGGCGCCCGTTCAGCCGCCCGCTCTGCGCCGCCAGCCAGGCACCGTTGCCCAGGGTGAGCAGTGGGTGCCCCGCGTCCAGTGCAATGCCCACCTGGCGCGACAGCGCGCTGTGGCGTGCCGCCACGGCGCGGATGGCCGGGATGTCCGTGGCATGGAACGAGGGAAGGAACACGGCCCGGGCCAGTGCGCCGGCCGGCTCTTGCGCCGGGAAGTAGGCGGCCAGGCAGGATGCCAGCGGGCCGCCGCCCGGCGTCAGCGGCACGCCCTGCGCGTCCACCAACCGCCAGGCCAGGCGCGGCGCCTGCGCGCCCAGGCGCAGGCGGGCCAGCAGGTTGGCGCTGCGCAGCAGGTCGATGAACTGCAGCGCATTGCCGACGGCCGATTCGGGCAGCAGCGGAATGTCCACGCACAAGGCCGGCGGCGGCGCGGGCGGAGTAGAGGGGAACGTGGGGGACGGCGGCATGGCGGTATTGGCTCGGTGGATGGCTATTTTCGCGTGCCGCGCCGCGGTGCTGGGCTTTTAGCATGAGCGTGCTTTTCCGTTCCGCCCTCGTTTTTTTCGGGAATCTGCCCATGCACCTACGTCTTTCCTCGATCGCGCTCGCTGCCGGCCTGACCGCCGGCGGGCTGGCTTTTTCTGCCGCCTCTGCCCAGGCCCAGGCGCTGGACGCCGCCGGCCTGCAAACCCTGGAGGCGGCGGTGAATGCCGTGGCGCCCAAGATGGTGGCCTGGCGACGTGACATCCACGCGCATCCCGAGCTCTCGGGCCAGGAGCAGCGCACCGCCCAACTGGTGGCCGAGCACCTGAAGAAGCTGGGCCTGGAGGTGCAGACCGGCGTGGGCGGCACGGGCGTGGTGGGCACGCTGCGCGGCGGCCGGCCCGGCAAGGTGGTGGCGCTGCGGGCCGACATGGACGCGCTGCCCGTGCAGGAAAACACGGGCCTGCCGTTTGCCAGCCAGGCCAAGGCCACCTACCTGGGCAAGGAGGTGCCCGTGATGCACGCCTGCGGGCACGATGCCCACACCGCCATGCTCATGGGCGTGGCCGAGGCGCTGGCCGGCATGAAGGCCCAGTTGCCCGGCACCGTCAAGTTCATCTTCCAGCCTGCGGAAGAAGGCGCACCCGTGGAGGCCGACGCCAACGGCAAGGTGCCCAGCTTTGGCGCCAAGGCCATGATCGAGGCGGGCGCGCTCAAGGACGTGCAGGCCATCTACGGCCTGCACATCACGGCCAACCTGCCCTCCGGCGTGGTGGGCTACCGCAGCGGACCGCTGATGGCCGGATCGGACAACATCGCCATCCAGATCGAGGGGCGTGGCGGGCATGGCTCGGCGCCGTGGTCCGCGGTGGACCCGATCGTCGCGGCCAGCCAGGTGGTGCTGGGGCTGCAGACGGTGGTGAGCCGCCAGCTCAACATCAGCCAGGAGCCGGCCGTGATCACCATCGGCCAGATCCAGGGCGGCACGCGCTACAACATCATTCCGGACAAGGTCGAGATGCTGGGCACCCTGCGCACCTTTGACGAAGGCATGCGCCAGGAGGCGCTGCAGCGCATCACCACCACGGCCGAGTCCATCGCGGCGTCCAGTGGCGCCAAGGCCAAGGTGCGCTTCGGCCCGGTGGCCTACCCGGTCACGACCAACCCGGCCGCGCTGACGCAGGCCTCGCTGCCGGCCTTGAACCTGGCCCTGGGCGGCAAGACTATGGTGATTCCCAAGGTCAGCGCCTCGGAAGACTTCTCGGAGTTCCAGAAGGTGGTGCCCGGGTTCTTCTACATGCTGGGCGCGCCGCCCAAGGGCAAGGATTTCACCAAGGCGCCGTCCAACCATTCGCCCCTGTTCGACCTGGACGAAGACCAGATGCCCGTGGGCGCGCGCAGCCTGGCGGCGCTGGCGGTGGACTTCCTTCAACGGCCCTGAGGCGCGGGGCCCCGGCCCCGTTCAAGGCAGCTGGAACACGTCCCGCAGAAAGCCCGCCACCGGGTGGCGCGCCGCCGGCAGGTTCAGCACCGTGTGCGGCGCGCCGGGAATCAGCACGATGCTGGCCTGCTTGTGCTGGCGCAGGGCCGCGCCACAGTGCCCCAGTGCCGCGCGGTTGCCCAGCCAGGTGTTGGCGGGCGAGAAGTACGGGTCCGTCAGGCTGATGATGTTGAGCACCGGCTTGTCTTCGGGCAGGGCGGTGCCGTGGCTGCGCACGAAGTAGTTGTCTTCGCAGCTCCACGAAAAGACGATGCGCCCGGCAAACTCGCTGCCGCGGTAGCGGGCGACCGCCGTTGCGCCCTCGCTGGTGCCGGCCAGCACCCAGCGGGCCGGGTCGGCCCAGGGGGCCTGCGCCAGCGCCTGCACGGCCAGCGAAATTTCCGACAGCCGCAGGGCGTGGACCTGCTCGTACAGGTCTTGCGATATCGGTGACTTGTAGGTGAGCCGGTCGGGCAGCGCAAACGAATCGGGGGCCACGCTGGCGATGCCCTGGCGGGCCAGCCACTGCTGCCATTCCCCGATGGCCGGCAGGCCCAGGCCCGAAGAGCCGTGCAGGAACACCACCACCGGGGCGCGCTCGCGTACCTGGGTGGGGGCGTCCTTCCAGCGCCCCGTAAACACCGGCCCGCCGGTGACCTGCGCGGGCAGCACCACGGCCGCCTGCTCCACGACGGCGCGCGCCGACTCGGGCGTGTGGACCAGGGCCGAGCCCTGGGTGCTGCCTGCGGGCGCCTGTGCCCCGGCCAAGGGGAGCGCCAGCGCCAGCGGCAGTGCGATCCAGTGATGCCATCCCATGGGTTGTTCCTCCTGCCGGGCACTGTAGGGGTGCGTTGGTCATGCGTCCAATGCATTCGCGGGGTGCATTCATAATCCCAGCGCATGAATCTGAGCGAACGCCAGTTGCGCCTGTTTGTGACCACGGCGGCCCTGGGCAACATCTCCCGCGCCAGCGAGGCCCTGCACCTGAGCCAGCCGGCGCTCACGCGCGCCATTGCCGCGTTCGAGGCGCAGCTGGGCACGCTGCTCTTCGCGCGCACCACGCGGCGCGTGGCGCTCACCCCCGAGGGCGAGGCCTTCCTGCCCACGGCCAAGCGGCTGCTGGAGGACCTGGAGGAGGCCGGGCGCATGTTCGCGCTGCAAGGGCGGCAGGGCGTGCGGGGGCGGGTGACGGTGGCCGTGGGCAGTTCTTTCGGCTCCATCGTGCTGCCCGGCGCCGTGCGGGCGTTCCAGGCCGCGCACCCGGCCGTGCGGCTGCGCTTGGTGGACGACAACAGCGAGGGCATCGTGCGCAGGGTTCGCCAGGCCGATGCGGACCTGGGCATCGGCTCGCCGGTGGGCGACGTGGATGCGCTGGCGTGCCGCCGCCTGCTGCGCGCGCCGCTGGGGCTGCTGGCGCCGCGTGCCCACTTCCGCCTCACCCGCGCGGACGCGCAGGGCGTGCCGCGCCTGCCGCTGCTCAAGGAAAGCGCCGACACCAGCATCCTGCAACTGCTGCGCATGCACGGGTCGGCCTTGCTGGCGCCCATGGAGCAGGGCGTGGAGGTGTCCAGCCTGAGCATCCAGCTGGCCCTGGCGCAGGCCGGGGTGGGCGTGGCGGTGCTGTCTGCACTCGGGGCTTCGCACCCGTCGGCGCACGGCATGCGGTTTGTGCCCCTGCAGCCGGTGGTGCAGCGCGAACTGTTCCTGATGCGCCGGCGCGACCGGCCGCTAACCCCCGCAGCGCAGGCGTTTGAAGACGCCGTGCTGCGCCACCTGCCCGCGGCCGCGTTGCGGCCGGAAGTGCTGCTGGATTAACGCTGCTGGACTAGCCCGCCAGCAGGCTGCGCGCCACGGCCTCGCCCACCTTGATGCCGTCCACACCGGCCGACAGAATCCCGCCCGCGTAGCTGGCGCCTTCCCCGGCGGGGTACAGGCCCGGGGTGTTGAGGCTCTGGAAGTCTTCGCCGCGCCCGATCTTGAGCGGCGACGAGGTGCGCGTCTCCACGCCCGTGAGCACCGCGTCGTGCATGTCAAAGCCCTTGATCTTGCGGCCGAACACCGGCAGCGCCTCGCGCAGCGCTTCGATGGCGTAGCCGGGCAGGGCGGCGTGCAGGTCGCCCAGGGTCACGCCGGGCTTGTACGAAGGCTCCACGCTACCCAGCTGCGTGGAGGGCTTGCCCGCAATGAACTCGCCCACCAGCTGGCCCGGCGCGCTGTAGTCGCGCCCGCCCAGCACAAAGGCGTTGGATTCGAGCTGGCGCTGCAGCACGCTGCCCGACAGCGGGTGAAACTGGCCGGGGGCCAGGCGCTCCACGCCGTAGGTCTGGCCCAGGTGGGTTTCAAACGCCTGCGCGTCCTGCGGGTAGTCGCGCGGGTCGATGCCCACCACCATGCCGGCGTTGGCGTTGCGCTCGTTGCGCGAGTACTGGCTCATGCCGTTGGTCACCACGCGGTTCGGCTCGCTGGTGGCGGCCACCACCGTGCCGCCGGGGCACATGCAAAAGCTGTACACCGCGCGGCCGTTGGCGGCGTGGTGCACCAGCTTGTAGTCGGCCGCGCCCAGCAGCGGGTGGCCCGCATGGCGGCCCCAGCGCGCGCGGTCGATCACGCTTTGCGGGTGCTCGATGCGAAAGCCGATGGAAAACGGCTTGGCCTCCATGGCCACGCCGCGCTGGTACAGCATGGCAAAGGTGTCGCGCGAGCTGTGGCCCAGCGCCATCACCACGTGGTCGGCACGCAGCTCGGTGGTCTCGCCCGTGGCCTGGTTCAGCACCTTCAGGCCGCGCAGGCGGCGCTGGTCGCCCTGGCCTTCGATGATCACATCCGTCACGCGCTGCTCGAAGCGGATCTCGCCACCCAGCGCAATGATCTGCTCGCGCAGGTTCTCCACCACCTTCACCAGCTTGAAGGTGCCGATGTGCGGGTGGGCCACGTACAGGATTTCTTCCGGGGCTCCGGCTTTGACGAACTCATTCATCACCTTGCGGCCCAGGTGGCGCGGGTCCTTGATCTGGCTGTAGAGCTTGCCGTCGCTGAACGTGCCGGCGCCGCCTTCGCCGAACTGCACATTGCTCTCGGCATGCAGCTCGCGCTTGCGCCACAGGCCCCAGGTGTCCTTGGTGCGCTCGCGCACGGTCTTGCCGCGCTCCAGCACGATGGGCTTGAAGCCCATCTGCGCCAGCACCAGCGCGGCAAAGATGCCGCAGGGGCCAAAGCCCACCACCACGGGCCGCAGGGGCAGGTTGGCAGGCGCCTGGCCCACGGGGTGCCAGGCCATGTCGGGCGTGGGCTGGATGTGCGGATTGCCCGCAAACTGGGCGAGCAGCGCGGCTTCGCGCTCGGGCTGCGCCAGCGTGAGGTCCACGATGTACACCGCCAGCAGGTCGGCCTTGCGCGCATCGAAACTGCGCTTGAAGACGTGCAGGAGGGCGATGTCGGCATCGGCGATGCCCAGGATCTGGGCGGCAGCGGCGCGCAGGGGCGCCTCGGGGGCTTCGGCCACGGTGAAGGGCAGCCGGATTTCGGAGAGTCGGATCATGGTGTTGCGGGCCCGTGTCGATCGGGCGGGTGCAATGGGTTGGGGCGCCAATTTTACCGGGGGCGGTGCGGTGGGGCATTCAATGCTTCAAAAAGCATAGCTGCTCGCGCTTGCTGGACAGGCGCTAGAGCCATTTTTTGTTCAAATACTGGAGGTGGCCGGCGCGGCGGCCTCGTCGGCCCGGCGCCAGCGCAGCTCCGCCACGCCGAACGCCAGGCCCGCCAGCACCAGGGGCACGAAGTAGTACAGCGCACGGTACGCCAGCAGCGCGGCCAGCACCTGGTCCTGCCCCAGCGTGGGGGTGGTGAGCAAGGCCACGCCCACGGCCTCCAGCACGCCCAGGCCCGCGGGCACGCGCAGCACCAGCCCGGCCACGGCCCCCAGCATCACGGCCGCCAGCGCGGCTGGGTAGGGCACGGCACCCTGCAGCACGGTGTAGAGCGCCGCGCCCATCAGCATCCAGTTCAGGGCCGACACGGCCACCTGCCACAGCGCCACGGGCCAGCGCGGCAGCGGAAACGCATGGCCGCGCAGCGTGAGTGCGCGGCCGGCCCGCAGCGCGCACAGCAGCACATAGGCCACCGCCACGCAGCCCAGCACGGCGCCGCCCGCGCGCAGCTGCCAGGGCGCCGCCGTCCAGCCCGCCAGCGGTGGCGGCTGCCACAGCCAGGGCAGGGCGGCCATCAGCAGCAGGTAGCCCACCCAGTTGGTGAGGATGCTGGTGCCCACCACCTGGCCGATGGTGCCGGGGTCCACGCCGCGCCGCGCGTACAGCCGGTAGCGCACGCCCACGCCGCCGATGAGCGAGCCCAGGTTGAGCGTGAACGCGTAGCTCGTCATGGCCATGCCCAGCGTGGTGCTGCGCGGCAGGCCGTGGCCCGTGCAGTGCCGGCCGACCCAGTCGAACGTGCCATAGGTGAGGTGGCTCAGCAGGGCCAGCGCGCCGGCGCCGGCCAGCACGCCCACGGGCAGGGCGCGCAGCGCCTGCAGCACGGCGGGCCAGTCCACCGTGCGGGCCTGGTGGAAGATGAGCGCGGCCACCACCGCAAAGAAGGCCGCCGCCAGGCCCCGCCCGACCCAGGGCCACCACGGCCGCTGCGCCAGGCCGCGCCATCCGTGCCGCTCGGGCGCCGTGGCAGCGTGGGCGCGGGCCATGGGCTCAGGCCGCCGCGCTGGCGGGGCGGTCCGGCTCAGCGGAGGCGGCGGGCTGCGCCAGGGTGATGGTGGGCTGGTGGCGCGGCAGCCAGCCCACCCAGGTCGGGAACCAGCGCATCAGGTGGAACACCGCGTAGCTGCGCAGCAGCCGCAGGCCGTGCCAGCGCCCGGGGGGCTGCGCCTCCACCTGCGTGCAGCTGTTCTCCATCAGGTGGGCCAGCCGCCGGTGCAGCGCCGCGTTGAAGCCGCGGTCCTGGATGACCACATTGGCCTCCAGGTTCAGCGACAGGCTCAGCGGGTCCAGGTTGCTGGAGCCCACCGTGGCCCATTCGTTGTCCACCAGCGCGACCTTGCCATGCAAGGGGCGGTCGCAGTACTCGTAGATGCGCACGCCGGCGCGCAGCAGGTGGTCGTACAGCAGCGTGGCGGCTGTGCGCACGATGGGCATGTCGGGCCGGCCCTGCAGGATGAGCCGCACCTCCACGCCCCGCAGTGCGGCGCGGCGCATTTCGCGGATGAACCGGTAGCCGGGAAAGAAGTACGCATTGGCGATGACCACCCGGTGGCGCGCGGCGCGCAGGGCCACGCGGTAGTGCCGCTCGATGTCGTTGGTGTGCTGGTGGTTGTCGCGCGTGACGAAGATGGCGTGCGCCGTGCCGGCGTGCGGGCGCCCGGTGGCGGGGGCGGGGCTCTGGCGCCGCCTGCGCTCGGCGCGCGTGAGCACGGCCTCGCGGGTGAACTGGTGCATGTGCGCCACGATGGGGCCGCGCACCAGCACGGAATAGTCCTGCTTGGCTTCAGGCCCGAAGTCGGCCAGGTGGTCGGCCGAGTAGTTGATGCCGCCGATGAAGCCCACCTGGCCATCCACCACCACGATCTTGCGGTGCATGCGGCGCAGCAGGTTCAGCTGCTGACCCAGCACCTGCGGACCCGGGTCGAAGATGCGGAACTTCACCCCGGCCGCGACCAGTTCGCCCAGGAAGGCGTCCGACAGGTCGTGCGAGCCGAACCCATCCACCAGCACATGCACGTCGGCGCCCCGCCGCGCCGCCGCCAGCAGCGCTGCGTGCAGCTGCCGGCCGACTTTGTCGTCCCAGAGGATGAAGGTCTCCACCATCACTTCGTGCCGGGCGGCCGCAATGGCCTCGAACACCCGGGGGAAGAACTCCTCGCCGTTTTCCAGCAGCTCGAAATGGTTGCCCGGCACCCAGCGGGACGACCTTGGCGGGCGGAACGCGCGGGTCACAGCAGAATCTCCGCCGCCAGCGGCGCATGGTCGGACAGCTTGTTCCAGGGCCGCTTGGGCAGCTGCAGCGGCGTGTGCACCGTGGCGTTGCGCACGTAGATGCGGTCCAGCGCTAGCAGCGGCATGGAGGCCGGAAACGTGCGCACTGCCCGCCCGAAGGCCTGCACAAACACCTCCTGCAGGCCGGCGCCGCGCTGCAGGATGGTGTGGGCACGGTGGCGCCAGTCGTTGAAGTCGCCGGCCAGCACTACGGGCTCTTCGGCGGGGAACGTGTTGAGCAGCTCGCACACGCGGCGCAGCTGGATCTGGCGGTGCGCCTCCTGCAGCCCCAGGTGCACGCACACCGCATGCACGGGCAGGTGGTGGCCGGGCGGCTGCAGCACGCAGTGCAGCATGCCGCGCCGCTCGGGGCCGCTCACCGAGATGTCGTGGTTTTCGTAGTGCGTGATGGGGAACTTGGACAGCAGCGCGTTGCCGTGGTCGCCGTTGTCGTACACCGCGTTGCGGCCGTAGGCGTATTGGGACCAGATCGTGTCGGCGAGGAACTCGTAGTGCGGCACCTGCGGAAAGTTCGCCAGCCGGCTCGCATGCCGGTGGTGCGTGCCCTGCACCTCCTGCAGGAACACCAGGTCCGCCGCCACGCCCCGCACCGCCTCGCGCAGTTCGTGCAGCATGAAGCGCCGGTTGAAGCTGGTAAAGCCCTTGTGCACGTTCACGGTAAGCACCTTGAACGCGATGGGCTGCCCCGCAGGGGAAGAAAGCTCGGAAGGGGAAGTGGCCATGGCAAAACAATCGGAGTAGGGGCCTTGGCAGCGCGCCGCCACTGGCGAGCCAAGGGGTTGCATCGATTGTTGGAGCCACGGACCGCCCCCGCTGTAGGACGGCTGGCCGTGGACTTGTGCTGTGCCGGCCAAAAAAAGGGGGCCGCTGCGGGCCCCCGGGTTCAGCGCGCCAACGGGCGCACGCGGTGCGTCACGCGGGCAGGAAGCCCTCCACCGACAGGTAGCGTTCGCCCGTGTCGTAGTTGAAGCCCAGCACGCGCGCGCCGACAGGCAGCTCGGGCAGCTTTTGCGCAATGGCGGCCAGCGTGGCGCCTGACGAGATGCCCACCAGCAGCCCTTCTTCCCGCGCGGCGCGGCGTGCAAACTCGCGCGCGGGCTCGGCGTCCACCTGGATCACGCCGTCCAGCACACTGGTGTCCAGGTTCTTGGGCACAAACCCCGCGCCGATGCCCTGGATGGGGTGGGGCGCAGGCTGCCCGCCCGAGATCACGGGCGAGGCCGTGGGCTCCACCGCAAACACCTTGAGCTGCGGGAACTTGGCCTTGAGTACGCGCGCGGTGCCCGTGAGGTGCCCCCCGGTGCCCACGCCGGTGATGAGCGCGTCCAGCCCGTCGGGGAAGTCCGCCAGGATCTCCTGCGCCGTGGTGCGCACGTGCACGTCGATGTTGGCGGGGTTCTCGAACTGCTGGGGAATCCACGCGCCCGGCGTCTGCGCCTGCAGCTCCTGCGCGCGGGCGATGGCGCCCTTCATGCCCTTTTCGCGCGGCGTCAGGTCGAACTGTGCGCCATAGGCCAGCATCAGGCGGCGGCGCTCGATGCTCATGCTGTCGGGCATCACCAGGATCAGCTTGTAGCCCTTGACGGCCGCCACCAGCGCCAGGCCAATGCCGGTGTTGCCGCTGGTGGGCTCGATGATGGTGCCGCCGGGCTTGAGCGCACCGGATCTTTCGGCGTCTTCCACCATGGACAGCGCGATGCGGTCCTTGATGGAGCCGCCCGGGTTGCTGCGCTCGGACTTCACCCACACATTGGCGCCCGCGCCGAACAGGCGGTTGATGCGCACGTGGGGCGTGTTGCCAATGGTCTGCAGAATGTTTTCAACTTTCATGGCATCTCCTGTGAAGGCAAGGGAAAGAAAACGGGAAAAGGGGGTGTGGGGCGCATTCTGGACTACTTGTTCTTCCGGCGGCGCATATGGATATGCCGGAGGGGGCATAGCGCGCTACGGGTGCGGGTTGGAGGCCAAAAAGGCCCACAGCGCCCGCCGGCTGTGCGCAAGCAGCTATCAAATTTGCACTACGGCTTGCGCCCCGTCATCAGGAACAGCGGATAGTCCCGCCCGTTGCGCTGGTGCAGGCGCAGGATCTCGGTGAAGGCGATGTCGCGCAGCCCAGCCTGTTCGGCCAGCGCCTGCAGGGCCTTGGGCTCAAAGCCGAAGTGCTGCACGCCCTTGGCGGCGTTGTCGCCGTGGAAGCTGCCGTCCTCGGCGTACAGGTCCACCAGCGCGATGCGCCCGCCGCTGTGCAGCGCGTCGGCAAAGGCCTGCATCAGCGCGCCGGTGTCCGCGACATGGTGCAGGGCCATGCAGCTCACGATGGCGTGGTACTGCCCGGGCAGGCCGGCAAAGATGTCGCCGCAGAGCGGGGTGATGTTGGCATGGCCTTTGGACTGCAGCACGTCCAGCATGGCGGCGCTGGTATCGAGGGCCGTGACCTGCGCCACCCGCGGCGCGATCTGCGTGGCCAGCAGGCCCGTGCCCGCGCCAAAGTCCAGCACCTGGTCGGCGGGGGACAGGGGCAGCTGCGCCAGCAGGCGCGGCGCCACAGCGGCGAGTTGCACCGAGGTGGGACGCTGGTCCCAGTCGCGGGCGGCGGTGTCGAAATGGGTGGGGGTGGTCATGGAAGAAGGGAAGAAGAGGAGGAGGAAGAAGGCGGGGCGGTCATGGGCGTCGGCAGGCGGTTCACACCAGGATGTCGAAATGCCGCTGCACCATGCTGGTCATCAGCGCGCGGGTGGCGGCTTCGTCCAGGCCTTGCAGCTGGCGGTGCAGCGCCGGCGCCAGCCGGCTGAAGGTGTCGAGCACGGCGGGGTCGAAGTGGCTGCCCCGGCCGTCCTGCAGGGTCGCCATCACCTGGGCAAACGGCTGCGGTTCTTTGTAGGGGCGCCGTGAACTGAGCGCATCGAACACGTCGGCTACGGCAAAAATGCGCGCCGGCAGCGGGATGGCGTCGCCCACCAGGCCGTGCGGGTAGCCGCTGCCGTCCCACTTTTCGTGGTGGTTGCCGACCACGTCGCGGGCCCCGTCGAGCCAGCCGGCGCCGGTGACGATGTCTTCGCCCAGCGCCACATGGGTGCGCATGGTGTCCATCTCGGCATCGTCCAGGCGCCCGGGCTTGAGCAGGATGGCGTCGGGGATGCCGATCTTGCCCGCGTCGTGCAGAAAGCTGCCTGCAATCAGCGACTGCATGGCGGCACCCCGCAGGCCCAGCGCTTCGGCCACGCTGGCGGCCAGCCAGGCCACGCGGTAGTTGTGCGCGCCGGTGTCGGAATCGCGCTTGGCAATGGCCCGGCCCAGGGCCTCCATCATGGCGATGTGCGAGTCGAGCACCTGCTGCGCCTTGTGCTCGTTTTCCTTGGCCAGATGCACCACCACCGGGTAGATCACGGCGCCGCACGCCAGCGAGGCCAGGCACACCATCAGGCTGGCGATGAACGCGTCCGACAGGATCTGCCGGTGCTGCCAGCCGGGGATGGTGCGCACCCCTTCAAAGTAGCCCGTGATGGCGGCGGCGGGTGTTTCGCGCAGCGGCACAAACACCCGCAGCGCCCACTCGCCGCCCGCAAGCTCCAGGCTCTCGTACGACGATTGCGTGTACCGGGGCGTGCCATGCCGGGGCAGCCGCTGCTCCAGCGCATGGCCCGTGGGCGTGACGGATTCGGCCAGTTTGCGGCCGTCGGCGCCGTAGATTTCTGCAATCTCGAACAGCCCGCCGGTGAGCAGCTGCGCTGCCTGCCGGGCCTGGGCGGCCGCCTGCGGCCCGTCCAGGCGCACGCTGCCCTGGACCGCCAGCACGCGGCGCGATTCCTCCTGGGCAAAGGCCACCACCTGCTGCTCGGCGTTCTCGCGCGAGACCTGCCAGGCCAGGGGGCTGGCGCAAGCAGCCAGCACCAGCGTCACAGCAGCAATGCGCCCTGCGGTTTTGCGTTGAAAGGTCTTCATGCCAGTTTTTTTTGGAATCGTTGGGGCCACTATGCCTGCGGAGGCTTAAGAAAGACTGGGCAATGCAATAATCCGCGCCGTGAAGCACGCCAGACCGCCGCTGGTGCAATCTGGGAAACCAGGCATTGGAGGAACGTCCGGACTGCACAGGACAGCGTAGCAGCTAACGGCTGCCCACCGTGAGGTGAGGATCAGAGCAACAGAGACGAGTCGGAGCGGGCACAGCAGGCCACCGAAGGTGTTCTATCGGTCGTCCGCGAAAGCGGACACGGCTGGCGCAAGCCAGGCGGTTTGCGGCGAAAGCCGCAAAGACCATAGCCACCCGAAGCGGGCGGCACGCCCGCTTCGGGTGAAACGGGCAATCTCTACGCGCAGCAATACCAAGTAGGCCAACCACGGGAGCAGGGCGACCTCTCTCGACCTTGTGGTTCCGCGGGGAGAGTTGGCGGGTAGGTAGCACCGAGCCGGGTGGGCGACCCCCGGCCCAGATTAATGGCGGTCACACTGCGGGCAACCGTGGTGCACAGAATCCGGCTTATCGGCGCGCTTCACACTTTATTTTTTCTCACCAGCCCAACGGCGCCCCGCGCCCCGTCAGTTTTTGGCGCAGTGCGGGGCGTGGCCCCGTTCCAGTTCGGTGGCGCGCTCCACGGTGTCCGGGTGGCTGCTCAGCAGCGACCAGACGGGGTGCGAGGCCAGGTCTTCGGCAGCCCTGCGCTGGCTTGCGTTGCCCGGCGCGCTGGCGCCTGCAGCCGGGGCCGATGCGCCGGTGGCCGGGCCCTGGCCTGCGTCTTTTTTTCGGGCGTCTTTGGCATCCTCGTCGTGCGCAATCGCCAGCAAGAGCTGGCCCATGGGCGCCGTGGGCAACGCGGTGTGCGCCATGAGCGCAATGGCGTAGCAGTCGGCCTCGCGCTCGTGCGCGCGGCTGTACGACAGGCCGGTGAGCACGGAGGCTCCGGTCGAGACAACGCCCGACACATCCCCCAGCGCCAGCCCCAGGCCCATGCTCAGCACGCCCTGCTGCACCACCATGCGCGTGGTGTGGCGCTGCACCACGTGGCCCATTTCGTGGGCCAGCACGCCGACCAGGGCATCGTCGGTCAGGCCCTTGTCGGCCGCGGCTTTCACGATGCCATCGGTCATCACGACCTTGCCACCGGGCAGTGCGAAGGCATTGGCGCCCATGCCGGAGCGGAACTCCAGGCTCAAGGGCGGCCGGTAGCCGGGGTAGCGCTGCAGGCCGGGCGGAGCCAGCCGCGCCAGCGCGTCGAAACGTGCCTTGAGCTGGTCCTGCCGCTCCCGGGGCAGCTTGCTGGGCTTGAGCGTGCCGGCGTCCATCTGCTGGAGCACGTTCTCGGCCACGCTGGTCTCCCAGGCCAGCGGCACAAAGCGCGTGAGTTGGGTGGCAGCCCAGGGCGTGCCGTAGCGGTAGAACAGCGTGAGGCCAACGGCCGCGGCCGCCGCCACGCACAGCAGCACCGGCCAGCGGGTCTGCATGCGCTGCGCCATGCCGGGGCGGTCTCCCGCCGCGGCCAGGGCCGCGCGCCACTGGGCCACGGCGTCGATCTCCAGGCTGCCGTGGTCGCGCAGGTCCACCACCACCCGGGGCGGGGGCTTGCGCGCGTTCCAGGCCTCCGGCCAGCCCACGTCCTTCCACGCGAAGACGACCGGCTCGGCACCCGGCTGCGAGAGCGGGTGCAGCACCAGCGACGGGCCCTGCGGCGTGGGCTGCAGGCCCACCATCACGGGCCGGGCCTTGCTGCTCAGGCCGTCAAACCAGCGGCCAGGCAAGACGGGGGCATCCCCCTGGGCCGCAGCGCGGCTTCCCGTTTCTCCCGCTTCCCTCGGTTCGCGGGAAGGCGGGCCAGCGGTCTGCGCAGAGGACATGCGCTTCATCCGATCAAGTCGAGGCCGGCCGCGTCCGCCAGCGCATCGCCCAGGCCGCCCTGCTGCTGGCGCACCAGCGTGCCGGCCACCTGCTCCACGCCGCCCTTGACGTGCAGCGTCACGGACTCGCACTTCATGCGGTACTCGCTCACGCGGGCGAAGGGGCGGTACAGCCCCAGGGTCAGCAGCGTGAGCAGCATGTTCTTGAGGCGCAGGCCCACGTAGCGCCCGCTCTGGAGGTGGCACTTGAAGCGCGCCACCTGGCTCACGCCGATGTTGTTCCACATCAGCTGGAACATGCGCGCCTCGCGGTACGCGCGGGCGGGTGCCGAGGCCAGCACCAGCATGAAGATGCCGGCCACGATGGACACCATGATCACCACGAACAGCCACAGCCCCATGCGGCTGCTCTGGCTGGCCACCAGCGCGATGGAGCTGCCCGCGAGCAGGCCGATGAGCAGCGAGAACCCGACCACGCACAGGATGAACACGGCCACCGTGGCCAGCCAGACCTTGACGAAATCCATGTACACCGGCTTCCAGCGGCCCGGTTCAGCGCCCACCCGGGTCTTGAGCACCAGCAGGCTCTTGTAGTTGTATTCCAGCCGGATGAAGCACAGCACCGTGAGCACCAGGCCCAGCAGCAGCAGGGCGCCCATGGCCGGGGTGAACGCGGGCATCCTGGGGCGGGCGACTTCTTCCTCCACTTCCTCCAGCACCTGAGCCAGTTCGGGCGACAGCATCTGCAGGCCGAAAAACACGCCGAACCACACCAGCGCCAGGGCGAACAGCGGCCAGCTGGCCAGGTAGACCTCTTTCCAGCTGGCGGTGAACTGCAGCCGCAGCCCACGCCAGCGCGTGGAGCCCAGCCGGAAGCGCATCGCGCTGCCCCAGATCAGCGGCGAGAGGGCCGCGCCGCCGAGCAGCAGCAGCCCCACGGCAGCGTCCTGCCCCGTATTGGCGGCGATGTTGTAGGCCAGGGTGATGAGCATCAGCAGCACGAAGCCCATCACCATCTTGCGCTGCTGTGCGGTGAACTCGAGCGGGCTGCCGGCCACCATCGTGTGGCTGTAGAAGTACTGCGCCGTGCGCCGCCGCGCCCACGGGGTGTAGAAGCCCAGCGTGACGATGCTGAGCAGCACGTTGACGATCCACACCCGGAAATACTCGCCACCGCTGCCGGTGAACTCGAGCGGGTGCGCGTCGATGTTCTGCGGCATGAAGGTGGACACCTGGGCTGCCGCGCTGTCGTTTGCCTGTTGGCGCATGAACTCCCTCCTGTTGTGGCGCGCAGTGTAGCAGCGGGCCCAGAAGAGAATTTCAAGCCAGATTGGCCTCTATCCCTTGCGTATCAAGCGCTGGCAGCTATGTTTTTGGTAGCTGACAGAGTGTTGTCCGCACACCGGCAGGAGCGCTTGTCGGGGGCGCTCCTCCGCCAGTGCACCCGTGGAACTGGCTCTGCCAGGCCACTGGGTGCGTCCCCCTTGGGGGGAAGGCGCCGAAGGCGACTCAGGGGGGTCAAAACCTCTCCCAAGGCTGCAGATAGCGCCACTGGCCCTCCGGCACTTTGGCCAGCGGCACGCGGCCGATGCGGATGCGCTTGAGGCCCACCACGGTGAGGCCTACGGCCTCGCACATCGACGGGATCTGCCCCGGCCGGATGCCCTTGAGCGCAAAGCGCAGCTTGTGCTCGCTCTGCCAGCTCACCTTGATGGGCGGCAGCGGCCGACCGTTGAAGGAGAGGCCGTGGCACAGGCGCTGCAGGCCGTTGGGGGCGATCTCGCCCTTCACCTCGACGATGCACTCCTGCTCCAGCGTCTCGATGTCCTCGGCCAGCTTGCGCGCCACGCGCTTGTCCTGCGTGTACACCACCAGGCCGCTGGCCTCGGTGGGCAGCGGGGTGTAGCACTCCAGCTGCTTGAAGTGCCGCTGCAGCACCCGGATGCCCGAAGCGTCCTCTGCCAGGTGGCTGGCGGCGCCGAGCAGCGACACCGCCTGCGGCGCGCCCTGGCTGCGGCTGGCATGCGCCGCGGCCCCGGCGGGCTGGCCCAGCCCGGCTTCAAAACCCGCGGGCTTGTGCAGCAGCAGGGTGACAGGCGTAAGGGCCAGGGGGCTGGCGTCCGGCGCCACGGTCACGGTCTGGTCGGGCCGCACGCGGGCGCCGGGGGCTTCTTCCACGCGGCCGTCCACGCTCACAAAGCCGCCTTCAATGAATTGCTCGGCCGTGCTGCGCGAGCAGTTCAGTTGTTCGGCCACGCGCTTGGCCAGGCGGATGTGGGTGGGGTCGGGGTGTTGGTTGGTCATGGAAGAGAGGTTTTGGCGAGGAATGGGCTGACGCCGGGGGATGGTTTAAACAATCGTCACGCCAGAACAGGCATGAACCGTTCGTGCTGAGCCTGTCGAAGCATTGCGCGGCGCTTCGACGGGCTCAGCGCGAGCGGTTTTGCCATACCAACCCAGGGAGAAAACGTTTCGGCTCAGTCGTTGCCGGGCTGCAGTGATCGGATGCGCTCCACATGGGCCAGCAGCGAGCGCTGGGCCACCGGCCACATGCGCGGCGGCACGTCGTCATACGCGTGGCGCACCCAGTCTTCCACGCTGCCCTCGGGCAGCGCCTGCAGGGCGGCCAGCACCTTGGCCTCGCGCGCCAGGCGGTGGGCCTTCAGGCGGGCGATGGCGCCGCGGGCGTCGCCGATCACGTAGCCGTGGGCGGGCAGGATGAACTCCACGCCCTGCGCGGCGCACAGGGCGTCCAGCCGGTCCAGCGAGTCCAGGTAGTCGGCCATGTTGCCGTCCGGCGGGTCCACCACCGTGGTGCTGCCGTTCAGGATGTGGTCGCCGCTGAACAGCAGGGCGTCTTCCACCAGCAGCAGGCACAGGTGGTTGGCCGCATGGCCGGGGGTGTGGACCACCTGCAGGGTATGGGTGATTTCGCCCTCTGGTCCTTTGCCCGAAAGCGCGAGCAGCTCATTATTTTGTAGCGCCCTGTCGGGCGTGAACTGGCTGGCCGCGCGCGCAGTGGGGGCCGAGGGCAGGCCCAGCACGGGCGGCCTGGTGCGGCCGGCTTGCACGCACAGCGCCTGCAGCGGCGCCGCTCCGGGCGCATGGTCGGGGTGCGAATGGGTGCACACGATCATGCGGATGTCGCCGCCCGCTGCGCGCCAGAGCTTGTCCAGGTGGTCGGCATCGGCCGGGCCGGGGTCGATGGCGATGTAGCCCGTGGCCGGGTCGCCCACCAGGTAGCTGTTGGTGCCCGGGCCGGTCATCACGCCGGGGTTGGGTGCCGTCAGGCGCTGCACGTTGCGCAAGAGCGGCACCGGGCGCTCGGTCTGCCAGTCCAGCGGGTGCGCGATCTGCCCGTCGGGGCACACCAGGGCCAGCTCGCCGTAGGGCAGGTCGCCTTCCATGTAGCGCGCCTCCTTGCCGGCCAGGGTGCCGGCGCGGGGGCAGCTGGTCCACAGCGGCTGCTCGTCGGCCAGCGCGTCGAACACGGCCTGCGTGGTGGCAAACGCGGCCAGCCGCTGCAGCGTGCGGATGGTCGGGAAGATCATGAAGAACTGCCCCGCCTCGTGCCGCGCCAGCGCGTCGGCGGGGCGCACCCACACGGGCTCGAACTGCTCGGCTTCGTCGGCCACGGGCTCCTGGCCTGCGGGCATGCGGGCCACCAGGAAGGGCACGTCGAAGCGGCGCGGCAGGTCGCGGTCGGTGGTCCAGTGGGCCAGCAGGAACACGCTGTCGGCCGCCAGCCGCAGGCCCCGCGCGCTGCATTGCGCCACGAAGGGCTGGTGGCGGTCGAGGGCGGCGATGTTGCTCGCGTCGGCCCAGCGCCCGTCGGCCGCATGCCGCGCCAGCAGCACGCCCAGTTCCTCGAAGCTTTCCCGGATGGCGGCGATGGCCTGCGTCAGGTGCAGGTCGCTCTGCGTGGGGCGGCGGTCGGCCGCGGCGTGGGTTTCGGGCGCGGCGTCCAGCGCGTCGATGCCGCCGCCGGGGAACACGTAGGCGCCCGGTGCAAAGCTGGCCTGGTCCGAGCGCCGGGTCATCAGCACCTCGATGCCCCCCTGCGCGTCGGCGGCGTCGCGCAGCAGCAGCACGGTGGCGGCGGGGCGGGGCGCGACGGGCTCGCGGTGGGGGTGCAATTGTTGGCGGGAGCGGGGCATCGGGCCATTATCGGGCTCAGTGCGCCGCGGGCACGGGGCGGCCGCTGCGGGCCGGGATGCCGCCGCGCCGGTCCAGCACGCCGCTGCAGTGCGTGAGGCCCAGCGCCACCAGCACCACCAGCGCCCCGATCCAGGGCGTGTGCATCAAGCCCCAGTGCGTCACGATCTGGCCGCCGGCCCAGGCGGCGCCGGCAATGCCCAGGTTGAAGGCCCCGATGTTCAGGCCCGAAGCCACGTCCACCGCCCCGGGCGTGCAGCGCTCGGCCTGCTGGACCACATAGACCTGCAGCCCCGGCACATTGCCGAAGGCCACCGCACCCCACAGCAGCACGGTGCCCACCACCAGCCAGGGATGGGGCGCGGTGAACTGCAGCAGTAGCAACACGGCGGCCAGCAACGCAAAGAGGATGCGCAGCGCCGGGATGGGCCCCAGGCGGTCGGCCAGGCGGCCCCCCCACAGGTTGCCCGCGGCCACGGACGCGCCGTACACCAGCATCACCCAGCCCACGGCGCCCGCACTGAAACCCGCAATGTCGGTGAGGATGGGCGCCAGAAAGGTGAAGGGGATGAACGTGCCGCCGTAGCCGATGGCCGTCTTGGCGTACACCAGCAGCAGCCGCGGCTCGGCCAGCACGCGGGCCTGCTGGCGCAGCGTGGCGGGCGGGGTGTGCGCAATGCCGCGCGGCACGAACAGCGCGCTGCCGGCGAAGGCCAGCACGCCCAGTGCCGCCACGGCCAGGAAGGTGTCGCGCCAGCCGAAGTGCTGGCCGATGAAGGTGCCCAGCGGCACGCCCGTCACCAGGGCCACCGTGAGGCCGGTGAACATGATGGCAATGGCGCTGGCGGCCTTCTCGCGCGGCACCAGGCCGGTGGCAATGGTGGAACCGATGGAGAAGAACACGCCGTGCGCCAGCCCGGTGAGCACGCGCGCGGCCACCAGCGCGGCATAGCTGGGGGCCTGCCAGGCCAGCAGGTTGCCGGCGGTGAACAGGGCCATCAGTGCCAGCAGCAGCGTCTTGCGCGGCACGCGGCTGGCCAGCGCGGTGAGCACGGGCGCGCCCACGGCCACTCCCAGCGCATACAGGCTGACCAGCAGGCCCGCCGACGGCAGGCTGATGGCCAGATCGGCCGCCACGGTGGGCAGCAGGCCCACGATCACGAATTCGGTGGTGCCGATGGCAAAAGCGCTGAGCGTCAGCGCGAACAAGGCAATGGGCATGAAAGCACTCCTGGTGGAAACGCCCGGAGTGTGGTCCCTTGGTCCTTGTAGAAAAAGTAGTGAATCAGCAGAATATACTTGCGCGGCAGTCAATAATTGACGGTGCGGAGGGTCCCCGGCAAGGGACAACCATCATGAAAACCACCCTGGAAGAGCTGCAGGCCTTTGTGGCCGTGGTGGAAAGCGGCTCCCTCACCGCAGCCGCCGAGCGCCTGGGCCAGACGGTTTCGGGCACCAGCCGGGCGCTGGCGCGGCTGGAGAAGAAGCTGGACACCACGCTGCTGCGCCGCACCACGCGCCGCACCGAGCTGACGGAGGAGGGCCAGGGCTTTCTGCTGCGCACGCGCGCCATCCTGGCCTCCATCGAAGAGGCCGAAGAGCACCTGGCGGCCCGCCGCCAGCAGCCCGCGGGCCGGCTGCGCGTCAACGCCGCCACGCCGTTCATGCTGCACGCCGTGGTGCCCCTGGTGCCGGCGTTTCGCCGCGCCTACCCGCAGATCACGCTGGAGCTGGATACGGACGAGCTGAACATCGACCTGCTGGCGCGCCGCACCGACGTGGCCATCCGCATCGGCCCGCTGCGCGACTCCACGCTGCATGCGCGGCCGCTGTGCACCAGCCGGGTTCGCGTTCTGGCCAGCCCCGCCTACCTGGAGGCCCGCGGCAAGCCGCGTTCCGTGCAAGACCTGGAGCGGCACACCCTGCTGGGCTTCACGCAGCCCGAATCGCTCAACCGCTGGCCGCTGCGCGGCGCCCATGGCGACGAGTGGCCCGTGGCCCCGGCCCTGACCGCGTCCAGCGGCGAGACCCTGCGCCAACTGGCGCTGCAGGGGGCGGGGGTGGTGTGCCTGTCGGATTTCATGACCGCGGCCGACCGCGCGCGCGGCGACCTGGTGCAGGTGCTGGCCCGGGAGACGGTGGACGTGCGCCAGAGCATCAGCGCGGTGTACTACCGCAACACGCAGCTGGCGGCGCGGATCGCGTGCTTTCTGGATTTCCTGCAGGAGCGCCTGGGCTAGGGATCCTCTGCACCAATCGTCGCGCCGTGTGCATCTGCGGCCTCGGGCGGTCTGCTGCGTTGCAAATCCTCGCAATAGCTGCGGCTATTGCTGCGTTTTGCGCCTTGCAGCCCCTCCCGATCCGCAGTGCCCACTTGCCGCTCGATTCGTACAGAGGTTTCCTAGGGATCCGGCCGGGGCCGCTGCCGCCCAGCGCCGGCTCAGCGCAGCGCGCGCAACTGCTGCAGCCGCTGCAGCACGGCGTCGATGACGGCGCCGGCCCCCTCCAGCTCGCAGCTCCACAGCATCTCCAGCAGTTCGATCAGCGCGATGGCATCACTTTCCTGCAGGGCTGCCTGGGCCGCGGCCTGAAGGTTGCGCGCGCCCAGGTCCTCCAGTACGTCGACGGTCAGTCCCATGGGTTCTCCCTGTTGAGAAAAAGGGGGTCATGGTAGGTGGCAACCGGTGCTGCGGCAGCCCCGCCGACCTGATCGAAATCAAACGCGCATGAAAAAGCCGGGTGCTTCAGGCGCGGGCCGGAATGCCCAGCCCCCGGGCCACGGCCGGGCGGGCGACAAAGGCGTCCAGCACCCGCTGCACTTCGGTGAACTGCCCGAACTCCACGAGGTCGCCAGCGCCGTAGAAGCCCACCAGGTTGCGCACCCAGGGGAAGATCGCGATGTCGGCAATGGTGTAGCGGTCGCCCATCACCCACGGGCGGCCCTGCAGGCGCTGGTCCAGCACCTTGAGCAGGCGCCGGGACTCGGCCACGTAGCGGTCGCGGGGGCGCTTGTCCTCATAGTCCTTGCCGGCGAACTTGTGGAAGAAGCCGAGCTGCCCGAACATCGGGCCCAGGCCGCCCATTTGCCACATCACCCACTGCAGGGTCTCGTAGCGCCCGGCCGTGTCCTGCGGCAGCAGTGGGCCCGTCTTGCTGGCCAGGTACACCAGGATGGCGCCGGATTCGAACAGCGCCAGCGGCTTTCCGTCCGGGCCGTTGGGGTCCAGGATGGCCGGAATCTTGTTGTTGGGGTTGAGCGAGAGGAACTCGGGCGAGAGCTGGTCGTTGGTTTCAAAGCTCACCAGGTGGGGCTCATAGGGCAGGCCCAGCTCCTCCAGCGCGATCGACACCTTCACGCCGTTGGGCGTGGGCAGCGAGTACAGCTGGATGCGGTCCGGATGCCGTGCGGGCCATTTGCGGGTGATGGGGAAGCTGGCGATATCGGGCATGGCAGGGTCCTTCGGTGGGGGCTTTCGGTGGCGGTGCAACTGGAAGACACGAGCCTAATTCCAACCCAAAAGGCCGGTGTTGCCCACGGACATCACGCGGGCAGCAGAGGATCGCCAGTGCACGCGCCACCACGGCGCCCCGACGTGGCAGCGGGGCGGTCAGCGGCCCGCCCTGCCCGATGGCAGCGGCGCGCCCCCGGCCCCACCGGGTCGGCTCGGCTCAGCGGGCTTGGGGCCGGCGCAGGCGCCGGCCGCTGACCAGCGCCAGGAGGCTCGCCAGCAGCATCAGGCCCCACTGCGAGAGGGTGGGGATGTTGTTGGCGGGGGCGTAGGCGGGGCCGCTGGGGTCGATGATGACCCGGTTCTGCGCCAGGTCATCGTCGCCCGCGCCTCCGTCGGTCAGCGTCAGCGTCACCGTGTTGCCGGCGATCACGGCCCCTGGGTACGGGTACCAGTGTGGGCTCGGGTTGGCGTTGGTGCGACCGTATTTCATCCACACCGTGCCAGGAGGCAGGGCGGCAGGGTAGGTCAGGGTGACCGTGGCGGAGGTGCCGGGGTCGCCGCTGATGAGTCTGATGTCGAACAGGCCGTGCGGGAAGATGAGGTTGGGCGGTGGCGCGATACTGGGCGATTTGGGGTGCCCCGTGAGAGGTATGAACCCGCCGGAGGCGACTTCATCCACGACCCACTGATTGCCGCTCACGGAAGCCCGGCCGTCGCCGCTGCCGCTGCCGGTCGGGGCGTTGGGCGCCGAGCACGATGCGGCAGCACCGCCGGCGGCGCCACTGCAGGTCCACGTCCAGGGGTTGCCCTCCTGCACGGCACTGGCTGTTCCCTCCGCGCACAGGTTCGCTGCGGGTTTGAACAGGGCCGCCAGGTTGGCCGCGGTGCCGCAGGCGCCGTCGACGCGGGTCACCGCGTGCAGGTCCACCGCATTGCCGTTGATGACGGCCTCGAAGTCCACGTTGCTGCAGTCGTCCGTGACGACGAAAGTGCTTGCGCTGAGGTTCGTGCTGGTGATGACGCCAGGGATGGTGCTGCCGGTGCCAAGGTTGCGGCACGAGGCAGCATCTCCTGTCACCACGTCGATCTTGGACCCGGCAGGCAGTGTTGCGGGGCCGCTCACCTGCAGCTTGCCAAATTGCGCGCTCGCATTGATGTGGGTGCGTACCGTGCCGGTGGACGCTGCGATGCCCTGCGCGTAGCTGCCGGCGATGGTCGAGGTGGTGTTGGCCGGCAGCGAGAGCACGCCGGCGTTTTGCACGGCGGTGCTGCCATTGATGTGAAGCGCTCCGGAGATTGTTCCGGTGGATTGGTTGCTGATCTGGGCGAGCAGGGCGGCGCTGTCGGTCTGCAGCGCAACGCCTGCGCCGGTCAGGGTCCCGGAGTTGGAGAGGGTCCCGCCGCTGGCGCTGGCCACGTAGATGCCGGTTCCGGACGGGCCGGCGGCAGAAATGGAGCCGCTGTTGGTGATGTCTACCGCCCCGCTGGCTTTGGTGCTGATGCCGCTGGCTCCGGTGATGGCAGCGCTGTTGTTGACGGTCACGGTGCCGAGAGTGGTCTCGGCATGGATGCCGTAGTCGTCCGGGGCGTTGATCTGGCCGCCAACCTGGTTGGTCACCGTGACATTCCCCGACGTGTCCGCCGCCGCATGAATGGCGCCGTACAGGGGCAGCGCGCGGCCACCCACGTCAGGGATGGCGGGATTGTTGTGGGCGGTCAGCGTGCCGCTGTTGGTCACCGTGATGGCGCCATTGTCCGTGGCCGCCTGGATGGCATGGTCGTCGTCGGCCGTCACCGTGCCGCTGTTGGTGATCTCGACGCTGCCCAGTGGCGACCAGGCAACCAGGCCTTGCCGCGTGGTTGACGCGATGATCCCCTGGTTGTCAATGGACGCGAGTCCGTAATAGTTGATAGCGCGTGCGCCTGCCAGATAGGCCTGCACCACGGCGCCAGCCGTGTTGGTGATGCTGGCGGTAAAAGGGACCGGCGCGGCATTGTTGCTGTCACCATTCTCGGCATACAGACCGCGGTAGCCGTGCGAGGTCACCGCGCCCCGGTTGGTCAGGGTGGCGTTGCCCAGGTTCGTGACCGCGTTGATGCCGTCGGGGGAGTTGCTGCCGGGGCTGAAGGTCTCGATGATTCCCGCAGAGTCCACCACGATGTGGCCCGAGGTGTCGTTGCGCACCCAGACACCCCCGAAACCGTCGGTGGAACTGATCTGGACCATGGGGTCCACGGTGACGGAGATGTTCCGGTCCGCCTTGTAGCTTTGGCTGATGACCGAGCTGTAGTCTGGCGTGGTCAGGGTGGTCGCACCCTGAATGTTCAGCGTTTGGTTGTAAGGGCCGCCCGTGGTGTCGTAGATGGGCGGCGGGCCGGCGCTGAGCAGATTTTCCGCGACAGTCAGCGCAACGCTTTTGGCCGTGTGGTCAGTCACCGTCAGTACGCTGACGCTGCTCGAAGCATCGCTGGTGAAATGGACTGTATTCCCCGCTCCGGAGTCGCAGATGGAGGTCACGAACGTCCCGGTCGCGGTGCAGGTGGCATAGGCCAGGGTCGGCGACAAGGCCAGCAAGACAGCGGCCTGGACGGGGGTGCGCCACCCTTGTTTGGCGGCGATGCGGTGGGGCGCTCGGACAGGCATGGGCAGGAACGGGTGTGAAGGCAGCACAGGCATTTCCTCTCTGGGGGGCAAAGGCGGGAGCGAGGCGGGAGGGGCGCTCCCCGGGCGTGCCCTGGGCGTGCCCTGGGCGGAAGGTGAATAGTCGTAACAATATGGCATAAAAAGTATCTTCCGGCCAGCCTGAAAAGCACACGGGGCTCTGCGTCCTCCGGCCAGTTTTTCAACACCGCGCCGCCGGCCTGGCTGGGTGGCTGGATAATCAGGCCCTATGAAGATTCGCTTCACCAAGATGCAGGGCGCGGGCAACGATTTCGTCGTGCTCGACGAGACCGCCGGCCCCCTGGGCCTGTCCGCGGCCCAGTACCGCTTTCTGGCCGACCGCCACTTTGGCGTGGGCGCCGACCAGATCCTGACCGTGCGGCCGCCCAGCCCCGGCGCAGTGGCCGACGGCGTGGACTTTGAATACGTGATCCACAACGCCGATGGCGGCGAGGTGGAGCAGTGCGGCAACGGCGCGCGCTGCTTTGCGCGCTTCGTGCACGACCGGGGCCTGACCGGCAAGGACACGATCCGGGTGCAGACCAAGAGCGGCGTGATCTCCCCGCGCCTCACTGGCGACGGCCGGGTAACGGTGGACATGGGCAGTCCGCGGTTCGAGCCCGCCAAGGTGCCGTTTGACGCGGCGGGCCTGGTGCCCGTGGCCCAGGGTTCGGGGCAAAAATGGCCGCTCGCGCTGGATGGACAAGCGCAAGACGCTATTGTTTTGGTGGCAGTCGTCTCCATGGGCAACCCGCATGCGGTGCAGCTGGTGGACGACGTGGACACGGCGCCGGTGGCACAGACGGGGCCGCTGATCGAGCGCCATGCCCGCTTTCCGCAGCGCGTGAACGCCGGCTACCTGCAGATCGTGGACCGCAGCCATGTCCGGCTGCGGGTGTTCGAGCGGGGCGCGGGCGAAACGCTGGCCTGCGGCACGGGCGCCTGCGCGGCGGTGGTCTCGGGCATCCGCCTGGGGCTGCTGGACACCACCGTGGACGTGCAGACCCGGGGCGGTCGCCTGACCATTGCCTGGAGCGGCCGGGAGGCCGACTCCGTTTTCATGACCGGCCCCGCCACTACCGTGTTCGAAGGCCAGATCGACATTCCCGACACCCCCGTATGACGACCTCCCACATTCCCCCGATCACCGAAGACGACATCGCCCAGTTCCTCACGAACACGCCGGGCTTCTTCGAGCGCCATGCCGAGGTGCTGGCCAGCGTGCAGATCACCAGCCCCCACGGCGCGCGCGCCGTGAGCCTGCAGGAGCGCCAGGCCGAAATGCTGCGCGAGAAGATCAAGGGCCTGGAACACCGCATCATGGAGATGGTGCGCAACAGCACCGAGAACGCCGCCATTGCGCACAAGGTGCACCAATGGACCAGCGCGCTGCTGCAGGTGCGCGATCCCTTCGACCTGCCCCAGGCGGTGGTGGATGGCGTGCGCTCCCTGTTCGACGTGCCCCAGGCTGCGGTGCGGGTGTGGGAAGTGGCGGCGCCGTACATCGATGCGGATTTCACCCAGGGCGCCAGCGACGATGCGCGCGCCTTCGCCTCGTCCCTGACCATGCCATTCTGCGGCCCCAACCTGGGCTTTGAACCCGCTGGCTGGCTGGCGCAGCAGGCCCAGGAAGAAGGCGGCGAGCCCGCCCAGTCGCTGGCCCTGCTGCCGCTGCGCGCGGGCGCCATCGACAGCGCCACGCCGGCGTTCGGCCTGCTGGTGCTGGGCTCGCCCGACCCGCAGCGCTTTGACGCCACCATGGGCACCGACTTCCTGGCGCGCATGGCGGAGCTTGCCAGCGCGGCCTTGCTGCGCCTGAAATGAGCCACCCCCCTGAGGCGCGGCGCGCCTTCCCCCCGCTCTCGCCGCGCTGCGCTGCGCGGGCGGGCGCCGCGCGCCGTTTGTAGGACCGCAGCGGGATGCCGGAGGCACCACCCGACCCGCACGTACTGCGCTACCTGGAGCATGTGCGTGTCGAAAAGCGGCTGGCGGCGCGGACGCTCACCCTCTACACCCTCGACCTGCAAAGGCTGGCGCAGTTCGCCGCCGGCGTGAACCTGCCGCTGCTGCAGCTCACCAGCGCCCACATCCGCCGCTTCGTGGCGCAGATGCACAGCGCCGGCCGCAGCGGCCGCGGCATTGCGCTGGTCCTGTCGGGCTGGCGCGGTTTTTTTACCTGGGCGGGCCGCCAGGGGCTCATTGCGCACAACCCGGTGCAGGACGTGCGCGCCCCGAAGGCGCCCAAGCCGCTGCCCAAGGCCCTGGGGGTGGACGACGCGGTTCGCCTGGCCGAGTACGACAACACGGGGGGCGACCCTTGGCTGGAGGCGCGCGATGCGGCCCTGGTCGAGCTGCTGTACGGCTGCGGCCTGCGCGTGGGCGAAGTGGTGGGCCTGGATGTGGCGCCCAGCGCCGACGCGCAGCGCCAGGGCCGCGGCTGGGTGGACCTGCAGGCGGGGGAAGCCCACGTGTTTGGCAAGGGCAGCAAGCGCCGCAGCGTGCCCGTGGGCCGGGCCGCCGTGGCAGCGCTGCAGGCCTGGCTGGCGCTGCGGGCGGTGCCCTTCGGCGGTGCAGGCGCGGCGCGGCTGGATGTGGCGCTGTTCGTGGGCCAGCGGGGCGCCCGGCTCACGGCCCAGTCCATCTGGCTGCGGTTGCGCCAGCGCAGCCAGCAAGCCGGCTTGACCACGCCCGTGCACCCGCACATGCTGCGCCACTCGTTCGCGAGCCATGTGCTGCAAAGCAGCGGCGATCTGCGCGCGGTGCAGGAGTTGCTGGGCCACGCCAACATCACCACCACCCAGGTCTACACGCGGCTGGATTTTCAGCACCTGGCGCGGGTCTACGACGCCGCCCACCCCCGCGCACGCAAGAAGCCTGCGGACTGACCGTTGCCGGCCCGCGGCGGCCCGGGGGGGCCATCGGGAACCAAACCGCCTGCATCCGCCTCGGACGCCGATGCGGCCGCTTCTGTTCTGGCCGCCTGAGAGGGTTTCTGCATGCGTCAATGGATCCGTACCGGCCTGCGGGCCAACCGGGGCTTTATCGTCTTTTTGCTGTGCCTGGGGGTGTTTCGCACCGCCATCGCCGACTGGAACCCCATTCCCTCGGGCTCCATGCGCCCGACGCTGCTGGAGGGCGACGTGGTGTTCGTCAACCGGCTGGCCTACGACCTGAAGCTCCCCCTGACCGACGTGGTGCTGGCGCACTTGGGGGAACCCCAGCGGGGCGACGTGGTCACCTTTGCTTCGCCGCTGGACGGCACGCGGCTCATCAAGCGCATCGCCGCCCTGCCGGGTGATACCGTGGAGATGCGCGACGAGGTGCTTTATCTCAATGGCGAGCCGGCCCGCTACGACGCACCGGAGACGGTGGTGGAAGCGCTGGCCGAAGTCGGCGCCCAGGTACCTGCCGTCCGGTGGACCGAGCACCTGCAGGGGCATGAACGGCGCGTCCAGTGGCTGCAAGGGGTGTCCGCCCGCAAGAACTTCGGCCCCGTCACCGTGCCGCCGGCGCAGTACCTGATGCTGGGCGACAACCGGGACAACAGCGCCGACTCGCGCTACATCGGCTTCGTGCCGCGCCACCTGCTCATCGGGCAGGCCCGGCGGGTGATGGTGTCGGCCGACATCCTCACCAACTGGCTGCCGCGCTGGGACCGCTTCGGGCGCGGAATCTGAGGCGCGTCGCCGTTGTTCACGCCGGGGAGGATTCGCCCGGGGACGCCTGAGGCGTTTGGGGCGTTTCGGGCGTTTGGGCGGGCAGCGAAAGCGTGAACGTGGAACCCTGGCCGACCTGCGATTCCACCGACAGCGTGCCCCCCAGCAGCCCGGCGAGCGCACGCGAGAGCGACAGGCCCAGCCCCGTGCCCCCGTGCTCGTAGCTGATGCGGGCGTGGCCCTGGCTGAACTTCTCGAAGATGACGCCGTGCAGCTCGCGGGGGATGCCCGGGCCGGTGTCCGTCACGCGCAGCAGCACCTGCTGCCCGCTGGCATCCATGCCGACGGCCAGGCGCACACCGCCGGCCGGGGTGAACTTGATCGCGTTGGACAACAGGTTGTTCAGGATCTGCTTGAGCTTGAGGCGGTCCGTCACCACGGTCTGCGGGACCGCCGGCGCGGTGGTCACCTCCAGCGCCAGCGACTTGGCCGCTGCGCTCACGCGGAAAAGCTCCACCACCTCGTTCACCAAGTCCCGCAAGGGCACGGGCTCGGAGTGGGTGGGCATGGCGCCGGCCTCGATGCGGGCCAGGTCGAGGATCTCGGTAAGTAACGCGTTGAGGTGCTCTGCGCCCTGGCGGATGTAGCCCGCCTGTTCGCGCGTCTGCGGATCCTTGCTGCGCAGCTCCATCAGTTCGGCAAAGCCGCGGATGCCGGTCAGTGGGGTGCGCAGCTCGTGCGACATGGCGGCCAGGAACTCGCTCTTGGCCTGGTTGGCGCGCTGGGCATGCGCCTCGCTGTGCTCCAGCGCTGCGTGGCTGATGGCCAGCCGGCGGATGCTGCCCAGAAACACCGCGACAAAGGCCACCACCATGATGCTCAGCAGCACCGTGAGCCACAGCACGGTGTTGCGCGTGGTGCGCCAGGGCGCAAAGGCCTGCTGCTCCGACGTGCCGCTGAGCACGGCCAGCGGGTAGCTGCCGACCCGGCTGTAGCCGATGATGCGCGACAGCCCATCGGAGGACCCCGTCAGCAGGGCGCCGCTGTTCTTGTCGCGGACTGCAGTGAGCAGCGGGGGCGGCAGCGGCCTGTCCACGCTGGCGGTGGCGCCACCCAGGACCCGCACGCGGATGGCGCCGTCCAGGCCCGCCAGCACCACGCCCCCCTCGCTGCCCAGCTCCACGCCACGGTACACGTCGGCGAAGTGCGACGGGTTGAGCGAGGCCACCACCACGCCGAGCGTGCGCCCGTCAGCGCCGACCACCTTGCGCGAAAGCTGGATGGTGGATACGCCCGACACCTTGCCCAGCACCGCGCGCCCGATGAAGAGTCCGTTGTACAGCATGCCCTGCGGGCCGGGGGCCTGCGCGGGCGGCAACAGATGCACGCCGATGTGGTTGCGCTCCAGCAGGTTTACGTGGTTGCTGCGCGAACCATCGGGGTCGAGGTTGCTGCCCTGGAAGCGGCCTTCGGCGTCCACGAAGGACAGCTGGGTCAGGATGTGCGGCACCATCCCGGTTTCGTTGGCGATGCTGATGAAGTCCTGGCTCTCCAGCGGGCCGTCGCGGGCCGTGTTCTCCAGCCGCGACATCGCCTGGTCCACCGTGTCCAGGATGCGCAGGGTGTGCTCCTTCAGGGCCAGGGCGGTGTTGGTGTTCTGGCGCATCTCGGCGCTCAGCGTCTCGTTCCACTGCCAGCGCAGCAGGGCCGCCATCGTGGCCCAGGCGCTCAGCAGCACCAGCGCGCTGAAAACGCAGGCCACCACGAAGTACATCTGGGCGGGGTTGCGCCGCCACCGGGCGAGGCGGGGGAGCTGGATCATGTGAGCGTGGCCGGCATGGTGTCGGTGTACTCGGCAGTGAGCAGCATGATGTGGAAGATGGTACCCCCATCCGGCGCATTGGTCGCGTGGATGCGGCCGCCGTGCGCGGTGAGAATCTTGCGGCAGATTGCCAGCCCCAGGCCCGTGCCGCCCGAGCCGTCGCGCGTCTTGCTCGACTGCACGAAGGCCTGGAACACGGTCTCAAGCTCGGCGGGCGGTATGCCCGGCCCCTGGTCGCGCACCTGGATGTGGATGCTGTGGTCGGCGGCGATGCCGGCCTGGATGTCGATGATGGTGTCTTCGGGCGAGAACTTCACCGCGTTGCCGAGCACGTTGCGCACCACCTGCTGGAAGCGTGCGGGGTCCACCTTGGCCACCAGGGGCACGCGGCCCAGGCGCAGGCTCAGGCTCAGGCGCTTGGAGCCGAGCAGCAGTTCCATCTCGGCGGCCACGTCCTCGATGAGGTCGCGCACGTCAGCGCGTTCGAAATGGAAGGCGCCGACGGTGCTTTCGATCTTGGCGATGTCCAGCAGGTCATTGACCAGCACCAGCATGCGCTGGCCCGCGTCGTGGATCTCTCCGAACATGGAGGCCAGCTGGGTCTGGTGCCGCCCCCGCGCCGTGCCCAGCTCCGAGAAGCCCAGGATGGACTGCAGCGGCGTGCGCAGCTCGTGACTGATGTTGGCCACGAATTCCGACTTGGCGCGGGACGCCTCTTCGGCCAGGTCGCGGGCGGCCAGGAATTCGGTGATGTCCATGGTGGCCGTCAGGATGCCCACCGGCTGGTGGCCGTGGGCGGTGACGAGCACCTTGGTGATCTGCACGTCGCGGTAGCTGCCATCGGGGCGGCGCAGGCGTTCCTCGTAGCGGATGCGGCCGCCCTGGCGCAGCAGCTGGTCGTCGTGCGCACCGTAGGCCTGGGCCTCGTGGGAGGGCAGCACGTCGGCGTTGCGGCGGCCCAGCACGTCGGCACGGTCCAGGGCCGTGAAGTCCTCCCAGGCCTGGTTGACCGACAGCAGGCGCCCGTCCGGCGCTGTCATGCAGATGGGCAGCGGGCTGCACTCCAGCACCTGGGCGGTGAACTCCAGCTGCTCCTGCAGGCGCTGCTGCACGGCCAGCAGGTCGGTCACGTCGGCGGCGCTGCCCGCAAAGCCGCGCAGCTTGCCCGTGCGGTCCCGCAGGGGCACGACCGCAATGTCCAGCGCACGCGTCTCGCCCTCGGGGCCGCTCAGGTGTACCTGGGCCATGCGCACCCCGGCCGGCCCCGCGGCATCGAACAGCGTGTCGATGGCGGCGCGGTCCTCGGCCTGGACCACGTCCCGCAGGTGCTGGCCGCGGGCGGCCTCCGCGGGCTGGCTGGTGAGGGCATGCCAGCGCGGATTCACGAAGCGGATCATGCCCTCGGCGTCGGTGCGGAAGATGAGTTCCTGCACGCTCTTGAACAGCACGGAGAGTTCCTGCTCCCGGCGTGCCGTCTCCAGCTGGGCCTCGTCCCGCTCGCGCTGGGCGGCTTCCCGTGCGCGGGCATTGCGCCACGAGGCACGGGTCAGCAGCCCGATCACGGCCAGCGCCACCACCATGAACAGCAGCGGCCCGCGCAGCGAGCGCAGCCATTGCTGGGTGGTGGCTGCATAGGGCTGCTCCACGAGGGTCACCACCGGGTGGCTGTTGGAAAGGTGCCAGGCGCCCAGGCTGGAGTCGGCGCGAAACGTGGGCAGCGGCCCGTAGGTTCCTTTGCGTCCGGGAAGGGACTTCTGGAACAACGGATGCACCCCCAGATTGCTGCTGGGAGACAGGGTGTCGTTGCCGACCTGCGTCAGCAAGGTGCCGTTGTCCAGGACCAGCAACACCTGGGTGCGGGCGGGTGCGGCTTCCATCAGCTGCTGCTGGTAGGTGGCCAGAGCGTCCGGGCTGATCTGTGCGATGAGCAGCACCGAAGAAGCCGGCGACAGCTGCACGCGCCGTGCCACGGGAATGAACCCCAGGCCGGCGGGCACGGCCGGGCTGCGATCGCCCTGCGCCAGCGTCCGCCCTCCCACCCACGGCCCGATGACCACGCGGTCGTCGTCCAGGGCCCCCAGGTGCAGGCGCTGCAGGTCCACCCGACCCCGGCGGTCCGCAGGGGTGGTGGAGGCCAGCACCTGGCCCTGCGGGCTCACCACGGCAATGCTGCGCAGGAACGGCAGGCCCTGCAGGCGGTAGGACTGCTGCGCCTCCAGCTGGGCAAGGGACTGGCCCTCTGCGCCCAGGCCTTTGGCCAGGATGTCCAGCGCCAGCTTGGTGTTGTCAAACACCTGCGTGCTGTGCGCTTCCATCACGCTGGCCAGCAGTTCGAGCTGCCGGCGGTCTTGTGCCTCGGTGCGGCGCAGCTCCAGCCACATCAGCCCCGCCGTGCCGATGAGCACGCACAGGATGAGCAGCAAGCCGCTGGTCAGGACCCTGCTGCTCGCGAGGTCGGCGAAGCGGCGCTGGAGGTGGGGAAAAGGGCGTTTCATAACGGAGGCGTGGGGGAATCGGTCAGTTCAGGAGGATGCGTTCGAGCCCGTGGCGCCGGGCGGCGGCGCCCAGCCGGCCGTCCTGGCGCACGCGTTCGATGAACGCGTTCAGGGTGGCCAGCCATTCCGGATCGCCGGGCTTGACGGCATGGGCATAGGGCAGCACGTGGAAGGGCTTGGGCGGGCTCAGCAAGGCTGCCCATTCCGTGCTTTCGGTCAGCGCGCGGCCGTAGGGGTAGTCGGTCATGAAGACATCCACGCGGCCCGCGGCCAGTTCCCGTTCGCGTGTCTCGGGCAGCCGGATGGACACCAGGCCCGCGTACTGCAGCCGCTGGCGCAGCACGGTTTCCATGAACGTGCCGGCCTGCACGCCGACCAGCACGCCGGGCTGGTCGATGTCGCTCCACTGGCGCACCACGCGGCTGGTGCGGGTGGTCACCGCATAGATGTCGCTTTGCAGATAAGGCGTGGCGAACTGCAGCTGTTCCGTGCGCCGCGCCAGCATGGCGATGCCGAACATGGCCACGTCGCAGGTGCTGGACAGGAGGTCGGGCACCAGGGTCACGAACGACGAGTCCACAAAACGCAGCCGCACCCGCAGGTCGGACGCCAGGGCGGTGGCCAGGTCAATGTCCAGGCCGCCGAGCTGGCCTGAGCGCGGGTCGCGGAAGGTGATGCGCTGGTACTCCGGCCAGATGCACACCCGGACCTCGCCGCGGGCCTGCACGCGGTCCAGCACCTCGCCGGCCGTGGCGGGCAGGCAGGCAAGGGTCCACAGCGCCGCGAGCGCCGCCAGCGCGGCGGCCCATGCGCGGCGGCGCGGGGCGTGCGCTGTCATACGGCCTCCTGCGCAATGTCTGCCAGGTCCGAAAACGCCATGCGGGTGCGTGTGACGCGCTCGCGCAGGGCCCGGATGGCAGTGCTGTGGCGCACAAAGCAGTCCACGAGGTCCGGGTCGAAGGCTTTTCCCCGTTCTGCCTGCACCATCTCCACGGTCTTCTCGTGGCTGAGCGCGGGTCGGTACACCCGGTCCATGGTCAGGGCGTCGTAGTAATCCACCAGCGACACGATGCGTCCGGACAGCGGAATGGCCCGTCCCGCGAGCTGGTTGGGGTAGCCGCTGCCGTCCCATCGCTCGTGGTGCGTGAGGGCGATCTCGGCCGCCATCTGGAACAGCGCAATGCGCGATTTGCCGAGGATGTCCGCACCGATCAGCGGGTGCCGGTTCATGATGGCGCGCTCCTGAGGAGTGAACGGGCCGGGCTTTTTCAGCACATGGTCCGGGATGCCGATCTTGCCGATGTCGTGCATGGGCGCGGCCTTGCGCAGCGTGAGCGCATAGTCCTGCGGCTGCCCCAGGAACAGGGCCATCGCCTCGGCGAGGAACCCGATGCGCACGATGTGCACGCCGGTGTCGTCATCCTTGTATTCGGCCGCCTGCGCCAGCAGAAAGAGCGCCTCATGGTGGGCGCGGGCCACTTCCTGCAGCGCCTGGTTGCGCTCCTGGTACATGCGCCCCAGGTCGGAGATGATCGTCTCCATCTGGACCGCCGCTGCCGGCGCGAACTGGGTGGCCTCGCGGGCGGGCGGCATCATGGGGCGGCGCCCGCGGTGCCCAGGCTGTTGATGGTCTCGATCAGCTTCAGGGGGCTGAAAGGCTTGAGCAGGTAGGCGTCGGCGCCGGCCATCATCCCGGCCTCGATGTCCTGGCTCTGCCCCCGGGCCGTCAGCAGCACCACCCAGGGGCAGCCCAGCGCCGGGTCGCTCTTGACCCTCCGGCACAGCTCCAGGCCGTCCATGCTGCCGGGCATCATGACGTCCAGCAGCAGCAACTGGGGACGCCACTGCTGCACGGCGGCCAGTCCCTCGTCGGCATTGACCGCCTCGTGGATCTCATGGTCCTCGAACTCCAGGGTCATGCGGATCAGGCGGCGGATGTCCGCATGGTCTTCAATAATCAGGATGCGTTGGCTCATGGCGGCAGGTCGTATTTGAATGTATCAATTTTATCATAAAAATGATTTCTTGAAGTGATAAAATCTGCCGCATGGAATCAAGCCAATGGGACTCTTTGCCGGCGGACTGCAGCACGCGTGACGTGGCGCGGGTCCTGGGCATGGCCGTGCGGTCCGTGCAACTGATGGTGGACCGCGGCGAACTGGACGCCTGGAAGACACCGGGCGGCCACCGCCGCATTGCCAAGGCCTCCGTCGAGCGGTGGCTGGCCCAGCGTCAGGCGCCGCCTGGGGCCGGCCCGGCCCCAGGCGCTGCGGCGCCGCTGCCGGCCGCCGGGGCCCGCGGAGCGGCTGCCACGCCGGCACCGGCCGCGTTGCCGCCTGAAGGCCGGGGCGCCGCCGCGCAGCGTGTGCTGCTGATCGAGGATTCGGTGCACTTTCAGACGCTGGTCAAGCTGCTGATGTCCCACCACTTCCCGGGCATCGAACTGCATGTGGCCGAAGACGGGATCGTGGGGCTGGCGATGGCGGGCGAACTGCAGCCGGACGTGCTCATCGTCGACATCCTCCTGCCCGGCATTGACGGCGCCACCCTGATTGCGCGCCTGCGCAGCCACCCCCAGTTCCAGCGCAGCCGGCTCATCGTCGTGACCTCGCTGGACGAGGACCAGCGCGGCCCGTATGCCTTTGCACTGGCGGGGCTGCCCGTGGTGCACAAGCCCTTGCTGGCACAAGAGCTGCCCGCCTTGCTGGCCGGCCTGCTGGCGCAACAGCCCGCGAAACAGCTGGCGCCCCGGCCCTGAGCCCGCGGCCCCGGCGGCTCGGCCTTCTTTCGGCCCGCTCCCTGAAAGGACTGTGATGGTGACGACGCTGCCGCGCGTTTTGCTGGTGGAGGACGACGCCCACGTGCGCCGGTTCGTCCAGCTGGCGCTGGAGGATCTGGACATCGCCCTCGTGCCCTGTGCCACGCTGGCCGAGGCGCGGAATGCATGGAGCGCAGGCCCGGCCGCCGTGGTGCTGACCGACCTCACCCTGCCCGATGGTTCGGGCCTGGACCTGCTGTCGGGGCTGGCCGCAGCGCAGGCGGGCGGGGCCGCCGCGGCGTGCCGGATGGTGGTTTTCAGCGGCGGCGTCGACGGCGCCGCCGAGCGCCAGCTGGCAGCGCTGAAAGTCTGGCGCGTGCTGCGCAAACCGGCTTCGGTGGGCGCCCTGATCGGGTGCATTTCGGACGCGCTGGCCAGCCTGGCTGCGGCCCCGCCAGGGGATGCGGGCGCGCCGCCGGCCGCGCCGGCGCGCGACCCGGCCGTGGAGTTCTTCGGAGGCGACCGGGCGCTCTATGCCGCCTATCGCCAGGCCTGCCTGGCCCAGTTCGCGCACGACCTGGCGGCGGGCGATGCGGCCATGGCGGCGGCCGACGGCGCGGCCGTGCAGCGCGTGGCGCACAACCTGAAATCGGTGCTGACGATGCTGGGCGAGGGCGGCGCAGCCCGTCTGGCGCGCGCCACCGAAGAGCTGGCCGCGGAGGGGGGCGCGGTCGGCGCACCCCTGGCGCAGGCTTGGCTGCGCCTGCGCCAGCAGGTGGCCGCGGTGGTTGCGGCCGGCTGATCCGGGCGGCGCTGGCGCCGGCCAGCCCCTTGCCGCAAAAGCCCGGCCCTGATCCGCCACAAAAAAAGCCACCCGAAGGTGGCCAAGAGGGATGCACAGGGAAAGAAGTCGGGCCGCAGGCGCTACCCGGGGTAGGCAAGCCGGCCCGGCGCCGCCGGCAGGGCGGGGCGGGCGGAGCCGGACGGTGATGGCAGGGCGCCGTGGCGCGCGGTGTCCGCGGCGGCCACCTTGAACGCCGACACCACGTTCACCAGCTCTGCCGCCTGGTGGTTGAGGCTGGTGGCTGCGGCGGCCATTTCCTCCACCAGGGCGGCGTTCTGCTGCGTGGCCTGGTCCATCTGCGTGACGGCCTCGTTGACCTGGTCGACGCCCTGGCTCTGCTCGGAGCTGGCCGCGCTGATCTCCGCCATGATGTCGGTGACGCGGGTGATGGCACCCACCACGTCGCTCATGGTCTGGCCCGCGCGGTCCACGAGTGCGGAGCCCGCTTCCACGCGTTCCACGCTGGCGCCGATCAGCGACTTGATTTCGCGCGCGGCCTCGGCGGAACGGCTGGCCAGGTTGCGCACCTCGCTGGCGACCACCGCGAAGCCGCGGCCCTGCTCGCCGGCGCGCGCGGCTTCCACCGCGGCATTCAGGGCCAGGATGTTGGTCTGGAAGGCGATGCCGTCAATGACGCCGATGATGTCGGAGATCTTGCGGGAGCTGTCGTTGATGTCCTTCATGGTGCGCACCACGTCGGCCACCACGTCGCCGCCCTGCGTCGCGACTTCCGACGCAGTGCGGGCCAGCTGGTTGGCGTGGCGCGCGTTCTCGGCGTTCTGGCGCACGGTCGAGTTGAGCTGCTCCATGGAGGCGGCCGTCTCCTGCAGGGCGCTGGCCTGGTTCTCGGTGCGCGCCGACAGGTCGCCGTTGCCCGCCGAGATTTCCGCGCTCGCGGTGGCCACGCTGTCGGACCCCTGGCGCACCTGCGACACCACGCGGATCAGCGACGCCTGCATGTCGCCCAGCGCCTGGAGCAGGGGGCTGAACTCGTCGTTGGCCGTGTCCAGCACCTGGCCGGTCAGGTCCCCGTCGCGCACCCGGGCCGCCACGGTCTGGGCCTGGGCGACGCGGCGCTGCAGCACGCGGCCCACGTACCAGGCAAAGAGCAGCAGGCCGGCGGCAATGGCCGCCACGGCCGCCACCAGGCTGTTGAGCGTTTGCTTGGCGTCCGCTTCGATGTGCTCCAGGCTGGTGGTCAGGGCCGCGCTCTGGCGGAGCTTTTGCTTGCTCAGCATCTCCAGCACCACGTTGCGCGCGGGAATTGTCTTGGCCACCAGGTAGTCGAATGCTTCTTCCTTGTTGCCTTGCTCGATCAGCTGGACGTTCTGGACCGCAAATTGCCAGAAGCCGGCGAAGGCCTGCACCAGGGCCGCGTACTCGGCCTTTTCTTCGGCCGTGATGGCGGCCTTTTCGAGGGTGGCCTGGTCCGCGTCGATCAGCTTGCGCTTCTCGCCGATGTCCGCCAGGGTCGTCTTGAGGTCTGCGGGCGTGCGCACCAGGATGGCGTGGCGCAGCTGCAGCGAAGTGCGCGTCACGTTCAGCTCCATGGTGGCCAGGCGCAGCTGGTGGGGCACGGACTCCGTGGCCACGCTGCGGGTCTGCCGGGTGATTGCGGTGATGTTGTCCCAGGCCAGCAGCGCGACCAGCGCCAGGCAGCCGATCAGCGCGAAGGACACCAGGTACAGGCGCTGGGTGATGCCAAAGGCGTTGAAGAATTTCATGACGGATCCATGGAGGAAAGGTGGAGGGGCTGTGGGCTCAGTGCCCGGGAGGATGGCTGGCCAGTGCGGGGGCGAGGAGTTTTTCAATGTCCAGCAGGATGAGCATGCGGTCGTCCACCGAGCCGATGGCCAGCAGGTGGTCGCGGTGGAGGTCCATGTCCAGCGCGGGCACCGGGCGCAGCTGCTCGCGTTCCAGCGTCAGCACGTCCGAGACGCTGTCCACCACCACGCCGACCACGCGCTGGCCGATGTTGAGCACGATCACCACCGTCAAGGGGTCGTAGCGCGCCTCCTGCAGGCCCAGTTTCAGGCGCAAGTCGATGATGGGGACGATCACGCCGCGCAGGTTCACCACGCCCTTGAGCTCGGCGGCTGCGTTGGCAATGGCGGTGGGCTTTTCGTAGGAGCGGATTTCCTGCACGCGCAAGATGTCCACGCCATACTCCTCGGCGCCGATCTTGAAGGCCAGGAATTCGCGCAGGTCCGTCAAGGCGTTCTGAAGGCCGGCGGCGGTGGGCCGCGTGGCTTCGGTGGAGGGTGCGGTCATGTTTGATAAAAATGATAATTTCGGCAATTGTAAGAAGTTGAAATCAATTTTGTCAATTGCAACCCTGCCGATTTGATAAATTGCGGTTTCATCCCCGGTCGCGCTGCGGGGAGACGCGGGCACCTCGGCCGTGTGCCACCGGTGGGGCGGACGGGCGGCGGCCGCGCAACCGGCACAATCCGGGCCATGAAAACCCTTCGCCTTCGCCCCGGCAAAGAGCGCTCGCTGCTGCGCCGCCATCCCTGGATCTTTGAATCGGCCATCGCCAAGGGCGGCGGCGACAGCGGTGAAACGGTGCGCGTGGAATCGCACGAGGGCCAGTTTTTGGCCTGGGCGGCCTACAGTCCCAGCTCGCGCATTCGGGCGCGGGTGTGGAGCTTCGATGAGGCGCAGCGCATTGATGCTCCTTTTTTCATAGCTGCTTGCGCCCGCTCCATCATCGCTAGAGCCCGTTTTGATATCCAAAGCGATGGCGTGCGGCTGGTGCACGGCGAATCCGACGGCCTGCCCGGGCTGATCGTGGACCGCTATGGGGACACGCTGGTCGCCCAATTCACCAGCGCCGGCACCGAGCGCTGGAAGGGCGTGATCGCCGACGCGCTGCTGCGCGAGACGGGCCTTGCCAAGCTGTACGAGCGCTCGGACGCCAGCGTGCGCGCGCTGGAGGGCCTGCCGCCCGCCACCGGCTGGCTGCGCGGCGGCGAGGCGCGGCCGGGCGAGGCGCCGCCACCGCTGGAGCTGTCCATCCACGAACACCAGTGGCGGCTGACGCTGAACATCGCCGAAGGCCACAAGACGGGCTTCTACCTGGACCAGCGCGACAGCCGCAAGCGCTTTGCCGACTACGCGCAGCGGCTGGGCTTCCGGCACGTGCTCAACTGCTTTTGCTACACCGGCGGCTTTAGCGTGGCGGCCTTGGCGGGCCTGCGCGCGGCGGGTGTGGCGGCCGATGGGCATGTGACGTCCATCGATTCTTCCGGCCCCGCCCTGGAGCGCGCCCGCGCCCATGTGGCGCTCAATGGTTTCGATCCGAACCGGGCCACCTTTCTGGATGCCGACGTGAACGCCTCGCTGCGCCAGTTCCTCAAGGAAGGCCAGCGCTTTGACGCCATCATCCTGGACCCGCCCAAGTTCGCCCCCACGGCCGCGCATGCCGAGCGGGCCGCGCGCGCCTATAAGGACATCAACCGGCTGGCGCTGCAGCTGCTGTCGCCGGGCGGGGTGCTGTTCACGTTCTCGTGCTCGGGCGGCATCAGCGCCGATCTGTTCCACAAGATCGTCGCGTCCGCGGGCGCCGACGCGGGCGCGGATGGCTACATCCTGGAGCGCCTGGGCGGCGCGCCCGACCACCCGATGACACTGGAATTCCCCGAGGGCGAGTACCTCAAGGGCTTGGTGGTGATGCGCAAAGGGTGAGGTCGCAGGGTTGAAGCGCGCGGCGCCTGCGGGGGCTTGACACCCTCGCTACACTGAAAAATTACACCCTGGCTGCACGCGCACGGCGCCCGCGCCGGCCGCAGCAGGCCCCGATCACGCATTGAAAGACGACCCATGGCACTGATCCCTGTCACCATCCTCACCGGCTTCCTGGGCTCGGGCAAGACCACCCTGCTCAAGCGCCTGCTCTCCGAAGCCCACGGCCAGAAGATCGCCGTCATCGAAAACGAGTTCGGCGAAGAGAACATCGACAACGACATCCTGGTGACCGAATCCAAGGAGCAGATCGTGCAGATGAGCAACGGCTGCATCTGCTGCACCATCCGCGAAGACCTGCGCGAGACACTGCAGCTGCTGGCCGCCAAGAAGCGCAAGAACCTGCTGGAGTTCGACCGCATCGTCATTGAGACCACCGGCGTGGCCGACCCGGGCCCCGTGGCGCAGACCTTCTTCATGGATGAAGAGATCGCCGAGACCTACCTCATCGACTCCATCATCACGCTGGTGGACGCCAAGCACGCGCCCCAGCAGCTCAACGACCGCCAGGAGGCGCGCCGCCAGGTGGGTTTTGCCGACCAGATCTTCCTGTCCAAGACCGACCTGGTGTCCAAGGAGGAAACCGACGCGCTGATCCACCGCCTCAAGCACATGAACCCGCGCGCGCCCATCAAGGCGGTGCACTTCGGCGAGGTGCCGCTCAACGAGGTGCTGGACCTGCGGGGCTTCAACCTGAGCGCCAAGCTGGACATTGACCCCGAGTTCCTGCAGGAAGAAGAAGGCCACGGCGACCACGGCCATGACCATGACCATGTGCACGGTGAGCACTGCAACCACCCGTCGCACCAGCACGGCCATGACCACGGGCACCACCATCACCACGACGACGACGTGAAGAGCTTTGTCTTCCGCTCCGACCGCCCCTTCGACCCCGCGAAGCTGGAGGATTTCCTCGGCGCCATTGTCAACATTTATGGTCCGCGCATGCTGCGCTACAAGGGCGTCCTCCATATGAAGGGCACCGAACGCAAGGTGATCTTCCAGGGCGTGCACCAGCTCATGGGCAGTGACCTGGGGCCCCAATGGGCCGAGGGCGAGGCGCGTACCAGCAAGATGGTGTTTATCGGCATCGACCTGCCCAAGGACATCTTCCTGCAGGGCCTGGAGCAAAGCCTCGCCTGAAAAACCGCGCCGCAGGGGCCGCCGCGGGGCGGTTTGTGTTGTATCTGCAACGTTTCTGCTGGCGCCAGTCCAGGTCGATACAATCGCGCCCCGGTAAAACCCCGGAAGGCTTGCCACCCGCCCCTGTCTGCTCGCGCGGCCGGGGCCCGCCCGTATTGCGAGGAGACCAGGAAGTGAAAGCCGACACCAGCAAATCCAAGGGGGCCACCAAAGCAACCCCGGCCGCGGCCAAAAGCACTGCTGCAGTCCCGTCGGCGCCCAAGGCGGCTGCCAAGGGCGTTGGCGGCAAGGCGGCGGCTGCAGCACCCAAGGTCTCGGCGCCTGCCGCCGCGGCGCCGGCGCAGGCGGATTTGCAGGTACCCGTGCGCACAACCCGGCCTTCTTCCCGATTGGCCCAATTGACCGTACCATCCATGGCGCAGGCAGTGGCCTCAACCGCCGCCAAAGCCAGTTACCAACACACCATGCCCACGACCGCGCAAGCGCAGCCCTCTGTGATCGCTGCCAAAAAAGACCCCAAGCTGGCGAACAACTGGAAAACCAAGTCCGCCGCCGAGTTGACCGACGCCGAAGTCATGGCCATGCCTGACAGCGAGTACATGAACGAGAAGCAGATGGCGTTCTTTCGCCACAAGCTCGTGCAGCTCAAGCAGGACATCCACAACAGCGCGGGCGAAACCACGGAGCACCTGCGGGAAGACACCGTGGTGGTGCCCGACCCGGCCGACCGCGCCACCATCGAAGAAGAACACGCGCTGGAACTGCGCACCCGCGACCGCGAACGCAAGCTGCTCAAGAAGATCGAGCAGTCGATCGCGCGCATCGACGCGGGCGATTACGGCTACTGCGACGAAACCGGCGAACCCATCGGTGTGGGCCGCCTGATTGCCCGCCCGACCGCCACCCTGTCGCTGGAAGCGCAACAACGCCGCGAACTGAAACAGAAGATGTTCGGTGATTGATCCGGCCGCCTGCGGCCTGATTCATCCCATTCCAGAGCACCCCGAGCCATGAGCAAGGAAGAAACCACCCCTGGCGGACTGCTATCGAAGGTGGTACGGTTCGTGAAGAACCCGACGGTGAACTGGACCGAACTGGACTCCATCCAGGACGATCGGGAGAGCCAGTACAGCAAGCAGATGCTCAAGGAGATGATCGAGCGCAAGCGCCGCAACGACTTCGTGCGGCGCCGCGAATTCGATCAGCTGCGCAAGCTGCGGCGGCGCGAGGCCCTGCAGGGGCAGCGCACGGAAGACCCCACCGCCCGGCCTTCGTTCTTCCAGAGCAGCATGGCGTCGCCGGACGACCGCGCCGTCACGCTCAAGAAGATCGACGAGATCGAAGCGCAGATGTCGCAGCAGTGGTGGAAGAGCAAGCAGGGCGCCGACGCTCCCACGCAGCCCGCCACGGTGCCGGCGGCCGGCGGGGCGGCGGAAATCACCGAATCGCAGCACGCCCGGGCCTATGCGCCCACTGCGCCCGGCAGCCTGCCAGCGCCCGTGGAGGCCAAGGCCAGCGTGCCGCCGCTGTTCGCCGACGACAGCATGGCGGTGGGCCAATTCGGTGCCAAGGATGCGCAGATGCTGGCAGCCACCGGCTCCGAGGAAGCCGCCCTTGGCACTGCGGCCCTTTACACGCCAACGCCCCCGCCCGAACCGGAGGAATTCGTGCACGAACCCGACCTGGAAGAAGCGGCCATCCGGTTTGCCAACGGCGACCACGCCGGCGCGGAAGCCGGCCTGCTGGACGTGCTGGCCCAGCACCAGCAAGACCCGCCGGAGCAACAGCTGGAAATCTGGATGACCCTGTTCGACCTGTACCGTGCCACGGGGCAGCAGGACAGGTTTGAAACCCTGGCCATCGACTTCGCAGCCCGGTACAGCCGCTCCGCGCCGCTGTGGTTCTCGATGCCCGAACAACTGGGCATGGCGCCCGTGACGGCGCAGGCCGCCGCGCCCAGCGCGGCCGCTGCTCCCGTGCGCCGCGATTTCCACTGGAACGCGCCGGCCACGCTGGCCGTGTCCTCGGTGGCGGCACTGCAGGCCTCGCTGGCACGCGCAGCATCGCCCTGGACGCTGTCGTGGGCGCGGCTGGTGTCCATCGACGAAGCGGCCGTGCCGTTGCTGGCGGACCAGTTCACGCAATGGGGCGAGCGGGACGGCCAGCTGGTGTTCTCGGGCGTGGAAAAACTCAATGCCCTGCTGGAAGCCAAGACCCAGTCCGGCGACCGCGCCACGAGCCCCGAATGGTGGCGGCTGCGCATGGCGGCGCTGCGCCTCATGGGCAAGCCGGAAGAGTTCGAGCTGGTGGCCCTGGACTACTGCGTGACCTACGAGGTCTCGCCGCCCTCCTGGGCCTCTCCGCGCTGCGGCTATTCGGACAACGAAGGCGTTTCGTCCGGCGCGGCACCGCTGGCGGCGGACAGCGACTTCGCGGCTTCCGATCTGGGCGAGGGTGCCGCTGCGCAAGAGGCAGCCCCCGTGGCCCAGCTCAGCGGCCATGTGGAGGGCGATGCGGCGCCGCTGCTGGAGCCCTTCGCAGCGATGCTGCGCCCCGGCGTGCCCTTCACCATTGCCTGCGACAAGCTGATCCGCGTCGATTTCGCGGCCGCAGGCTCGGTGCTGAACTGGGCGGCCGAGCAGCAGGGGCAGGGCCATGTCGTCCAGTTCCACAACCTGCAGCGGTTGGTGGCGATCTTCTTCAACGTGATCGGCATCAACGAGCACGCCTGGGTGGTCCCGCGCAAGAACTGACGCGCGCCGCCGGGGCGGCCGTTGCGGGGCGGGACCCTGCAAGCTTCCCCTCGCTTGAAAGCGGGCGCGGGCGCCCCCATCTGCGGCAGCTATGGATTCTTCTCAAAACACCCCGGTCTTTCACGGCACCACCATCCTCAGCGTGCGTCGCCAGACGCCTGACGGCGTGCAGGTCGCCATTGGCGGCGACGGCCAGGTCACCCTGGGCAACATCGTGGTCAAGGGCTCGGCGCGCAAGGTGCGCAAGCTCTACCACGGCAAGGTGCTCGCGGGCTTCGCGGGCGCCACGGCGGATGCCTTCACGCTGTTCGAGCGCTTCGAGGCCAAGCTGGAAAAGCACCAGGGGCACCTGACCCGCGCCGCCATCGAGCTGACCAAGGACTGGCGCACCGACCGCGTGCTGCGCAAGCTCGAAGCCATGCTGGCCGTGGCCGACGCGAGCGCCTCGCTCATCATCACCGGCAATGGCGACGTGCTGGAGCCGGAGCAGGGCATCGTGGCCATCGGGTCGGGTGGGGCGTATGCCCATTCGGCCGCCAAGGCGCTGCTCAATCACACGGACCTGTCGGCCCAGGACATCGTCAAGAAGTCGCTGGAAATCGCGGGCGAGCTGTGCATCTACACCAACATGCACCACACCATCGAGACGCTGTGATGCGCCACCGGGCGGGTGGCTGCCTGGTATCTTTTTGATAGCTGCCCGCGCTTGCTGCATAAGCGCTGGAGCCTGATTTGACTGAGATTTCTGCTATGTCGTCCATGACCCCCCAGGAGATCGTCTCCGAACTCGACAACCACATCGTGGGCCAGGCCGGTGCCAAGCGCGCGGTGGCCATTGCGCTGCGCAACCGCTGGCGCCGCCAGCAGGTCGAGGGCAGCCTGCGCCAGGAGATCACGCCCAAGAACATCCTCATGATCGGCCCCACCGGCGTTGGCAAGACCGAGATCGCGCGCCGCCTGGCGCGGCTGGCCGACGCGCCCTTCATCAAGGTCGAGGCCACCAAGTTCACCGAGGTGGGCTATGTGGGCAAAGACGTGGATTCCATCATCCGCGACCTGGCGGAAATGGCCGTCAAGCAGACGCGCGAGTCCGAGATGAAGAAGGTGCGCGCCCGGGCGGAGGATGCCGCCGAGGACCGCATCCTGGACGTGCTGGTCCCGCAGGCCCGCACCGCCGCAGGCACCGAGCCGGCCTCCGACAACACCGCGCGCCAGGTGTTCCGCAAGAAGCTGCGCGAGGGCCAGCTGGATGACAAGGAGATCGAGATCGACGTGGCCGAGGCGCGGCCAGCGCTCGAAATCATGGGCCCGCAGGGCATGGAGGAAATGACCGAGCAGTTGCGCGGCATGTTCAGCCAGCTGGGCCAGGACAAGCGCAAGACGCGCAAGCTCAAGATCGCCGAGGCGCTCAAGCTCCTGACCGATGAAGAGGCCGGCAAGCTCGTCAACGAGGAAGAAATCAAGACCCGCGCCATCGCGAACGCCGAGCAGAACGGCATCGTCTTCATCGACGAGATCGACAAGGTGGCCGCCCGCCAGGAGACCAGCGGCGCCGACGTGTCGCGCCAGGGCGTGCAGCGCGACCTGCTGCCGCTGGTGGAGGGCACCACGGTGTCCACCAAGTACGGCATGATCAAGACGGACCACATCCTGTTCATCGCCTCCGGGGCGTTCCACCTGTCCAAGCCCAGCGACCTGATCCCCGAGCTGCAGGGGCGCTTTCCGATCCGCGTCGAGCTGGAGTCGCTGTCGGTGCAGGATTTCGAGGCCATCCTGACCCAGACGCACGCCTCGCTGGTCAAGCAGTACCAGGCGCTGCTCGCCACCGAAGGCGTCACGCTCGTGTTCGCGCCCGAGGGCATCACCCGCCTGGCGCACATTGCCTTCAACGTGAACGAGCGCACCGAAAACATCGGCGCCCGCCGCCTGGCCACGGTAATGGAGCGCCTGCTGGACGAGGTGAGTTTCGACGCCACCCGCCTTTCCGGCCAGACCGTGACGGTCGATGCCGCCTATGTCGATGCCCGCCTGGACAGCCTGAGCCAGGACGAAGACCTCTCCCGCTACATCCTGTGACCACTGCGTCAAGCCCGGCAGGGGCTTGAGAGTTCACTTCCACAGGCTCCCGTAAGTTCTTCTTTTTCAACGACTTTTGCCGCGTCCTCGCTTGCGAAGACGCGGCTAAGTCGTTGATTTCATTGCAAAAGTTTCTGTCACACCCCTTGTTCGGTGTGCTTTTCCTGCTACAGTGCAAAAAAGTGCAATTAAGTGGTGAAAAGTGCCCTTGGAGCGCCCATTCGGCCTCCGAGGATTCCAACCCAACTGGGAATCTCGTCCGTGTTTCAAGGTGCCTCGTCGCTGAGTCTCGATGCGAAGGGTCGGCTGTCCGTGCCGACCCGGCACCGTGACGTGCTCGCGGCCACCGCTGCGGGCCAGCTCACGATCACCAAGCACCCCCACGGCTGCCTGATGGTGTTCCCCCGCCCCGAGTGGGAGAAATTCCGCGAGCGCATCGCCCAGCTGCCCATGTCCGCCCAGTGGTGGAAGCGCATCTTCCTGGGCAACGCCATGGACGTGGAGATGGACGGCACCGGCCGCGTGCTGATCTCGCCCGAGCTGCGCCAGGCCGCCGGCATCAGCAAGGACACCATGCTGCTGGGCATGGGCAACCACTTCGAGCTCTGGGACAAGGCCACCTACGACGAGCAGGAGGCCCAGGCCATGCAGGGCGAGATGCCGGACGTGTTCAAGGATTTCTCCTTCTAGACCATGGCCGATATCGCTTTGCAACACACCACCGTCCTGCTCCAGGAGGCCGTGGACGCGCTCCTGGGGGGCGCGGGGCCGTCGCCCGGCGGCACCTGGGTGGACGCCACCTTCGGCCGCGGCGGGCATTCGCGCCTCCTTCTGCACCGGCTGGGGCCCGAAGGCCGCCTGGTGGCCTTTGACAAGGACCCCGAAGCCATCGCCGAAGCAACGCGCATCACCGATGCGCGTTTTTCCATCCGGCACGAAGGATTCCGCCACCTGGCCGAGCTGCCTGCCGCCAGCGCGGCCGGCGTGCTGATGGACCTGGGCGTGAGCTCGCCCCAGATCGACAGCCCCGAGCGGGGTTTCAGTTTCCGTTTTGACGGCCCTCTGGACATGCGCATGGACACCCCGCGCGGCACCAGCGTGGCCGAATGGCTGGCCACGGCCGAAGTCGGGCAGATTGCAGAGGTGATACGTGACTACGGTGAAGAACGGTTTGCTGGCCCCATTGCAAAGGCGATTGTTGCTCGGCGCGAAGAACGGGGTGCTCTTGCAACCACCGCCGAACTGGCCGAACTCGTGGCTGGCGCGGTCAAAACCCGCGAGCCGGGCCAGAACCCTGCAACGCGCACATTTCAAGCTCTTCGGATTTTCATCAACGCCGAGCTTGAAGAGCTGCAACAGGCGCTAGAGGCCAGCCTCTCGGTGCTGCAGCCGGGCGGGCGGCTGGTGGTCATCAGCTTCCACTCGCTGGAGGACCGCATCGTCAAGCAGTTCATCGCCCAGCACTCCAAGGAGGTGTACGACCGCCGCGCGCCTTTTGCCATGCCGCAGCCCATGAAGCTCGTGGCCCTGGACCGCATCAAGCCCAGCGCGGCCGAGGTGGAGGCCAACCCGCGCGCACGCAGCGCCATCATGCGCGTGGCCGAGCGCACGGAGGTTTGACATGCAGTACCTCCTGAGCCGCTTCGCGCCTTCCCCCTGCAGGGCGGCAACGCCCACGCTGCGGGGCGGCCCCTGCTCGGCGTCCCCCGCCGGGGCCGCGCCCGTCTCCACCGATGCTGGAGGTCGCGGGGTATGACTCGGCTCAACGTCGTCCTGCTCATGGCCGTGCTGGCCAGCGCCATCTATTTGGTGCACACCCAGTACGAGTCGCGCCGCCTGTTCACCGAACTGGACCGCGCCACGGCCGAGGCCCGCCGGCTGGAAACCGAGAACCAGCGCCTGCAGGTGGAAAAGCGCGCCCAGGCCACGCCACTGCGCGTGGAGAAGATCGCGCGCGCCCAGCTCAACATGCGCACGGCCACGCCGGCCATCACGCAGTATGTGTCCGACCCGCAGGGCGCTGCGGCCGCACCGGCCAGCGCCACAGGGGGGCAACCATGAGCCGCCGCAGCGTGGTCTACACCGCCAGCCCCCTGCTGGCCAGCAAGACGCCCGTGTGGCGCAGCAAGTTCATCGTGGCCGCGATCGCGCTGGGCTTTCTGGGCCTGGCCGGGCGTGCCGCCTACGTGCAGGTGTTTGGCAATGCGTTCTTCCAGCGCCAGGGCGAGGTGCGTTTTGCGCGCACGCTGGAACTGCCCGCCAACCGCGGCAAGATCCTGGACCGCAACGGGCTGATCCTGGCCTCCAGCGTGCCGGCAGCCAGCATCTGGGCCATTCCCGAAGACGTGGAGCACGACAAGCCCGAGGTGCAGGCCAAGCTCAAGGAGCTGGCCAAGCTGCTGGACATGCCGCTGGCCGAGCTGCAGAAAAAGCTGGCCGACGAGGACAAGACCTTCGTGTGGGTCAAGCGCCAGCTGGACTGGGACGTGGGCCAGCAGATCGCCAAGCTGGACATCAAGGGCATCTACCAGCGCAAGGAATACAAACGCCAGTACCCCGAAGGCGAGGCCGCTGCGCACGTGGTGGGCTTCACCAACGTGGAAGACCACGGCCAGGAGGGGATGGAACTGGCGTTCGACAAGGACCTGGCGGGCAAGCCTGGGTCGCGTCGGGTGATCAAGGACCGCCTGGGCCGCGTGGTCGAAGGCGTGGGCGAGACCGTGCCGCCCGTGGATGGCAAGGACATGCAGCTGTCCATCGACAGCAAGGTGCAGTTCTTCGCGTACCAGAAGCTGCGCGACCAGGTGACCGCGCACAAGGCCAAGGCGGGCAGCGTGGTGGTGCTGGACGCCCACACCGGCGAGCTGCTGGCGCTGGCCAACTACCCCAGCTACGTGCCCGACAAGCGCCAGAACCTCACCGGCGAGCAACTGCGCAACCGCGCGCTCACCGACGTGTTCGAGCCCGGCTCCACCATGAAGCCGTTCACCATCGGCCTGGCACTGGAGACCGGCCGCGTGCGCCCCGACACCATCGTGGACACCAACCCGGGCCGCATCACCATCACGGGCTCCACCATTTCGGACACGCACAACTACGGCGTGCTCACGGTGGAAGGCGTGATCCAGAAGTCCAGCAACGTGGGCACGACCAAGATCGCCATGCAGATGCCCGCGCGCGAGATGTGGGAGACCTTCTCGGCCGCCGGCTTCGGGCAAAAGCCGCAGCTGCACTTCCCGGGCGTGGTGACGGGGCGCCTGCGGCCCTACAAGACCTGGCGCCCGGTGGAGCAGGCCACCATGTCGTACGGCTACGGCCTGTCGGCCAGCCTGTTCCAGATGGCGCGCTCGTACACCGTGTTCGCCAACGGCGGGCGCGTGATTCCCGCCACCATGCTCAAGACCAGCGAGCCCGCCGTGGGCGTGCCCGTGTTCTCCGAGCGCACGGCCGACCAGGTTCGCAAGATGCTGCAGATGGCCGCCGGCCCCGGCGGCACGGGCCAGAAGGCCCAGACGCTGGGCTACTCGGTGGGTGGCAAGTCCGGCACGGCGCGCAAGCAGGTGGGCAAAAGCTACGCCTCGGGCAAGTACCGGGCGTGGTTCACCGGCATGGCGCCCATCGACAAGCCGCGCATCATCGTGGCCGTGATGATCGACGAGCCCAGCGCCGGGCAGGTGTACGGCGGCCTGGTGGCCGCGCCTGTGTTCAGCGAAGTGGTGCAACAGACGCTGCGCATGATGGGCGTGCCGCCCGACATGGCCGTCAAGCCGCAGATCGTGGCCAACGCGGTGGAGGAATCGCTATGACGCCATCCACAGTGCCCTTGCTGGCCTCGGTGCAGGAAGCCGTCGCCTGGCTGCGCGAGCGCGTCACGGGCACGCTGCAGACCGACAGCCGCCTGGTTCGCCCCGGCGATGCGTTCATTGCCTGGCCCGGTGCGGCCACGGACGGCCGCGCGCACATTGGCGACGCGCTGGCGCGGGGCGCCGTGGCGTGCCTGGTCGAGCAGGACGGGGCGGACGCCTTTGCGCTCGGCGGCCTGCCCGTGGCGGCACTGCGCGGCCTGAAGGCTGCCACCGGCCTGATTGCGGCGGAATGGTTCGAGCAGCCCAGCCAGCGCCTGGACGTGCTGGCTGTGACCGGCACCAACGGCAAGACCAGCACCGCATGGTGGTTGGCCGAAGCGCTGAATTTGCTATCAAAGCAAGAGCTGCTTGCGCAAGGTGGATGCGCCCTAGTGGGCACTTTGGGCATGGGCACACCTCCTGCGCTCAGCAGCACCGGCATGACGACGCCCGACCCTGTGCGGCTGCAGCGCGCCTTTCAGCAGTTTGCCGACGCGGGCCGCACGGCCTGCGCCATCGAGGCCTCGTCCATCGGCCTGGCCGAGCATCGGCTGGTGGGCACGCGCATCCGCGTGGCGGTGTTCACCAACTTCACGCAAGACCACCTGGACTACCACCCGGGCATGGCGGCCTACTGGCAGGCCAAGAGCATCCTGTTCGACTGGCCCGGGCTGCAGGCGGCCGTGGTCAACATCGACGACCCGCGCGGCGCCGAGCTGCACGCCTCGCTGGCCGACCGCATGCTGGACCTGTGGAGCCTCTCCATCACCGGCCCGGCCCGCCTGGCCGCCCGCGACATCGCCATGGGCGAGGGCGGCCTGCGCTTCACGGTGGCCGAGGGCGTGCACACGCATGTGCTGCAGACACGGGTGATCGGGCTGTACAACGTGTCCAACCTGCTGGGCGTGCTGGCCGGCCTGCGCGCGCTGGGCGTGCCGCTGGAGCATGCGCTGTATGCCTGCGCCCAGCTCACACCCGTGCCCGGCCGCATGGAGCAGATCCTCAGCCCCGGCCAGCCCCTGGTGGCCGTGGACTACGCCCACACGCCCGACGCCCTGGACAAGGCCCTGCTCGCGCTGCGCCCCATCGCGCAGGAGCGTGGAGGCCAGCTGTGGTGCGTGTTTGGCTGCGGCGGCGACCGCGACGCCGGCAAGCGCCCGCTGATGGGCGCCGTGGCCCAGCGGCACGCCGACCGCGTGGTGGTCACCAGCGACAACCCGCGCAGCGAAGACCCCGCCGCCATCCTGCACCAGATCCTGCAGGGCACGATTGCCGGCAGCACCGTGCAGGCCGAGCCCGACCGCGCCGCCGCCATTGCCCAGGCCATTGCCGAAGCCGCCCCCGCCGACGTGGTGCTGATCGCCGGCAAGGGCCACGAAGACACCCAGGAGACGGCGGGCGTGCGCGTTCCGTTCTCCGACCTGGCCCATGCGCGTGCTGCGCTGCAGGCCCGAGGAGCCACCGCATGACCGCCCCCACTGGCGTGATGTTGACCCTGCAGCAGGCGCTGGCCCTGGTGCAGCCCCGCGTGCCCGCCGCCCGCCTGGTAGGCGACGGCGCCACGCCGCTGGTGCGCGTACACACCGACACGCGCACGCTGCAGGCGGGCGACCTGTTCGTGGCCCTCAAGGGCGAGCGCTTCGATGCCAATGCCTTCCTGGCCGATGCGCGCGCCGGCGGCGCCGCGGCGGCCCTGGCCCATGGCGGCCTGGAGGCGGCCGGGCTGGCCGGCATCGAGGTGCCCGACACCCTGGCGGCCCTGGGCGCGCTGGCCACCGCGTGGCGTGCGCAGTTCAGCCTGCCGCTGATCGGCGTGACGGGCAGCAACGGCAAGACCACCGTCACGCAGATGATCGCGTCCATCCTGCGCGCCTGGCAGGGTGACGCGGCCTTTGCCACCCAGGGCAACTTCAACAACGACATCGGCGTGCCGCTGATGCTGCTGCGCCTCACCGCCGCGCACCGCGCCGCCGTGATCGAGATGGGCATGAACCACCCGGGCGAGATTGCCCGCCTGGCCGCCATGGCGCAGCCCACGGTGGCGCTGGTGAACAACGCGCAGCGCGAGCACCTGGAGTTCATGCACACGGTGGAGGCGGTGGCGCGCGAGAACGGCTCGGTGTTTGCCAGCCTGCCCGCCGACGGCGTGGCCGTGTTCCCCGCAGGGGATGCCTACACCGGCCTGTGGCAAACGCTCGCACAGGGGCGCCGCACGCTCACCTTCGGCGAAGGCGGCGACGTGGTCTGCCAGCGGGCCGCCTGGGAGCAGGGTGCCTGGGCTGTCGAGGTGGGCACGCCGCAGGGCGGCTTCTCCACCCGCCTGCACATTGCCGGGCGCCACAACGTGACCAACGCGCTGGCCGCTGCCGCCTGCGCGCTGGCGGCGGGCGTTCCGTTGCCGGCGATTGGGCAGGGGCTGCAGGATTTCGTGCCGGTCAAGGGCCGTTCGCGCGCTTTCAGCCTGCGTGCCGCGGGCCGCGACATCACCGTGGTGGACGACACCTACAACGCCAACCCCGACTCCATGCGCGCCGCCCTCGACGTGCTGGCCGAACTGCCCGGCCCGCAGCTGATGGTGATGGGCGACATGGGCGAGGTGGGCGACCAGGGGCCACAGTTCCACGCCGAGGCGGGTGCGCATGCGCGCGCCGCCGGCATTGCACACCTGTTTGTGCTGGGGGCGCAGTCGGTGCATGCCGCGGCGGCCTTTGACCGCAGCAGAAGCGGCAGCGGCCCCAGCGCCCGGGTTTTCAACAAGATGGGCGCACTGCAGGCCGCAGTGCGCGACGCCCTGCCCACCGTGGGCAGCGTGCTGGTCAAGGGATCGCGATTCATGAAGATGGAACAGGTGGTGGAGGCGATCGCCTCTGCCGCAGCCGTGCCGCAGCAGGCACCCGAACAACAACAACGCAATGCGGCACCGGAGGGACACCATGGCGCAACCCCGTGACACCGCCCGCACCGCGCACTGCGCCGTTGCCCAACATTGGGCCGGAGGTGCGCCATGCTGCTGATGCTGTCGCAATGGCTGCAGGGCCTGTCGCCCGAGTTCGGCTTCTTCCGCGTGTTCCAGTACCTCACCTTCCGTGCGGTGATGGCGGCCATGACGGCGCTGCTCATCGGCCTGGTGGCGGGGCCCAAGGTGATCCGCGTGCTCACCTCGCTCAAGATCGGCCAGCCCATCCGCGGCTATGGCCTGCAGACGCACCTGTCCAAGAGCGGCACGCCCACCATGGGCGGTGTGCTCATCCTGCTGTCGATCGCGATCTCCACGCTGCTGTGGTTCGACCTGTCCAACCGCTTCGTGTGGATCGTGCTCATCGTCACGCTGGGCTTTGGTGCCATCGGCTGGGTGGACGACTGGCGCAAGGTGGTCAACAAGGACCCCGAGGGCATGCGCTCGCGCGAGAAGTACTTCTGGCAGTCGGTGATCGGCCTGATGGCGGCGCTGTACCTGGTGTTCAGCATTTCGGAAAGCTCCAACGCCAAGGTGTGGGAGCTGTTCGTGGGCTGGGTGCAGTCCGGCTTTGCGCTGGACCTGCCGCCCAAGGCCGGTCTGCAGCTGCCCTTCTTCAAGGAAGTGAGCTACCCGCTGGGCGTGCTGGGCTTTGTCGTCATGACCTATCTGGTCATCGTGGGCTCCAGCAATGCCGTGAACCTGACCGACGGCCTGGACGGCCTGGCCATCATGCCCGTGGTGATGGTGGGTTCCGCCCTGGGCGTGTTCGCCTACGTCACCGGCAGCTCGGTGTATTCCAAGTACCTGTTCTTCCCGCACATTCCCGGCTCGGGCGAGCTGCTGATCTTCTGCGCGGCCATGGCCGGCGCGGGCCTCGCGTTTTTGTGGTTCAACGCGCACCCGGCGCAGGTCTTCATGGGCGACGTGGGCGCGCTGGCGCTGGGCGGTGCTCTGGGCACCATCGCCGTCATCGTGCGGCAGGAAATCGTGCTGGCCATCATGGGCGGCATCTTCGTCGTCGAGGCGCTGTCGGTGATGCTGCAGGTCACCTGGTTCAAGATCACCAAGAGGCGCTATGGCGAGGGCCGGCGGCTGCTGAAGATGGCGCCGCTGCACCACCATTTTGAAAAGAGCGGCTGGAAGGAGACCCAGGTGGTCGTGCGCTTCTGGATCGTCACCATGCTGCTGTGCCTGATCGGCCTGTCCACCCTGAAGCTGCGATGAACACCGACGACACCCTGCCCGCTGGCACGACCGCCGTGCCCGCCCCCCAGCCGCCCGCGGCCGGGCCGGCGGCGCCCGCGCGCGCGCAAGCGCTGCAGCCCGTGCCGGTGGAACCGTCTGCGGCGCCGGCCGACAGCGCGCCTGCCGCGGTGCCGGAAGCGCACGGCGACACGGGCGGGGATATGGGCGTGGCCGCCGAGCCTGTGGCCGCCCCGGCCACCGCGGCCGGCAAACCCGCGTGGGACCCGGAGAAGCCGTCCGCCGTGTCGGCCGCCAAGGCCGCCGCCGACTTTGTGGCCCAGATCTTTGCGGACGTGAACGCGCCCGAGGCGCCCGCGGCCCCCGCCGCCGAAACGCCCGAGCCCGCGGCAGACGCTCCGGCCGCCGGCGACCCGCAGGCCCCGGAACCCCCGGCCGCCTCCGCTGCCGAGGTGCTGGCGCAGTTGCTGCACGGGCAGCGGGTGCTCATCCTGGGCCTGGGCGCCTCCGGCCTGGCCATGGCGCGCTGGTGCGTGCGCTGCGGCGCCGACGTCACCGTGGCGGACACGCGCGAGGCACCGCCCCAGCGCGGGGTGCTGGCGCAGGAACTGCCCCAGGTGCGCCTGGTGTGTGGCGCGTTCGACGCCCGCCTGGTCGAAGGCCAGGGGCTGGACGCGGTGTTCCGCTCGCCCGGGCTGAGCCCGGCCACGATTGCTCCTGTTGTGATAGCTGCCAGCGCTTGTGGTGTAAGCGTTGGAGGCGAATTAGACCTGTTTTCTTCGGCCCTGCATGCGCTGCGCGTGTCGCAGGGCTACACGCCCGCGGTGCTGGCCATCACCGGCACCAACGGCAAGACCACCGTGACTTCGCTCACGGGGCAGCTCATCGAACGCTCGGGCCGGCGCGTGGCCGTGGCGGGCAACATCGGCCCGACGCTGCTGGACACGCTGGCGCAGCATGTGGATGCAGGCCTGCTGCCCGAGGCCTGGGTGCTGGAGCTGTCGAGCTTCCAGCTCGACGGCGTGCGCAACGGCGAGGGCGGCTTCGAGCCCACCGCCGCTGCGGTGCTGAACATCACGCAGGACCACTTGGACTGGCATGGCGACATGGCCGCGTATGCCGCAGCCAAGGCGCGCATCTTCGGCCAGGGTGCGCTGATGGTGCTCAATCGTGACGACGCGGAGGTGATGCGCATGCTGCCGCCGCCCGGCCGCCCGAAGGCGGCAGCGGCCCCCCTGGGGGGCAGCGCAGCACACGCAGTGGCAAGCGTGGGGGCTGCCCAGCCTGTGCCGCCGCCCGTGAAGGTCAAGCTGCAAAAGCCCCAGGTGCGCGCCCACACCACGTTCGGTCCCGACCTGCCGCAGCGCCCGGGCGACTTCGGCATCGAGGTCATCAGCGGCATGCCCTGGCTGGTGCGCGCGATGGACGGCGACGAAACCCGCAAGCGCGGCCGCAGCGACGCGGTGGAAGACCTGCACCTGCAGCGCCTGATGCCGGCCGATGCCTTGCGCATCCGTGGCCGGCACAACGCCCTGAACGCCCTGGCCGCGCTGGCCCTGGCATCGGCCGCGGGCTGCACCCTGGCCCCGCTGCTGTACGGCCTGCGCGAGTACCGGGGCGAGCCGCACCGCGTCGAGCCGGTGGCCATCGTCCAGGGCGTGGAGTACTTTGACGACAGCAAGGGCACCAACGTGGGCGCCACCGTCGCGGCCCTCTCCGGGCTGGGGGCCGAGCGCCGCATCGTCGTCATCCTGGGCGGCGAGGGCAAGGGGCAGGACTTCACCCCGCTGGCCGCGCCCGTCGCGCGCCATGCCCGCGCGGTGGTACTGATCGGCCGGGACGCGCCACAGATCCGCGCCGCGCTAGCCGATTGCGGCGTGCCGCTGATGGATGCCACCACCTTGCCCGAGGCCGTCGGGCTGGCCGCACGGCGGGCCCATGCGGGAGACGCCGTGCTCCTGTCGCCCGCCTGTGCGAGCCTCGACATGTTCCGCGACTACGCTCACCGCGCCCAGGTGTTCTGCGACGCCGTGCGCGAACTGGCCGACGAGGCCGGTGTGCCCGCGCAAGGAGGAATGGCATGAACGTGTCCGCCAGCGCCTTCCTGCAGCGCCTGACCGGCTGGTTCGGCGGGGCGGCCCCCCAGGCCGTGGACGTGCTGCCCGTGCGCGTGGGCGGCACCGAATACCGCCAGTCGTCCAGCACCCCGGCCAGCGTGCTGGGGTTTGACCAGGCCCTGTTGTGGGTCGTGGTGGCGCTGCTGGCCTGGGGCACGGTGATGGTGTATTCGGCTTCCATTGCGATGCCGGACAACCCGCGCTTTGCCAACTATGCCGCCACGCACTTCCTCACGCGCCACGTGATGTACCTGGTGGTGGGGTTTGTCGGCGCGCTGCTGGCCTTCCAGATTCCCATGGCCCTGTGGGAACGCATGGCGCCCTGGCTGTTCGTGGCGGCGCTGGTCATGCTGATCGCGGTGCTCATCCCGGGTGTGGGCAAGGTGGTCAATGGCGCGCGCCGCTGGCTGTCGGTCGGCCCGGTGGGTTTTCAGCCGTCCGAGGTGGCCAAGCTGGCCGTTCTCATCTATGCCGCCGACTACATGGTGCGCAAGATGGAGGTGAAGGAGCGCTTCTTCCGCGCCGTGCTGCCCATGGGGGCGGCCGTGGCCATCGTGGGCGTCCTGCTGCTGGCCGAACCCGACATGGGCGCCTTCATGGTGGTGGCCGTGATCGCCATGGGCATCCTGTTCCTGGGCGGGGTGAATGCCCGCATGTTCTTCCTGATCGCCGGGGTGCTGGTGGCGGCCTTCGGCGTCATGATCGCCAGCTCGCCCTGGCGGCGCGAGCGCGTGTTCGCCTACCTGGACCCGTTCAGCGAAGCGCATGCGCTGGGCAAGGGGTACCAGCTCTCGCACTCCCTGATTGCGATTGGTCGTGGAGAGATCTTTGGCGTGGGGCTGGGCGGCAGCGTCGAAAAGCTGCACTGGCTGCCCGAGGCCCACACCGACTTCCTGCTGGCCGTTATTGGCGAGGAGTTCGGTCTCGTCGGCGTGCTCACGCTCATCGTGCTGTTCCTGTGGATGACCCGCCGCATCATGCACATCGGCCGCCAGGCCATTGCGCTGGACCGCGTGTTCTCGGGACTGGTGGCCCAGGGCGTGGCCATCTGGGTCGGTTTCCAGGCCTTCATCAACATGGGCGTGAACCTGGGCGCGCTGCCCACCAAGGGGCTCACGCTGCCGCTGATGAGCTTTGGCGGGTCGGCGATTCTGATGAATCTGGTGGCCCTGGCCGTGGTCTTGCGCGTGGACTATGAAAACAAACTCCTCATGCGCGGAGGCCGCGTATGAGGAGTTGTTTCACCAAAACAAGCTGCAGCAGCGTGCAACGCTGCCGAATGCGCAGCATTCGATGCGCGGAGGCCGCGTATGACGCAGAAAACCGCTTTGATCATGGCAGGCGGCACTGGCGGCCACATCTTTCCGGGCCTTGCCGTGGCCGAAGAGCTGCGCACGCGCGGCTGGCGCGTGCACTGGCTGGGCTCGCCCGGCAGCATGGAGTCGCGCATCGTTCCGCAGCACGGCTTTGCGCTGGAGCTGATCGATTTTTCGGGCGTGCGCGGCAAGGGCCTGGCCACACTTGCGCTGCTGCCGCTGCGCCTGCTGCGGGCCTTCTGGCAAGCCCTGCAAGTGGTGCGGCGCGTGAAGCCCGACGTGGTGGTGGGCCTGGGCGGCTACATCACCTTCCCCGGCGGCATGATGGGCGTGCTGGCCGGCAAGCCGCTGGTGCTGCATGAGCAGAACTCGGTGGCCGGCATGGCCAACAAGGTGCTGGCCGGCGTGGCCGACCGCGTGTTCACGGCGTTCCCCAACGTGTTCAAGCAGGGCCAGTGGGTGGGCAACCCGCTGCGTGCCGCGTTCACCCGGCAGCCCGGCCCGGTCGAGCGGTTTGCCGGCCGCAGCGGCCCGCTGCGCCTGCTGGTGGTGGGCGGCAGCCTGGGCGCGCGGGCGCTCAACGAGATCGTTCCGCAGGCGCTGGCGCTGATGCCTGCCGAGCAGCGCCCCGTGGTGCTGCACCAGAGCGGCGCCACGCAGATCGATGCCCTGCGCGCCAACTACGCCGCCGCAGGCGTGGCGGCCGAGTGCACGCCGTTCATCGAGGACACCGCCAGCGCCTTTGCCGATGCCGACGTCATCGTCTGCCGCGCCGGCGCCAGCACCGTGACCGAGATTGCCGCCGTAGGGGCTGCCGCACTGTTCGTGCCCTTCCCGTCGGCGGTGGACGACCACCAGACCGCGAACGCCCGCTTCCTGGTGGACGCCGGTGGCGGCTGGCTGGTGCAGCAGCGCGACCTGACGCCCGAGGGGCTGTCGCAAATGCTATTGAAATTGGAGCGCCCCGCGCTGGTAGATATTGCGCTGAAGGCCAAAAACATGCAAAAAATCAACGCCACCCGTGAGGTGGTGACCGCCTGCGAGGAGTTGGCGCAACCATGAAACATGCGATCAGGCACATCCACTTCGTCGGCCTCGGCGGCGCGGGCATGAGCGGCATCGCGGAGGTGCTCTTCAACCTGGGCTACCGCATCTCGGGTTCTGACCTGGCCGACAGCGCCACGCTGCGCCGCCTGCAGGGCCTGGGCATCAAGACCTGCCTGGGGCACGCCGCGGCGCACATCGAAGGCGCGGACGCGGTAGTCACCTCCACGGCGGTGACGGCCGACAACCCCGAGGTCCTGGCCGCGCGCGAGAAGAAGATTCCCGTGGTGCCGCGGGCACTGATGCTGGCCGAGCTGATGCGCCTCAAGCGCGGCATCGCCATTGCCGGCACCCATGGCAAGACCACCACCACCAGCCTGGTCACCAGCGTGCTGGCTGAGGCCGGGCTGGACCCGACCTTCGTCATCGGCGGCAGGCTCAACAGCGCCGGTGCCAATGCCAAGCTCGGCAGTGGCGAGTACATCGTCGTCGAGGCGGACGAGTCCGATGCGTCGTTCCTGAACCTGCTGCCCGTGATGGCCGTGGTCACCAACATCGATGCGGACCACATGGACACCTACGGGCACGATTTCGGCCGCCTCAAGGGCGCGTTCGTGGACTTCCTGCACCGCATGCCGTTCTACGGCACGGCCATCCTCTGCGTGGACAGTCCCGCGGTGCGCGACATCCTGCAAAGCGTGACCTGCCCGGTCACGAGCTACGGCTTTGCCGAAGACGCGCAGGTGCGGGCCATCAACGTGCGCGCCGTGGGCGGGCAGATGCACTTCACGGTGCAGCGGCGCAACGGCGTCACGCTGCCCGACCTGGACATCGTGCTCAACCTGGCTGGCGAGCACAACGTGCTCAACGCGCTGTCCGCCATCGCCGTGGCGGTGGAGCTGAGCATCCCCGACGACGCCGTGCAGCGCGCCCTGGCGGGCTTCAAGGGGGTGGGCCGGCGCTTCCAGCGCTATGGCGACTTGCCCGCGCGGGACGGCGGCACTTTCACCGTGATCGACGACTACGGCCACCACCCGGTGGAAATGGCGGCCACGCTGGCCGCGGCGCGCGGCGCCTTCCCCGGGCGGCGGCTGGTGCTGGCCTTCCAGCCGCACCGCTACAGCCGCACGCGCGACTGTTTCGAGGATTTCGTGAAGGTCATCGGGCAGGCCGACGCCGTGCTGCTCACCGAGGTGTATGCCGCCGGCGAAGCCCCGGTGGTCGCCGCGGACGGGCGCTCGCTGGCGCGCGCCTTGCGCGTGGCAGGCCGGGTGGAACCCGTGTTCGTGGACGACGTGGCCGACCTGCCGCAGGCCATCGCGGCGAATGCGCGCGGCGGGGATGTGGTGATGTGCATGGGTGCCGGCTCCATCGGCGCCGTGCCCGGAAAGGTCGTCGATTTGCTACAAAATAATGAGCTTCATGCGCTGGAAGGAAGCGCGCCATGACATCCTCTCAATCCCAATCCGCCATTGATGTGAAGTCGCTGGGCAAGGTCGCTGTCCTGATGGGCGGCACCTCGGCCGAGCGCGAGGTCTCGCTGATGTCCGGCACCGGTGTGCTGCAGGCCTTGCGGTCACAGGGGGTCGATGCCCACGCCTTCGACCCCGCCCACCAGAGCCTGGGCGATCTCAAGCGCGACGGCTATGCCCGCTGCTTCATCGCGCTGCACGGCCGCCACGGCGAGGACGGCACGGTGCAGGGTGCCCTGGAACTGCTGGGCATCCCCTACACGGGGCCGGGCGTGATGGCTTCGGCCATCGCCATGGACAAGGTGATGACCAAGCGCGTGTGGAGCGCCGAGGGCCTGCCCACGCCGCGCTACGTGTGGCTGGCACCCGACCGCCAGCAGCGCGAGGTGGTGCGCACGGTGCCGGACGAACTGGGCCTGCCCTTGATCGTGAAGCCGCCGCGTGAAGGCTCGTCCATTGGCGTGACCAAGGTGCGCGGCTATTCCGACATGCAGGAGGCGGTGGTCCTGTCGGCGCGCTACGACCCCGACGTGCTGTGCGAAGAGTTCATCGAGGGCGAGGAGGTGACCTGCCCCGTGCTGGGCGAAGGCGCGGGGGCGCGGGCGCTGCCGGTGATCCGCATCGTGGCGCCGGATGGTGCCTACGACTACCAGAACAAATACTTCACCGACGACGTGAAGTACCAGTGCCCGAGCGGGCTGCCCGAGGCCGAGGAGCGCGAGATCCAGCGCATCGTGCTCGCGGCCTACCGCGCCCTGGGCTGCCGCGGATGGGGCCGTGCCGACCTGATGATCCGCGCGAGCGACCGCAAGCCCTTCCTGCTGGAGATGAACACCTCGCCCGGCATGACCGGACATTCGCTGGTGCCCATGTCTGCACGGGCCAGCGGCATCAGCTATGAAGCGCTGTGCCTGCGCATCCTGGCGGCCGCGACGCTGGACACGCCCGCGGGTGCGGTGCAACAAGGAGCGGCGCAGCCATGACCTCCACGCTGCCGGCGCCCCTGGACGTCAAGCTCATGAACCTGACCGCCTCGGTCCTGTTCTCGGGCTGCGTCCTGCTCGTGCTGGCGGCGGGGGTGTGGTGGGTGATGCGCTACCCGGGCTTTGCCATCGCGCGGATCGTGGTGCAGGGGGAACTGGTGCACAACAACGCGGTGACGCTGCGGGCCAACGTGGCGCCCCACCTGGCGGGCAATTTTTTCACCGTCGACCTGCAGGCGGCCCGCAAGGCCTTCGAGCAGGTGCCGTGGGTGCGCCGCGCGCAGGTGCGGCGCGTGTACCCGGGCAGCCTGCGCGTGGAACTGCAGGAACACGACGCGGTGGCGTACTGGGGGCCGGAATCCGGCTCGGCCATGGTCAACAGCGAGGGCGAGGTCTTCGAGGCCAACGTGGGCGACGTGGAGCAGGAAGGGCTGCCGCGCCTGCAGGGCCCCGCCGGCAAATCGGCCGAGGTGCTGCAGATGTACGGGCTGCTGCAGCCGGTCTTCGAGCCGCTGGGCGCGGAGCTGGACGAGCTGGAGCTGACCGGCCGTGGCGGCTGGCGCGTGCGCCTGGACAGCGATGCCGTGATCGAGCTGGGCGGCGGCACGCCGCAGGAAGTGGTGCAGCGCACCCAGCGGTTTACCCGCACGCTGTCCCAGGTGGCGGCGCAGTACGGGCGGCGCGTGGATGCCCTGGAATCGGCCGACCTGCGCCACAGCGGCGGGTATGCGCTGCGCCTGCGGGGCGTGGCCACGGTGATCCCGGATGCCGCCGGAGCGGTTGCGGGCGCCACAGGCGGCGTGCGCCGGCGCAGGTGATGGCCATGAAGCACCACCGGCAGGCAAGGACAAGGATGGCGTGGGAAGGAAAGCGGGCCGCGGCGCGGCGGCGCGTTGGAACAGAAAAGGGCAGAGGCTGATATGGCAAGAGAGTACAAAGACGTGGTGGTAGGGCTGGACATCGGCACGGCCAAGGTCATGGCCGTGGTGGCCGAGGTGCTGCCCGGCGGCGAGCTCAAGCTGGCCGGCCTGGGCGTGGCCCCGAGCAACGGCCTCAAGCGCGGCGTGGTGGTGAACATCGACGCCACCGTGCAGAGCATCCAGCAGGCCTTGAAAGAAGCCGAGCTGATGGCCGACTGCAAGATCCAGCGCGTGTACACCGGCATCACCGGCAGCCACATCCGCGGCCTCAATTCGAGCGGCATGGTGGCCGTGAAGGACAAGGAGGTCACGTCCGCCGACGTGGCCCGCGTGGTGGAGACGGCCAAGGCCATCAACATCAGCAGCGACCAGCGCCTGTTGCTGGTGGAGCCGCAGGAATTCGTGATCGACGGGCAGGACGTGAAGGAGCCCATCGGCATGAGCGGCATCCGCCTGGAGGCCAAGATCCACATCGTGACCGGTGCGCAGAGCGCGGCCGAGAACATCATCAAGTGCGTGCGCCGCTGCGGCCTGGAGGTCGAGCAGCTCATGCTCAACCCGCTGGCCAGCAGCCAGGCCGTGCTGACCGACGACGAGCGCGAGCTGGGCGTGGTGGTGGTGGACATCGGCGCGGGCACGACCGACGTGGCGATCTTCACCGGCGGCGCGATCCGCCACACGGCGGTGATCCCGATCGCGGGCGACCTCATCACCAGCGACATTGCCATGGCGCTGCGCACGCCCACGAAAGACGCCGAAGACATCAAGGTGGAAAGCGGCTATGCCAAGCAGCTGCTGGCCGACCCCGAGGCGCAGGTGGAAGTGCCCGGCCTGGGCGACCGCAGCCCCCGCATGCTCAGCAAGCAGGCGCTGGCCGGCGTGATCGAGCCGCGGGTGGAAGAGATCTTCTCGCTGGTGCAGCAGGTGGTGCGCGAGTCCGGCTACGAAGAAGTGCTGTCCTCGGGCATCGTGCTCACAGGCGGCAGCTCGGTGATGCCCGGGATGATCGAGCTGGGCGAGGACATCTTCCTCAAGCCCGTGCGGCGCGGCATTCCCAAGTATTCCAGCGCCTTGTCCGACATGGTGGCCCAGCCCCGTGCGGCCACGGTGATGGGCTTGCTCGAAGAGGCCCGGCTGGCGCGCCTGCGGGGCTTCAAGGTAGCGCAAAAGAGCGGCTCGGTGAAAACCGCTTTCGGCCGGTTCAAGGACTTCATCGTGGGGAACTTCTAGCCATGAAACACCCCTTGTGGCTTGCCCGCGGCAGCCCCCACCGCATGGCGCGGCGACGATGGCGATGTACCGGACCACCGCCGCCCGTCCCGGACCAGCGAAACCCGCAAATGCAAACGAATTTGGTTTTAGTAAAAGTTACAGGAGCTCCAAGATGACCATCGAAATGATCGAAGCCGAAGAATTCAACCAGGGCACCCAGATCAAGGTGATCGGCGTTGGCGGCGGCGGCGGCAACGCCGTTGAACACATGATCGCGCGCAACGTGCAGGGCGTGGAGTTCGTGAGCGCCAACACCGATGCGCAGGCGCTGACCCGCACGTCGGCCCATCGCGTGATCCAGCTGGGCGGCAGCGGCCTGGGCGCCGGCGGCAAGCCCGAAAAGGCGCGTGACGCAGCCGAGGCGGCCGTGGACGACATCCGCGACGCCATCCAGGGCGCGCACATGCTGTTCATCACGGCCGGCATGGGCGGCGGCACGGGCACGGGCGCTGCGCCGGTGATCGCGCGCGTGGCCAAGGAAATGGGCATCCTGACCGTGGGCGTGGTCACCAAGCCTTTCGACTGGGAGGGCGGGCGCCGCATGAAGAATGCCGACGAGGGCCTGGCCGAGCTGGAAGCCAACGTCGACTCGCTGATCGTCGTGCTCAACGAGAAGCTGCTGGACGTGCTGGGCGACGACATCACCCAGGACGAAGCCTTTGCCCATGCCAACGACGTGCTCAAGAACGCCGTGGGCGGCATTGCCGAAATCATCAACGAGTACGGCCAGGTGAACGTCGACTTCGAAGACGTGCGCACGGTGATGGGTGAGCCCGGCAAGGCCATGATGGGCACGGCCACCGCCAGCGGCCCGGACCGCGCACGCATCGCCGCCGAGCAGGCCATTGCCTGCCCCCTGCTGGAAGGCATCGACCTGTCGGGCGCCAAGGGCGTGCTGGTGCTGGTCACGGCCAGCAAGGGCAGCCTCAAGCTGTCCGAGTCGCGCCAGGCCATGAACACCATCAACGCCTACGCGTCGACCGATGCGCATGTGATCTTCGGTGCCGCTTATGACGAAAGCCTGGGCGACGAGATCCGCGTGACGGTGGTGGCCACGGGCCTGTCGCGCGCCAACGCGCGCCGCCAGCCGATTTCGGTGGTGCAGGGTGGCCTGCGCACCGGCACCGACAACATGGCCTACCAGATCCCGGTGGCGGGTGTGGGCGCGGCAGCCGGGGTGCAGGGCGGCCACGCCGGCGGCGCACAGGCCGACTACGGCAGCATGTCGGTGCCCAGCGTCTGGCGCACCAACCGCACGCAGGCCGCAGCCCGCGTGGACGCCCTGTCGTCCGGCGGCATGGACGACCTGGAGATCCCGGCCTTCCTGCGCAAGCAGGCGGACTGAAGAGGCGGGGGCGGCGCGCACGCTGCCGCACCGGCCCTGCCGGCGCCGTGCCCACGGCCCGGCGGGCACCGGACGCCGAGCGCCGGACGCTTCATTTCTCCGCGATCCCAAAGCAAACCCTGCGGTGGCATGCCACCGCAGGGTTTTTTTCATGGAGACGGCGGGGAGGGAAGTCCGCCTCAGGCCGGCAGCCGGATCAGAACGACTCCCAGTCGTCGTTGTCGCGGGATGCGGAGGCCGCCGCAGCCCGGGCGGGGCTGGGCGCTGACAGTGCCGGTGCCGCAGCGGCCTTGGGGCGCGTGGGCGCACGGGGCGCCGCGGCGGCCAGCGGGGGGGCGCGCCGGGGCGCTGCCGC
>NZ_JAJTBB010000047.1 GCF_021287135.1 Acidovorax sp.
CAGCGCAGCCAGCAGCGAGCAAAGCGCGGGCGTGGGCCAAGTGGGCGAAGCGGTGACGCAGATGGACCAGGCCACGCAGCAGAACGCGGCGCTGGTGGAAGAGATGGCGGCTGCGGCCGGGGCGCTGAACACGCAGGCGGGGGAGCTGGTGCAGGCCGTGGCCGTGTTCCGGCTGGCGGCAGACGCGGCGGCACCCCGTGCGCTGCCCGCCCAGCCGGTTCGCCCGGCTCCGGCACGCACAACGGGGACCCCGCCGGTGGCCGCCGCCCGTGCACCGTTGGGCAGCCGCACGGCGGCGCCCAAGGCGGGCCTGCGTTCGTCGGCCGGGGGGGCGTCCACTTCGCCCCGCGCAGCGGCCACACCCGCCTTGCAGGCTACGGCCGCTCCCGCGCCTTCCGCCGCCGCCACCAGCAAGGACGACGACTGGGAAAGCTTCTGAGCTTTCAGCGGCCACCCTTCTTCAGATGTTTTTTTGATGAAGTAACAACAATTCAGTCGTTTGGGTTTTAAAGCGGGGTTTGCAGAATAGGCGCATCCCTGCTTCACGCAGCGGCCGCCAGACCCTTCTGGCAGGCCGTTGCCCCAACGCTTTGACCTGCCCCACCGTCATCATTGTTCCCGGCTGGCGTGACTCCGGCCCCGGCCACTGGCAAAGCCTGTGGGCCGAGCGCCTGCCCGGTGCGAGCCGGGTGGTCCAGGACGACTGGATCACGCCCCGGCGTGCGGCCTGGGTGGAGCGGCTGGAGCACACCGTGCTGGCCGCGCCGGGCCCCGTGGTCATCGCGGCCCACAGCCTGGGGTGCATTGCCACGGTGCACATGGGGCCTGCAGCGGCAGCCCGTGTGGCCGGCGCCTTGCTGGTGGCCCCGGCGGACCCGGAGCGCCGCGCCGTGCTGAGCGACTTTGCCCCCGTGCCGTACGCCGCCCTGCCGTACCGCAGCATCGTGGTGGCCAGCAGCAACGACCCCTATTGCCCGATTCGCCTGGCTGGCGCCTATGCCCGCGCCTGGGGCAGCGAATTCGTGCGCATGCAGAACGCGGGGCATATCAACATTGACTCGGGCCACGGCGAATGGCCGCTGGGCTGGGCCTTGCTGCAATCGCTGTACGGCGGCGCCGCCCCGGCCCTGGAAATTCCCGCGCCGCGACTGGCTTCTAGCGCCGCCTGAGGCCTGCCCGCGCGGGGCGAAAGCGATCTCCCTGCCGCTGGCATTGAAATCTATATGCCGCTGGATGATTATTTAACAAAAATCTATTCTTTTGAGTTTTAAAGCGCGCTCCGCACAATGCGGCATCTCCCAGCATCTTTGGACGGATTCCCTGCAATGACTTCTTTGAAACTCAAGACTGTTCTGGCCGCTGTGGCCCTGGCCGCCAGCGGCATGGCCGCCGCGCAGAATTCGCTGCTGAACGTGTCGTATGACGTGGCCCGCGAGTTCTACAAGGACTACAACGCCGCGTTCATTGCCCACTACAAGAAGACCACCGGCCAGGACGTGAAGATCGACCAGTCGCACGCCGGCTCCAGCGCCCAGGCCCGCGCCGTGAACGATGGCCTGGCCGCCGACGTGGTCACGATGAACACCACCACCGACGTGCAGTTCCTGGCCGACAACGGCGTGGTGGCCAAGGACTGGGCCAAGAAATTCCCCAACGACGCCTCGCCCACCACCTCCACCATGCTGTTCCTGGTGCGCAACGGCAACCCCAAGGGCATCAAGGACTGGGACGACCTGATCAAGCCCGGCGTGCAGGTGATCGTGGTCAACCCCAAGACGGGCGGCAACGGCCGCTATGCCTACCTGGCCGCCTGGGGCGCCGTGCGCGAAAAGGGCGGCACCGAAGCCCAGGCCGCAGAGTTCGTGGGCAAGCTCTACAAGAACGTGCCCGTGCTGGCCAAGGGCGGACGCGACGCCACGGCCACCTTCCTGCAGCGCAACCAGGGCGACGTGCTCATCACCTTCGAGTCCGAGGTGGTGTCCATCGACCGCGAATTCGGCACCGGCAAGGTCGATGCCGTGTACCCCTCGGTGAGCATCGTGGCCGAGAACCCCGTGGCCGTGGTGGAGCGCACCGTGGCCAAGAAGGGCACGGCCCAGCTGGCCAAGGCCTACCTGGATTACCTGTACTCCGACGAGGCGCAGGAGATCGCCGCCAAGCACGCGATCCGCCCGCGTTCGGAGAAGGTGCTCAAGAAGTACGAATCCACCTTCAAGCCCCTCAAGCAGTTCACCGTTGCCAAGTACTTTGGCAGTCTGACGGAGGCGCAGAAGGTGCACTTCAACGATGGTGGGCAGTTCGACAAGCTGTACACGAAGTGAGCATCCCCCTGAGGCGCTGCGCGCCTTCCCCCTTCTCTCGAATTGCTTCGCAATTCGGGAAGGGGGACGCCACCGGTGCTGCGGGGCGGCCCTTGCACGGTGGCCCTGGCCTGGGTCGCGCCAGTTTTTGAGCGCGGTGTAAACCAATAGCTTCGCTTTCTATGACGAGAAACAAGAGCGCCAAAAAGGTGCTGCCCGGTTTCGGGCTGACGCTGGGCTACACGCTCTTTTATTTGAGCGTCATCGTGCTGATCCCGTTGTCGGCACTGATCTTCAAGACCTTTACCCTGAGCTGGGAGCAGTTCTGGGCGGCTGTCAGCGCGCCGCGGGTGCTCGCTTCGTACCGGCTCACGTTTGGCGCGTCGTTCCTGGCGGCGTTGGTCAATCTGGTGTTCGGGCTGCTGATTGCGTGGGTGCTGGTGCGCTACAAGTTTCCGGGCAAGAAGATCATGGACGCGCTGGTGGATCTGCCGTTCGCGCTGCCCACGGCCGTGGCGGGCATTTCGCTCACGGCTTTGCTGGCGGGGAACGGTTGGGTGGGCAGCGTGCTGGAGCCGCTGGGCATCCAGCTGGCGTTCAAGCCGGCGGGCATCGTGATCGCGCTGATTTTCATCGGGCTGCCGTTTGTGGTGCGCACCGTGCAGCCGGTGCTGGAAGATGCCGAGAAAGAGCTGGAAGAAGCCGCTACCTGCCTGGGCGCCACGCGGTGGCAGACCTTCCGGCTGGTCATCCTGCCTTCTGTCGCACCCGCGCTGCTCACGGGCTTTGCCATGGCATTTGCCCGGGCGGTGGGCGAGTACGGCTCGGTGATCTTCATCGCGGGCAACATGCCCATGGTGTCGGAGATCACGCCCCTCATCATCATCGGCAAGCTGGAGCAGTATGACTATGCCGGCGCCACCGCTGTGGCCGTGGTCATGCTGGTGATCTCCTTCATCCTGCTGTTCGTCATCAATGCGCTGCAAGCTTGGCAGCGCAAGAGATCCTGAGCCGCGCCCTGGACGGAAAGCTGAGATATGAATAACCGAACTGTCCGCCGCGCCCGGGCCGGAACCACCGAAGCACCCTGGGTGCGCTACACGCTCATCGCCACGGCGCTGGCGTTCATGCTGCTGTTCCTGGTGCTGCCCCTGGCCGCCGTATTTGCCGAGGCGCTGCGCAAAGGTTTTGGCGCCTACCTCGAAGGCCTGCGCGAGCCCGATGCCTGGGCGGCCATCAAGCTCACCCTCATCACGGCCGTGATCGCCGTGCCGCTGAACCTGGTGTTTGGCGTGGCGGCCGCGTGGTGTATCGCCAAGTACGAGTTCCGCGGAAAGGCCTTTTTGACCACGCTGGTGGACCTGCCGTTTTCGGTGTCGCCCGTGGTGGCGGGGCTCATCTACGTGCTGATGTTCGGCGCGCAGGGCTGGTTTGGCCCCTGGCTGCAGGCCCATGACATCAAGATCATTTTTGCCGTGCCTGGCATCGTGCTGGCCACCGTGTTCGTCACGTTCCCCTTCATCGCCCGCGAGCTGGTCCCGCTGATGCAGGCCCAAGGCAATGACGAAGAGCAGGCCGCCATCGTGCTGGGTGCGAGCGGCTGGCAGACCTTCTGGCACGTGACCTTGCCCAACATCAAGTGGGGCCTGCTGTACGGCGTGATCCTGTGCAATGCGCGGGCCATGGGCGAGTTTGGCGCGGTGTCGGTGGTGTCGGGCCACATCCGCGGGCAGACCAACACCATCCCGCTGCACGTCGAGATCCTCTACAACGAATACCAGTCCGTGGCCGCCTTCGCTGCCGCATCGCTGCTGGCGCTGCTGGCCCTGGTCACCCTGGTCATCAAGTCCATTGCCGAACACCGCAACGAACAGGCCCTGAAGGCCGCTGCTGAATTGCCGCCCGAGCGCCCCGCGCCCGCTGGCGTGTGAAGGAAACAGACCATGAGCATTGAAATCCGCAACGTCAGCAAACAGTTTGGCGACTTCCAGGCCCTGCGCGACGTGAGCCTGGACATCGCCTCGGGCGAACTCATCGCGCTGCTGGGCCCCTCGGGCTGTGGCAAGACCACCCTGCTGCGCATCATCGCGGGGCTGGAAACCCCTGACACCGGCAGCATCCACTTCAGCGGCGAAGACACCACCGACGTGCACGTGCGGGAGCGCAATGTGGGCTTCGTGTTCCAGCATTACGCATTGTTCCGCCACATGACGGTGTTCGAGAACGTCGCCTTTGGCCTGCGCGTAAAGCCCCGCGGCGAGCGCCCGAGCGATGCGCAGATCAAGCAAAAGGTCATGGACCTGCTCAAGCTGGTGCAGCTGGACTGGCTGGCCGAGCGCTACCCCTCGCAGCTCTCGGGTGGCCAGCGCCAGCGTATCGCCCTGGCCCGCGCCCTGGCCGTGGAACCCAAGGTGCTGCTGCTGGACGAGCCGTTCGGCGCGCTGGACGCCAAGGTGCGCAAGGAACTGCGCCGCTGGCTGCGCCGCCTGCACGACGAACTGCACGTGACCAGCATCTTCGTGACCCACGACCAGGAAGAAGCCCTGGAGGTGGCCGACCGCGTGGTGGTCATCAACCAGGGCAAGATCGAGCAAAGCGGCTCGCCCCAGCAGGTGTGGGACCAGCCCGCCAGCCCGTTCGTCTACGGCTTCCTGGGCGATGTGAACCTGTTCCACGGCCGCGCCCACGAAGGCCTGGTGCACCTGGAGGGCATGCAGATCGATTCGCCCGAACACAGCCAGGCCCAGAACGCCAAGGCCTTTGCCTATGTGCGCCCGCACGACCTGGATGTGGAGCGCTATTCGCCCGGCGCCGGGCTGGACGCCGACGGCCGCCCGCGCGGCATCGTGGCCCAGCTCAGCCGCGCCATCGTGGTAGGCCCCATCGCGCGGCTGGAACTTATTCCCTCTGACGACCACAAACCAGCGGACAATGCGTCCCCAGACCACTTGATCGAAGCGCAGATCCCTGCGCAGCAGTTCAAGGAAATGGGGTTCAAGGAGGGTGAAACGCTGGTGGTGACACCGCGCCGCGCTCGCGTATTTCTGGATCACGCTGCTGGGATTTGATTCCCCCCTGAGCCGCTTCGCGTCTTCCCCCAAGGGGGGACGACGGCCTTTGCTGCGGGACGGCCCTTGCTGGCCGTCCGCGCGCTGGGGCTGTGACGGTATCAGAGGCGATGCCCTGGGCGGCTGCTTTTGTATGAGGGATAAGAATGATGGTGTTGAACTGGATTGATCAGGCCCCGCGCCGCGTGCTGGCACTGATCAGCGTGGCTTGCGTGGCGATGCTCGCTTTTGGCATGTACCTGCAGCATGTGGTGGGCCTGGAGCCGTGCCCCATGTGCATCGTGCAGCGCTACGCACTGATCGGCGTGGCCGTCTTCGCTGGCTTGGCCAGCGCCCGCGGCGCCAAGGGCTGGTGGATGACCTGGGCCGTGCTGGCCCTCATCACCGCCGGCTTCGGCGCCTTCGTGGCCGCCCGCCAGAGCTGGCTGCAGTGGTACCCGCCCGAGATCGCCACCTGCGGCCGCGACTTCTACGGCATGATCGAAAACTACCCCATCAGCCGCGCCATCCCCATGATCTTCCGCGGCTCGGGTGACTGCACGGCGGTGGACTGGACTTTCCTGGGCGGCTCCATTGCCAACTGGTCTTTCATCTGCTTTACCGGCTTTGGCGCGGTGTTGGTGGCGCTGCTGGTGCGCGGCCTGAAGCACGGCAGCCAACGGGGCGGGGCAGGGTACTCGGCGGCCTGAGGCCGGATTGCCCGGGCGGGGCCGTGATTCTTGCCAGGCGCTCTGCGGAGCGCCTTTTTTTATTTCCGCATTCGCACGAATCGAGCGGAGTGCGCGCTGCGGATTGGGACACACTGCGAGGCGCAAAACACGGCAATCGCCGGCGCTATTGCGAGGATTTGCGTGCGCGGCAGATCGCCCGAGGCCGCAGAGGTACACGGCCCGATGATTCGCGCAGAGCCTCCCTGAGGCGCCTGTCCCACACGGTTCAATCGCGCGCTGAGGGAGCCTCGCGAGCCCGGTGAAGCTGCCGGACACTGGCCAGCAGGAATGCGCGCGTGCCTGGCACACCCAGCCCATCGAGCTGGCCATCAGCTTCCGCCCCAACGGCCAGCCAAGCTTGCAGGGCGGCCTGCGCGACCTCCAGATGCAGCTCTTTCAGCAGCAGGCTGACCAGCGGCGCCCCTGCCGCTGGGTCTGCGATCTGCCCGAGCGCCAGGGCCGCTCCCTGGCGGCGGCGCGCGTTGGAATGGCTCAGTTGACCGACCAGTGCGGGCACTGTCGCTGGACCGCCCAGGCGGCCCAAGGCCTCCAGGATCGCTTCGGTGGCGCCATCGGCCGGGAGCGCCCGGAGCAAATCGGGAATCGCCTCGCGCGTGGCGGCCTTCGCCAGGGTTTCGGTGATCAGCCGGGCGTCGGCCGGCGACTCGGCCAGCGGTAATGCCGCAGCCAGCGCTGCGCTGGCCTCAGCACTGGGCGTGACGGTCAGCGACCGTATGGCCGCGTCGCGCAATGGGTTGCGCCGGACCAAGAGTGGCGCCAACAACGCAGCCCCCTGGGAGGCGCGGAACTCGGAAAGCGCCACCACGTAGCGGTATCGCAGGCCGTCAGTGGCCGCTTGCGCTGCGCCGATCAGCGCAGGCAGCACATCGGCCCCTTGCGCCGCCAGGGCTGCGCACACGTTGTGGACATATTCGTTGCGGATGCCGGGCAGCAGGCTCAAGAGCAGAGCCTGAACCTGGGGGCCGCGAAGCTTCTGGCAGGCGTGCGCCACAGCGCTGGCATTCCAGTGATGGGGATCGTCCGCCAATGCCCGTGCGAAGCCGTCGAAACCCTCAGCACAGCCCATGGAAACCAGGGCCGCGGCCACGCTCACGGCGTCGCCGCTGGAGAGCTGGGGCAGCATGCCGCGCAGAGGCTCTGCCGCTGCCTCGGGCGCCGTGCGCGCCAGCTGCAGCGCGGCGGCTCGGCGCACCTGCAACGACGCCGAATGCAACCCGGCGCGGGGCCACTGCAGCTCGCCGGGCCCCTGCAGTTGGGCCAGCACCTCGGCCAGGTCGCTGGCATCGCGCGGTGTCCTGGCCTGCTCGAGCGCGGCCATCAGTTCGGGCACGGCTTCCTGCGCCTTCAGAGGGCCCAGCGCCGGGGCGGCAATGGTCACTCCGGCCCGCAGCAGTGGCGCGATCGCACGTGCGTCGCCCAACTCGCCAAGCACCTTGACCAGTTCCCTCCGCAGTTCCAGCGGCATTCCCCGGCGCGGGTGTTCAAACGTCTCGATCAGCGGGACCACCGCCGCCGCGTCGCCCAGGCGCCCTAGCGCGCTGACACAGGTCCGGCGGACTCTCGCGTCCGCGTCGCCGAGTCCTTCGATCAGCAGGTCCAGGTTGGCGCGCGTGGATTTCTGCACCACCGCGCTGCACAGCGTGTTGATGACCTCGCCAAAGTCCTTCTTTTTGTCGGCCTCTTCACGCCGCAGCGTGCGGATGGCCTCCAGCAGGTCGGCGATCCAGTGCTCGTCGGCGTGGCCGTGGAGGGCCGTCGCGGCATACTCGCGCACCGCCGCGCTGCGGTGGCCCAAGGCCTTGAACAATGGCGCGCGTGCTTCCGGCGACGAGATACGGCCCAGGTACATGAAGCCCGAGCAGGCTTCGTCAACGCTCTTGGACTTGGCCATGCGCAGGTACAGCGGCAACGCATCATTGGAGGGGCGGATCAGCAACGCCTGCTTGGCCGCGTCCGCCACCTTGTCATCTTCGTCCAGCGTGGCATTCACCAACAGCGCGGGAGCACGGTCCGCCAGCTCCAGCAGTGCATTGCGAGCCAGGGGCCGCTGATTTGCCGGCGCCGACCGCAGGAATGTCACGATGGCTTCGGCAGCCTCTGCGGTGGCTGTGCTGGCCAGCGCTTCCAAAGCCAAGAACACATCGACATTTTTTGTGGAACTCTGCAGCGTGTCTGCAAGCGCCTGGACTAGATTTTCATTCATGGTGGAAGCGTTCGGCGGGGTTGTCCGGGGCCGGTGCTGCGACGAGGCCCGCGGCAGGGCGGCCCGACGGCCCACAGGGGCCATAAGCCCGCTTGGGCCGCCTGGGCCGGGCTGCATCATAGGTGCGTTCCCAAGGCCGTCACTGGACAAATCGTCCACCGGTCGGGCATCCGCATCGCGGGAGGGGCCGTCCAGGGGGCGGACTGCCCCCAGCCGCTGGATCTTTCCGTCTACCCACGGGCAGGCGCTGCGCCCGCCGCGCGCTCACCGCACGGAAACTGCACTCCCTCCGTCCCCTCCACCCAGGCCGCCAGCTTGTCCCCCATCACGCCGGCGAACAGGGCGCCCTCTTGCCACCGGGCCAGCCATCCCTGCAATTGCGGCCAGGGCTGTGCGTCCCACCAGGCTTTGTCGATCCCTGAGAACTGCCGCACGAAGGGTGCAATGGCGCTGTCCGCCAGTGCGGGGTGTTGGCCGAAGAGGTGGCCGGTGGGAGTTGCAGACGCGGCCAGCCGGGTCTCCAGCGCGCGCAGCCAGGCGACGGCCCGTGCGCGTTCCGCCTCCCCGTCCACGCCAGGGTAGCGGGTGGGGTATTTGCACCGGTCCAGCGCGCGCTTGAAGGGGCCGTCGCACTCGGCGATCAGCGCCAGCATGTCGTGCAGCGTGCCGTGGGTCGGCGCCAGCCAGCCTTCGGGGTCGTGCTGGCGCAGGGCCCACAGCATGATGTCCAGGCTTTGGTCCAGCACCTGGCCGCCGGGCAGCACCAGCACGGGCACGGTGCCCTTGGGGGATGCTTGCAGCAGGGCCTGGGGCTTGTGCTTCAGGTCCACTTCGCGCAGCTCGCACACCTGGCCGCTCACGGCCAGTGCCAGGCGGGCGCGCAGGGCATACGGGCAGCGGCGGAAGGAATACAGGATGGGAAGAGGCGGCATGGGGGCTGCGGGTGGAACGGCCGGCGCATGGGCGCGGGAGGCACGGCGGCAGGAGGCGGCGCTGTTGCGGTAATGATAGCGGTCACTTTTCGTTACGATGGGCGGTTGCAACGCCGCACGCCGCACGCCGCATCCAACGCAACGCTACGCAAGGTGCTCTATGGACACGGAATCCACGGTCAGTCTTTTTCGCCGCCTGGAGCAGCTCAACGGCATCGGGGCGGCGCTGTCGCGCGAGCGGGACATCGAGCGGCTGCTGGAGAACATCCTGGAGGCGGCCAAGACCATCACCGGGGCCGATGGGGGCACGCTCTACAGCGTGACCGAGGACGGCGCGGCGCTCAAGTTCGAGATCGTGCGCACCGATTCGCTGGGTATTCGCCTGGGCGGCACCACGGGCCGGCCGATTGATTTTCCGCAGCTGCCGCTGCGCCATGCCGACGGTTCGCCCAACGATTCGCTGGTGGCGGCGCACGCGGCCCTGCATGACCGCACGGTGAACATTGCCGACGCCTACACGGCGGCGGGGTTCGACTTCTCGGGCACGCGCGCCTTTGATGCGCGCACGGGCTACCGCTCGCAGTCGTTCCTGACGGTCCCGATGAAGAACCACGACCGCGAGTTGATCGGGGTGCTGCAGCTCATCAATGCGCGCGACCCGGCGACCGGTGCGGTCACGGCGTTCTCCGAGGCCGACCAGAGCCTGGCCGAGTCGCTGGCCTCGCAGGCGGCCATTGCGCTGACCAACCGGCTGCTCATCTCGCAGCTGGAGCGGCTGTTCGAGTCGTTCGTGAACCTCATCAACCTCGCCATTGACGAAAAGTCGCCGTACACCGGCGGCCATTGCCAGCGCGTGCCGGCCCTCACCATGATGCTGGCCGAGGCGGCGGATGCCGCCACCGAAGGGCCGCTGGCGGATTTCAGGATGACCGAGCGCGACCGCTACGAACTGAAGATGGCCGGCCTGCTGCACGACTGCGGCAAGATCACCACGCCCGTGCACGTGGTGGACAAGGCCACGAAACTGCAGACGATCTACGACCGCATCGGCCTGGTGGACACGCGGGTTGAAGTGCTCAAGCGCGATGCCGAGCTGGCAGCCCTGCGCCGGCAGCTGGCGCTGCGCCCCGTGGCCGACGCGCAGGGCGAGGCGCAGGCGCTCAAAGGCTTGCAAGCGGAGCTGGCGGCGCTGGACGCCGACCGCGCGTTTCTGCGCCAGTGCAACACGGGCTCCGAGGCCATGCGGCCCGAAGACCAGCAGCGCGTGCGCGATATTGCCGTGGGGCGGCAGTGGCGCAATCCGCAGGGCGTGCAGACGGCGTTCCTGACCGCGGAGGAGGTGGAGAACCTGACCATCCGCTCCGGCACGCTGACCCAGGCCGAGCGCGACACCATCAACTATCACATCGTCGCCACCATCAAGATGCTGGAGACGCTGCCCTGGCCGCGCCACCTGCGGAACGTGCCGGAATACGCAGGCGGCCACCACGAGCGCATGGACGGCAAAGGCTACCCGCGCGGCCTCACGCGCGAGCAGATGTCGCTGCAGGCGCGCATGATGGGCATTGCCGATATTTTTGAGGCGCTGACGGCCGCGGACCGGCCCTACAAAAGCGGCATGACGCTGTCGCAGGCTCTGGCCATCATGGGCAAGATGCGCGATGGCGGGCATCTTGATCCGGATCTTTTCGACGTGTTCGTGGCCGAGGGCGTGCACTTGCGCTACGCGCAGGAGTTTTTGGAACCTGCGCAGCGCGATATGTGAAGGCTGTCAAGTATTTTTGCTATCAAATGCATAGCTGCTTGCGCTTGTCTGTAAAGCCCTAGGCCGTCTTTTTTGCCTTGATTGTGGGTTGAGGGCTCTTCGCCTTTGCCGTGAGGGGCAGGGCGCCTGAACACTCTGGCGCATAGGCGCGCAAGAAGGTCGCCACGGCACGGTCGGCCAGGGCTTTGATCTCCTTGGGTGGCAGGGGGGGCAGGTCTTTGTAGTACCAGCGCAGCTGGATCTCCGCCTGCACCAGCGCGCCAAACTGGAGCGCCGCGACAAAAGGCGCTTCGTGGCGCAGGTGGCCGTGCTCCATGGCCCGGGTCAAGAAAGCCGCGATCTCGTCCATGCCGCGCTTGGGACCTTCCTCGTAAAACAGCTCGCCCATGTTGGAGTGGCCAGCCTCGGCCAGCACCATGCGGTGTGTGGCGATCAGGTCTTTGCTGCACATGAACGTGGCCAGCTTTTCGGCAAACCGGCCCAGCACCTCGCGGATGCCATGTTGCATGTCGTGCGTTGCCAGCTCGTCAAAGGACGCCTGGATATGCCGCTCGCCCACCATCTGCGTGACGGCCTGGAACAACGCCTCCTTGGAGGGGTAGTAGCCGTAGATGGTGGACTTGGAGCCGCCAATGCGGCGAACGATTTCGGCCATGGACGCGCGCTCAAACCCGAACTCCAGAAAGACCTGCGAGGCGATTTCCAGAATGGCCTCGCGGCGTGCCTCCGTGCGAACTTTCATGCGTGCTCCTGGGAATGGTTTTTAAGTGTACCGATGAGTCCATTTTTGCTTGACAAGCTGAATGTGTCAAGTTGATAATCATCAATACCGTACCGTTCGGTACAGTTAAATGGTGTTTTCAATTTGTCAGGTCGGGCGTGCCAAAGCGCCCAGGCCGAGGAGCCTTGTTCATGCGCTTGCTTCCTGCTATTCAACGACCCGTGGCCGTGGTGGCCACCGTTTCCGCCCTGGCTCTGGCTGCCTGTGGCGAAGCGCCCCAGCCCCCGGCCACTGGCGGCGGGGGCACGCCCCAGGTGAGCGTCATCACCGTGCAGCCCCAGCGCGTGCCGCTGAACACCGAGTTGCCGGGCCGCGTGGCCCCCGCACTGATTGCCGAGGTGCGCCCCCAGATCACCGGGCTGGTGTTGCAGCGCCGCTTCAAGGAAGGCAGCGATGTGAAGGCCGGCGATGTGCTCTACCAGATCGACCCCGCGACTTACCGCGCCAGTGTGGACAGCGCCAAGGCCGCCCTGGACAAGGCCGATGCCAACCTGGTCACCGTGCGGCTGAAGGCCGGACGCTTCAAGGAACTGGCCGCCATCAAGGCCGTGAGCCAGCAGGATGCCGACGACGCCGCCGCATCCCTGCAGCAGGCCGAGGCCGAGGTCAGCTCCGCCCGCGCGGCGCTGCAAACGCAGCGCATCAACCTGGACTACACGCGCATCACCTCGCCCATCAGCGGGCGCATTGGGCGCTCCAGCGTTACTCCGGGCGCGCTGGTCACGGCCAACCAAGCCGGTGCCATGGCCACGGTGCAGCAGCTCGACCCGATCTATGTGGACGTGACGCAGTCCACCAGCACGCTGCTGGCGCTCAAGCGCTCGATGGATGCAGGCATGCTCAAAACCGGCACCGCCAAAGTGCGCCTGGTGCTGGAGGATGGCAGCGTGTACGCGCAGCCCGGCAAGCTGCAGTTTTCGGACGTGACGGTGGACCAGAGCACGGGTGCGGTGACGCTGCGCGCCGAGTTCCCCAACCCCCGCGCCGATTTGTTGCCGGGCATGTATGCCCGCGCCGTGTTGGAAGAAGGCGTGCTGGAGCAAGCCCTGCTGGTGCCCCAGCCCGCAGTGGCCCGTGACGCGACCGGCAAGCCCTACGTCTTTGTGGTGGATGGTGAAGGCAAGTTGCAGCAGCGCAGCCTGGTTGCCGACCGCGCCGTGGGTGACCAGTGGCTGGTGACCGACGGCCTGAAAGCGGGTGACACCGTGGTGGTGGAAGGCCAGCAAAAGGCGCGCGCTGGCCAGCCGGTGCAAGCCCAGCCCTACACCCCGGCAGCCTTCAAAAAGACGGAAGCGGTGCAGAAGATGGCCGCCGCCAGCGCACCCTCCGGCACCCGTTGAACACCCTGCAAAGAGAATCCCATGGCCCGTTTTTTCATCGACCGCCCCATCTTTGCGTGGGTGCTCGCCATCATCACGATGCTGGCAGGGGTGATGGCAGTGCTGACACTGCCCATTGCCCAATACCCCACCATTGCGCCGCCCGCCATCGCCATCTCGGCCACCTATCCGGGCGCCTCCTCCAAAACGCTGGAAGACTCTGTCACCCAGGTCATTGAGCAGAAGATGAAGGGGCTGGACAAGCTCTCGTACATCGCCTCCACCAGCGAATCCTCGGGCAGCGTGACCATTACGCTGACCTTTGAGAACGGCACCGACCCCGACACCGCCCAGGTGCAGGTGCAGAACAAGCTGGCCCTGGCCACGCCACTGCTGCCCCAAGAGGTGCAGCAGCAGGGCGTGCGCGTGACCAAGTCGGCCAACAACTTCCTGAATGTGCTGGCCTTCGTGTCGGAAGACGGAAAACTCAACGGCGCGGACCTGTCCGACTACGTGGCGGCCAACGTGCAGGACCCGATCAGCCGCGTGGAAGGCGTGGGCGACACGACGCTGTTCGGCTCGCAGTACGCGATGCGCATCTGGCTGGACCCCAGCAAGCTCAACAGCTTCAACCTCACGCCGCTGGACGTGAAGACCGCCATCCAGGCGCAGAATGCGCAGGTCTCTGCAGGGCAGCTCGGCGGCCTGCCGTCCACCGACGACCAGCAGCTCAATGCCACCATCACGGCGCAAACGCGCATGAAGACGGCCGACGAGTTTGCGGGCATTTTGCTGCGCACCCAGACCAACGGTGCCGCCGTGCGCCTGAGTGATGTCGCACGCATCGAACTGGGCAGCGAGAGCTACGCCACCGTGGCCCGCTTCAACGGCATGCCCGCTGCGGGCCTGGCCATCAAGTTGGCCACCGGCGCCAACGCGCTCAATACCGTCAAGGCGGTAGACGCCAAGCTGGCAGAGTTGGGCAAGTTCTTTCCGCAGGGCATGAAGGTCATCAAGCCGTATGACACCACGCCCTTCGTGCGCATCTCCATCCAGGAAGTGGTGAAGACGCTGCTCGAAGCCGTGGTACTGGTTTTTGTGGTGATGTACTTGTTCTTGCAGAACTTCCGCGCCACGCTCATTCCCACCATTGCGGTGCCGGTGGTGCTGCTGGGCACGTTTGGTGTGCTGGCGGCGTTTGGGTATTCGCTCAACACACTGACCATGCTGGCCATGGTGCTGGCCATTGGCTTGCTGGTGGACGACGCCATCGTGGTGGTTGAAAACGTGGAGCGGGTGATGAGCGAGGACGGCCTGTCACCGCTGGAGGCCACGCGCAAATCCATGGGCCAGATCACCGGCGCGCTGGTGGGCGTGGCCCTGGTGCTGGCAGCGGTGTTTGTGCCCATGGCGTTCTTTGGTGGCTCCACGGGCGTCATCTACCGCCAGTTCACCGTCACTATCGTGTCGGCCATGACGCTGTCGGTGCTGGTGGCCATGATCCTCACGCCAGCCTTGTGCGCCACGCTGCTCAAGCCCATTCCCAAAGGGCACGGGCTGGCGACCAAAGGGTTTTTTGGCGCCTTCAACCGTGCTTTTGACCGCAGCAACCGCGGCTACCAGAGCGTGGTGCAGCGCATGCTCCAGCGCGGTGGGCGGTGGATGGTGGTCTACGTTCTCTTGGGGGTGGTCGTAGGGTTTGTGTTCACCAAGATTCCCGCGGGCTTCTTGCCCGACGAAGACCAGGGCACCCTGTTTGCCATCGTGCAGCTGCCGCCGGGCACCACGCAACGCAACACCGAACACGTGCTGGAGCAAGTGCGGCACCATTTTCTGGAAGAGCAAAAGGACGCGGTGGAATCGATCTTCACCGCGGCGGGCTTCAGTTTTGCGGGCAGTGGGCAGAACACGGGCATCGCCTTCGTCAAGCTAAAGCCCTGGGGCGAACGCACGGCGGCAGGCCTGAACGCCCAGGCTGTGGCCAACAAGGCAATGGGTGCGCTGTCGCAGATCCGCAATGCCTCGGTGTTTGCATTTGCACCGCCTGCAGTGTCCGAGCTGGGCAATGCCAGTGGGTTTGATCTGATGCTGCAAGACCGCGCCAATCTGGGCCACGACGCCCTGATGGCTGCGCGCAACCAGCTGCTGGGCGCGCTGATGAAAGAGCCCGGTCTGGTGGCCGTGCGCCCCAACGGCATGGAAGACGAGCCCGAGTTCCGCCTCGACATTGATGAGCACAAGGCGGGTGCGCTGGGCCTGTCCATGGCCGACATCAACAACACCTTCTCGGTGGCGTGGGGCAGCAGCTATGTCAACGACTTTCTGGACAAGGGCCGGGTGAAGAAGGTCTTCTTGCAGGCCGATGCGCCGCACCGCATGGTGCCCGAGGACATTGGCAAATGGTTTGTGCGCAACAGCAGCGGCACCATGGTTCCGTTCAGCGCGTTCTCCACGTCGGGCTGGATCACCGGCTCGCCCCGCCTGGAGCGCTACAACGGCGTGGCCTCGGTGGAAATCCAGGGCATGGCGCTGCCGGGCGCTCTGTCCAGCAGCCAGGCACTGGACTTGGTCGAGCGCCACGCGGCCGAGCTGCCTGCCGGCATTGGCTTCGAGTGGACGGGCGTGTCGCGCCAGGAGCGCGAGGCGGGCGGCCAGGCCATGCTGCTGTACGCAGTGTCCCTTCTGGTGGTGTTCCTGTGCCTGGCGGCGCTGTATGAGAGCTGGTCCATACCGTTCTCGGTGCTGCTGGTGGTGCCCCTGGGGGTGCTGGGCACGCTGGCGGGCGCGGTGCTGACGTGGAAGATGAACGACGTGTACTTCCAGGTCGGGCTGCTCACCACGGTGGGGCTGGCGTCCAAGAACGCCATCCTGATCGTCGAGTTTGCGAAGGACCTCTATGGCAAGGGCATGCCGCTGGTGGAGGCTGCCGTCACGGCGGCGCGCATGCGGCTGCGGCCCATCCTGATGACATCGCTCGCGTTCATCCTGGGCGTGTTGCCGCTGATGCTGAGCAAGGGCGCGGGCGCTGGTGCGCAAAACGCGCTGGGCACGGCCGTGGTGGGCGGCATGGTGTCGGGCACAGTGCTGGCCATTTTCTTCGTGCCGCTGTTTTTCGTGGTGGTGCAAAAGCTGTTCGGGCGCAAGAAGCACACCCTGGACAGCGCTGCGCCCCTGACTTCACCTGTCTTGCTGGAGGGCCATTGAGATGCCTCGTTCCCTGACCTTGTCTCTGGTGGCTGCTGCATTGGTGCTGGCGGGCTGCGCCAACCTGGCGCCCGCCTACGAGCGGCCCGCCGCGCCCGTGCCTGCGGCCTACCCCGATGCGGCGCCTGAAAGCGGTTTGGCGGCCGACATGGATTGGCGCACGTTCTTTGCCGACGCCAAGCTGCGCAGCCTGATCGAGCTGGCGCTGGCCAACAACCGCGACCTGCGCGTGGCCGTGCTCAACATCGAGCAGGCCCGCGCCCAATACCGCGTGCAGGACGCGCAAACCTTGCCCACGGTGAACGCCACGGGCAGCGGCACCGCAGCGCGCACCCCGGCCAGCCTCTCCGGCACGGGTGCGGCCATCACCAGCCACCAGTACAGCGCCAACCTGGGCGTGAGTGCCTATGAGCTTGACCTGTTTGGCCGTGTGCGCAACCTGAGCGCGCAGGCGCTGGAGCAGTTTCTGGCCACCGAGCAGGCCCGCCGCACCGCGCAGATCAGCCTGGTGGCTGAGGTGACCACGGCCTACTTGAACTGGGCCGCCGACCTGGAACGCCTGGCCTTGGCACAAGAGACCCTGCGCAGCCAGAGCGAGTCGTACCGGCTCACGCAGACCCGGGTGGAACTGGGCGCGGCTTCGGCCCTGACGCTGCGCCAGTTGCAAACCAGCGTGGAAAGCGCGCGCGTGGACGTGGCCCGCTATACCGGCCAGGTCGCACAAGACCGCAACGCCTTGGCGCTGCTGCTGGGCACGCCTGTGCCCGAAGCGCTGGCGCCCGACGCGTTGGGCGATGCGCTCAATGCGTTGCCCGAACTGCCCGCCGGCGTGCCGTCCGACCTACTGCTGCGCAGGCCCGATCTGCTGCAGTCCGAACACCAGCTCAAGGCTGCCACGGCCAATATTGGCGTGGCGCGCGCGGCGTTTTACCCCCGCATCAGCCTCACGGCCGCAGCGGGCAGCAGCAGCGCGGATCTGTCCGGCTTGTTCAAGGCCGGTTCGGGCAGCTGGAGCTTCATCCCGCAAATCAGCCTGCCCATTTTTGACGGCGGCGCGAACCAGGCCAATCTGGACAGCGCCAGAGCTGCCCAGGGCATCGCCGTGGCGCAGTATGAAAAAGCCATCCAGACCGCCTTCCGCGAAGTGGCCGATGCGCTGGCCCAGCGCAGCGCGGTGGGCGACCAGCTGCAGGCGCAAGGCGCCCTGGTGCAGGCCAGTGGCGAGGTGCTGCAAATGTCGCAGGCCCGGTTTGACCGGGGCGTGGACAGCTACCTCGATGTGCTGGACGCCCAGCGCTCGTGGTACGCGGCGCGCCAGACCCTCATTGCCACCCGGCTTGCGCGCCTGACCAATGGCGTGACGCTGTACAAGGCGCTGGGCGGGGGGTGGTCGGCTGCGCAGTCTTGAATGTGAAGCCCTTCCTGGCGCGTGTTTTGGAGGTTGCTATATATTTGATAGCTGTTTGCGCTTTATGCATAAGCGCTAGGGCCTAGTTTGATTTAATTTTCTGGACTGAAACCTCAGCCACAGCGTCCGCCGCAAGGGGGATGCTGGCCTGGGCCTGCAGCCATTGCCGGAACGCATGCATGGCCGCCGTTTCGCTGCGCGACTGCAAGTGCGTCAACCAGTAGGCACCGCGATGCAACTCCAGCGCAAAGGGCTGCACCAGCCGCCCTTGCTGTAGCTCGCGCGTGAACATCTTCACCGGCAGCAAGGCCACGCCCGCGCCTTGCGCCGCCGCCTCGGCCAGCGTGAGGGAGGAGTCGAACACCGCGCCGCGCACCACGGGGCAGGGGGCGCCCGCGGCGTCGAACCACGCCGCCCATTCGTCCGCGCGGTAGCTGCGCAGCAGGGGCTGGCGCGCCAGGTCGGCGGCAGAGCGCAGCCCGTGGGCCAGCGCCGGCGCGCACACCACGGACAGCGGCGCGTCCATGATGCGTTCGGCATGCGTGCCGTGCCAGGCGCCGTCGCCAAAGCGGATGGCAAAGTCCAGCCCTTCGCCCGCCATGTCCACGCGGTTGTTGTGCGTGAGCAGGCGCAGGTCCACAAACGGGCAGGCCTGCTGAAAGTCGCGCAGCCGCGGCAGCAGCCAGCCCACGGCAAAGGTGCCCACGGCACCCACGGTGAGCACTTCGCGCGGGCGCGTGTCGCCCAGTTGCTCCAGCGCCCGCGCCAGGTTGCCAAACGACTCCACCACCACCGGCAGCAGGGCCTGGCCCTCGTCCGTCAGCGCCAGCCCGCGCGGCAGGCGCCGGAACAGGGGCTTGCCCAGGCGGTCTTCCAGCTTGCGGATGTGCTGGCTCACGGCCGTCTGGGTCACATGCAGCTCCTCGGCCGCGCGGGTCAGGTTGAGGTGGCGGGCCGAGGCCTCGAAGGCGCGCAGGGCGTTGAGCGGCAGGTGCATGGCGCGGCGTCGCGAGGGCGTGGTGAGGAATAAGTTTTTCTTGGGGTTGGCGGCAATTATTGTCGATGGTGCGCAGGGCCGGCCCTCGATATCGTTCGCGTCTTGTTCTTGTTCCTTTTTAGGTTTCTGATGCAAAGACGACAGTTTTCCTTGGGTGTGATGGCCGCCGCAGCGCTGCCAGTGTGGGGCTGCGCGAGCGGCCTGGGCGGCCCCGGCAGTGCGGGCCGCCGCGACGCCGTAGCGCGCCGGTGGAGTGAAACGCTGGCAGGCATCGAGCGCTCCGCGCAGGGGCGCCTGGGCGTGGCCCTGCTGGACACCGGCTCGGGCCTGGCCCTGGGCTGGCGGCAGGACGAGCGCTTTGCCATGGCCAGCACGTTCAAGGCCGCACTGGCGGGCTGGATGCTGGCGCTGGTGGACCAGGGCCGGGAGCGCCTGGACGCGCGCGTGCATTACGCCGAGGCCGATGTGGTGCCGTATTCACCCGTCAGCGGCGCCCGCGCCGGGGCCGGCGGCGGGCTGACGGTGGGCGAGCTGTGCGCGGCCACCGTCAGCCTGAGCGACAACACCGCCGCCAACGTGCTGCTGGCGCGCCATGGCGGCCCTGCGGCCTACACGGCCTTTGTGCGCTCGCTGGGCGACGAGGTCACCCGGCTGGACCGCAACGAGCCCACCCTGAACGAAGCTGCCCTGGGCGACCCCCGTGACACCACCACACCGCAGGCCATGCGGCAGACGCTGCAGAAGCTGGTGCTGGGCGACGCGCTCACGCCCGCGTCGCGTGCCTGGCTGCAGCGCTGGCTGGTGGAAACCAGCACGGGCGACAAGCGCCTGCGCGCGGGCGTGCCGGGCTGGAGGGTGGGCGACAAGACGGGCACGGGCAGCGCGGGCACGTCCAACGACATCGGCGTGCTGTGGCCGCCGGGCGGCGGCGCGCCCGTGGTGGTGACGTGCTACCTCACGCAGTCCACGGCCTCGCCCGAGCAGCGCGACGCCGCCATTGCGCAGGTGGCGCGGGCGGTGGTGGCGGCGCGGCTGGGGTAGGGCGAATGTAGCGGGTTGGGGAACAACCTGGTGGGGTGGGCAAGCTGCTGCCCGCCCCTTGCCAACCCGCCGTTCGGGCTGAGCTTGTCGAAGCCTTGCGCTGCGCTTCAACAGGCTCAGCGTGAACGGCTGGCCGGGCGTTCACGGCCCCGGTGTTTCAGAGCTTCTTCACCAGCACCTGGCTGCGCCGGTCCCAGTTGTACTTGCGCTTGCGCGCATCGGGCAGCCAGTCGGGGTCCACGGGCTGGAAGCCGCGCTTGATGAACCAGTGCATGGTGCGGGTGGTCAGCACGAAGATGCTCTCCAGGCCCAAGAGGCGCGCGCGCTGCTCGATGCGCTTGAGCAGCTTCTCGCCGTCGCCCGTGCCCTGGCTCTGGGGCGACACGGTCACGGCGGCCATCTCGGCCGTCTTGGCTTCGGGGTAGGGGTACAGGGCCGCGCAGCCGAAGATCACGCCGTCGTGCTCGATGATGGTGTAGGCCTCGATGTCGCGCTCGATCTCGGTGCGGTCGCGCTTGACCAGCGTGCCATCCTTTTCAAACGGCTCGATCAGCTGCAGGATGCCGCCCACGTCGTCGATGGTGGCCTCGCGCAGCTCCTCGAGCTTTTCGTCGATGACCATGGTGCCGATGCCATCGTGCACATACACCTCCAGCAGCAGCGACCCATCCAGCGCAAACGGGATGATGTGGCTGCGCTCCACGCCGCCCTTGCAGGCCTTCACGCAGTGCTGCAGGTAAAAGCCCGTGTCGGTGGGCTGCTGCGCGGTGGGCAGCTGGGCCAGCAGGGCCTGCGCAGCGGCCAGCGGCAGCTCGGTGTCGATGGGGTTGTCTTCGCTCTCGGGCTCCAATGGGTTCATGCGGATGCCGGGCACTTCGGTCAGGAAGATCAGCTTGTCCGCGTGCAGCTCGATGGCCACGCTGGTGGCCACTTCTTCCATCGCCAGATTGAAGGCCTCGCCCGTGGGCGAGAAGCCAAACGGCGACAGCAGCACCAGCGCGCCCATGTCCAGCGTGCGCTGGATGCCGCCCACGTCCACCTTGCGCACCAGGCCCGAGTGCTGGAAGTCCACGCCGTCCACGATGCCCACCGGCCGTGCCGTGAGGAAGTTGCCCGAGATCACCCGCACTGTGGCGCCCGCCATGGGCGTGTTGGGCAGGCCCTGGCTGAAGGCGGCTTCAATTTCATAGCGCAGCTGGCCGGCGGCCTCCTGCGCGCAGTCCAGCGCCACCGAGTCGGTGATGCGGATGCCGTGCGAATACTTGGCGGCATGGCCCTTGGCCGCCAGCTGCTCGTTCACCTGCGGGCGAAACCCGTGCACCAGCACGATCTTCACGCCCATGGCCTGGATCAGCGCCAGGTCTTGCGCAATGCTGTGCAGCTTGCCCGCCGCAATGGCCTCGCCCGTGAGCCCGATCACAAAGGTCTGGTTGCGGAACTTGTGGATGTAGGGCGCCACCGAGCGGAACCAGGGCACGAAGGTGAAGTTGAAAACGGCGGACATGGCGGTGTGCAAGGCCCTCAGCAGGTGGGGGAACAAACGGGGAATAGGGCGGTCCGCAGGTCTGCAGACCGTCCGGCTCAGGCGCGCATCATAAGCATGCTGAGCATCGCCGTGGCGCCGGGCGGGCGCGGCGGTGCGGCGCTGCGGCGTCAACAATGGCAAAGGGGCGCCGTTCGACGGGGCAACGCTGGCGCTCAGTCCTTGCGCAGGTACACCCAGCCGCCCGCGTGCAGCCAGTCCTGCCGCTCGCGCGTGGTCACCACCAGTTCCACCAGATCGCGGCCGGCGTCCAGGGGGACCTGCACCGCCATGCCCGCGCGGTCGGCCGACAGCGGCAGCAGGAACTGGCTGTCGTCCCAGAACAGGTAGCCGGGCAGATCGGGCAGCTCCTTCAGCGCGGAGGTGCCCATGTCCAGCGCCATGGGGATGGACTGGGGCCCTTCGCTCGCCACCTGCCAGGTGCTGGGCAGCCGCGCCGCCCAGGCGGCGGGCAGGGGGCCGGGCGCGGGCGGCATTTGCTGGCCGATGGGCGTGGTCACAAGGTAGTGCCCGGCGGTCGCGCGTTCGCGCATGAGCAGGTAGCGCCGGCCGTCCGCCTGCTCCCAGCGGTACTGCGTGGCGGGGTTGGCGTCGGACCACCACCACCCGTCCGTGCGCAGGCGCAGGCTCTGGCACCGGTCCACCCAGGCGCCGCGCTGGGCGCTCCATGCGCACAGGTCGATCTGCTGGCCGTCCGGCGAGGTGGCCTTGAGCGGGGCGCGCGAACTGCCGTAGACCCCCAGCAGCGCACCCACGGCGGCCGAGGAGACGGTGGCGTGGGGCGGTGCGGCCAGCGGCAGGGGCGGCGGCAGGGTGCGCAACGGCCCGCTCTCCTGCAGGGCGCGCAGCAGGATGCCCTCGGCCACCGGGCCGGGCTTGAAGCCGGCGGAGCTGCCGGTGAGCAGCAGCGCCAGGCCCGCCTGCGGCAGCACGTAGAAGTCGCTGGAATAGAACATCGTGCCGCCGCTCTTTTGCCAGGCCTCCACGCCGGCGGCCTCCAGGCCGGGGTGGCGCGTGGTGTCCCACCCCAGGCCCCAGTGCCAGTCGGCGGGCAGGTTGACGCGCACGCCCTGGTTCTGGGCGCTGGCCATCTCGCGCACCCCGGCCTTGGAGACGATGCGCTGGCCGTCCAGCTCGCCGCCGCGCAGCAGCAGGGCGGCCAGTTTCATCATGTCGCCGGGGGTGGTGCAGAGCCCGCCGGTGGCGTAGCCCATCATGAACTCCTGGCCCTGCGGCACCTCGCGGATGTGACCGGGCGCAAAGCTGCCGGGCGGCAGGGGCGCCAGCGTGTAGCCCGAGCGTGCCATGCCCAGCGGGTTGAGCAGGGCCGACTGCACAAAGGCCGGGTAGCTCTGCCCGGTGACGGCCTGCACCACGCGTTCCACCAGCGTGAAACCGTCGTTGCAATACACCGCCATGGCGCCTGGGGCGTGCTTGAGGTGCATGTCGGCCAGGGCCGTCTCCAGCTCCGCGGCGTAGCCCTGCAAGGGAGCGAAGGTGAACACGTTGTGCAGGTACGTCCCCGGCAGGCCGGACGCGTGGCTCAGCAGGTGCCGCACGGTGATGTCGCGGTAGCCGGGCGAGAGCATGCTGAAGCCGGGCAGGTAGCGCACCACCGGCGCATCCAGCGCCACCAGCTGCCGGTCCACCAGCACCATCACGGCCAGGGCCGCGATGACCTTGCTGACGGAGCCCACGTTGAAGCGTGTCTCGGGGGTGGCGGGCGTGCCGGAGGCTTCGTCCAGCACGCCGAAGGCCTCTTGCCAGACCAGGCGGTCGCCCTGCAGCAGCGCCACGGAGGCGGCCCGGGTCTTGGGCTGGTTCGGCGCGGCCTGCATGGCCTGGCGGATCGCGTTGCGTCCCCAGGCCATGGTGGCCGTGAGCAGGGGCGCCGGGTTGTTGCCGCTGCCGCCGCAGCCCGGCAGCAGCGGCGCCAGGCCGGTGGCGCCGGCCCAGGCGAGCCAACCGCGGCGCGACGCCAGCGCCAGGGCAGGCGGCGTGGGGGTGAGGGGGGATAAATTCTGTGCGGAGGGCTGGGGGCGCGTTCGCATTCTTGTGGGTTCCAGGGCCGTGGCCGCTGGGACGCGGCGCACGGATTACATACTGAAATCCGGGGGGTCCGCACAAATTGTTCGGGTCGCCGTATGCAAAGGCCGCCTGCCGCGGTGGGGCGACCTTGAGGATTGCGTTGCCAGAACACCGCGCGGTGAGGGCCCAGGGGCCGCCGGCGCATGGCGCGCTGGCCTGTGCAGAACCTGCGGTGCCGCGCGTGGGGCCACTGCGCCGGGTGTTGCACGCTGCCAACGAAGCGCTCGGATAATGCGGCCCTTCATGACCGATTCCGCGCCTTCCTTGCCCCCATCTCCCCCACCCGCCGCCCGCCAGGCCGCCCCGCTGCGCATCACCTTCCCCGACTCGCTGCCCGTGTCGGGCAAGCGCGAGGAGATCATGGCGGCCATCGACAAGCACCAGGTCGTCATCGTGTGCGGCGAAACGGGCTCGGGCAAGACCACGCAGCTGCCCAAGATTGCGCTGGCGCTGGGCCGGGGAAAATGCAATGCAAAACCCGGACAGAAAGGCCAGCTCATCGGCCACACCCAGCCGCGGCGCATTGCCGCCAGCAGCGTGGCCAAGCGCATTGCCGAAGAGCTGCAGACGCCGCTGGGCGATGTGGTGGGCTACAAGGTGCGGTTCCAGGACCGCTTGAGCCGCGACGCTTCCGTCAAGCTGATGACGGACGGCATCCTGCTGGCCGAGACGCAGACCGACCCGCTGCTCAAGGCCTACGACACGCTCATCATCGACGAGGCGCACGAGCGCAGCCTGAACATCGACTTCCTGCTGGGCTACCTGCGGCAGATCCTGCCGCGCCGGCCGGATCTGAAGGTCATCGTGACGTCGGCCACTATCGACGCTGACCGGTTTGCCAAGCACTTTGAAAGTGCCAAGGGCCCGGCGCCGGTCATCATGGTCTCGGGCCGCACCTTTCCGGTGGAGCAGCGCTACCGCCCGTTTGAAGAGAGCCGTGACTACGGCCTGAACGAGGCCATTGCCGACGGGGTGGACGAACTGTGGGCGGGCAACGCGGGCGGCGACATCCTCGTCTTCCTCCCCGGCGAGCGCGAGATCCGCGAGGCCGCCGACCACCTGCGCAAGCACCTGTCGCACCAGCCCGTGATGCGCAATGCCGAGGTGCTGCCGCTGTTTGCGCGCCTGTCGCAGGCCGAACAGGACCGCATCTTTGACGGCCACACCGGCCGCCGCATCGTGCTGGCGACCAACGTGGCTGAGACCTCGCTCACCGTGCCGGGCATCCGCTACGTGATTGACGCAGGCACGGCGCGCGTCAAGCGCTATTCGTTCCGTAGCAAGGTGGAGCAGCTGCTGGTGGAGCCCGTCAGCCAGGCGGCCGCCAACCAGCGTGCGGGCCGCTGCGGCCGCGTGGCCAACGGCATCTGCATCCGCCTGTACGACGAGGCGGACTTCAACAGCCGCCCGCGCTTTACCGACCCCGAAATCCTGCGTTCCTCCCTCGCGGGCGTCATCCTGCGCATGAAGTCGCTGCACCTGGGCGATGTGGCGCAGTTTCCGTTTCTTGAGGCCCCTTCGGGCCGCGCCATTGCCGACGGCTACCAGCTGCTCTCCGAACTGGGCGCGGTGGACGACGCCAACGAGCTGACGCCCATGGGCGTGGAGCTGTCCAAGCTGCCGCTGGACCCGCGCGTGGGCCGCATGATTCTGGAGGCCCGCGAACGCCGTGCGCTGGACGAGGTGCTGATCATCGCCAGCGCCCTCAGCGTGCAGGACGTGCGCGACCGGCCTTTGGAAGCGCAGCAGCAGGCCGACCAGGCGCACGCCAAGTTCGACGACGACAAGAGCGAGTTCAGCGGCTACCTGAAGCTGTGGAAGTGGATCAACGAGGCCCGCGGCGGGGCGCCCAGCCTGCCTTCGGCCCGTGCGCAAAAAGCGATGGCGCTCAAGAAGGCGCCCTCGCAGGCCATCCTGCCCGTGGGGCAGCGGGCGGCTGCGCCGGTGCCTGCTCCCGCTCCGGCGCCGGAAGCCGCGCCCACGCACAAGCTCAGCAACCGCCAGTACGAGGCGCTGCTGCGCCAGAACTTCATCAGCATCCGCCGCCTGCGCGAGTGGCGCGACATTCACACCCAGCTGCTCACGGTGGTGACGGAGCATGGATGGCGGGTCAACACCCAGCCAGCGAGCTACGAGCAGATTCACCTCTCGATGCTGGCGGGCCTGCTGGGCAACGTGGGCTGCAAGAGCGACGAGGATGACTGGTATCTGGGCGCGCGCGGCATCAAGTTCTACAAGCACCCCGGCGCGCACCTGAACAAGAAGCCCGGCCGCTGGATTGTGGCGGCCGAGCTGGTGGAGACCACGCGCTTGTTTGGCCGGGGCATCGCGGCCATTGAGCCGCAATGGATCGAGCAGATCGGCGGCCACCTGCTCAAGAAGCAGATGCTGGACCCGCATTGGGAGAAGAAGGCCGGCCAGGTCACCGCGCTGGAGCGCGCCACGCTGTACGGCATCGTCATCTACAACAACCGCCGCGTGGACTTTGGCACGGTGGACCCGCACGGCGCGCGCGACATCTTTCTGCGCGAGGCGCTGGTGCAGGGCGAGTGGGAAACGCGCCTGCCGTTCCTGGCCGCCAACCAGAAGCTGATCGCCAAGGTGGAAGAGCTGGAGCACAAGTCCCGCCGCCAGGACGTGTTGGTGGACGACGAGCTGATCTACGCCTTCTACGACCAGCAGGTGCCGCAGGACGTGTGCAGCGGTGCGACCTTTGAGCGCTGGTACAAGGATGCAAGCCGCGCCAACCCCGAGCTGCTCAAGCTCACGCGCGACGAGCTGATGCGCCACGAGGCCGCGGGCATCACCACCAGCGCCTTCCCCAAGACCGTGCGCCTGGGCGGCGTGGACTGCAGCGCCAGCTACCTGCACGAGCCCGGCGACCCGCGCGACGGCATCACCGTGACGGTGCCGCTCTTTGTGCTCAACCAGGTGAGCGAGGAGCGCTGCGAATGGCTGGTGCCCGGCATGCTCAAGGACAAGATCCAGGCCCTGCTCAAAAGCCTGCCGCAGCGCCCGCGCAGCCGCTTTGTGCCGCTGCCCGAATCGGCCACACGGCTGGCCGAGCTGTTTGCCGCGCCTGAGCGCTTTGGCACCGGCAGCCTCACGGACGCACTGCTCAAGCAGGTGCGCGACGAGACCTCGCTGGATGTGAAGCGGGCGGACTTCAAGCTCGACATGCTCAGCCCGCATTTGTTCATGAACTTCCGCGTGGTGGATGAGCACGGCCGCCAGCTCGGCCAGGGCCGCAACCTGGGCGCGCTCAAGGCCGAGTGGGGCGCCAAGGCGCGCGGCGCCTTCCAGGCGCTGGCGGGGCTCAAGCTGGGCGGGCAGGGCGGTGGTTTAGAGAAAAAAACGGCTCCAGCGCCCGATGGTAAAGCGCAAGCAGCTACAAAAACAGTAGCAAAATCCGCGCCTGCACCCGCGCCTGGACCCGCTCCATCCCCCGCCGCACCCGCGGGCCAGCGCTACACCACCTGGACCTTTGGCGAGCTGCCCGAGCTCATGGAGATCAAGAAGGGCGGGCAGACCCTGGTGGGCTTTCCGGCGCTGATCGACGGCGGCGACGCCGTCACCATCGAAGTGTTCGACGAGCCCGAGGTAGCCGCCGCCAAGCACCGCGCCGGCCTGCGCCGCCTGTTTGCGCTGCAGATCAAGGACGCGCTGAAGTACCTGGAAAAGAACATCCCCGACCTGCAGAAGATGGCCGTGGCGTTCATGCCCCTGGGAACGCAGGAAGAGCTGCGCGCCCAGATCATCGACGTGGCGCTGGACCGCGCCTTTCTGCTGGACCCGCTGCCCACCGACGAGGCCGGCTTCAAGCGCCGCGTGGACGAGGGCCGGGGCCGCCTCACGCTGATCGCCAACGAGGTCGCTCGCCTGGCGGGCACCATCCTCATCGAATACGCCGCCGCGGCCCGCAAGCTCAAGGACACCAAGAACGCGCCCGACGCCACGGCCGACGTGCAGCAACAGCTGCAGCGCCTGGTGCCCAAGCAGTTCATCGCCCAGGCCCCGTGGGCGCAGCTGGCGCACTTTCCGCGCTACCTCAAGGCCATCACGCTGCGGCTGGACAAATACCGTGCCGACCCCGCCCGCGACGCCGCCAAGCTGGCCGAGCTGCGCCCGCAGGAGCAGCGCTACTGGCGCCTGGTGGCCGAGCGCAAGGGCGCCGTGGATGCGCGCATGCAGGAACTGCGCTGGCTGCTGGAGGAACTGCGCGTGAGCTTCTTCGCGCAGGAGCTGCGCACGCCCCAGCCGGTGAGCGTGAAGCGGCTGGACAAGCTGTGGGCGCAGGTCAATAGCTGACCGGGGCCGAGCCGGCCTCGGCCCTCACTTTTTCAGCCAAATTTTGACCGTCACGTACATCGCGTATCCCAGGGCGACCACGATCCACACCACAAAAAACAGGTTGGCCCAGTACTGGTTCGAGTGTTCTGCCAACGTGTAGATCTGGTGGGCGCAGCCTTTTCCGACACAGGGGATTTCGCGCAGTACCAGGGCGCGCAGGGCTGCAAACAACAGGTACGCAGCAATGCCGCTGATGACCAGAAACCCGACCGGCCCGACGGGCGGCTTGGTGAACCCATCGTTTTCATCACGCAGGCCCTGGTTCAGCAGCTTTTGCCCGTACCGGTACCACACGTATCCAACGAGAAGCATGAGCGCGTAGTAGAGGAGGGTCAGCATGGCGTGGGGCGGTGGTCGTGTGTGCGCATGGGCAATGTGGCGAGTGTCGCTGGTTCGCCCAGCTGCTCCACATAGTCGCCATAGCTCATGCCGTCGTCGCGCAGCACGTTGCAGTAGTTTCAGAGCTTCTGGACGAGGGAGTGGGTGGTGGTGTTCATGGGGAGGTGATGGGCGGCAAGGCGCCAAGTTTGTCTGCCACCTGTTTGCAGGCCGTGATCAGGTCGGTGACGAGCCGGGTATCGACTTCGAGCATGCCTTCGTACTCGCCCAGGTTGCGGGCGTCATGGCACTTGGACAACACGCGCCACACTTCGGGGCCCAAGCCCAGCGTGTGGGGCAGCAGTTGAAAAACAATGAATCGGTTGCCCGAGCGGTAGCCGTGCCAGCGCAGCGCTGCAAGGCACAGCGCGTGCGCAGCGTTGTAGGCCAGGTCAAACCGGCTTTCGAGGGCCAGGTCGGGCTTTTGGGCGTCTTGCAGGCGGGCCAGCCCCATGCGCTGCAGGCCGCCAAATTCATTCGCATCAGGCGGCTCTGGGCGCAGGGCCTTGCCCGGCCCGGCCAGGTTGTCAAAGGGCGAGGTCATCGGGGCCTCCTATCAGCCAGACCTTGGGTTGCGCCATGACGCGCGACACAAAAGCGCCGCCTTCCCGCAGCCGCTTAGCAAAGTCTTGCGGCGTAAAAATGTTGGGGTTGACCTCGCGCCCCAGCTGCGCGCTCACGTTTTGCAGCGCCAGAATGGTGTCGCCATAGGTCAGGGTGTCGCTGACTAGCAGCAGGTCAATATCGCTGCGGGCCGTGTCTTGCTGCTTGGCGACGGAGCCATACACAAACGCCACCTTGATCTGCGCCGCCAGCGGTGCCAGCGCAGCACGCAAGGGCTCGGCCATGCCCACCGTCTTGCGCACCAGGCTGCACAGCTCTTCGTAGATGGGTGAATCCGGGTTGGCCTGGTAGTGCTTCTGGTTGCCCACGGGTTTGACCGTGACCAAGCCACTTTGGGCCAGGCGCGCCAACTCCCGCTGCACAGCCCCCGAGCCCACGCCTGCCAGATTGATCAACTCGGTGGCGTAAAAGCTGCGATCCGGCTGCCCGAACAGCAGGCCCAGCACGCGCTGCTGCGTGCCTGAAAACAGGGCACCCGCCAGGCTGGTGCGGTGTGGTTCGGTGGTGTGAGTTGGCTGCGTACCCATTTTGGGCATTTTAATACCCAAAATGGGTTTTTAAACCGGATGGGGGTGAAGCGCAACGGATGGCGCTGCAAGGGTAGTCTTTGGGGTAAAAATGGCCTCTACAGCCCGTCTATCAAGCGCAAGCAGCTATCAAAGTTGTAGTGCATTGATTACGGCGCCGCTTCGACTTCTTGCAGCTCTTTCAGGGGTGCGGCGGCCGTGCTGGGGAACCTACGGACGGCGCTTCGCTTATGCCGGTCCAGCCCAAACCTTCACTGCATGAGAGAACAGCAGCTCGCTACGGCTAGCAATCGCTGCTTCGTCCCATTTAACGGCGGCCATCAACGCCTTGTTCAGCTGTAGATTCGAGTGCTCGAAAAGGGCATTGCGTTTCACGTCGAACTCTCTGTTTCTTACCGAGCGATTTACCCCGTAATGCACCATCGTCAGGTTGCCGAACACCGGCACCGATGCCTGACGATTTGCGATCAGCTCGCTCTTCTCGCTCAACTGCGTTGCTGTGTACGACATCAGCACGGCGTCCGAGATTTCCTGCTGAGAAACCGGCATGCCGTTCGCCAATGGCCAATATTCAGTCCACGCCTGGGGCAAGATGTGGTCAATGTCCATGTCGTCCAGGCTGAGAACCACCTTCTCCTCCGTACGGGCCGAGCGCATGGCCATCTCCAAGCGATGGAACATCGCTCGCAACTTGGCGGCATCCAGCCGACCGGGGTAGATCTCGGCGCTGAGCCAGTGCTTTCTGAATTCGTCGTCCCGGGGCCAGCGCGAAGCTTCGCCAGTTAGGTCTGCCAGGAAGTCCTTGAACGCCAGGGCATCAGCACCTGCCTCGAACAGTTTCTTGAGTTGCAGAGCAAAAACCTTGTTGTAGTTCTTACGCGAAAGCCCACAGACTGTGCGCCGGACGAGATACGACTCGATGGCGTCAAAAATGGCGCGCTGGTCGGTATCCAGCAGGGAGCCAGCAGCTACGTTGAGTGCCAGGGCATGTGTGGCCGACCCATCCCAAACGGCAATACGTCGGCCAAACTCGGCGATGGGCGTGGTGCCAACTCCGGTGACCAGACCCTTGTAGTGCTCGGCGTACCGGTTCAAGAAATTCAGCTGCGCGCCCGCGCTGTGCAGCGTCAACTCGCCATCTACGCAGCGGCGGTAGCCGACATACAAGCGCCCGATATCAATTTCTTCGCCGGTTTGCGCCTGTACCGCTGTTTGCACAAACCACTCAAGCCGGGGCTTGTTTAGGCGTCCGCGCTTCTGGGGCTCTGACCACAGTGGGGCCTCAAACTGAGACCACAGATTGTTGTAGAGCTGGTCTGCGTCCGTGCCCGCACGCATGAAGATAAAGTTACGTATCAGGTCGGTGGCATGCAGCTCGGCGCCCCGGCCGTTGAGTGTCTCAAAAATGACCTGGGCATCATCCTCCTCTCCCAGCGATATGCACACGATGGACAAGTCGGTCAGGATGGCAGAGGCCAGCGCAGCCATGAGTTGTGCTGGAGGCGTCTCACGGTCACTTTCAGCCCACTCGTGCATGGCCTCTCGGAAGTAGCAAATGGCTTCCAGCGCGGGCGGGTGGTCTGCGCCGATCTTACGCAGTGTGCCTTGACGAGTGAAGCTGTCTGCGAACCGCTCCTGCAGTTGCTCGTAATTGGCCGCCGTCATGGCGCTGACGAACTGCTGTCGATCGCGGAAGGTGGGCCAAAGCTTGAAGCGCTCCACCTCTCGGTCCTCCATGGTCTCGGGGTTGGGGTTGTTGAGGCAGGCATCCACCACCGATAGCAGCGCATTTTGCTCGGCCTCGCGCAACACGTGGCACAGGGCCGTGAGCACGTACTGCATGGTGGTGAGTCGCTGTTGCCCGTCAATGATGTGGTGGCGCTCCACACCCAGCAAGCCCAGTTTCTTCTGCGGCTCCAGGACTACAGCACCCATGAAGTGTGGTACCGGCTTGTTGCCCTGAAGGCGCGCTTCGGCCTTGTCGCGGATGTCTTCCCACAGTGGCCCCCACTGCTCCTCGCGGTTCCAAACGTAGGCCCGCTGGTAGAAAGGCACGCGGTATTGGCGGCGGTCCTGATAGATCTGTTGGACGCTGACGGTGGTTGAGTGCATTTTTTTCTGAAAGTTACTCGTTGGATCACGCGGTATGAAACGCCTTCGTCAAAGTTGCCTGCCGCAGCGCCTGCGCGCGCTGGAGGTTGGCGTCAACTTCGGCTTCGACTTCGCGGAGGATGGACAGGTGACTACGCGGGCGGATGTGTCGATGTGGCCGCCCTGCAGGTGCTGGACGATGTATTCCTCGCCAAACTTGTAGTTGTTGTAGGGGCTGGCGTAGGCGTCAAACTCTTTTTTGGTCTGGCGGGCGAGGTTGCCCCGGTCTACCAAGAACAGCACGCGGCGTGCGCCCCCGAACTTGATGAGGCGGTAGATGAAGCCGATGCTGGTAAACGTCTTGCCGCTGCCGGTGGCCATCTGGATCAGGGCCTTGGGTTTGTTGGCGGCCAGGCTCTTCTCCAGGTTGGTGATGGCGCCGATCTGCGCGGGCCACAGTTCGTAGTGCGCGCCGCCGCTGCCCCATTCAGTCACCAGCTGGGGCATGTTGCGCATGCGGGCCAGGAAGGTATCGGGTGGTTCGCTGACGCTGCTGCTATGGCTGGCGGGTGGGAGCAAGGCCAGCCATTGCACCATGAGCTCGGGGCGGAAGAAGGCAAACACGCTGCGGGCACGCGGCTCGGGGTCCAGCCCGTTGGTGAAGTGGGTTTCTACGCCCGTGCTTTCCCACACAAAGGGCAGGGGGCGGCTCCAGGCGGGCAGGGTGGTGGGCAGGCCCTTGGCGTAGCGGCTGCTTTGCAGCTCTACGCCGGTCAGGGTGGCGCCTTCTTTTTTGGCTTCGATCACGCCGCAGGCTTTGCCGTTGACGTAGAGCAGGTAGTCGGCATAGCCAAAACCGGGGTTCAGGGGGAACTCGCGAATCGCCACGCCCACCGCTGCGTGGATGTTGGCGTCTGCAACGTTGCACACGTGCCAGCCTGCCGCTGTCAGCAATGCATCAATGGTTTGCCTGGCCTTCGCCTCTGGCGTCATGCGGCTTCCTCCCTGCGGGCCATTCTAGGTGCGAGCGATACATCTTGTTAATGATGGGTGGCAAGCTGCCACGCGGCATGAGCGCGTGGCGTGCACCGTCACCTGTGCGACGGCGCATCGGGCCATCCCCCTTGCTAGCGTTCGGCGGGGCCTCTAGGCTGTCAGGCCAAAGGAGACTGTTTGCCCCATGCGCCCGCATTACAAGTTCTGGCCCCGCCGCCTGCCCAAGTCGATCACGCTGCCCTCCACCTCGCTATGGGACAACCTGGCCATCAGCGCCCGCCGCTACCCTGACAAGGCGGCGCTGGTGTTCTTTGGGCGCACGCTCAGCTACCGGCAGCTCATGGAAGGCGCGGAGCGCCTGGCCGCGCACCTGGCCCGCCTGGGCGTGCAGCGCGGCGACCGGGTGGTGCTGTGCATGCAGAACTGCCCGCAGCTGGTGATGGCGCACTTTGCCATCCTGCGCGCCAACGCCGTGGTGGTGCCGGTGAACCCGATGAACCGGGCGGAAGAGCTCAAGCACTACATCACCGACCCCGACACCAAGGTGGCGATCACCACCGGCGACCTGGCGCCGGAGCTGGCCAAGGCCAGCAACGCGCTGCCGGCCGGCGAGCGCTTGGCGCACCTGGTGGTCACGCAGTTCACGGATGCATACGACCCGGCTATCGAGGGCGCGGACGCTCCCCCCGAGGCCTGGCGCGACTGGCTGGGCACGCGCCATGCGCTGCCGGCGCTGGATGGCGGGCAGGTGCATCCCTGGACGGATGCGATCGCCTGCCCCGACGCGCCGCCGGAGCTGCTCGTGGGGCCGACCGACCTGGCGCTGCTGCCCTACACCAGCGGCACCACCGGCCTGCCCAAGGGCTGCATGCACCTGCACAAGAGCCTGCTGCACAACGCCGCCGCCGGCGCCCTGTGGGGCACGGCCTCGGTGGACACGGTCACACTGGCCGTGGTGCCCATGTTCCACATCACCGGCATGGTGAGCGTGATGCACACCTCCATCTACGCGGGGGCCACGCTGGTCATCATGCCCCGCTGGGACCGCGACCTGGCGGGGCGCCTCATTTCCCGCTGGCAGGTCACCAGCTGGACGAACATCCCCACCATGGTCATCGACCTGCTGGGCAGCCCCCACTTTGCGAGCTACGACCTCTCCAGCCTGGTCTACATCGGCGGCGGGGGCGCTGCCATGCCGCAGGCCGTGGCGCAACGGCTGCTGGACCAGTACGGCCTGCGCTACGCCGAGGGCTATGGGCTGACCGAGACGGCTGCGCCGTCGCACTCCAACCCGCCGGATCACCCCAAGCAGCAGTGCCTGGGCATCCCGTTCATGAGCACCGATGCCCGCGTGGTGGACCCCGAGACGCTGCAGGAAGTGCCGGTGGGCGAGCAGGGCGAAATCATCATCCACGGCCCCGAGGTGTTCGAGGGCTACTGGAAGCGGCCCGACGCCACGGAAGCCGCCTTTGTCGAGTTCGAGGGCAAGCGCTTCTTCCGCTCCGGCGACCTGGGGCGCATGGATGAGGACGGGTACTTCTTCCTCACCGACCGGCTCAAGCGCATGATCAACGCCAGCGGCTTCAAGGTGTGGCCGGCCGAGGTGGAGGCACTGATGTTCCGCCACCCGGCCATCCAGGAGGCCTGCATCATCTCCGCCAAGGACAGCTACCGTGGCGAGACGGTGAAGGCCGTGGTGGTGCTGCGGCCCACACACCAGGACACCACCGAGCAGCAGATCATCGACTGGTGCCGCGAGAACATGGCGGTGTACAAGGTACCCCGCATCGTGCAGTTCGTGAACGCGCTGCCCAAGAGCGGCAGCGGCAAGGTGATGTGGCGCACGCTGCAGGAGCAAGAGACGCACTAGTTCCGGGCGCGGCCTTCGGGCCGCGGCGCACCTCGGCAGGAGGCCTGTGCCGGCGCCCCGCCTGGAGCGCGCGCCGCTGCGGCGCGCGTCGTGGAGGCGCGCTGCGGGGGCCGTTCAGTGGGCGGGCGCGGCCACCCTCAGTTCGGCCAGGTCCCGCTCCAGCAGGGCGGGGTCGCCCAGCTGCAACTCAATCAGCCGGCGCAGGTGCGTCACGCTGTCCAGGTCGATGCTGCGGCACTGCAGGCCGGTGTGCAGGCCCTCGACATGGGCGACCTCCGCGGACATGGCAATGTGGTTGCCGTCCTCGGCCAGGGGTACGGTGAGCTGGCACAGCATGCCCGCCTTCAGCTGGGCCGTGGCGGGCGCCATGAGCAGGGCGCCCTTGAGCGAGAGGTCCAGCACCTGCACGCTGTAGGCCGCCGTCGCGGTGGTCAGCAGGGCCGGCGCTTCAAACCCAACCCGTACGTAATGGCGGCGCTCGTGCGGCATGGCGGTCTCCTGGTCTGCAGTGCGTGGCGGTGCCGCAGATGCTACCCCAAGCAGTGCAGTGGGAATTGGCTCCTGGGCTGTTTTGCAACATTTCGTTAACATGGCTCGCATTTCAATGGGATGACCTTGTGACCTCCGTTGCGGACGTGTGGGCGCGTCCTGTCTCTTGGCCGCGGGCCGTGGCGCTGTGGACGCTGCTGTGGGCGTGCGCCTGCGCCGCGGCGCTGGCCGCTCCGCGGGAGCTGCGGGTGGGGGTCTATTCCAATGAGCCCAAGGTGTTCGTGGATGCGCAGGGGCAGCCCTCGGGCCTCTTTGTAGACCTGCTGCAACTGGTGGCCGCGCGCGAGCAGTGGCGGCTGCGCTTTGTGCCTTGCGTCTGGCAGGAATGCCTGGACGCCCTGCGCGAGGGGCGGCTCGACCTGATGCCCGATGTGGCGCGCACCTCCGAACGCGAGGCGCTGTACAGCTTTCATGCGCTGCCCGTGCTGCAGAGCTGGTCGCAGGTGTACCGGGCGCGCGGGCGGGCGATCCAGTCGCTGTTCGACCTGCAGGACAAGCGGGTGGCGGTGCTCAGGGGCTCCGTGCAGCGCGCCACGTTCCAAAGCATGATGGAAGGTTTCGGCATCCGGGTCACGCTGGTGGATGCGGCCAGCCTGCTGGAGGCCTTCGAACTGGCGCAGAGCGGCGGTGCGGACGCAGTGATCGCCAACCACCTGTTCGGCAATTTCCATGCGGCGCAGTTCGGCTTGGCGGACTCGGGCATCGTGTTCCAGCCCGCGGCCTTGTACTTTGCCACCGGCGCCGGGCGCAACCCCGAGGTGCTCCAGGCCATCGACCGCGCCGTGCAGGCCTGGCGCAGCGGCGAGGACCCGCAGTACGCCGAGGTCCTGCGCCGCTGGGGCGGGCCCGAGCCGCGGCTGCAGGTCTCTCCCGCGGTCTGGTGGGCCTTGGCGGGGCTGGGCGCTTTCGCGCTGCTGGCGGCGGGGGCCGCGCTGGTGTTGCGGCGCCAGGTGCGCGAGCGCACGCAGCACCTGCAAGCCAGCGAGCAGAAGCTGGCCACCATCCTGGACAGTGTCGGGGCCTTCATCTACATCAAGGGCCGGGACTGCCGCTACCAGTACGCAAACCGCCACATCGCCCAGCTGTTCGGCCGGCCGCCGGCCGAGGTGGTGGGACTGGATGACTACACGTTCTTCGACGCCGACACCGCAGCGCAACTGCAGCGCAACGACCGCCGGGTGCTGGACCAGGGCGAGCGGCTGGAGGTGGAGGAGGTCAACACCCACCTGAGCGATGGCGTGACGCGGGCCTACCTGTCGGTCAAGATCCCGCTGCGGCTGCCCGACGGCAGCATCCATGCGCTGTGCGGCATCTCCACGGACATTACCGAGCGGCGCAAGGCCGAGGAATCGCTGCGGATCGCCGCCTCGGTGTTCGAGTCGTTTGAAGGCATGGTGGTCACCGGCCCGGACCAGCGCATCCTCACAGCCAACCAGTCCTATGCGCAGCTCACCGGCTACAGCGTTGACGAGCTGGTGGGGCAGACGCCGCGGCTGCTGCAGTCGGGCCGCCACGACGCCGCGTTTTACCAAGCCATGCGACAGGCCCTGGTCAGCACCGGCGCGTGGCAGGGCGAGGTCTGGAACCGGCGCAAGAACGGCGAGGTGTACCCCGCGTGGATCACCGTCACGGCGGTGCGCGGCCCGCAGGGCGACATCACGCACTACGTGGGCACGCAGACCGACATCTCCCAGCGCAAGGCGGCCGAGGAAGAGATTCGCCAGCTGGCGTTCTACGACGCGCTCACCGGCCTGCCCAACCGCCGCCTCATGCTCGACCGCGTGCAGCATGGCCTGGACGCCGCCGCCCATTCCGGGGCGGGCGGCGCCCTGCTGTTTGTGGACCTGGACAACTTCAAGGACCTGAACGACACCCAGGGCCACGAGATCGGCGACCAGCTGCTGCGCCAGGTGGCGGCGCGCTTGGGGGGCTGCGTGCGCAGCGGGGACACCGTGGCACGGCTGGGGGGCGACGAATTCGTGCTACTGCTCGAAGGGTTAAGCCCGCACCCGCACCGGGCCGCGGCCGAGGCCGAAGCCGTGGGCCGGGCCGTGCTGCACGCGGTGGGGCAGGCCTATCTGCTCCAGGGGCACACATACCACAGCTCCTGCAGCATCGGGGTGGCCCTGTACGTCGACGCCGAAGGCTCGGTGGATGAACTGCTCAAGCGCGGCGACATGGCCATGTACCAGGCCAAGGCCGCGGGCCGCAACACGCTGCGCTTCTTCGACCTGCGCACCCAGGCCGCCGTGACCGCCCGCACCGCACTGGAGGCGGGCCTGCGCGAGGCCTTGCGCGACGGGCACTTCCTGCTGCATTACCAAGCGTTGATCAGCCAGTCCGACGGCGTGATCGGCGCCGAGGCGCTGGTGCGCTGGCAGCACCCGCAGCGCGGCCTGGTGCCGCCGGCCGAGTTCATCCCGGTGGCCGAGGCCTCGGGGCTCATCGTGCCGCTGGGCGAGTGGATTCTGCGCACTGCCTGCCTGCAGCTGGTGGAGTGGGCGCAAGACCCGCACACGGCGCACTGGACCCTGGCCGTGAACGTGAGCGCACGGCAGTTCCGCCATGCGCATTTCGTGGACGAGGTCCTCGGGCTGCTGCGGCAGACCGGCGCCAACCCGCAGCGCCTGAAGCTGGAGCTGACCGAAACCCTGCTGCTCGACGATGTGGAGGACACGATCCAGCGCATGACCCTCCTGCGGGCCGCAGGGCTGGGCTTCTCGCTGGATGACTTCGGCACGGGCTACTCGTCGCTGAGCTACCTCAAGCGCCTGCCGCTCGACCAGCTCAAGATCGACCAGAGCTTTGTGCGCGACCTGCTGACCGATCCCAACGACGCCAGCATCGCCCGCACCATCGTCAACCTGGCCCACAGCCTGGACCTGGGGGTGATCGCCGAAGGCGTGGAAACACGGGAGCAGCGCGACCTGCTTGCCAGCCTGGGCTGCCGCATGTGGCAAGGCTATCTTTTCGGCCGCCCGGGCCCGGCGCACGGGCTGCGCGAGGTAGCGCGCAGGGTCGGTGGATGATCCCTTGGTGAGGGTTGCTATAAAAATAATAGCTGCTCGCGCTTGCTGCAAAAGGCGTAGAGGCTGATTTCACTCAAAAACGGGTCGTCCGCGGAATCTGCGGCAGCGCTCGGTATTTGTTTACATTTTTTTGGCCCCGGGAAGTCGGCAGGGCCCCGGCGTTTGTTACAACCCTGGGACCTGCTTCCGGTGGCTTGCGCACTTCGCGCGCTGCAGGGGCGGGTGCAGGAGATGACCATGACAACGAACCTCACGAAACCCGCTTTTTCCATGATGCGCTCCTTTGGCTTCGCCGGCACGGTGGCCGCGCTGGCCCTGGCGGCTGCTGGCACGGCCCATGCGCAGGCCTACGTCAACGCCACCGTGGGAGGCGAGCTGGCCCCCGGTGTGTACGGCCGCATCGACATCGGCAACGCGCCGCCGCCGCCCCTGATCTACGCCGAGCCGGTCATCATCCACCGCCCGGCCGTGGCCGTGCCGCGGTCACCGATCTACATGTACGTGCCGCCGGGGCACGCCAAGAACTGGGGCAAGCACTGCGCCCGCTACAACGCATGCAACCAGCCGGTGTACTTTCTGCAAGAGCCTCCGCCACGCCGCGGGCCACCGGCCGCAGGGCCCGGCTACCGCGCTGACGACCAGCGCAAAGGCCCCAAGCACGACCGCGGCGACGACTGGGGTGACGACCGCGGGCGGGGCCATGGAAACGGCAAGGGCCACGGCAACGGGAACGGCCACGGCAAGGGACACGGCCCGCGCGACTGAGGCCGGGGGCCGCCAGGGCGGCGCCGGAGGTTAAGCTTGCGGGCTATGGCCCAAGTCACCTTCTCTCCGCCCTTCACCACGCCGCCCGAAGTGGTCACCCAACTGCGCCAGGCCGGCTTTGCCGCGCTGGCGCCCGCCGACGTCGCCCGCTGGGTGGGCTGCGATCTCGCGGCCCTGACAGCGCTCAACAGCGACTGGGCGACCCTGCCGCCCGACGATTTCCTGCGGGACGGCGGGCGCTACCGCCGCCGCCGCCATGCCTGTTTCGTGGTGCAGGACGGGCGCATCGAGCAGGCGCCCCACCGCGCCCACTGGCAGCCGGTGGAATACAACGCCCTGCATGGCGGCATGGAGCGCTGGTTCGCGCCCATGGAGCCGGCCACCGTGGCGCGCCCGGTCTGGGGGCAACTGCTGTCGGCCCTGGCGGCGGTGTCGGACGCGGTGTTTGCGCCGGCGCCAGCCCACGAGCGCTGGTTCATGGAGGCGCACCAGTTCCGCATCGACACCACGGACGGCATCGGCCGGCCCACCCCCGAAGGCGCCCACCGCGACGGCGTTGACCTGGTGGCCGTGTTCCTGGTCGGGCGCGAAGGCGTCAAGGGCGGTGAAACGCGCGTCTTCGAGGCCACCGGCCCCAGCGGCCAGCGCTTCACGCTCACCGAGCCGTGGTCGCTGATGCTGCTGGACGACGCGCGCATGATCCACGAGTCCACACCCATCCAGCCGCTGACCGAGGGCGGGCACCGCGACACGCTGGTCGTGACCTGCCGGCGCGGCGGGTTCCAGGGGGACGACAGGGCGGTGGAAAAGCCCTTGTCTTGAACCAAAACGACCTGACGCGCCACAGCCACGCGGCGGCAGCGGGCGCGTTGCGGGGGCGGGGAGCGGTGCCTAGAATCCGCCCCCGTCGAGCCACTCACGGAGCCACTGCCGTCTATGAGAATTCCCGCCACCGCCCACGCACGCCAGCGGCAATGGCAGTCGCTGGCCCTGCTGTGCCGCCTGGGCCTGGGGATTGCGCCCATTGCGGCGGACGTATCGGCCCTGCTGCGCGGTCTGGTCGGGGCCGACGCCACGGCGCTGTTCTGGCTCGATGAGCAGGGGCGTCCGGCCGGCTTCCACCATGACGACTCGCCGCCGGCGGTCAAGAACCTGTTCCTCAACGAATTCGAGCGCCTGTTCGTGGGCGAGCGGGAACTGAACATCGTCGCGCTCGCGCAGCGCCAGGGGCCGCGCGTCGGCCGGATGATGGCCCCCGGTGCCGACCACTTCCGCTCCAACACCTACAACCTGCTGATCCGTCCCAACGGGCACCACCACACGCTGGACATGCGGGTGGAGGTGCCCGGGCCCGGCGGCCCCGTCACGCGTGCCGTGGTGGCACTGTTCCGCGCACCCGGCACAGGTTTTGGCGCCGCCGAGGCCGAGCTGCTGGAGCGCGCAGGGCGGGTGCTGGCCCTGGCGTTTGTGCCGGCTGGGCAGGGCGCTGCGGGCGGCATGCGCAGCAGCGGGACTTCAGGCCATGTGCTGGTGGACGCGGCCAACCTCAAGCCCTTGTCTGCCGATGCCGCCGCTGTGCAATTGCTGCAGGAGGCGCACATCCCCGGTCTGGGCCTGTACGGTGCCAACGCCACGGCGCTGCCGCCGGACCTGTTCCGCCACCTGGGCATGCAGCCAGGGCAGAGCAAGCACTTGCCGGTACCCAAGGGCGTGTTGCATGTGCATACGCACCCCCTGCGCCACTGCAATGCCCGCGACGCGGGCCACTGGCTGCTCACGTTGCAGCTGCGCCATCCGTGCCAGATCGACATGATGCGACGTGTGCTGGCGCTCCCCTTGACCCCCATGCAGCGCGAAATCGCCGCCCTGGCGGGCCTGGGCCATCCCCGTTCCGATTGCGCCCGCCACACCGGCGTGGGCGCTGCCGCGCTGAAGAAGCACTTGAACGCCATCCTGGACGTGGTGGGGGCCAGCGACTGGGACAGCCTGGCCCAGGCTCTGAGAACGTAAACACATTCTGAGCCCGCGGCGGCAGCACTCCGGCAGAGAAGGCAGGCCGGAGGCCGCGCACCTTCCCCCTGGTGGATGGCGCCTCGCGCCGGTGCTTTTCAGAATGGGCGCAGCCCCTCATCCCGAGGAACTCACCCACTGGAACACCCCGCATGAAACCCTGGAATCCCGCCGTTGCGGCTGCCGTGCTGGCCCTGGCGGCCGTGCTGCCCGCCCGGGCCGACGTCGTCTACAAATACGGCTCCGAAGTCTTCAACCGCGTCACCAACTACACCCCGCCGTGCGGCGGCGGCACCTGCCTCAATCTGGTGCCGGGTGCGCGCGTGCAGGGCCTCATCACCACGGCCGACCCGCTGCCCGCCAACCTGCCGGTCACCTTCCCAGCCCAGTCGCTGGCGAAGAGCTGGACCTTTGTCAACGGCACCACCACCATCAGCAGCACCGACAGCGGCGCGCGGGTGATGGAGTTCAGGCTGCAGACCGACCAGGCCGGCACGCCGGTCGACGCGCAAATCACCGTGGGCCGCTGGATTGACGACCAGCCCGCAGGCCACGCCGTGGGCGACTGGCTGAACGTCATCCGCGCCAACGTCGTGTACCACGGCGATGCCATCAACAACACCGTGCTCAATGCGCGCTGCACCAGCGTGGGTGCGGGCGATGTCTGCCTGACCTACCAGTACCTGGCCGATTCCGTGTCCGAGGCAGCCTACCGCACGGGCACGCTGCTGATGGACGGCGTACCGTTGGTATCCGTCAGCAGCCCCACCGTGGCCGAGGGTGACGCGGGCACTACCGCCATGGTGTTTAACGTCACGCTGTCCCGCGCGCCCGACACCGCAGCCAGCCTGAGCTGGTACACCCAGCCCGGCACGCAGAACTACCGCGCGGAGCCGCCGCTGGACTACACGGCCACCGGCGGCACGCTCACCTGGGCCGCGGGCGACGGTTCGCCGCGCACCATCACCGTGCTGGTCAACGGTGACACCACGCCCGAGCCCGACGAAACCCTGCAAGTGCTGCTGCACAACCTGGTCGGACTGGGCGGCGCCGTCACCACAGGCACGGGCACCATCACCAATGATGACGGGCCGGTGCCCCCGCCCAGCGTCAGCATCGGCAGCGCCACGGTGGCCGAAGGGAACGCCGGCGTGCGCAACGTGGACCTGGCGGTCACCTTGTCCCATTCGCCTGCCACCACCGTGTCGCTGCGCTGGCAGACCGATGACGGCACCGCCACCGCCGCCGGCGGCGACTACGTACCCGCCAGCGGCACCCTCACGTGGGAGCGAGTGAGCCCGTTGACCCAGACCATCACCGTCCAGGTACGGGGAGACACCCTTGCGGAGCCCGATGAAACCTTTGTGGTGCGCCTGCTGAACCTGGTCGGCATGAGCGGCGGTGATCGCACGGTGGGCCAGATCACGATCCAGAATGACGACGGCGCGCCGCCGCCGGCGGCTCCCACCATTTCCATCTCCAGCGCCAGCAGCCCCGAGGGCGATGGCGGCAGTGCGGGGGCCGAGCTGGTCTCCAAGGCACAGGGCGCGCGGACCATGGTGTTCACCGTCCACCTGTCGGCCGTGCCCACGGCGCCCGTCAGCGTGACCTGGGGCACGCAAAACGGCAGCGCCATGGCACCCCGGGACTACGTGGGCGGGACCGGCACCTTGAATTGGGCGGCAGGCGATGGCACGCCCAAGAACATCACCATCCCGCTGATCGGCAACACCACGCCCGAGCCCGACAAGACCTTCCGCGTGCTGCTGAGCAACCCCACGGGTGCCACCCTGGCGGCCGATGGGGCCGAGGCCACGGGAACCATCGTGGATGACGATACAGTGGTGCCGCCGGCTGGGCACCCGGTGCCCGCTACGTCCGGGGCCGCTCTGGCGGTGCTGGCATGGCTGGCAGCGCTGCTGGGTGCGCGCAGGCTGGTGCGCCGCGAAGGGGGGCAGCGCTAGCGGAGCATGGACGCTGCGAACATGTGCCCGCGCGGGCGCCTGCGGGTAGCGGCGCCTTGCGTTGTGGCGACCTCCAGGAGATCGTCAACTGACTCTTTCGCAAACTTGACCGGGACATTGATGCGAATCAAGATGCCGGGCAGGGCAGAGGGCCACACTGGAGTCCAGGGCCACAAGCCTTTTCAACACTCAACGCAAGGAGAAGCTCCATGTTCAAGCACATTCTGGTTCCAGTCGACGGGTCCAAGACCTCCATGCTGGCCGTGTCCAAGGCAGCCGGCCTGGCCAAGGCCTTCGGCAGCGCCGTGACGGCTGTCTACGTGGTGGATCCCTACCCCTTCACCGGCGTGGGCGCTGATTTCGCCTACGGGCAGGCGCAGTACATCAACGCCGCCACGGCCGAAGCCAATACCGCCCTGGACGCCACGCGCAAGGCCATGGCCGAGGCGGGCGTGGAAGTCACCACCGTGATGGGCGAAGGCCACGCAGTGCACGACGGCATCTTGCGCGCACTGGAGAGCACGGGCGCCGACCTGATCGTCATGGGCTCGCACGGTCGCCGCGGGCTGGAAAAGCTGGTGCTGGGCAGCGTCACGCAGCGCGTCCTGGGCGTGGTGCATGTCCCGGTGCTGGTCGTGCGCGATTGAGGGAGAGGTCTCCCCCTGAGTCGCCTTCGGCGCCTTCCCCCTCTCTCGCATTGCTGCGCAATGCGGGAGGGGGACGCCCCCAGCGCGGCGGGGCGGCCCTTGCGCGGGGGCTCTGGCCTTGGCGCAGCGCCAGGTTCCAAGGCCATGGGAAGCTAGCCTGTGCGGGGTTGGAAGAGATAAAGCAAACGGCTCCCGAGGGAGCCGTTTTTAATTGCGGTGGATGCGGACTGCGCACCTTTGGGAACCCCTGGCCGTTAAACAGGCACGCCCCAAGGCCAGGGCACCCGTGGAACTGGCTCCGCCAGACCACCGGGTGCGTCCCCCTGTAGGGGGAAGGCGCGAAGCGCCACAGGGGGTTGCTCAATCCACCCGTGGAACTGGCTCCGCCAGGCCACCGGGTGCGTCCCCCTTCAGGGGGAAGGCGCAAAGCGCCACAGGGGGCAGACCCGTGGATCCGGTTGCGCAGCAACATCAACCCACTGCCTCCGGATCAGGCACGCCCCAAGGCCAGGGCACCCGTGGAACTGGCTCCGCCAGGCCACCGGGTGCGTCCCCCTTCAGGGGGAAGGCGCGAAGCGCCACAGGGGGTCACTCAATTTTTGCGCCCGACGATTCCACAATGCCCTTCCACTTGGCGTAGTCGGTCTTGAGCAGGGCGCCAAACTGTGCGGCGGACATGGCCTCGGGCTCCGCGCCCTGGGCGTGGATGGCTGCTTTCATGTCGGCCGTGGCCAGCAGCTTGTTGATTTCGGCGTTGACCGTGTTCACCACGGCAGCCGGGGTGCCTGCGGGCGCGAACACGCCGTACCAGGTGCTCACGTCGAAACCCTTGAAGCCGGCTTCGGCCACCGTGGGCACCTCGGGCAGCGAGGAACTGCGCTTGGCGGACGTGACGGCCAGCGGGCGCAGCTTGCCCGACTTGATCTGGCCCATGGCTGAGGGCAGGGAGGACACCAGCAGGTCCACGTTGCCCGCCAGGGCGTCCATCAGCGCGGGGTTGGAGCCCTTGTACGGGATGTGGCTGAGCTTGATGCCGGCGGCCTGCTCGAACAAGTGGCCGGCCAGGTGGATGGAAGTGCCGTTGCCGGGCGAGCCGTAGGTGATGGTGCCCGGCGATGCCTTGGCGGCGGTGACCACGTCGGCCAGTGTCTTGTACTTGGTGTTGCTGGCGCTGGTGGCGATCACCACGGGCGTGTAGGCCACATGGGCGACGGCCGTCAGGTCCTTGGTCGGGTCCCAGGTCAGGTTCTTGTACAGCCAGGGGCCGATGACCAGGTTGTCCTTCTGGCCCATGACCAGGTCGTAGCCGGTGGGGGCGGCCTTCACGGCTTCGCCGATGCCGATGGTGCCGCCCGCGCCGGCGCGGTTGTCGGCCACCACGGTCCACTTGGCGCTTTCGGTCAGCTTGGTGGCCACCAGACGCGAGAGGATGTCGGTGCCGCCGCCGGGCGGAAACGGCACGATCAGGCGGATGGGTTTGCTGGGATAGGCGCCTGCGGCGGCCGGTGCGGGCGTCTGGGCCTGGGCGGCGCTGCCCAGGGCGAAGGCCAGCGCGGTGAAGGAAAACAGCGTGCGAATCATGGTGAAAGAGGTCTCCGTGGGTTCAATGGGTGCGGGGCAGGGCGCGCGCGGGAATCCGGTGGGGTTCCCTGCGCAGGCTGCGGGCCGGTTGCCGGTGGGGTCGGCGGATTCTCGCAGCGCCTGCGGCGCCGGCTGGTCTTTGCCAGCCGGTGGGGATGATCGCTGATGCGGCGCAGCGCATGCCGTGCCAAAAGCGGGCGGCAGCATCGCGGCTGGCGATGGCATGCCGCGCCGACTTACTTCACAGGCGTTCAAAGATGGCGGCAATGCCCTGGCCGCCGCCGATGCACATGGTCACCAGCGCGTAGCGGCCCTGCACGCGCTGCAGCTCGTACAGCGCCTTCACGGTGATGAGCGCGCCCGTGGCGCCGATCGGGTGGCCGAGCGAAATGCCCGAGCCGTTGGGGTTGACCTTGGCCGGGTCCAGGCCCAGGTCCTTCGTCACGGCGCAGGCTTGGGCGGCAAAGGCCTCGTTGGCCTCGATCACGTCGAGGTCGTTGATGGTGAGGCCGGCTTTCTTCAGCGCCAGCTGCGTGGCGGGCACGGGGCCGATGCCCATGTACTTGGGGTCCACGCCGGCGTGGGCGTAGGCCACCAGGCGCGCCAGCGGCTTGGCGCCGCGCGCCTTGGCGGCACCGGCTTCCATCAGCACCACGGCGGCGGCAGCGTCGTTGATGCCCGAGGCATTGCCCGCCGTCACGGTGCCGTTTTCCTTCACGAACACGGGCTTGAGCTTGGCCAGGTCCTCCAGCGTGGCGCCGGGGCGGAAGTGCTCGTCCGTGGCGTACTGCACGTCACCCTTCTTGCTCTTCAAGGTGACGGGCACGATCTGGTCCTTGAACAGGCCCGCCTGCGTGGCGCGCTCGGCGCGGTTGTGGCTTTCCACGGCCAGCTTGTCCTGGTCCTCGCGCGTGATGCCCCACTTGGCGGCGATGTTTTCGGCCGTCACGCCCATGTGGATGGTGTGGAAGGGGTCGTGCAGCGCGCCGATCATCATGTCCACCATCTTGGTGTCGCCCATGCGGGCGCCCCAGCGCATGTTCAGGCTGGCGAACGGTGCGCGGCTCATCACCTCGGCGCCGCCGCCGATGGCAATGTCGGTGTCGCCCAGCAGGATCGACTGGCTGGCGCTCACGATGGCCTGCAGGCCCGAGCCGCACAGGCGGTTCACGTTGAAGGCGGGCGTGCCCTCGGCGCAGCCGCCGTTGATCGCTGCCACCCGCGAGAGGTACATGTCCTTGGGCTCGGTGTTCACCACGTGGCCGAACACCACATGGCCCACATCCTTGCCCTCCACGCTGGCGCGGGCCAGCGATTCCTTGACGACCAGCGCGCCCAGTTCGGTGGGGGGCACGTCCTTCAGGCTGCCGCCAAAGGTGCCAATGGCGGTGCGCACGGCGCTGACAACGACGACTTCACGGGTCATGGGGAAACTCCTTGCTGGATGAAAATTTAATGAAAAATGGCTCTGGCGCTTGTCCATCAAGCGCTGGCAGCTATGAATATGTGAGCAATTGGCCTCGGGCTGTTGGCTTGCTTTGTGTTGTGCCGCCAGCCTGTGGCTGGGGCGCTGCCAACGCCAGCGCCACCGTGGAACCGGCTCTGCCGGGCCACCGGTGGCGTCCCCCTCCGGGGGAAGACGCGCAGCGGCTCAGGGGGGCTTCATGCCTCCCGGACATCGGCGACGGGGTTGGTGCCGAAGTCCGCGCGCTCCAGCCAGGCCAGCACGCGGGTGGCGGCGTCCTGGGGCGAGGTGAGCTGGCCGCCCGTTTTGAGGTTGGCAAAGTTCTGGCGGTCCGGGAAGGCCGCGGGGTCGGCGCCGCGCAGCTGCACCTGCATGTCGGTGTCGATGACGCCCGGGGCCAGCGAGCAGACCTTGGCGCCGTGGGGCTTGAGCGCCTCGTCCAGCGCCACGCAGCGCGTGAAATGGTCCATGCCTGCCTTGGCCGCGCAGTACGCGGCCTGCGAGGCCATGGCGCGGCGGCCCAGGCCGGACGAAATGTTGAGCACCTTGCGTGGCACCGTCCAGCCGTCGGTCGCGCCCAGGAAGGCGGCCGTGAGCTGCATCGGGGCCTCCAGGCCCACGCGCAGGGCGTTGGCCAGATCGTCCGCATCGCTGTGCGACAGCGGGGCGATGCGCGGAATCACGCCGGCGTTGTTGATGAGCGTGGCGCTGGCAAAGGCCTGCGGGCCCTGGGCCGTGAGCCAGGCCTGCAGCTTGTGCGCAACCGGCTCGCCTTGCGACAGGTCGTGCTGCCACTGCTCCAGCGTGACGCCGGCAGCCTTGGCTTCCATGGCCAGGTCGGGGTTGGCGCTGCGCGCAATGCAGACCAGCGTGTTGCCGCTCTTGAGCAATTGCTGGGCCATGGCCAGGCCCATGCCGCGGGAAGCGCCGGTCAGGAGGTACAGGTGGTTTTGGGGCATCCTCCCATGGTACTGCGCCCGCGGGGTGGTCAGGGTTGCGGGGGCGACTCCAGCGCCGCCAGCAGCCGCGCCAGCTGCGCGTCCAGGGCGGCGAGTTCGGCCGCCTTCAGCGGCGCCAGGATGCGGTGCTCGTTGGCCACATGGGCCTCGACCGCGCGGTCGATCAGCGCCAGCCCGTCGCCGGTGAGCTGCACCAGCGAGCTGCGCGCATCGGCCGGGTTCGGCACGCGGGTGATCCAGCCCTGGGCCTCCAGCTTGCCCATGCGGTGGGTCATGGTGCCCGAGGTGACCATGAGGGTGGAGAACAGGGCGGTCGGCGCCAGGCAGTACGGCGCGCCCGCACGGCGCAGCGTGGCGAGCACGTCGAACTCCCAGAAGCTCAGTCCGAACTCGGCAAAGGTCGCGTCCAGCTGGCGCTGCAGCAGGGCCGCGCAGCGCTTGATGCGGCCGATGGGGCCCATGGGGCTCACGTCCAGGTCGGGGCGTTCGCGGTGCCATTGCGCCAGGATGGCGTCCACGGCGTCAGGCGGGCGTTGGGTGGCCATGAAAGCGGGGTGGATTTGTCTTGATTTCAAGATTGTATGGTAAGGTGTTTGTCTTGAATTCAAGATAAATACCATGGCGCATTCCCGTGCATCCCTGCCTTGGATCGACGTGCTGACCACGGCCCTGGGGCCGATGATCTGGGGCTCCACCTACATCGTCACCACCGAGCTGCTGCCGCCGGACCGGCCTTTCACCGCCGCGCTGCTGCGCACGCTGCCGGCGGGCCTGCTGCTGGTGCTGTGGTGCCGCCGCTGGCCCGCGTGGGGCGACGGGGTGGCGTGGCGGCGCCTGCTGGTGCTGGCCGCGCTCAATATCGGCGTGTTCCAGGCACTGCTGTTCGTGGCGGCCTACCGGCTGCCCGGCGGCGTGGCTGCCGTGGTGGGGGCCGTCGGGCCGCTGGTGGTGATGGGCCTGGCCTGGGCGCTGGACCACCGCCGCCCGCCTGCCGTGGCGCTGGGGGCGGGCGCGATGGGCGTGCTGGGCATGGCGGCGCTGCTGTTGTCGCCGGGTGCGCGGTGGGACATGGTGGGCGTGGCCGCCGCGCTGGCGGGCACGCTGTGCATGGCGGCCGGCACGTTCTGGTCGCGCCGCTGGCAGTCCGACCTGCCGGTGCTGGCCTTCACGGGCTGGCAACTGCTGGCGGGCGGCGCCATGCTGGCGCCCCTGGCGTGGGGCATGGACCCGCCGCTGCCCGCGCTCACGGCCCACAACGTGGCGGGCTACCTGTACCTGAGCCTGGTGGGCGCGCTGCTGTCCTATGGCCTGTGGTTCCGCGGTGTGGCCCGCCTGCCTTCGGTGGCGGTGTCGTCGCTGCTGCTGCTCAGCCCCGTCACGGCAGTGGTTCTGGGCTGGGCGCTGCTGGGCCAGGCCCTGCGGGGGCTGTCGCTGGTGGGCATGGTGGTGGTGCTTGCCAGCATCCTGGCGGTGCAGTGGGCCATGTCGCGGCCTGCGCTGTCGGCAGGAAAGCTATGAATTTGATAGCTGCTGACGCTTTGTGGATAAGCGCTAGCGGCCGATTTCGTTAAAACTCCTGCGTCCGTTCTGCGGAACGGGTTTCCCGGCGGCGCCGCCGCAGATTGTGCCCAGCGGCCGCGGCCGCGAGCATTGCGGCCAGCGAGGCCAGCCCCGCAGGGCTCAGGGATGGCACCGCCGCGGGGCCTGCAGCCGGGACGAGCCGGGGCTGCGCGGTGGCGGTGGCGGCAGGGCCCGCGCCCGAGTCATTGATCGCGCTGACGCTGAGGGTGTAGGTCACGCCGTTGGTCAGGCCTGTGATGACGCAGGTGGCCGTCTGGCCGGCGGTGGGCAGCGCGGGCGTGGGTGTGCAACTGCCGGCGGGGACGTTGCCCGGGCCGGCGGCCGTCACGCTGTAGCTGCTGATGGCGCTGCTCCCGGTGTCGGCGGGCGGGGTGAAGCCCACGCTCACGGAGCCGTCGCCAGGAGTCGCGGTGATGCTGGCCGGCGGGTCGGGAAGATCAAGGTTTTGGAACTTGACGTAGTCGACCACGTAGTCGGAATTCACGTTGGGATCGTTGGACTGATCGCCGAAGAGAACCATGGCGCTGGCCGTGGTGCTGGGCACAAAGGACCGGCTGAGCAAGGGCGTGGCCGCCCCCGATGCGATGTCGGCGTAGTCCGCGTCGATGTACAGGCTGAGCTGGCCGTTGAGGTAGCGCAGGGCGTATTCGTGGAAAGCGCCATCCAGGTTGTTGAAGGGCACCGTGCCGCCGGTGTCATCGCCCCACCCGACAGCGGCTGGGTCCAGATACAGCATGGTGCTGCGATTGACCGTGCTTCCCATGGGCGGGGAAAAGGCGTCCGTCACACTGAACATCAGACCGGCGTCGAGGGTATTGTGAGGCGCGATGGACAGGGCCTTCAGGCGGACCGACGTGATGAAGTTCGCGGTGCTCACGCCGTACCTGTACAGGTTCTGCCCGCTGGTCGAGCCCGCGTTGGCCGTGGTGAAACGCGTGGTGCCGGCATCCACGCCATTGATTCCGTCCCCCACGGTTTCGGTGTGCGGCGATTGCTGCGTCTGCTGCCAGCCTTGCGCCACAGGTTCGGTGTTGCCGTCGTACAGCAAGGTGGGCGGCGATGCCCAGGCGCCCGACGCAAGGAGCGGGCCGATCAGCAAGGCGGGAAGGCGGCGTTTCAGCATGGCGTGGCGTGGGGTGAAAAATGTCAATGGCAAAAAATTGTGAACCGCGATTATCTGGCACGCAGTGTCTTTTCCACCATGAGGGCCTGCGCACGGCGGGCGGGCACCCTCCGCCCGTGGGCTGAGAGGCGGCGAGCGATTTCGCAGGAATGCCCGACAGCTGCCTAAAAATCTGCGGGGGCCGCGAAGGCGCATGGCCCGCCGTGCGCAGGGTGCATGAACCGCAGCTCGGCCGCGTGCAGCAGCAGCCGGGGGGCCAGCGCCTGCGTGCTGGCGTCGGCGTAGAGCCTGTCGCCCAGGATGGGGTGCCCGATGGCCGCCAGGTGCACGCGCAGCTGGTGGGTGCGGCCCGTGATGGGTTCCAGCTCCACGCGCGTGGTCTGGGCCGCAGTGTCGTGTGCCAGTGCGCGCCAGCGGGTCCGGCTGGGCTTGCCCTGCACGGGGTCGATGACGCGCAGCGGCCGGCGTTCCCAGTCGGCAGCGATGGGCAGGTCGATCTCGTGCCAGGCGCCGTCTGCGCTCAGGAGCCCGCGGACCACGGCGTGGTACCGCTTGTGCACCTGGCGCTCGGCAAAGGCGTGGCTCAGGCGGCGTTGCGCTTCGATGTGGCGCGCCATCAGCACCAGGCCGGACGTGGCCTGGTCCAGCCGGTGCACGATCAGCGCCCTGGGCCAGCGCTGCTGCGCCCGGGCGCTCAGGCAGTCCTGCTTGTCGGGGCCGCGGCCCGGCACGCACAGCAGGCCTGCAGGCTTGCACAGCACCAGCAGGTCGGCGTCTTCGTACAGGGCATCCACGCCAGCGGCCTGCGGCGGGTGTGCGGTCATGAAGCGTCGTGGTCGGCAATCAGCCGCTGCACCGTGGCACACAGCTCTTCCACATCGTTGGGCTTGTGGATCAGTGCGCGGGCGCCTTCGGCCAGGGCGGCCTGCTCGATCTCGGCGGTGACGTAGCCCGAGGCCAGCGCCACGGGCAGGTCGGGGCGGATCAGGCGCGCCTCGCGCACCAGGTCCACGCCGCAAAAGCCGGGCATGTTGTAGTCCGTGACGAGCAGGTCGTAGGCCTGCGGCGCGGCGCGCAGTGCGGCGGTGGCCTCGTGCGGGTCGGTGAACCCGCTGACCTCGTACCCCCGGCGCCGCAGCAGGCGCTGCACCAGGAAGACCAGGGCCTGGTCGTCGTCCACATACATCACATGGCGCTTTGTGCCCGACGCACTCGGCGGTGCCGCGGCGGCGGGCGGTGTGTCTGGCAGGGCAGCGGCCACGGCGGGGGCGGCGCTGGGGGCGTGGGTGGGGACGGGGGCGGCGCTGGGAGCCACAGGAAAGTACAGCGTGAAGCGGCTGCCCTGGCCGGGGGCGCTTTGCACGTCCACGCCGCCATCGTGCGTGCGCATCACGCCGTGCACCACGGCCAGGCCCAGGCCCGTGCCCTGGCCCACGGGCTTGGTGGTGAAGAAGGGTTCGAAGATGCGCTCCTGCGTGGCGGCGTCCATGCCGGGGCCGGTGTCGCGCACGGACAGCGCCACATAGTCCACAGGGGCCAGCCCCAGGCGTTCGGAGAGCCGCTGGTCCGGCTGCACCGTGGCGGCCTCCACATGGATGCTGCCCCGCTCCGCGCCGATGGCATGCACGGCGTTCGTGCACAGGTTCAGCAGCGCCTGCTCGACCTGCGTGGCGTCGGCCAGCACGGGCGGCAGGCCGGCCTGCAGCTGCATGTGCAGCTCGATGGCGGGCGGCAGCGTCACGCGCAGCAGGCGCTCCGTGTCGTGCACCACCTCGGCCAGCGCAACGGCGGTGCGTTGCGGGGGCTCGTTGCGGCTGAAAGTGAGGATCTGGCGGACCAGGTCGCGGGCGCGGCGGCCCGCCTTGTCGATTTCCTGCAGGCTTTCGAGCACCGGCGAGCCCGGCGGGCAGTCGGCCTTGGCCAGTTCCACGTTGCCCAGGATGGCGCCCAGGATGTTGTTGAAGTCGTGCGCGATGCCGCCGGCCATGGTGCCCACGGCCTGCATCTTGTGCGACTCGCGCAGCTGCGCCTCCAGTTCGCTGCGGTGGGCCTCGGCCTTCTTGCGGCCGGTGAGGTCGCGGGCGAACACCGTGGTGGTTTCGCCCTCGGCATGGCGCTCGAACGACACGCTGACCTCCACCGCCAGCTCCTTGCCGCTGGCCGTGAGGGCGGTCATCTCGCCCAGCATGGCTTGCGTGGTGAGCTGGGCAAAGGCCAGGGCTTGCGCTGCGTCGGGCAGAAAGCGGTCCAGCGCGCTGCCCAGCGCATCGGCCGCGCTGCACTGGAACAGCGCGGCCGCGGTGGGGTTGAAGACGGTGATGCGCCGGTGCTGGTCCACGCAGATGATGGCGTCGAGCGCGGAGTTGATGACAGCCTCCAGCCGTTTCTCGCTGGCGCGGATCTGCTCGTTGCGCAACTGCAGGGTGACGGCGCTGTGCTGAAGCGCCTGCCGTTCGGCCAGCAGCGGGCCCTGGTCGATCACGGCGCACAGAAACTGCGGCAGCGGCGGGCCGCTGCTCTGGGGGGCCTCGATATGGGCGATGTGCAGGTCGCCCGTGATGCGGGTGGTGTCGCTGATCGAGAACACCACCTCCTTGGCCTCGCTGCGGCCCAGGTCCCGCGCCTGCGAGAACGCCTCCTGCACGCGGGCAGCGTCCTGCGGATGGACGAAGGGCATCAGCGCCGTGAGCGGGCGGTCGCGTTCCGTGGGCTGGAACGAGCGGTGCGCCATGGAGTTGGCCTGCACCACCATGTCGTGCTCGTCCACCACCATCAGCGCCAGGGGCACGCTGGCAAACAGGGCCTCGAACCGCTCGTAGGCGCTCTCCGCCACGGTCTGGCTGTAGCGCAGCACCTTGTTCTGGCTCTCCAGCTCCGCCTGGTAGGCCCGCAGCTCCGCCACCAGGTCTTCTGCAGCACCGGGCGCGCCCATGCGGGCCGGCAACGACGGCCCGGCGGGGGGCTCCTGCGGGGCCGGCTGGCGGCTCTGCGGGTCGAGAAACGAGAGATCGGGTTCACTCATGCGAGAGCAGGGCGGCGACGCGTGGGCTGCGCCTCGGGGCCAGAAAGCGAAGGGGCCAGTGTACGCGCCGCCTGCCGGCCCGTGCGGTGGGGTGGAGACTCCGCCGCCAAGGGCATGATTGTTGACCGTTTTGGAACAATCAGTTTCCACGGAAGGGCTTTTTGGCCGGTGGAAGGCTCCTTACATTTTCACCATCGTGCGGTGCTTCGCGGCCTGCGCGGTTCCTTCCACCCTTAGATTCATCCCACAGGACATTTGCCATGACCACTACCGCCCCTTCGGCCGCCCAGCCCCTGCTGAACAAATTGCAATGGCGCTACGCCACCAAGAAGATGAACCCCGCCAAGGCGGTGCCGCAAGACAAGGTGGACCGCATCCTGGAGGCCGCCCGCCTGGCGCCCACCTCCAGCGGCCTGCAGCCGTTTGAGATCATCGTGGTGACCGACCCTGCCGTGCGCGCGAAGATCCAGCCGATTGCCTGGAACCAGGCCCAGATCACCGACGGCTCGCACCTGCTGGTGTTTGCCGCGTGGGACAACTACACGCCCGAGCGCATCAACAAGATGTTCGACCTCACCAACGACCAGCGCGGCTTCAAGAACGAAGGCTGGGAAAACTACCGCCAGATGCTGCTGAACAGCTATCCCCAGCGCGATGCCGAGGTGAACTTCCAGCACGCGGCACGCCAGGCCTACATCGGCCTGAGCGCCGCATTGATCGCCGCCGCGTTCGAGGAAGTGGACAGCACGCCGATGGAAGGTTTTGACCCCAACGCGCTCGACGAGATCCTCGGCTTGCGCGCGCGCGGCCTGCGCAGCGTGGCCATCCTGCCGCTGGGCTACCGCGCCGACGAAGGCGACTGGCTGGTCAGCCTGAAGAAGGTGCGCCGCCCGCGCGAGGAGTTCGTGACCGAGGTCTGAGCGACCCAGCGGCACGCACCCCAGAAGAAAAAAGGCCAGGCGCTTGCGCCCGGCCTTTTTTGCATCTCGTTGGGGCCGTGCTTCAGCGCGCGGCGGGCGCGGCGTCCGTCATGCGGCGCATGGGCGTCAGCACGAAGGCTACCGCCGCCAGCACCACCAGCGTGCCGCCGCTGGCGGCAAACAGCTGGGTGAGGGTGACGCTCTTCATCACCCAGCCGGTCACGGCCGCCGAGATGGGCGCCAGGCCCATGAAGATGAACATGAACAGGCTCATCGCGCGGCCCAGCAGCGCCGGGGGCACGCGCTGCTGGATCCAGGTGAACACGCTCACCTGCATGAAGCCGCCCAAAAGGCCGATGACCAGCATCAGCGCCGCGCCTTGCCACACGGCGGTGATCAGCCCCAGGGGCATGAACAGTGCGCCGATGACGGCGTCGAACGCCAGGATGGTCATGCCCAGGCTGCCCAGGCGCAGCCGTGGCACCGCGCCGGACACGACCATGCCCAGCAGCGTGCCCGCGCCATGGGCGCCCACGATCGTGCCGAAGGCCGCGGCGCCCAGTTGCGGGTTGCTGCTGGCCAGCACGGGGATGGCGATGTGGATGGGCCCCATGATGAACAGGGCAATCGCGCTCCAGTACAGAAAGCAGGTGCGCAGCTCGCTGTCGCGCCAGAAGTGCCCCAGGCCGTGCGCCACCGCGGCCAGCACGGCCTGCGGTGCCGCGGCGGGCGCGGCTGCGGTGTCGACGCGGGTCTGCACCTTGGACAGCGTCCAGGCCGACACCGCAAAGCTCAGCGCATCCAGTGCAAAGGCCAGGCCGATGCCGGTGGCACTGGCGTGGGCCGTTGCGGTGGCGGCGCCTTTGGCGGCATCGCCCGCGCCAAACAGCGCAATCAGCAGCCCCGCCAGCAAGGGGCCGAGGAACATCGTCAGCTGCCGCAGGCCGAGGCTGATGCCGTTGGCCGCCTGCAGCTGCGGGCGCGCCACCACCGAAGGCATCATGGCCGTCCCCGCAGGGATGCTGAAGGCCGTGGCCAGGCCGATGCCCAGCGACAGCGCATAGACCATCCACAGCGTCAGCGTGCCTGCAAACACCAGCCCCGCCAGCGCGGCCAGCAGCACCAGGTTGACGTACTTGGTGATCATCAGCACCTGCTTGGGCGAATGGCGGTCCACCAGCGCGCCGCCAATCAGGATGAACAGCGCGCGCGGCACGCTGATGAGGGCCAGCACCGTGCCCAGCACCAGCGTGTCGCCGGTCATCTGCAGCACCAGCCAAGGCAGCGCGATCAGCGTGAACTGGTCACCCAGCATGGACATCACCGAGCCCGCGGTCATCCAGCGGAAGTTGCGGTCGCGGAGCAGCGCGGCGCGCGGGTCCCCGCCGGGCGGGGCGGCCGTGCCCTGCGGGGCGGGGCGGGAAAAGGTATCAGTGGGCATGAACAGGGTCTCCAAAAAGCGGTCGGGCGCGTTGGCGTCCGGTGAGCAGTGCGCCCACCGGCGTGAAGCGAACGCACAGGTGGTAGCTGGCCAGGCACAAGGCCGTGGTGACCAGCACGTTGAGGGCCATCTTGGCCAGCGCCGGCCAGGGCAGGCCGTACAGCAGCGCGCCCAGGCCCATGGTGATGGGCAAGTGCACCAGGTACACCCAGTACGAGCTGTCGGCCAGGTAGGCCATCCAGGCGCGGGGGCGGCCCAGGTGCCGCAGGAACAGCCCGATCAGCGCAAAGCTCCACAGCCAGGACGCGCCGTTGTAGGCCAGCGCCATCCAGAACTGCAGGTGCCAGGCATCCGGCACCGGGGCGGCCAGCAGGTCGGTGAACGCGCCGGTGATCAGCACCAGCGCCACCGTCGAAGCCTCGGGCTGCGCCTGCACTTCCGACAGGAACGCCGCTGCGGCGAAACATGCCATGCCCAGCGCCGCCAGCAGCAGCCAGTGCCGGGCGTACAGCGCCGTCAGCTCCTTGCGCAGTGCGTGCAGGCCCAGGCCGAAGCCGTAGAACAGCCCGTTGTGCAGCCACTCCGCCGCCGGCGGCAGAAACGAGCCGCCGGGCGTGACGATGCCGTGCGCGTACCCCGCGCCAATCCACGCCAGGGGCACGGTCAGCGCCAGCACGCCCAGCGGCGTGCTGCCCAGCCAGGCCATCATGGCCCGCAGCGTGCGCTGCACACTCGGCGGCAGTGCGCGCACCGCCGCCCAGGGCAGCGGCGTCAGCAGCGCCAGCCACAGCAGCATCCACAGGAACCACAGGTGCATGGTTTGCGGGCCCGGGTGGGACCCGCTGGGGCTTTGCGGCATCAGGCTGCGGTCGATTCCCCAGGTGTTGTAGGCCATGCGGTGCAGGAACAGCAGCCCCAGCACGGCGCTGGCCGCAAACAGCGGCGGCCAGAACACCGCAAACGGCAGGCCCAGGCGGCGCAGCCGGTTGCGCGCCATGCCGCCCAGGCCGTGGCGCTGCACCAGCGCGGTCACAAAGAAGCCGGCCAGGATGAAGAACACGGGCATGCGGAACGCATGGATCACGACCACCAGCAGGTCCGCCAGCGGGCTGGACTGGTCGTCGTGCCAGGGCAGGGGCGACGGCCGGGCCATGTAAATGACGGCAACATGCAGCACGATGCCCAGCCACATCATGGTGGCGCGCAGGTTGTCCAGGGCGTGCAGCCGCTGGGCCGGGGCCGCGGCCGGTTCAACAGGGAAGGGCTGTCTTTGCATGGGCGCCACTGTGGGCCCTCACGTTGCGTGAGGGTCAAGGGCCCGGCCGTATTTTTTGTTGCGCGGAGATGACGGCGCGCTGCGCCGCCTAAGAGCCTGTCCGCGACCCCCGCGAGATCGTGAACAGGCTCTAAGCCACGGCCGACGCCGGCGGGCGCGCGTGGGCCAGCGCTGCCTGCAGGTATGCGCGCACCGGCACGCTCAACGGCGATCCGGCCTGCAGCAACGGCTCGTTGGCGGAGGCCGCGAGCAGCTTCTGGCGCAGCGACGCGCTGTGGCACGCCAGCGTGTTGAACAGCGCGTCCCAGCGCAGCGCGGCCGCCGTGGCCTCGGGGTGGTGGTGCGGCAGTGCGCGGGCCATGAGCTGCTGCACCCGCTCTTCCAGCGCGGCCCACTCGCCGTGCGGCACATGGCCCAGCCTGCGCAGGTCCTCGCGGGTGAGGTACTTTTCCAGCAGCTCCATGCGCAGCTTGATGGCCGCCTCCACGTATTCGATCATGTCGCCGGGCGGCGCATGGTTGCGGCCGTGCGTGGAGGGCTCGGTGCGGAACATGTGGCCCCAGCGCTCCAGCAGGTCCATGTCGCCATTCATCCAGTGCAGCATGAGCGCCATCCAGCGGTAGGCCAGCGCCTGCACCTCGGGCGAATCGGGCGGCAGCTGCCGGTCCATGGCGCAGCGCACCTGGTCCTTCACCACCAGCCAGTCGGCCTCGATGCGGCTCCAGTTCTCAAAAATGCGCTTGAGTTCCGCCGAGGTGAAGTACTTGCCGTAGGTGGTCATCAGCGCCAGCGCCTCCAGCCAGTTGCCCATGTCGGGCTCCGCCCCGGCCATGAGCCCGTCGCGCAGCATCGACAGGCGTGCGCGCAGCTCCGTGGCCTGCCCGATCTGCTGGTCGAGTGCACGGATCTGCTGGTTGATGATGCGCTCGGGCGACACCCCTTCGCCCCCCAGCAGCTCGCCAATGTCGCTGAGCGCCAGACCCATCTGGCGCATCGTTTGAATCCCGTGCAGCCGCTGCACATCCGCCTGGCTGTACAGGCGGTAGCCCGCCTCCGACCGGCCCGACGGCGTAAGCAGGCCGATCTCGTCGTAGTGGTGCAGCGTGCGCACCGTGAGGCCGGTGCGCCGAGCCAGGTCACCGACCTTCAACAACACGAGAGACTCCCAAGCAGGAATTTTTGCTGATACGCAGCGATGCCACGGGCGCTGTGCACGCCCGGGCAGCCGAGCAAGGGCCGCCCCGCAGCGAGGGCTGCGTGCCCCTGAGGGGAAGGGGCCGCAGGCAACTCAGGGGGGCTTTCATTTCACTTGCGCACGGAGATCAGTTCGATCTCGAAATTGAGCGTGCTGTTGGGCGGAATCACCCCGCCCGCGCCGCGCTCGCCGTAGGCAATGGCCGGCGGGCAGGTCAGCTTGGCCTTGCCGCCGGGCTTCATGCGCTGCACGCCCTCGGTCCAGCAGGGAATCACGCGGTTGAGCGGAAACTCCGTGGGCTCGCCGCGCTTGTAAGAGCTGTCGAACTCCTTGCCGTCCAGGAACGTGCCCTTGTAGTGCACCTTCACGGTGTCCGTGGCCTTGGGCGATTCGCCGGTGCCGTCTTTCAGCGACTCATAGACCAGGCCGCTGGCGGTGGTGACCGGCTTGGCGGTCTGTGCCTGAGCAACCGAGGCAAGGGCTAGCGAGGCGAGCAGGGCGAGAAGAATGCGCATGGGAATCCGATGGGTTGGGTTGGTGAAAACAGGAAAGCCCCCGATGGTAGGGCCTTGCCGAGCGCTGCGTCGAGCAACGACTCTCGGGCGTCGCAATCAGGGCATTCCGTCTGACGTTCGCTGTGGGGTGGCCTTTTGAGCAGCTAACGTAGAAGTGAGCGGCCTGCGCGGCTTTTCGCGCAGGTCCGTTCGACTGCCGGATTGGGCGACTTGTAGCTCATGGCGCTTCTAGGGCTGGCAATACGTAACCCCGGTCGCCATGTTTCACAATCCACGGTTCAAAGCGCATCGACGACTGCTTTAGGAAAGTTGTCTCGGATCGAAGGCATATCTAAGGCGCTCAACGGTGGAGTTAAGCCGCACCGCGAAGCGGCGTCGGCTTGGACGAATTGTTAGGCCGCACGTGCCTTGACCACGAGAGGCTCGACACGCGGGGCCTGCCAGAGCTGAACAAGATAGCGTTCCTCGCCGAATAGGCAGTAACTGATACGGACCCGGTAAATACCGGGAGCCAAGGGGATGCGCGCTGCCTCTGGAAAGTATTCCGTCCAGCCTGCGACCACCAGCGGCCCATGTGCGATTGCTAGCGAACACTCATTGACCTGATCGTACGGCTCCCATGATTCTGCCGGCGCGCCCTCAAGCACCTCTACGGCAACAGGGATATTGCCGTTGCTGGCAGTGCCCACACCAACAATTCCCGGGGCGAGAGCGAGTAAGCGCTCTACGGCCTCGTCCGTCCATGCATCCGACAAGTCACCGCTCGCCAGCTCGTCCTGAAGGTAGAACTGATGGTAGTCAGCGAACAGCTCAAGATCGCGATGTTGCATGTGTGTGGCCTAACGTTTGACGTAACCGGCCTCGCGCGCTTTTTGCGCGAGGTCCGTGTTGACCGGGAGGTTAGGCGCGGCCATGGAACCACGCGCTCTGCTCGGACAACTGAACCTCCACTTGATACGCCTCTAGCCCAAGGTCGGGAAGCTCCACAGAGTAGTCTCGGACTAGGCAGGTAAATAGAGGGACCGTAGTTCCATCCGGTGCAATGACAGCGAAACGGAACCTTGAATTGCGTGCGTAAAACCTCCCAAGCATTTCTTCGTCAGGCGGCGCCTTCTCGAAGGTGGCCTCGGTGAATAGGCGAAAGTGCTTTCTAACCTTCTCGTAGTCTTCCGTTGGAAAGAATGCGCCGACGGCGACTCCCATTCCCGCATCAACTCCGCCAAGATCGGAAGTTCCAATCATCAGATCGCCGCAGTAGATCGAAAACATGAAGCCCTAACGAACCAAGCTAAGCGGCGGCGTAGCCGTCCGCTTGAGCGACGGGTTAGAACCCCCTGAACTAGTGGTTTTTGAGTAGATCACCGACCAGCCTCACCGCTTGTAGCGTCTCGGACGGGAAATAACTGTTGTCTCGCATGCGGCTATAAAGCTCTTGGATGTTTTTCTCAAATGCCGCTGCAAATTCTGGGTCTTTTTTCCCCAGTGTTTGTGCAAAACAAGCAGCTAAAACGGCGATTGTTTGGGTCGCCTGATCTGGGAGGGGGCTACTCATTAAATACTCCAGATAAAAATCTAACGGACGAAGTAAGCGGCTGGCCGCAGGCCAGTCCGCTTGAATGAATAGTTAGCTCATAAAGTCAGTTAAGAAATTTCTGAACTCTGAGCCTAAAAACTCAGGTGTTGAGGGCTTAGCTATTGGTCTGCTGTTGGTGAAAAGTGGAAAACGATCTGATGCAGGAACTCTCACAAAATAAGGGACTTCTTTGTCACTCTTGGTCCAGAGAGTGAAGCTGCCATATTCAGAGTTCTTGGAATATAACTCTGAAAATGAATCAAAGCCTAAAACATTCGAGGCGTTGTACTTTCCAGAAATTATGTCATAAAGCAGCAAATCGTTTATTTTAAGAATTTCTTTCGTTAGGTTAAGTTGGTTTAATAATTCGCTGCCCAAAATCTGATTTGAAGGCATTGGAGAGAAGCCGCACGTCATAGCGCCAGACATCAAGCCTGATGGTCCAATGCGTCGAGCACCAAATATAATTTTTTGGCTTCTTGCGGAATAGTAACCATCTAGACATGGATCTGCATGGTCGTAAATAATTTCCATATGCCTTCTCAACATTTTTATTTTGACGGGCTTACCGTCGATCACGGCTAACGTAGAAGTAACCGGCACCGAAGCGCAAGCGAAGGGAACCCAAATGCGCAGCATTTGGGTGTCCGGTTGACTGCCAGGTTATGCCTCACTGCCAGGAATTCCACGTAGCGCTTCTCGGGCGGACATAACGACGCCTGGAGCTCTAAAGGATGCCATCTCGAGGAGGACTTCCCTTTCCAGTGGATGCGTTCCCTCGCCAAGTATGTAAGCCAAGTGCTCCTGTCGTGGTTCCGGCCACGATCTCCATTGGCTTTTGATCTGGCACATAACCAACTGCGGGTCTGCATCAATGATGGAACGCGCCTCGATACACCCGACATCAGACCAATAGTCCGCATCGGGAAGATCCAGAAGTTCCGCCAGACGCTCAATCATTGACTTGGTTCGCTGACGCATAACGCCCTGAGTTCAGCCGCCGCCGTAGGCGGTCGGCTGCGACGAACAGTTAGACCCGAAGGCCAAAAGGGGGCGCCACGACTTGAAGACGTGCGCGGCCCAGGAAAAAGCGCTGTGCCACGGAAGCGTCGCAGCGCTGCAAGAATGATAGCTGGTAGCGCTTTCTGCACAAGCGCTGGAGGCCAAAAAGGCTTGAAACTTGCAACGCGTATGCAGGCGAAGCCCGGCGCAGCGCCAAGACCCCCAAGGAGAAACCTTTGAGAAAGGCAAAGCGCTGGAATAAAGGCTGGCCTGCATAAAGCGGAATATGAAGGGACTAACGAACTGAGTTCAGCCGCCGCCATAGGCGGTCGGCTGCGACGAACAGTTAGACCCGAAGGCAAAAAGGGGGCGCCCAGCCCTGAAGACGTGCGCGGCCCACGAAAAAGCGCTGCGCCACGGCAGCGACGCAGCGCTGCAAGAATGATAGCTGGTGGCGCTTGCTGCACAAGCGCTGGAGGCCAAAAAGGCTTGAAATTTGCGCGGCGAACGCAGGCGAAGCCCCGCACTGCGCCAAAACCCCCAAGGAGAAACCTGTGAGAAAGGCGAAGCGCTGGAATAAAGGCTGGCCTGCATAAAGCGGAATATGAAGGGACTAACGAACTGAGTTCAGCCGCCGCCGTGGGCGGTCGGCTGCGACGAAATGTTAGGGATAGACAAAAGGTTAACGCCCACAACCGCAAGCGCCACAATTGCAGATAATCCAACCACACCGAGAGCACTCGAGAAATCCAAGACTATCAATGTTTAGTTTGCATGACCAGCAATGTGTGAACCGCGCAACTCCAGTTGGTTCGCGTTTATTAATCCCGGTAGATGATAGTCCATATTTTTGAAGATGCGCTTTATGCTTGAGTTCTAGCTCAATGTTTTCTTTCTCAACCAGTTCCTTTTCTGCTTCTTGAACAAAATCAATAGGTAGGTCGTCGAAAACCTTGCTGCGCATGATTTCACGATTGCAGTCAACCCATCTTTGCTGGTCGTAAAACCAAACGTCAATACGATCGCTGCTGGAGGTTGGTTTCTTGACAAGAATTGCTCCTTTGGATACATGGCGACCAAGCCAGTAGCGATTTTTTAGAATCCAGGGCAATTTGTTTCCCTAACTAGAAATAGACGACAAGCATGGTAGTCCGATCAGTCCGCTAAGACAACTATAGCGCCGGCTACCCCATACAAACCCTGATCCTCGGAAAATTAGGCAAACCTAAAATTTTGCGGATGACAGAGCGTCTCGCTCCACCCCCGCAGCCCGGCAACGACCCCGCCGAGCCGCGCCCGCCCAGGTTGCTGGAGCGCATGCGCATTCACCTGCGCACGCGGCACTACAGCATTCGCACGGAAGAGGCTTATATCGACTGGGCACGGCGTTTTATTCTCTTTCATGGCAAGCGCCACCCGCAGGATATGGGGGCGGCCGAGGTGGAAGCGTTTTTGAGCCATTTGGCGGTTGATCGGCAGGTTTCTGCTTCCACACAAAATCAGGTCAAGGCGGCGCTGCTGTATTTGTACAAGCAGGTGTTGGCGATGGACCTGCCCTGGCTCAATGAGGTGGTGCAGGCCAAAACACCCAAGCGCCTGCCGGTGGTGCTGACCCCTACCGAGGTGCGCGAGCTGTTGCTGCACATGGATGGCACCACGGGCTGATTGGGCAGTTGCTCTATGGCACGGGCATGCGCCTGCTGGAGGCGCTGCGCCTGCGCGTGAAGGATGTGGAGTTTGCCCGCCGCGAGATCATCGTGCGCGAGGGCAAGGGCAATAAAGACCGGGTGACGGTGCTGCCCGAGAATTTGATCGCCCCGCTACAAGCGCAATTGCAAAAGGCCCGCGCCTTGCACGAAAAGGATTTGGCCGCTGGGTTGGGCAGGTGTATTTGCCGCACGCGCTGGCGGCCAAGTATCCCAACGCGGATGCAAGCTGGGCTTGGCAATGGGTGTTTCCGTCGCCGGTGCGCTCCATGGATCCGCGCCCCGATGCGCACACGGGAGAGCTGCTAGAACGCCGCCACCATGTGTACCCCGAGTCGGTGCAGCGTGCCGTTCGCGAGGCGGCGCACGCAAATCAACAAGCCCGTGTCGCCGCATGTGCTGCGCCATTCGTTTGCCACGCATTTGCTGCAGGCCGGCTACGACATCCGCACGGTGCAAGAGCTCCTGGGGCATGCCGATGTGAGCACGACCATGATTTACACGCACGTGCTTAACAAAGGCGGGCGCGGCATCTTGAGCCCGCTCGACGCCTTGTAAAAAACACAAAGGCCCGTCACCGGGCCTTTGTTTGTTTGTTCGTCGTCCGCGGGCAGCACCGTCATGGCGCTGCGTCGGCACGCTCTATGCGTAGTCGCTCACCGGGATGCAGCTGCAGTTGAGGTTGCGGTCGCCCCACACGTTGTCCACGCGGCCCACGGGCGACCAGTACTTGTTGCTGCGCAGGGCGGCCACGGGGTAGGCGGCGGCTTCGCGGGTGTAGGGGCGGTTCCATTCGCCGGCCAGCAGCGCCTCGGCGGTGTGCGGGGCGTTCTTGAGGGGGTTGTTGTCTTGCGGCAGATTGCCCGCTTCGATCTGGCGGACTTCCTCGCGGATGGCGATCATTGCGTCGATGAAGCGGTCCAGCTCGAAGAGGGTTTCGCTTTCGGTGGGCTCCACCATCAGCGTGTTGGGCACGGGGAAGCTCAGCGTGGGGGCGTGGAAGCCGTAGTCGATGAGGCGCTTGGCGACATCTTCGGCCATCACGCCGCTGGTTTCCTTCAGGCCGCGCAGGTCCAGGATGCACTCGTGCGCCACGTGGCCGTTTTCGCTGGCGTAGAGCGTGGGGTAGTGGTCCTTCAGGCGGGCGCTGATGTAGTTGGCGCTCAGGATGGCGGTTTCGGTGGCGGCCTGCAGGCCCTCGGCGCCCATCATGCGGATGTACATCCAGCTGATGGGCAGCACGGCGGCGTTGCCCAGCGGCGCGGCGCTGACGGGGCCGACCTTGCCGACGGCCGGGGCCTGCGGCTGGTCGCCCTGGCCGGGCAGGCCGGGCAGGAAGGGCACCAGGTCGGCCACCACGCACACGGGGCCCACGCCGGGGCCGCCGCCGCCGTGGGGGATGCAGAAGGTCTTGTGCAGGTTCAGGTGGCTCACGTCGCCGCCGAACTCGCCGGGGGCGGCCACGCCCACCAGGGCGTTCATGTTGGCGCCATCCACGTACACGCGGCCGCCGTGGCTGTGCACCAGGGCGCACAGTTCCTTCACGCTGGTCTCGAACACGCCGTGCGTGCTGGGGTAGGTGATCATCACGCAGGCGAGGTGGGCGCTGTGCTGCTCGCACTTGGCCTTCAGGTCGGCCAGGTCCACGTTGCCGCTGGCGTCACAGGCCGTCACCACCACCTGCATGCCGGCCATCTGGGCGCTGGCAGGGTTGGTGCCGTGGGCGCTGCTGGGGATGAGGCAGATGTTGCGGTGGCTTTCGCCGCGCGCGGCGTGGTAGCCCTTGATGGCCAGGAGGCCCGCGTATTCGCCTTGGCTGCCGGCGTTGGGCTGCAGGCTGATGCCGGCGTAGCCCGTGGCCTGGCACAGCCAGGCGCGCAGTTGCTCGTCCAGCGCTTGGTAGCCTTGCAGCTGGTCGGCGGGGGCAAACGGGTGCACGTTGGCAAACTCGGGCCAGGTGATGGGGATCATCTCGCTGGTGGCGTTGAGCTTCATGGTGCAGCTGCCCAGCGGGATCATGCTGCGGTCCAGCGCCAGGTCCTTGTCGGACAGCGCGCGGAGGTAGCGCAGCATGCCGGTTTCGCTGTGGTGGGTGTTGAACACCGGGTGCGTCAGGTATTGGCTGGTGCGGCGCAGCGCGGCAGGGATCAGTGGCTCCACGCCGCGTTCAAATGCGTCGAAGGTGGGCAGCGTCTGGCCGTCCTTGGCGAAGACCTTCCACAGCAGCTCGACATCGGCGCGCGTGGTGGTCTCGTCCAGCGAAAGGCACAGGTACTCTTCAAAGTAGATGCGCAGGTTGGCGCCCATCTGCACTGCGCGGGCAGCGATGGTTTTGGTAGCGGCGCCGGTGTGCAGGCTCAGCGTGTCGAATGTGGCGTGTTCGCGCACGGGGGCGCCCAGCTGCTTGAGGCCTTGGGCCAGGATGGCGGTGTAGCTGGCCACGCGTTGTGCAATGCGCTTAAGGCCCTCGGGGCCGTGGTACACGGCGTACATGCTGGCCACCACGGCGGGCAGCACCTGGGCGGTGCAGATGTTGGAAGTGGCCTTCTCGCGGCGGATGTGCTGCTCGCGCGTTTGCAGCGCCAGGCGGTAGGCGGGCTTGCCGTGCACGTCCACGCTCACGCCCACCAGGCGGCCGGGCATGCTGCGCTTGAACTCGTCGCGGCAGGCCATGTACGCGGCGTGCGGGCCGCCCGCGCCCATGGGCATGCCAAAGCGCTGGGTGGTGCCGACCACGATGTCGGCGCCAAATTCGCCGGGTGGCGTGATCAGCGTCAGGGCCAGCAGGTCGGCGGCCACGATGAAGGCGGCTTGCTGGGCGTGGGCCTTTTCCACGTCGGCGCGCAGGTCGTCAATGCGGCCGCTGGTGGCGGGGTACTGGGCCAGCACGGCAAAGTAGTCGCCGGCCAGCAGGGTGTTCCATTCTTCGGCCGAGTTGGCCAGCTTCACCTCAATGCCCAGCGGTTGGGCGCGTGTCTGGATGACTTCGATGGTTTGCGGATGCGCGTCGCCCGCCACCACGAACACGTTGCTCTTGCTCTTGACGGAGCGCTTGGCCAGCGTCATCGCCTCGGCGGCGGCGGTGGCTTCGTCGAGCATGGACGCATTGGCAATCGGCATGCCCGTCAGGTCGCACACCATGGTCTGGAAGTTGACCAGCGCTTCCATGCGGCCTTGCGAAATCTCGGCCTGGTAGGGCGTGTAGGCGGTGTACCAGGCGGGGTTCTCCAGGATGTTGCGCAGGATGACGCCGGGCGTGTGCGTGCCGTAGTAGCCCTGGCCGATGAAGCTCTTGAGCAGCTTGTTCTTGCCCGCGATGGCCTTCAGTTCGGCCAGCGCCGCCGCCTCGGTGGTGGCCGGGGGCAAGTCCATGGCCCGGCTGCGCGCGATGGAGCGCGGCACGATGGAGTCGATGAGCGCACGGCGCGAGGCCTCGCCGATCACGGACAGCATGTGGGCTTCATCCGCCGCGTCGATGCCGATGTGGCGGGGCAAAAACTCGGCGGCGTTTTCCAGCGCGGAGAGGGGCAGGGCGGCGGTCATGGTGGGGCGGTGGTCTGCTATGAAAAAGGGAGCTGCTCGCGCTTGTTTTTAGCCAACCTCAGATCGATTTTGGTCTGAGATCGGCGTGGATCAAGCGCAAGCAGCTATGGTTTTTGAAGCGCTGTGTGCGGCAAGCCCGGCGTTCAGGCGTTGGCGGCAAAGGCCGTGTAGGTGGTCTCGTCCATCAGCTCGGCCAGTTGGCCGGCGTCGGACAGCTTGACCTTGAAGAACCAGCCGGCGCCCAGCGGGTCGCTGTTGGCCAGGGACGGGTCGGCGCGCAGGGCTTCGTTCACCTCGACGATCTCGCCGGCGACGGGCATGTACACGTCGGCAGCGGCCTTCACGGACTCGACCACGCCGGCCACTTCGCCCTGGGCAAAGGTCTTGCCGACTTCAGGCAGGTCCACGAACACCACGTCGCCCAGCGCGTCCTGCGCATGCACGGTGATGCCGACCACGGCAGCGGCGGCGTCAGCGGCGTTGATCCACTCGTGTTCTTTGGAAAATTTGACGGTCATGGGAAAGCTCCTCAGGCAAAGGGGTAGATAAGGGAACCAGCAATGTAGCGGGCGAACGGGGCGTCTGTGGTGGCGGCTGCGCGCCGCCACCCGCGAAATCAGCCGCGGTAGTAATTGGCGGGGACGAAAGGCATGGCCCGCACCTCCATCGGCACGGCCTTGCCGCGCACGATGGCGTTGACGCGGGTGCCGATGGTGGCGTGGGCTGCGTCCACGTAGCCCATGGCCACGGGCTCGTTCACCGTGGGGCCCAGCAGGCCGCTGGTGACCTCGCCAATCTTCTGGCCGTCGGTGCCTTGCAGTGCGGTGTGCTCGCGCACGGGCACGCGTTCCAGCGCGACCAGGCCCACGCGCTTGCGCTGCAGGCTGGCGGGGTTGTCGATCTGCGCCAGCACCTTGTCGGCGCCAGGAAAGCCGCCTGCGCGCGCACCGCCGGTGCGGCGCACCTTCTGGATGGCCCAGTTCAGCGCGGCCTCGGGCGGGGTGGTGGTGGTGTCGATGTCGTTGCCGTACAGGCACAGGCCGGCTTCCAGGCGCAGCGAGTTGCGCGCGCCCAGGCCGATGGGCTTGACCTCGGGCTGGGCCAGCAGGGCGCGGGCCAGCGTCTCGGCCTGGGCGGCGGGCACGGAGATTTCAAAGCCGTCTTCGCCCGTGTAGCCGCTGCGGGTCACGAAGCAGTCGCAGCCCGCAATGCTGAACGCGCCGCCGGTCATGAACACCAGCTTTTCCACACCGGGTGCGAGGCGGGCGAGGGCGGTGACGGCCTGCGGCCCTTGCAGCGCCAGCAGGGCGTGGTCGGGCAGGGGCACCACCTTGCAGCGCTGGCCGATGCGGGCCTGGATGTGGGCGATGTCGCCCACCTTGCAGGCGCCATTGACGATGACGAACAGGGTGGGCTCGCCGTCCACCACGCCCTGGTTGAAGAACATCAGGTCGTCGATGATGGTGCCTTCGTCCGTCAGCAGCAGGCCGTAGCGCTGCTTGCCCACGGGCAGGTCGATCACGTCCACGGGCATCAGCGTCTCGAAGGCCGCCGCCGCATCGGCGCCGATGAGCTTGAGCTGGCCCATGTGCGACACGTCGAACAGGCCCGCGGCCGTGCGCGTGTGCACATGCTCGGCCATCAGGCCGGCGGGGTACTGCACGGGCATGGAGTAGCCGGCAAACGGCACCATGCGGGCGCCCAGCTCAATGTGCAGGGCGTTCAGGGGCGTGGTGAGCAGGGGGGCGGATGCGGAAGCGGGCGTGGCGGTCAAGGCGGAACTCCGGGGCAAATGGTGGCCGCGACCCCATGGATCGCGGGATTTGCCCTGCTGTCCGCTTTACCTGAGAGATTCACCGCGGCGCCCTGGCTGGCCGCGCGGCTTGCTCCTTCGGTGGATGGCCCATCGCGCGATGCGGCAAGCCATCTCTCTCCAGCAAGGGAACGCCCGCATCGCTGCGGGCGGTTGCCAGTCCTTTTGCCTGAGCGTTCGGCAGCTGCCTGCGCCTTCGGCGGTGCCGCGCTGCCTTCGTGGTGAAGGTGGGGCACTCTCTCCTGACGGCCGCGATTGTAATGCCTACTTTGCGTACACCCAATCGCGCAGCGCCAGCGAAATCGAGGGCACGTAGGTGATGACGAGCAGGCACACCAGGATCACGCCCACAAAGGGCAGCAGGTGCTTGACGATGCGGTCCAGCGAGATCTTGGCCACCGTGCAGGCCGCAAACAGGTTCACGCCGAAGGGCGGGGTGATCATGCCCAGCGCCAGGTTCACCACCATGATGAGGCCGAAGTGCACAGGGTCCACGCCAAAGTGCATTGCCACCGGGGCCAGGATGGGGGCCAGCACGATGATGGCGGCGCTGGTCTCGATGAACATGCCGATGAAGAACAGCGCGGCATTCACGCCCAGCAGGAACATCGCGGGCGACTGCAGCACGCCTTCGAGCCAATGGCCGATGGCGTCGGGCACGCCGGCGCGGGTGATGAGAAAGGCAAACAACCCGGCATTGGCGATGATGAACATGATCACCGCGGACGAAAGCGCCGACTTGCGCAGGATGGCGTACAGATCCCGCAGCTTGATCTCGCGGTAAATGAGCACGCCGACCACCAGTGCATAGAACACCGCCACCGCCGACGCTTCGGTGGGCGTGAACACGCCGCCGTAGATGCCGCCCAGAATGATGACCGGCATCAGCAGTGCCCAGCCCGCCTGCAAGGTGGCGCGGCCCAGGGGCATGCGCCCGTCGCCGTCGTTTTTGCCCCAGCCCTTGATCTTGCAATACACCCACACAAAGCCCATCAGCGCCACGCTGATGAGGAGGCCGGGGCCGAAGCCTGCGATGAACAGCTCGCCAATCGACACCTCGGCGCTCACGCCGTAGAGGATCATGGGAATGGAGGGCGGAATGACCACGCCCAGCTCGGCGCTGGTGGCCTGCAACGCCGCCGCGTAGCTGGTGGGGTAGCCATGCTTGATGAGCGCCGGGATCAGGATGGCGCCGATGGCGAACGTGGTGGCCACTGACGAGCCCGAGACCGCCGCAAAGATCATGCAGGTGAGCACGCAGGTCATGGGCAGGCCGCCTTGCACGCCGCCCACGATGCTCTTGGCAAACTCCACCAGCCGGCGCGAGATGCCGCCGGTTTCCATCAGGTTGCCCGCCAGGATGAAGAACGGAATGGCCGCCAGCGGGAACTTGTTGATCGAGGCGAACATTTCCTTCACCGAGATCAGCATGTTGGCGTTGGACACCTGGATGCCCACGACCGATGCGAGCCCGATGGACACCGCGACGGAGACGGTGAGTGCAAAGCACAGCACCATGGTGACGAGCATGGTGGGTGTCATTGCGCGGTCTCCAGTTCCTGGCGCTGCGGGTCGAGCCAGTTGCCCACGATGCCGATGGCGCTGAACAGGCCGCCCACCGGCATGGCCACATAGGCCCAGAACATCGAGACCGATTCCAGCCCCGCCATCGACTGCACGCCGCCGCGCTGGGCATAGTCCCAGCCAAACCACACGATGACCGCAATGAGCGCCAGGGCGGCCAGGCTCACGACGGCATCCAGCACGCGCCGCAGGGCCGGCGGGCTCCAGCGGTAGAGCACGTCCACGCTCACCATCGCGCCCTGGCGAAAGGCCGCGGGAATAGCGAGGAACACCATCCAGATCAGGCTGAAGCGGATCAGCACCTCCGTCCACTCGGCCGGCTGCTCCAGCACGAAACGCATGACGATCTGGAACATGCCCAGCAGCGATGCCAGGGCCAGCATCAGGCAGGCACCTGCCATGGCGGCGCCGGTGCTCCACCGTTCCCATTGAAGAAAGATTTTTTTCATGAATGAAAAAGCCCGTTTGCGCGCGGCAAACGGGCGTTGAAAGCTAGGACCAGGAGCAACGGGTGCGTCCGCCGCACGCGTTGCGGGTTACTTCACGGCCCGGATCTTGTCCAGCGCAGCCTTGCCGAACTGCTTTTCAAACTCGGCATTCACGGGCGCCAGCGCTTCCACGAACTTGGCCTTGTCCAGGTTGTCGATCACGGTCATGCCCTTGGCGCGCAGGTCGGCCACGCCCTTGGCATCGTCTTCATCCACACGGGCGCGGTTGGCCTTGGCGCCTTCTTTCGCAGCGTCCAGGAAGGCTTGCTTGTCGGCGGCCGACAGCTTGTCGAAAGCGGCCTTGTTCATCAAGAAGATGCAGGGCGAATACACATGGCCGGTGAGCGACAGGTGCTTTTGCACCTGGTCGAACTTGGCCGAAATGATGACCGACAGCGGGTTTTCCTGGCCGTCCACCGTGCCTTGCTGCAGCGCCGTGAACACTTCCGGGAAGGCCATGGGCGTGGTGATGATGCCAAAGCCCTTGTAGGCGGCGATGTGCACGGGGTTCTCCATGGTGCGCATCTTCAGGCCCTTCAGGTCGCCGGGCTCCTTCACGTCACGCTTGCTGTTGGTCATGTGGCGGAAGCCGTTTTCCGCCCAGGCCAGCGCCTTGAAGCCCTTGGCGTCGAATTTGGACAGCAGGTCTTGCCCGATGGGGCCGTCCAGCACGGCGCGGGCGTGCGCCTTGTCGCGGAACAGGAAGGGCACGTCCAGGATCTTCGTTTCGGGCACAAAGTTGGGCACAGGGCCGCTGGAGCTGAATGCCAGCTCCTGCGTGCCCAGTTGCACGGCTTCGATGGACTCGCGCTCGCCGCCCAGGGCGCCGTTGTAGAAGGTCTGCACCTTGTAGCGGCCGCCCGTGCGCTTTTCGACTTCCTTGGCAAACGTGTCGATGGCCACGCCCTGGTGGGAGTTCTGGGCCGTCGAGATGCTGATGCGCATGGTGGTCTGCGCAGCCGCGGAGGCCACAAAGCCGAGCGCAAGGCCCAGGCCGACGACGAGTTTGGTCAATTGCATGCTGTCTCCTGTTGGAATAGTGGGCGGGGGCCGGCAGATCGTGCGGCACACCCCGCAGGGGCGGCCCCCGGCCTCGCACAAATTATGGCGGTGCAGCATCAGACCAGGCATCCGGGTTTGTGCTGGTAAGCGTGCTTATCAAATGCCGTGCGCGGAGCCTCGGCACAGCCGCTGCGCGGCGGTGGGCGCGGCGGCTTTTCTGTGCCTCGGGCACACATGCCAACGGCCCCGTGCTGGCGGTAACCAGCCGGGGCCTTGCCATTTCGTGCACTCCGGTAAGAGCGCCTTGATGGAAGAAAGTATGCGCTGCGCAGTGAAGATGAATCTTCTGAATTTGATGGGTTTTGTGCTTTTTGCAGAATAATTTTCTGCTGAGAGCGAATTTTGTGAATAATTGGCCTGATGGACCGATTGGACAGGAAAATTCTGGCTGTGCTGCAGGCCAACGCCCGCGCCAGCCTGCAAGAGATCGGGCAGGCCGTGGGCCTGAGCCCGTCGCCTTGCTGGGGCCGCATCAAGAAGATGGAAGAGGCCGGCGTCATCCAGGGCTACACGGTGCGCATCAACCCGCAGGCGCTGGATTTGGCCGACACGGTGCTGGTGCAGGTTACGCTGGACAGCCACTCCGACAACACGCTGGAAAAGTTTGGCGAGACGCTGGCCAGCATCCCCGAGGTGATCGAAGCGCACCTGGTGTCGGGCGACTACGACTACCTGCTGCGCATCGTCGTCAAGGACACGCGCGACTACGAGCGGCTGCTGCGCGAGAAGCTCTACAAGATCAAGGGCATCCGCCACAGCCGCTCCAGCTTTGTGCTGCGCACGCTGAAGAAGGCGGACCTGCCGCTGGGTTGATATTGATTTGAATGAAAATGGCCTCCGGCGCTTGTTGAGCAAGCGCAAGCAGCTACTGAAACGATAGCAAATTCCAGCGAGCCCGCGACCGCCGGCCGCCCTGCGGAACCCCCACCATGAACCTGCGTTTTGTCGAAGCCTTTTATTGGGTGGCCTCCCTCAAGAGCGTGACTCGCGCCGCCGAGAAGCTGTTCCTCACGCAGTCGGCCATGTCCAGCCGCATCGCAGCGCTGGAGGAGGAACTGGGCGTGCTGCTGCTGGACCGGCGCGACAAGCACTTCAAGCTCACCGTGGCCGGCACGCGCTTTTTGACCTACGCCCGGCGCATGCTGGAGCTGCAGCGCCAGCTCAAGGCTGAGATGGGCTCGGGCGCGCCGCTGGAGGTGTCCTTCCGCCTGGGGGCCATTGAATCGGTACTGCACTCGTGGCTAATTCCGTGGGTGGAGCAGTTGCGCAAGGACAACCCGCTCCTGGAGCTGGAGCTGACGGTGGAGCCCACCCCGGTGCTGCTCGACCAGGTCCGCCGCGGCACGTTGGACGCTGTGTTCGCCGCGCTGCCCGCGTCGGCCGACGGCATCCGCAGCCAGGCCCTGGCGCCCATGGAGATGGTGTTCGTCGGCAACAGCAAGCTGCACCGCAAGCGCAAGTACACGCTGCAGGACTTTGCGGACACCGACATCCTCACCTTCCAGCGCGGCTCGCAGCCGCACGTGTACCTGCTGGACACGCTGCGCCATGGGCAGGTGGAGCCACGCTGCGTACACACCATCTCCTCCATCTCGGCCATGGTGCAGCTGGTGCAGGGCGGCTTTGGCGTGGCCACGCTGCCGCGCCTTGCGGTGCAGCGCATGCTGGCTTTTCCGGACCTGCGCGTGCTGGCCTGCGACGCCGCGTTGCGGCCCCTGCCCATCCACGTGAGCTACCGCGAAGACCCATCCTCCCCCGCGATGGAAGCCGTCGTGCGGTCGGCGCTCGCATTCATCGACGCACCTTCTCCTGCTGCCGTACGCAAGCGCGGCTGACCCCACCTTAAGCCGAATAACCCCCTTGCCGCGTGCACGCCGGGCGCAGCCGGGCCGCGCCGCGCTGCCGTGGCGTTCGCGTGCATGCCGCGGGCTCAGGGTTATCCCTGAAACTGCGCCAGCGTGGTGCATAGGGTTAACCCTCGGCACCAAGATGGCTCGCGATTCACCAATGGAGAGCATCGAAAAAATCGATGAGCTAAGAGAAATTTTTTGAATTTGCCAGGCCGGTTACACCCCCACACAATCCGCCCAACGTCATGCAATTGACATTTCTCAATGCAAGGAAAAATGGTGGATTCAGCAGTTCAACCCGCAGTGGAAGTGTTCGGCGCACAGGGGCTTCATGACCCTGCGCAGGTGCGCCGCGTGATCCGGCAAGGGGGCTGGGCATCGCACACCAGCGGCCTGGCGCATGGCCGGGTGCAAGGCAACCTGGTGATCCTGCCCGAGGTGTTGGCCGGCGACTTCCTGCGCTTTTGCCAGCGCAACCCCAAGCCGTGCCCCGTGCTGGCCGTGAGCGAGCCCGGACAGACGGCGCTGCCCTCGCTGGGCGAGGACATCGACATCCGCACCGATGTGCCGCAGTACCGCGTGTGGCGCCACGGCGAGCTGGCGCAGGAAGTGGGCGACATCACGGACCTGTGGCGGCCCGACCTGGTGACCTTTGTGCTGGGGTGCTCGTTCTCTTTCGAGGCGGCGCTGCAGGAGGCCGGCATCAGCCTGCGCCACATCAACGAAGGCAAGAACGTGGCCATGTACCGCACCAACATCGCCACCGAGGCGGCCGGCCCGTTTGGCGGCGCCATGGTGGTGTCCATGCGGCCCATGCCCGCGGCCGACGTGATTCGCGCCGTGCAGGTCACCTCGCGCTTTCCCAATGTCCACGGCGCGCCCGTGCACATCGGTGATCCGGCCCTCATCGGCATTGCCGACATTGCCAAGCCGGACTACGGCGATGCCGTGGCGCTGATGCCGGACGAGATTCCCGTTTTCTGGGCCTGTGGCGTCACGCCCCAGTCCGCCATCCTGAACGCGCAGCCGGCGTTTTGCATCACCCACGCGCCGGGCTGCATGTTGATCACCGACCTTCTCAACCACCACCTTGCCAGCTTCTAAGCGGCAACCCTCCAGGAGTCTCCCGATGAAAAAAATCGCACTGTGCATGACGGCCGCCCTCGGCATGGGCCTTGCCCAGGCCCAGGTCAAGTGGGACCTGCCCACCGGCTACGGCGCCAACAGCTTCCAGACGCAGAACGTGCAGCAGTTTGCCGACGAGGTGGACAAGCTCACCGGCGGCAAGCTCAAGATCACGCTGCACCCCGGCGGCTCGCTCTACAAGGCCAACGAGATCAAGCGCGCCGTGCAGACGGGGCAGGTGCCCTCGGCCGAGTTCATCCTCTCGGGCGCGTCCAACGAGAACCCGCTCTTCGGGGTGGATTCCATTCCCTTCCTGGCGACGAGCTATGCCGACTCCAAACGCCTGTACCTGGCCGCCAAGCCCGCGCAAGAGAAGCTGCTGGCCTCGCAGGGCATCAAGGTGCTGTTCAGCGTGCCCTGGCCCGGCCAGTCGCTGTACTCGCTCAAGCCAGTGAACACGCCCGCGGACTTTGCCGGCACCAAGATGCGCGCCTACAACCCGGCCACCACGCGCATCGCACAGCTGCTCAAGGCCCAGCCGGTCACGATCCAGCTGTCAGAGCTGGGCCAGGCGCTGGCAACCAACACGGTGCAGAACTTCCTCACCTCCAGCGCCAGCGGCGTGGAGTCCAAGCTGTACGAACAGGTCAAGTACTTCTACCCGGTCAGCGCCTGGCTGCCACGCAATGCCACCGTGGTGAACCAGAAGGCGTTTGATGCGCTGGACAAGCCTTTGCAAGAGGCCGTGCTCAAGGCCGCGGCGGCGGCCGAGGCGCGGGGCTGGGCCACCAGCGAGCGGGTGGACAAGGAATTCGTGAAGGAATTGGCCGCGAAGGGCATGGCCGTGGCCGAACCCAGCGACAGCATCAAGAAGGAGCTGGCCAGCATTGGCGATGCGATGACGGCCGACTGGGTCAAGTCCGCAGGCGCCGAAGGCCAGGCCATCATCGACGCCTACCGCAAGAAGTAAGCCCGCCCGCACCGGCCCCCGCGCGCGGCGGGGTCCGGGCCGTCAGTCCCAGGCACGCGTTGCCTGCCCTTCGCCGCGCTGCCGTTTTCCAACCCCTCACTTTTTTCAAGCGTTACCGGGAGTACGCCATGGACAAACTCGTCCGCAATTTCTACAGGCTGCTGATGCTGCTGTCCGGCCTGTCCATGCTGGCTGCGTTCGCGGCCGTCACGCTGGGCGTTTTTGCCCGCGAGGTCATCCACCTGAACATTGATGGGCTGGATGCCTATGCCGGCTATGCCATTGCCGCGGCGCTGTTCTTCGCCTTGCCCGGCACGCTGCAAAACGGCGACCACATCCGCGTGACGCTGGTGCTGGACCGCCTGCCCGCGCGCCTGCGCTCGGCCTTCGAGTGGTTCTGCCTGGCCGCCGCGCTGGTGCTCACCATCTACATCGCCTGCTACGCCGTGCGCTCGGTGTGGATCTCTTACGCCACGCACGACATCTCGCCCGCGGCAGACGCGTCGCCGCTGTGGATTCCGCAGATCAGCATGGCCCTGGGCTGCATCGGCTTTGCGCTGTCGTTTGCCCATGCGCTGGTACTGCGGGTGCAGGGCGTGGCCTTTATGGCCGTGTCCGAATCGGCCCGTTCCGAATAACGCCCGCAAGGAGAAAACAACATGGACATTCTCATTGCTTTCGGCCTGATCGTGGCGCTGTTCGCGGTGCTCGGCTCAGGCCTGTGGATCGGCCTGTCGCTGTTGGCCGTGGCGCTGGTGGGCATGGAGTTCTTCACCAGCCGCCCGGTGGGCGACAGCATGATGCTGACCATCTGGGGCTCCACCTCCAGCTGGACGCTCACGGCGCTGCCGCTGTTTCTGTGGATGGGCGAAATCCTGTTCCGCAGCAAGCTGTCGAGCAGCATGTTCAAGGGCCTGGCCCCGTGGCTGGAGCGCCTGCCGGGCCGCCTGCTGCACGTGAACGTGGTGGGCTGCACCATCTTTGCCGCCATCTCCGGCTCGTCGGCCGCCACCTGCGCCACCATTGGCAAGATCACGCTGCCCGAGCTGAAGGAGCGCGGCTACCCCGAGGACATCTCCGTGGGCACGCTGGCCGGGGCGGGCACGCTGGGCCTGCTGATTCCGCCCTCGATCATCATGATCGTGTACGGCGTGGCCGCCAACGTGTCCATCTCCAAGCTGTTCCTGGCCGGCGTGATCCCCGGCCTGCTGCTGGCCGCGCTGTTCATGGGCTACATCATCGTGTGGGCCCTGTTCAACAAGGACAAGGTGCCCGCACCGGACGCCCGCCTGAGCTTTGCGCAAAAGCTCTATGCCTCGCGCCACCTGATCCCCGTGGTCTCGCTCATCGTCCTCGTGCTGGGTGCCATCTACAGCGGCATCGCCACGGCCACCGAAGCGGCGGCGCTGGGCGTGGGCGGCTCCCTCATCCTCGCCAAGATCGAGGGTTCGCTGGACTGGGCGCGCTTCAAGGAAGGCTTGTTCGCCGCCTGCCGCGTGTACTGCATGATCGGCCTCATCCTGGCGGGCGCCGCCTTCCTCACGCTGGCCATGGGCTTCATCGGCCTGCCGCGCCACCTGGCCGAATTCATCGGCTCGCTGCACCTGTCGCCGTTTGCGCTGATGCTGCTGCTCATCGTGTTCTTCATCCTGCTGGGCTGCTTTCTGGACGGCATCTCCATGGTGGTGCTGACCATTGCCGTGTTGTTGCCCACGGTGGAGGCAGCGGGCTTTGACCTGGTGTGGTTCGGCATCTTCATCGTGCTGGTGGTGGAGATGGCGCAGATCACCCCGCCCGTGGGCTTCAACCTGTTCGTGCTGCAGGGCATGACACGGCGCGAAGTCACGTGGATCGCCCGCACGGCGCTGCCCCTGTTCGTGCTCATGATTGCCGCGGTCGTCGTGACGTACTTCGCGCCCGATGTCGTGCTCTGGCTGCCCCGCCAGATGCAGGGTTGACCGGCTGCAACCACCACACCGACATCCCAGGAGTTCCGCCATGAAAGCCCTTGTGTTGCTGCTGGCCATGCTGGCCGCGGCCCCGGCGCTGCACGCCCAGACCCAGTGGAAGCTGGCCACGGGCTACCGCGCAGAGTCGTTCCACACCCGCAACGTCGTGCAGTTTGCGCAAGAGGTGGAACGCGCCACCGCCGGGGCGCTGCGCATCAAGGTGCACGCCAGCAACACGCTGTTCAAGCTGGGCGATATCCCGCAGGCCGTGCAGGACGCCAAGGCCGAGGCGGGCGAGACCATCATGACCAGCCTGGTGCCGGGCATGCCCATTGCCGGCGCCGATGCCGTGCCCTTCGTGGTGCGCAGCTATGCCGACGCGCGCCGCCTGTGGGAGCTGCAGCGCCCGCTGATCGAAGAGCACTTTGCGCAGCGGGGCCTGAAGGCCCTGTATGCCGTGCCCTGGCCGCCGCAGGGCCTGTTCTCGGTGGCGCCGGTCAAGTCGGCCGCCGACTTCAAGGGCACGCGCATGCGCACCTACAACCCCGCCACGGTGCGCATTGCCGAGCTGCTGGGCGCCACCCCGGTGGACGTGCCCATGGTGGAGGTCAACCAGGCGCTGGCGGCGGGCAAGCTCGACTCCATGATCACCTCGGCCCTCACGGGCGTGGAAAACCAGGTCTGGGGCCAGATCAAGCAGTACTACGGCATCAATGCCTGGTTTCCCAAGAACATCGTATTCGTGAACCAGAAGGCGTTTGATGCCCTGCCGCCGCCAGCGCGACGGGCCGTGACGCAGGCCGCCGCCGAGGCCGAGTCCCGTGGCTGGGCCCTGAGCGAAGCCGTCGCGCAGGAATCGGTGAGCGAGCTGCAGCGCAAAGGCATCCAGGTGGGCCGTGCGCCCGCCGAGCTGGACGCCGAGCTCAAGCGCCTGGGCGAGCGCTTCTCGCGGGAATGGGTGCAGTCCGTGGGGAACGAGGCCAACAAGATCTTCATTCCGTACTACTTCCAGCGCTGAGCGCGCGGCCGGCCGGTCCGGCCCCGCGCTGCACGTTGATCGTCCCTTTTCATCTGTTCTTTCTTTTTCTTCTGACGGGTTCAACACCATGCAAGCATCGACCACCAATCCCCACGGCAGCCGCTGGCAGTTCTGGATCGACCGGGGCGGCACCTTCACCGACATCGTGGCCAAGCGGCCGGACGGCACGCTGACCACGCACAAGCTGCTGTCAGAGAACCCCGAGCAGTACAAAGACGCGGCGGTGGCGGGCATCCGCCACCTGCTGGGCCTCCAAGCCGGCGAGCCGGTCACGTCCGACCTGGTGGAATGCGTGAAGATGGGCACCACCGTGGCCACCAACGCGCTGCTGGAGCGCAAGGGCGAGCCCACGCTGCTGGTCACCACGCGCGGCTTTCGCGATGCGCTGCGCATCGCCTACCAGAACCGCCCGCGCCTGTTCGACCGCCACATCCAGCTGCCCGAGCTGCTGTACACCGAAGTGGTCGAGGCCCGCGAGCGCATGGGCGCGCACGGCGACGTGCTGCAGGCGCTGGATGAACCCAGCCTGCGCGGCGACCTGCTGGCAGCCTACGGCCGCGGCCTGCGCAGCGTGGCCATCGTGTTCATGCACGGCTACCGCCATGTGCAGCACGAGCAGGCTGCCAAGCGCATTGCCCAGGAAGTGGGCTTCACGCAGATCAGCACCTCGCACGAAACCAGCCCCATGATGAAGTTCGTGAGCCGGGGCGACACCACGGTGGTGGACGCCTACCTCTCGCCCATCCTGCGCCGCTATGTGGACCAGGTGGCCCGCGAGATGCCGGGCGTGAAGCTGTTCTTCATGCAGTCCTCGGGCGGTCTCACGGATGCGGGCACCTTCCAGGGCAAGGATGCGATTTTGTCCGGCCCGGCGGGCGGCATTGTGGGCATGGCGCGCACCGCCGGCCTGGCCGGGCATGCCAAGGTGATCGGCTTTGACATGGGCGGTACCAGCACCGACGTGAGCCACTATGCCGGTGCGTTCGAGCGCGAGTTTGAAACCCACGTGGCCGGTGTGCGCATGCGCGCGCCGATGATGAGCATCCACACCGTGGCCGCAGGGGGCGGCTCGGTGCTGGCCTATGACGGGGCCCGCTTCCGTGTGGGGCCTGAGAGCGCGGGCGCCAACCCCGGCCCCGTCAGCTACCGCCGCGGCGGTCCGCTGGCCGTGACCGACGCGAACGTGATGGTCGGCAAGGTGCAGCCGCGCTACTTCCCCAGCGTGTTTGGCCCGGCGGCCAACGAAACGCTGGATGCTGACGCGGTGCGCGCCCGTTTTGAGGAGATTGCTGCCCAGACCCAGCGCCAGCCCGAGGAAGTGGCCGAGGGCTTCATCCAGATCGCCGTGCAGCAGATGGCCAACGCCATCAAGAAGATCAGCGTGGCGCGCGGCTACGACGTGACGCGCTACACGCTGCAGTGCTTTGGCGGCGCGGGCGGGCAGCACGCCTGCCTGGTGGCCGACGCCCTGGGCATGACGCGCGTGTTTGTGCACCCGCTGGCTGGCGTGCTCAGCGCCTACGGCATGGGCCTGGCCGACCAGACCGTGATCCGCGAGCAGGCGGTGGAGATGCCGCTCGCCGCAGAGTCGCTGCCCCTGATTGCCGAGCGGCTCGATGCCCTGGGCGCCGCCGCGCAGGCCGAGCTGGAGCGCCAGCAGGTCAGCACCAACCCCGTGCAGGTGCGCCACAACGTGCACGTGCGCTACGAGGGCACCGATTCGGCGCTGGTCGTACCCTTTGGCGACATGGCCGCCATCGAGGCCGCGTTCGAGGCCGCCTACCGCCAGCGCTTTGCCTTCCTGATGGCCGGCAAGAGCCTGGTGGTGGAGGCCGTGTCGGTGGAGGCGGTGATTGCCGGCGACGCGCCCGCCGAGCCGCGCCTGCCCGTGCACCCGCACCGCAAGCACCCGCAGCGCGAGACGGTGCGCATGTATTCGGGCGGCCAGTGGCACGGCGCCGCGCTGGTGGTGCGCGAAGACCTGCGCCCCGGCGACGTGGTCCCCGGCCCGGCCATCATTGCCGAGAAGAACACCACCACGGTGGTGGAGCCCGGCTGGTCCGCCCGCCTGACCGACCTGGATCACCTGGTGCTGGACCGCGTCACCGCCCGCAAGGTGCAATACGCCGCGGGCACCACAGTGGACCCCGTGCTGCTGGAGGTGTTCAACAACCTGTTCATGAACATTGCCGAGCAGATGGGCCTGCAGCTGCAGAACACGGCGTACTCGGTGAACATCAAGGAGCGGCTGGACTTCAGCTGCGCGCTGTTCGACGCCGAGGGCAACCTGATTGCCAACGCACCGCACATGCCGGTGCACCTGGGCAGCATGGGCGAAAGCATCAAGACCGTGATCCGCGAGAACGCAGGCAAGATGCACCCGGGCGATGTGTACATGCTCAACGACCCGTACCACGGCGGCACCCACCTGCCCGACGTGACGGTGATCACGCCCGTCTATGTGGCCGAGGGCCGCGAGCCCACGTTCTACGTGGGCAGCCGGGGCCACCACGCGGACATTGGCGGCACCACGCCGGGCTCCATGCCGCCGTTTTCGACCCGCATTGACGAGGAGGGCGTGCAGCTGAACAACGTGAAGCTGGTGGACCGCGGCATCTTTTTGGAAGACGCCGTGCGCAACCTGCTGGCCACGGGCGGCGGCACCACGCCGTATCCCAGCCGCAACCCCGAGCAGAACCTGGCCGACCTGCGTGCGCAGATCGCTGCCAATGAAAAGGGCGTGCAGGAACTGTCGAAGATGGTGGACCAGTTCGGGCTCGCGGTCGTGCAGGCCTACATGCGCCATGTGCAGGACAACGCCGAGGAATCCGTGCGCCGCGTGATTACGCAGCTCAAGGACGGCCACTTCACCCTGCCGCTGGACAACGGCGCACAGATCAGCGTGTCGGTGAAGGTGAACGCGGCCGAGCGCAGCGCGGTGATCGACTTTGCGGGGACCAGCGCGCAGCAGCCCAACAACTTCAACGCGCCGCGTGCGGTGTGCATGGCCGCCGTGCTGTATGTCTTCCGCACGCTGGTGGATGACGACATTCCGCTCAACGCCGGGTGCCTCAAGCCCCTGCAGGTCATCATCCCGCAGGGCAGCATGCTCAACCCCAACCCGCCGGCCTCGGTGGTGGCGGGCAATGTGGAGACCTCCACCTGCATCACCAATGCGCTGTTCGGCGCCCTGGGCGTGATGGCGGGCAGCCAGCCCACCATGAACAACTTCACCTTCGGCAATGCGCAGTACCAGTACTACGAAACCATTGCCGGTGGCAGCGGTGCGGGCGCGGTGCTCGATGCGTCGGGCCAGGCCGTGCGCGGCTTTGACGGAACCAGCGTGGTGCAGACGCACATGACCAACTCGCGCCTGACGGACCCCGAGGTGCTGGAGTTCCGCTTCCCGGTGGTGCTGGACAGCTACGAGATCCAGCGCGGATCGGGCGGGGCAGGGCGCTGGGCGGGCGGCGATGGCGGCGTGCGGCGCGTGCGCTTCCTGCAGGCGATGACGGCCAGCATTCTTTCCAACGGGCGGCTGAACCCCGCCTTCGGCATGGCTGGCGGCCAGCCCGGCAAGCCCGGCGCCAACCGCGTGCTGCGTGCCAACGGCGAAGTGGAGGTGCTGGGCCACATCGGCGCGGCGCTGATGCAGCCGGGCGATGTGTTTGAGATCGCCACGCCGGGCGGCGGGGGCTATGGCCCTTGCCAGGCGCCCGCCGAGGAGCGTGAACCGGCCGACGCGGCCGTGTCATGACGCCGTGGCACACAGCTTGCTGGTCGTTTCGCGCGTTGCCCACAAGGCTCTTTCGATGAACAGGAAATTACCGATGAACTCTGTGCCCGCTGTCTTTTCCGCACCGGCGCTGCCGGCATCCCTGGCCGCTGCGGCGACCCCCGCAGCTGCTTCGGCATCGGCGGGGGGCGCGGCCGCCTCACGCCGCACGCTGTCGGTCGGCCAAAAGCTGGCCGCCAGCTTTGGCCTGCTGGGCCTGGCCGTGGCGCTGCTGGGCGCCACCACCTGGCTCACGGGCCAGGACACCGAACACCAGGCCGCGCTGCTGGCGCGGGAGCAACTGCCCATCGAGCGCACGGTGCGCGACTGGAAGACGCAGTCCGTCACCATCGGCCAGATCGCGCTGCGCGCCACCATCTCGACGGATGTGTTCCCGCTGCTGGCCGAAATGCGTGATCGCCTGAAGGCCGAGGACGCCACGCGCCAGCGCATCGAACAGGCGCTGGCAGGCGCCTCCACCGCCCACAGCACCGAGCCGTTGTGGAAGGCAGCCCAGGCCCAGCGCCAGCAGTACGCGGCGCTGCGCGATGCGCTGATGCAGGACGCGCTGGAGTCCAAGGTCATCAGCCAGAAGGCGCTGCAGGAGCACGCCGCAGCGCTGACGGCCTACCTGCAGACCATCGACCGGCTGCTGGAGGCGTCCGAGCAATCCTCGCTGGCGGCGGCCGACGCGATGATTGCCGGCGCGGGCCGCGCGCAGTGGATCAGTGCCATCGCGGTGGCGGTGGTGGTGGCCCTGTCGGCGCTGTTTGGCTGGCTGCTGCGCCGCTCCATCGTGCAGCCCTTGCGCGAGGCTTCCGAAGCGGCGGCCACGGTGGCGCGCGGCGACCTCACCGTGCGCGTGCAGACCGGCCGCAGCGACGAGATCGGCCAGTTGCTCACGGCGCTGAACAAGATGGTCGAATCCCTGCACTACGTGGTGACCGAGGTGCGCGATTCGGGTGAGTCCATCCACGTGGCCAGCACCGAAGTGGCGGCCGGCAACACCGACCTGAGCGCCCGCACCGAACACGCGGCCAGCAACCTGCAGCAAACGGCGGCCAGCATTGCCCAGCTGGCGCAGATGGTGGCGGCCAATGCCGACAGCACCCGCCAGGCCAACGCCCTGGCCGTGAACGCCACAGAGGTCGCCAGCAAGGGCGGCGCCGTCGTCAGCCAGGTGGTGCGCACGATGGAAGAGATCAACGCCAGCAGCCAGAAGATTGCCGACATCGTGGGCATCATTGACGGCATCGCGTTCCAGACCAACATCCTGGCGCTGAATGCGGCCGTGGAAGCCGCCCGCGCGGGCGAGCAGGGCCGCGGCTTTGCCGTGGTGGCCAGCGAGGTGCGTGCCCTGGCAGGACGCAGCGCCAACGCGGCGCGCGAGATCAAGGCCCTGATCTCCAGCAGCGTGGAGAAGGTGAGCGACGGCGCGAAGCTGGTGGTGACCGCCGGCTCCACCATGGGCGACATCGTGCAGAGCGTGGAGCGCGTGACGACGCTGATGTCCGAGATCAACGCCGCCAGCTCCGAGCAGAGCACTCAGATCGGCCAGGTGAGCCAGGCGGTGGACCAGCTGGACCACATGACCCAGCAGAACGCGGCGCTGGTGGAGCAGGGCGCGGCAGCCGCGCAAAGCCTGCAGGACCAGGCGAATCGGCTGGCGGGGGCGATGGGGCAGTTTCAGCTAGCCAGGATGGGATAAACACCCCCCCCTGAGTCGCTTCGCGCCTTCCCCCCGCTCTCGCATCGCTGCGCGATGCGGGCAGGGGGACGCCACCGGTGCGGCGGGGCGGCCCTTGCACGGTGGCCCCCTGACTTGAGCGGCGCCCGTTGGATGCGCTGGCGGAGAAAGGGAGTCACGGCGCCGAATGACATGATTCGGTAGAAAAGATGAAAAAAAGGCCTGCAACGCAGGCCCATCAAGCGCAAGCAGCTACTGATTTTGTAGCTTACATGCCCGAGTAGTTCGGGCCGCCGCCGCCTTCCGGCGTGACCCATACGATGTTCTGCGTGGGGTCCTTGATGTCGCAGGTCTTGCAGTGCACGCAGTTCTGCGCGTTGATCTGCAGGCGCTGGGCATTGCCGCCCTGGGCCGTGTCGGGCACGAATTCATACACCCCGGCCGGGCAGTAGCGGGCCTCGGGGCCGGCGTACTTGGCCAGGTTGATGTTCACCGGCACGCTGGCGTCCTTGAGCGTGAGGTGGGCCGGCTGGTTTTCTTCGTGGTTGGTGTTGCTGATGAACACGCTGCTGAGCCGGTCGAAGGTCAGCTTGCCGTCGGGCTTGGGGTAGACGATGGGCTTGCACTCGGCCGCGGGCTTCAGGTAGGCGTGGTCGGGCTTGTCGCGGTGCAGGGTCCAGGGAATATGGCCGCGCAGCACGAACTGCTCGAAGCCGTTCATCAGCGTGGCCGTGGTCAGGCCGTACTTGAACCAGTTCTTGAAGTTGCGGTCCTTGTTCAGTTCGGTGTGCAGCCAGCTGGCCTCGAAGGCCTTGGGGTAGGCTGTCAGCTCGTCGTGCTGGCGGCCGCCCACGATGGCGTCATAGGCGGCCTCGGCGGCCAGCATGCCCGACTTGATGGCGGCGTGGCTGCCCTTGATGCGGCCCACGTTCAGGTAGCCGGCGTTGCAGCCCACCAGCGCGCCGCCCGGGAAAATGGTCTTGGGCAGGGCATTGATGCCGCTGGCGTTGATGGCGCGCGCGCCGTACGACAGGCGCTTGGCCGTGATCTCGCCCTTTTCGTTCTCGAAGTAGTAGCGGACGTTGGGGTGCGTCTTCCAGCGCTGGAATTCCTCGAAGGGGCTGAGGTAGGGATTCTTGTAGCCCAGGCCCGTCACAAAGCCGAGCGCGACCTTGTTGTCGTCCAGGTGGTACAGGAAGGCGCCGCCGTAGGTGTCGTTTTCCATCGGCCAGCCGGCGGTGTGCATCACAAAGCCGGGCTGGTGCTTCTTGGGGTCGATCTCCCACAGCTCCTTCACGCCGATGCCGAAGCTCTGCGGGTCGCGGCCCTCGTCGAGCTTGTAGCGGGCGATCAGCTGCTTGCCCAGGTGGCCGCGTGCGCCTTCGGCGAACACGGTGTACTTGCCCAGCAGTTCCATGCCCAGCTGGAAGTTCTCGGTGGGCTCGCCGTCCTTGCCCACGCCCATATTGCCGGTGGCCACGCCCTTGACGGAGCCGTCATCGTTGTACAGCACCTCGGCGGCGGCAAAGCCGGGGAAGATCTCCACGCCCAGGGCCTCGGCCTGCTCGGCCAGCCACTTGGTCACGTCGCCCAGGCGCACGATGTAGTTGCCGTGGTTCTGCGCGAAAGGCGGCAGGAACATGTTGGGCACGCGAAAGCCCGACTTTTCCGACAGGAACACGTAGGCATCGTCGGTGACGGGCTGCTTGAGGGGCGCGCCCTTGGCCTTCCAGTCGGGAATCAGCTCGGAGAGCGCCTTGGGGTCCATGATGGCGCCCGAGAGGATGTGCGCGCCGGGCTCGGAGCCCTTTTCCAGCACGACCACCGACACGTCTTGGCCTTTGTCTGCGGCCAGCTGTTTCAGGCGGATCGCAGTGGCAAGGCCGCCAGGGCCGCCGCCCACGACCACCACGTCGTATTCCATGGATTCACGGGGGCCGTACTGGGCGAGGATCTCTTCGTTGGTCATGGGCTTCTCGTCGGGCGTTTGGGTTTGATAATGGATATTGTGTCCAGGGCCGGGCGCAATCGCGTGTCGGACAGGCGACTGATTGTATTCACGGAATATAGACAATCGAACGACCGTTCTATTTTGACTTGTAGGGAGACTCTCATGGCATACAGCATCGATTTGTCCGGCCGCGTGGCGTTGGTCACCGGCGCTTCCAGCGGACTGGGTGCACAGTTTGCCCGCACCCTGGCCCGGGCCGGCGCGGGCGTGGTGCTGGCCAGCCGGCGCGTGGAAAAGCTCAAGGAGCTGCGCGCCCGCATCGAAGGCGAGGGCGGCGACGCCCATGTGGTGGAGCTGGACGTAACCGACCACGACTCCATCAAGGCGGCCGTGGCGCACGCCGAGACGGAGATGGGCTCCATCGACATCCTGGTCAACAACTCGGGGGTGAGCACCACCCAGCGCATCCAGGACGTGGCGCCCGAGGACTACGACTATGTGTTCGGCACCAACGTGAAGGGCGCTTTCTTCGTGGCGCAGGAAGTGGGCAAGCGCATGCTGGCCCGCGCCAAGGGTGCCGCGCCGGGCAGCTTCACGGGCGGGCGCATCATCAACATTGCCTCGATGGCCGGTCTCAAGGTGCTGCCGCAGATCGGCGTGTACTGCATGAGCAAGGCCGCCGTGGTGCACATGACCCGCGCCATGGCGGTGGAGTGGGGCAAGTACGGCATCAACGTGAACGCCATCTGCCCCGGCTACATCGACACCGAGATCAACCACCACCACTGGGACACCGAGCAGGGCCAGAAGCTCATCGCCATGCTGCCGCGCAAGCGCGTGGGCAGCCCGCAGGACCTGGACGCGCTGCTGGTCATGCTGGCCAGCGACCAGAGCCATTTCATCAATGGCGCGGTGATTGCGGCGGACGACGGCTTCGCCGTATGAAGATCGAAATCCCCGAGGTCAAGAAGCTGGTCTATGAAATGCGCTTTCCGGTGCGCTGGGGCGACATGGATGCGATGGGCCACGTCAACAACACGGTGTACTTCCGCTACCTGGAGACCGCGCGCATCGAATGGATGGTGTCGGTGGGCTGCAACCCCGATCCGCGCGGGGAGGGGCCGGTCATCGTCAACGCGTTCTGCAATTTCTACAGGCAGCTCGAATACCCGGCGGACGTGCTGCTCAAGCTCTACGTGAGCGACCCGGGCCGCACCACGTTCGAGACCTGGGGCACGATGGAGCGTGTGGACCAGCCGGGCGTGATCTGCGCGGCCGGTGGGGCCACCACGATCTGGGTGGATTTTCCGCAGCAGAAGGCCGCGCCCCTGCCGGACTGGATGCGGGCCCTGGTCAGTTGACCGGCGTCACACCTGCCGCGGCAGGCGGCAGTGCCACGCAGTGGGCTTGCGGCACGCCCTGCGCCTCGGTGGCGCCCAGCAGCAGCACGCGCTGCAGTTCGGGCAGGTAGCGGATGGCCGTCTGCGGGGCGCTGTAGCCGTTGACGTCCGCCAGACGCTCTTGCATGCGCAGCACGCGGCGGGTGGGCAGGTGCTCGATGCTGAGCGTGCGCACGCCCGTGTAGAAGGTGGTGTCGATGGGCGCTTCGGAGCCAAAGAAGCCGCCCCCGACGCGGGCCGTGCGGCGGCGCCCGTCGAACGCGGTGGTGATGCGCAGCGTGCCATCGCGGCTGGTGCAGCTGCCTTCGAACGCTGCAGCACACTCCATGGGCAGCGGGTTCTGCTGCACCACGACCGCTTGCACCGTGGGGGTGTGCAGGAGGGACGTGGGCACAGGCTCCAGGCGGGCACAGTCACGCGTGGGCACGACCTTCCAGGCGGTGGCGCCGGGCGCGTCCGGAATCTGCAAGCGCGCGCCTGCCACGCCCGCGCCGAGGTAGTAGGTGGGCACGGCCCCCGGTCCGGAAGCCTCCCGGAACAGCGCGGACGACAGCAGCGGCGACAGGGCGCCCGCCGGAACGCTCACGGCCAGCGGGTACACGGGCAGTGTTCCTTCCGGCGGCCCGAATCCCGCGGCCTGGGCCGCAGGAAGGGCCAGCATCCCGGCCAGCAGGGCCGTTGCGGTAGCGCGCATGCGCTGCCTCAGGCGGCCGGCTTGGCCTTGGGCACGCGGCCCATCAGGTAGAACTCGGGGTTGGGCTGCATGCCCGCAAAGCTGGCCATGCGGTTGGACAGGCCGAAGAACGCGGTGATGGCCGCGATGTCCCAGATGTCCTCGTCGTCGAAGCCGTGGGGGTACAGGGCGTCGAAGTCGGCGTCCGCAATCTCCTGCGAGCGCAGGCAGACCTTCATCGCAAAGTCGAGCATGGCGCGCTGGCGCGGGCTGATGTCGGCCTTGCGGTGGTTCACGGCCACCTGGTCGGCCACGAAGGGCTTTTTCTCGTAGATGCGCAGGATGGCGCCGTGCGCGACCACGCAGTACAGGCACTGGTTGGCCGCGCTGGTGGCCGTGACGATCATCTCCCGCTCGCCCTTGGTCAGGCTGCCTTCCTCCTTGAGCATCAGCGCGTCGTGGTAGGCGAAGAAGGCCCGCCATTCGGCCGGACGGCGCGCGAAGGCCAGGAACACGTTGGGGATGAACCCGGCCTTTTCCTGCACCTCCAGGATGCGGGTGCGGATGTCCTCCGGCAGGGTGTTCAGGTCGGGGAAGGGGTAGCGGCTCACGAAGGTCTCCTGGGTTGTATCGTGTTGTGGGTGCCAGTATCGGCGATGCGTGCGTCGCGCACACCCCCTGAAACGGTCCCTGGCCATGCCAGTGCACCCGTGGATCCGGCTCTGCCGCTCCACCGGGTGCGTCCCCCTCCGGGGGAAGACACCGCCAGGTGGCTCAGGGGGGCTCTCAAGGATGCCAGCGGGTTGCCCGCACCGGGCTCTGGGCGGGCGCAGCCGAATTGCCCGCCAGCGCATACGACAACTGGGTGGCCGCAGCCATGACCGTCTGCGCCAGCGTTTCGAGCTTTTCGGCGGGCAGACGCGATGCGGGGCCCGAAATACACACCGAGCCCATCAGCCGCCAGTGCATGCCGAACACGGGGGCCGACACGGTCGCCACGCCTTGTTCGCGTTCGCCGATGGACCAGTGGTAGCCCTTCTTGCGGATCTCCTCATAGGCCTTGCCGGGCTCGCCGGAGAAGGCCAGGATCACGCGCCCCGGCGAGCCCTTGTCCAGCGGCAGGCCTTCGCCCATGCGCGCGTGGTGGCGCAACGCCTGCGGCCCTTCCACCCGCACCAGGCAGGTCCGCACGTCGCCCTCGCGCACGTAAAACGCCGCGCTTTCGCCGGTGGCGTGGGTGAGCTCGCGCAGCGCGGGCTCCAGCACGTTCTGCACGTCAAAGCCCGCCTGGTAGCGCGCTCCCAGCCAGCCGGCGGCGGGGCCCAGGCGCCAGTCGCCGTCCTCGCGCTGCACCATGAAGCCCGACTGCGCGAGCGTGCGCGCCAGGCGCAGCACAGTCGTCTTGTGCAGGGCGCAGCGGCGGCTCAGCTCCGCAAGCGAAAGGCTGGATTCGCCCAGCGCAAACGCCTCCAGCACCTGCAGGGCACGGGTGACGGCGATGACGCCGCCGGAGGGCTCGGCCTCCGTCGCTGGCAGCGGCGGGGCCGGCGCGTCGGGTTGGGGCGCGCGGGGCGCAGCACGGCGTGCGGAGGGGCGGGGGAGGTTGCTCACGGCGGTCTTCGTTTCATTCTGCGCAACTGCATTGTATGGGTTGAAACGTCTGCGTACAGTCGCGGCCACGGCGCCGGACCTTGCAGAGTCCTGCGGACCGGGGTTGAACAACCACCATAAAACGGAGACAAATCCATGCCTGCTTTTCCATCGCTTTCGCGTGCCGTCGGCGCGCCCCTGTGCGCAGCCCTGATGGGCCTGGCCGCCGCTGCCGCGCCCGTGGCCGCGCAGGCCCAGGCCGCCTACCCCAGCAAGCCCATCCGCCTCATCGTGCCGTTCCCGCCCGGCGGCGGCACCGACATGATCGCGCGCACCGTGGCGCAAAAGCTCACCGACCAGAACAAGTGGAACGTGATCGTGGACAACCGCCCCGGCGCGGGCGGCAACCTGGGCGTAGACGCGGCGGCCAAGTCGGCCCCGGACGGCTATACCCTGGTCATGGGCCAGACCAGCAACCTGGCTATCAACCCCACGCTGTACCCCAAGCTGCCCTACGACCCCCTCAAGGACCTGGCACCCGTGGCGCTGGTGTCGTCCTCGCCCATCGTGATGGCAGCGCCTGTGAACTCGCCGTACAAGACCTTTGCCGACGTGGTGGCGGCCTCCAAGGGCAAGCCCGATGCGCTCACCCTGGGCTATTCAGGCAACGGCACCGTGGCCCACCTGGCGGGCGAGCTGGCGGAGAACGCCGCAGGCGTCAAGCTGCGCCACATTCCGTACAAGGGCGCGGCCCAGGCCATGACGGATCTGGTGAGCGGGCAGATCGACTTGTACATGTCGTCCGTGCCGACGCTGCTGGGCCAGGTGCGCAACGGCAAGCTGAAGGTGCTGGCCATCACGTCGGCCAAGCGCTCGTCGCAGCTGCCCGACGTGCCCACGCTGGCCGAGTCGGGCTACAAAGGCTTCGAGGCCGTGACCTGGTTCGGCATCCTGGCGCCGGCAGGCACGCCCGCGCCCATCGTGGCGCAGCTGAACAAGGCCATCAACGCGGTCCTGCAGCAGCCCGACGTGGCCGACAAGCTGCGCTCCGAAGGCGGCGACGTGCTGGGCGGCTCGGCCGAGCAGTTCGGCCAGCTGTTGCGCGCCGAGGTGCCGCGCTGGGGCAAGATCGTCAAGGACTCGGGCGCGAGCCTGGACTGACCGGCCGCACCCGCCAGCCCGCACTTCCCGCCCACCGAAGAGTCCGCGCCATGCACCGCGACAGCCTTGCCACGCCTGTGCGCACCGCGCAGCCCGTGCGCTTTTCTGCCGGCACCGCCGCGCCGCGCACCGTGGCGCCCGCCGGCGCCTGCGACTGCCATGTGCATGTGTACGACAGCCGGTTTCCTGCCGCACCGGGCGCCAGGCTGCTGCCGCCAGATGCGTCCGCGCAGGACTACCGCGCGCTGCAGCAGCGCATCGGCACCACGCGGGTGGTGCTGGTCACACCCTCGACCTACGGCACCGACAACCGCCCGCTGCTCCAGGGCCTGGCCGCGCTGGGCGCCCTGGGCGTGCAAGCCCGTGGCGTGGCGGTGATCGACGGCACCGAAACCGATGCCGCGCTGCAGCACCTGCACGCTGCCGGCGTGCGGGGCGTGCGGCTGAACCTGTCGCTGGGCGTCGTGGGCACCGCGGATGCGCTGCTGCCGCTGGCCCGCCGCATCGCGCCGCTGGGCTGGCACCTGCAACTGCTGATGGCGCCCGACGTGCTGGTGGCCCAGGCGGGCGTGCTGCGCCAGCTGCCCGTGCCCGTGGTGTTCGACCACTTCGGCCGCATTCCGCCGGCGCAGGCGGGGCGGCACCCTGCCCATGCGCTGCTCCTTGCGCTGCTGCAGGCCGGGCGGGCGTGGGTCAAGTTGTCGGGCGGCTACATCGTGAGCGAACAGCACTCGGTGGAAGACCCCGCCCTCGATGCGCTGGCCGCGAGCTACCTGCGCTGCGCGCCGGACCGCGTGCTCTGGGGCAGCGACTGGCCGCATGCCACCGCGTCGGCCGGCGTGCAACCCCTGCCCGACGACGCCCGCCAGGTGGACCGGCTTGCCGACTGGGTGCACCAGGCCGGCGGCGGCGCCGCGCTGCAGCGCGTGCTGGTGGACAACCCGGCGGCGCTGTACGGCTTCGGCCCCATTGGAGTTTCCTGCCCTGATGACATGACACCGAAAGAGACGACCTCGCCATGACCGACACCACCCACTTTCACCTCCCACCGGCCGGCCCGTCGCGCCGCAGCCTGATCGCGGCCGCCGGTGCGGCACTGCTGGGCTCCGCCTTGGGCACCCCCGCACTGGCGCAGGGCGACTGGCCTGCCGGCCGCGTCATCACCTGGGTGGTGCCGTACCCGCCCGGCGGCAGCACCGATGTGCTGGGCCGCAATGTGGCGCAGCGCATCGGCGCGGCGCTGTCCACCAACGTGATCGTGGACAACAAGGCCGGAGCCACCGGCACCATCGGCGCCGCGTTCGTCGCCAAGGCGCCGCCTGACGGCTACACCTTGCTGGGCACCTCCATCGGGCCGCAGGCGATTGCGCCGCACCTGATGGCCAAGCTGCCGTACGACCACATCACCGCGTTCGAGCCGGTGGTCATCCTCGGCACCATTCCGCACATCCTGGTGGTGGGCGCGAACCAGCCGTTCAAGACCGTGGCCGACCTGCTGGCGGCGGCCAAGGCGCAGCCGGGCAAGCTCGCATTCGCCTCGGGCGGCAACGGCACCATCCTGCAGATGCAGGGCGAGCTGCTGCAGCAGCAGACAGGCGCGCGCTTCATCCACGTGCCCTACAAGGGCGACACCCCGGCGCTGCAGGACACGCTGGCCGAGCAGGTGCAGTTCATGTTCGCGCCCGCCGCCGCCGCGCTGCCGCATGTGCAGGCGGGCAAGCTGCGCGCGCTGGCCGTCACCTCGGCCCGGCGCCTGAAAGCCTTGCCCGACGTGCCCACGATGGGCGAGGTCGGCATGAAGGACTTTGTGGTGGAGCAGTGGCAGGCCGTGTTCGCGCCCGCCAAGACGCCCGCTGCCGTGGTGCAGCGCCTGAACCAGGAAATCAACAAGGCCCTGAAGGACCCGGCCATGGTGGCCCTGGCCGACAAGCTGGGCGTGACGCTGGTCGGCGGCACGCCGCAGCAGCTGGGCGACCTGCAAAAGGCCGATTCCGCCAAGTGGGCCAAGGTCATCAAGGACGGAAACATCAAGGCTGAATAAGGCCGCGTCCTCTCTTGGTTGCCGAACCGCCTCCGACATCTCCCATTCCCGATTCTTTTCTCTCAACCGGACAGAACACCATGAGCCAACTCCCTGAAATCATCCGCGAGATCCAGCGCGTGAGCGCCGACGTCGTGAACAAAGCCGCGACCTACCAAGCCGCCATCCTGGCTGACGTGGCCGGCCGCCGCGGCACCATGCACGGCCGCGTCGCACCCGTGCACCAATCCATGAAGGTGGCAGGCCCCGCCTTCACCGTGGAAGTGCGCCCCGGCGACAACCTCATGATCCACGCCGCTATCGCCCTGGCCCAGCCGGGCGACGTGCTGGTGATCGACGGCAAGGGCGACCAGACCGCCGCCCTCATGGGCACCTTGATGCTCAGCGCCTGCAAGAAGCGCGGCCTGGCCGGCGTGATCGTGGACGCCGCCATCCGCGACAAGCTGGAGATCCTGGAGCTGGACTTCCCCGTGTTCAGCGCGGGCTTCAACCCTGCCGGGCCCACCAAGTACGTGCCTGGCCGCATCAACCACCCCATCTCTGCCGGCGGCGCGACCGTGAACCCCGGCGACCTGGTGGTGGGCGATGCCGACGGCGTGGTCGTCATCGAGCGCGAGAAGGCCCCCGGCATGCTTGCCCTGGCCGACAAGAAGGTGGCCGACGAGGCCGCCCGCATCGAGGCGATTGCCCGTGGCGACACCGCATCGAAGTGGCTGCCCGCCGCGCTGCGTGCGGCTGGTGTCCTCAAGGAAGGGGAATCGCTGTGAGCACGACTCCCGCCATCATCGTCACCGGCGCCGACCTGGCGCAGCAGGCGCTGGACCTGCTCACCGGCTACGAGGTCATCTACGCCGGCAAGACGCCCACCGAGGACGACATGGTCGCCCTTGCTCGGCACCACGATCCCGTGGCCATCATCGTGCGCTACGGCAAGGTGGGCTCGGCCGTGATGGACGCGGCGCCTTCGCTCAAGGTCATTTCCAAGCACGGCAGCGGCACCGACACCATCGACAAGGTGGCGGCGAAGGCGCGCGGCATCGAGGTGGTGGCCGCCGTGGGCGCCAACGCCGCCGCCGTGGCCGAGCAGGCACTGGCGCTGCTGCTGGCGTGTGCCAAGTCGGTGGTGCAGCTGGATGCGCGCATGCACGCCGGCCACTGGGACAAGGCCACGCACAAGAGCCTGGAACTGGGCGGCCGCACGGTGGGCCTGGTGGGTCTGGGCGCCATTGGCCTGCGCTTTGCCAAGATGGCTGACGCCTTGGGCATGCGCGTGATCGGGTTCGACCCGTTTGCCAAGAACCTGCCGGACTATGTGCAGAGCGTTCCGCTCGAAGCCATCTGGCGCGAGGCGGATGCGATCTCGCTGCACTGCCCGCTGACCGACGAGAACCGCGGCATGCTCAACGCTGCCACGCTGGCGCAGTGCAAGCGCGGCGTGATCGTGGTGAACACCGCACGCGGCGGCCTCATCGATGAAGCCGCGCTGCTGGCCGCCGTGCGCTCGGGGCAGGTCATGGCCGCCGGCCTGGACAGCTTTGCGGTGGAGCCCATGGTGGCCGGCCACCCGTTCCAGGGTGAGCCGCGCTTCATCCTCAGCCCGCACATTGGCGGCGTGACCAGCGATGCCTACGTGAACATGGGCGTGGGCGCGGCGAAGAACCTGCTGGCCGTGCTGGCCCGTGCGCCCGGCGAAGCGGCGGTGGCCTGAGCGCTTCTCGTAAAACATCCCACCAAGAACATGGCCGGGCAGGGCGCCCGGACCCAGCGGAGACAAGAGACATGCCCATTCATTTCAAGGAAAAAACGGCTCTGGCGCTTATCCAGAAAGCGCTGGCAGCTATTGTTATGGTAGCAACCGGCGCCACGGCCGCTGCCCAGGCGGCTTACCCCAGCAAGCCCGTCAAGCTGGTGGTGGGCTTTGCCGCAGGCGGCCCCACCGACGTGGTGGCCCGCGCGTTCGCCGACCACGCCAGCCAGGCACTGGGCCAGCCCTTCATCATCGACAACAAGCCCGGCGCCAACACCATCCTGGCCGCGCAGGCCGTGGCCAGCGCGCCGGCCGACGGCTACACCCTGCTATTCGGCGCCACCAACCACACGATGATCCCGGGGCTGTACAGCCACCGCGTCAAGTTCGACGCGGTGAAATCGTTCAAGCCGCTGTGCACCGTGGCCACCAGCCCCACGGTGCTCGTGGTGGGGCAGGGCCTGCCGGTGAAGACGCTGGCCGACTACATGGCGCGGGCTCGCAAGGAGCCGGGCGCCACCACCGCCGGCACTGCCGGCGTGGGCAGCTCGGGGCACTTCGCCACCGAGATGTTCGCGCGGGCCAACGGCCTGAAGCTCAACCACGTGCCGTACAAGGGCGCGGCGCCCGTGGTCACCGACCTGATGGGCGGCCAGCTCGACAGCTCGTTCGCCACCCTGGGCTCAGTGCTGCCGCACATCAAGAGCGGCAAGCTCACGGCCCTGGCCGTGGCGTCGCCCCAGCGCTCGCCGCTGCTGCCCGACGTGCCCACCTTCGCCGAGGCGGGCGGCGGCAAGTATTCGGCCGATGCCTGGTACGGCGTGCTCGCACCCGCTGGCGTGCCGGATGCGGTGGTGCAAAGGCTGGAGCGTGTGGCCATCGACTTCGCGAAAAGCGCCACGGCCATGGAGAAGCTGCGCGGCCTGGGCCTGGATGCGGACTCCACCTGTGGCACTGCGTTTGCGGCGCAGGTGGAGCGTGAAGTTGCCACCTATTCGCAGATCGCCAAGGATCTGAATCTGAAAGTGGAGTGACCCCCTGAGGCGCTTTGCGCCTTATCCCCCTCTCTCGCCTCGCTGCGCGGTGCGCGAAGGGGGACGCAGCCGGTGCGGCGGGGCAGCCCTTGCACGGCTGCCAGCGCCTTGCCTGCGCCAGTTTCGCAGGCCATGGTGCTGCGATACCTGTTGATTCTTGATGGACTGAATGGATTAGGAGACTTTATGTTGCGCTTTCTCAAACCCCTGATCGCCGCCTGCGCGCTGGCCGCCGGCGTCGCCCATGCCGCTTACCCAGATCGCCCCATCACCATCGTCGTGCCCTACGCCCCCGGCGGCGCGGCCGACGCCGTGGCCCGCGTGCTGGCCACGCGCCTGGGCACCAAGCTGGGCACCAGCGTGATCGTGGACAACAAGGCCGGTGCCAGCGGCACCATCGGCGCGAGCTACGTGGCCAAGGCCAACCCCGACGGCTACACGGTGCTGTACGACGCCACGCCGTATTCCATCAACCCGCACCTGTTCCCCAAGATGCCGTATGCCGCCAACGCGCTGCAGCCGCTGTCGCTGGTGCTGCTGGCGCCCAATGTGCTGATCGTGAAGGCCGACTCGCCCCTCAAGAACATCAACGACCTGGTCGCCAAGGCCAAGGCGGCGCCGGGCAAGCTCAACTTCGCTTCGGGTGGCAGCGGCACCGTGCAGCGCCTGGCGGCGGAGCTGCTGCGCCAGCAGCTCAATCTGGACATGGTGCACGTGCCCTACAAGAGCGGCGGCCCTGCCATCACCGACGTGATGGCCGGCCAGGTGGACTTTATGTTCGGCACCGTGGCCGCGACCTATCCGCATGTGTCGGGCGGCAAGCTGCGCGCCCTGGCCGTGTCGGCGTCTGAGCGCTCCAAGCGCCTGCCCGACGTGCCCACCGTGGCCGAGACCGTCATCCCCGGCTACGAGGCCTATGAGTGGAACGGCATGTTCCTGCCAGCCGGCACCCCTGAACCCATTGCCGCCAAGCTGCGCGATGCTGTGCAGGAAGTGATGAAAGAAGACGAAATCAAGCAGCGCCTGGCCGATATGGGGGCGCAGCCCGTGGGCTCCACACCCGCCGAGTTCGCGGCGTTCCTGAAGAAGGAAGATGCCAAGTGGGGCGGGGTGGTGAAGAAAGGCAACATCAAGCTGGATTGAGCCCCATGACGCTGCCCGCGCTTTCTGAACCCGTGCCGCATTCGGCGGGCCAGAGCCGGCCGTCGCGCAAATTGCCGCAGCTGGCGTGCGACAGCCACATGCACATCTTCGACGCGCGGTTTGCGCCATCGCCGCACTGGCCGCGCACGCCGCCCCATGCGCCCGTGGCGGCCTATCGGCTGTTGCAGCAGCGCCTGGGCACGTCGCGCGCCGTGGTGGTCACGCCGTCCACCTACGGCACCGACAACGCTTGCACGCTGGATGCGCTCGACCAGTTGGGTGACAGCGCGCGCGGCGTGGCCGTGGTGGCGCAGGACGTCAGCGATGCCGAGCTGGAAGGTCTGCATGCCTGCCGCGTGCGCGGGTTGCGCGTGAACTTCGTCTCGCCGCAGTCCTGGGGCGAGACCACGCCGGAGATGCTCACCACGCTGGCGCGCAAAGTGGCTCGCCTGCCGGGTTGGCACATCCAGGTCTTCATGCATCCGGAGCAGATCGTTGCACTGGAAGGCGTGCTTGCCGGCCTGCCCGTGCCGCTGGTCATCGACCACCTGGGCTGCATCGACCCGGCCGAAGGGCCATCGGCCGCGGCTTTTGGCGCGCTGCGGCGGCTGCTGGATGGCGGCAACACCTGGGTCAAGCTCTCGGGCGCCTACATGCGCTCGGCCGTGCAGGGCCCCAGCTACGCCGACACGCTGCCCCTGGGCCGCGCGCTGGTGCAGGCTGCACCCGAGCGCCTGGTGTGGGGCAGCGACTGGCCGCACACCACCGAGGCACCCGGCACCGTGAACGATGCCGACCTGGTGGACTTGCTGTCGGCCTGGTCTGGCAGTGACGCTGCGATGGACCGCATCCTGGTCGACAACCCGGCGCGGCTGTATGGTTTCGCCACCGTGTCCTGAACAAGAAAGATCCCCTCCATGTTTCTGCTGCAACCGCCCCAAGTCCGCGACCTGGAGGTGTTCACCGCCATGCCCGAACACTTTCGCCGCCGCGAGCGCAGCGAGTGGGCCGATGCCAACCGCGGCGGCACCGTCACCGATTCGTTCCTCGAGGGCCCGGTGTTCGACGATGCGGGCCACCTGTACGTGACCGACATCCCCTGGGGCCGCATCTTCCGCATCGACCCCCAGGGCGACTGGACGCTGGTGGCCGAGTACGACGGCGAGCCCAACGGCATGAAGTTCCTGGACGCCGGCACGCTGCTCATCACCGACTACAAGAACGGCCTCATGCAGCTGGACGTGGCCAGCAGCGCCATCACACCGTACCTGCAACGCCGCAACAGCGAACGCTTCAAGGGCGTGAACGACCTCATCTTTGACGCCGAGGGCAACCTGTACTTCACCGACCAGGGCCAGAGCGGCCTGCACGACCCGAGCGGCCGCCTGTACCGCCTGCGGCCGAGCGGACAGCTCGACCTGCTGCTGGCCAATGTGCCCAGCCCCAACGGCGTGGCGCTGTCGCCTGACGGGCGCGTGCTGTACCTGGCCGCCACGCGCGGCAATTGCGTGTGGCGCGTGCCGCTGCTGCCCGATGGCAGCGTGGCCAAGGTGGGGCAGTTCTTCACGTCCTATGGCCCGAGCGGCCCGGACGGGCTGGCGGTGGACGCGGCCGGCCGCCTCTGGGTCGCCAACCCCGGCCTGGGCTACGTGTGGGTGCTGAACCACCGCGCCGAGCCCGAAACCGTGCTGCGCGGCCCGGCGGGCGCCTCCCTCACCAACCTGGCCTTTGGCGGGGCCGGGCGCCATGGGGCCTATATCACGGACTCCACCCACGGCCAGATCCTGCGCGTGCAGATGGACACCCCCGGCCTGGCGCTGGCGCGCTTGCGGTAGGAGCGCGGCGCCCTTGGCGTGGCCTGCGGCGGCCGGGGATCTTCAGCTCCATCGGTCTGTTTTGCTATATTTTTAATAGCTTCTGGCGCTTGTCTTTGAACGACTTCAATGCCGTATCTCTTTGAATTCAATGCAGGGCAATCGCTAGCTGCTATCAAATTTGATGAACTCCCGGCCCCCGGGCCCCGGGCATTGCGCGGCATCAAAGAGCCCGATGTTTAAGAAAAACTATTGTTAAATTTGAATTAATTGGCTTTCTATTGTTGGGTTCGCTGCCTACCATTTGTCTGCACAACGCCGCTACGGCGCCATTTGCGACATCCAAAACAGGAGCGTTCCATGACCCAAGAAGCCCAATGCCCATTCCACGCCGCCGGTGCCAGCACCGGCACCACCACCCGTGACTGGTGGCCCAACCAGCTGCGCGTGGATCTGCTGAACCAGCATTCCGACCGCTCCAACCCCCTGGGCGCGCAGTTCAACTACGCCGAGGAGTTCAAGAAGCTCGACTACGCCGCGCTCAAGGCCGACCTCAAGGCCCTGCTCACCGATTCGCAAGACTGGTGGCCTGCCGACTGGGGCAGCTATGCGGGCCTGTTCATCCGCATGGCCTGGCACAGCGCCGGCACCTACCGCATGGTGGACGGCCGCGGCGGGGCAGGGCGCGGGCAGCAACGCTTTGCGCCCCTCAACAGCTGGCCCGACAACGTGAGCCTGGACAAGGCGCGGCGCCTGCTGTGGCCCATCAAGCAGAAATACGGGCAGAAGATCTCCTGGGCCGACCTGATGGTGCTGGCCGGCAATGTGGCGCTGGAGAACGCGGGCTTTCGCACCTTCGGCTTCGGCGCCGGCCGCGAGGACGTGTGGGAACCCGACCAGGACGTGAACTGGGGCGATGAAAAAGCCTGGCTGGCCCACCGCCATCCCGAGACGCTGGCTAGCAACCCGCTGTCGGCCACGGAAATGGGCCTGATCTATGTGAACCCCGAAGGCCCCGGCGCCAGCGGCGACCCGCGCTCGGCCGCGCCCGCCATCCGCGCCACCTTCGGCAACATGGGCATGAACGACGAGGAGATCGTGGCCCTGATCGCCGGCGGCCACACGCTGGGCAAGACCCACGGCGCCAGCGCCGCCACCCACGTCGGCGTGGACCCCGAAGGCGCGCCCATCGAGCAGATGGGCCTGGGCTGGGTCAGCACCCACGGCAGCGGCAGTGGCGCGGACGCCATCACCTCGGGCCTGGAGGTGGTGTGGACGCAGACGCCCACGCAGTGGAGCAACCACTTCTTCGAAAACCTGTTCAAGTACGAATGGGTGCAGACCCGCAGTCCGGCCGGCGCCATCCAGTTCGAGGCCCAGGACGCGCCGGAGACCATCCCCGACCCGTTCGATCCGGCCAAGAAGCGCAAGCCCACCATGCTGGTCACCGACCTCACGCTGCGCTTTGACCCCGGTTTCGAGAAGATCTCGCGCCGCTTCCTGAACGATCCGCAGGCCTTCAATGAAGCCTTCGCCCGCGCCTGGTTCAAGCTGACCCACCGCGACATGGGCCCCGTGGCGCGCTACCTGGGCCCCGAAGTGCCCAAGGAAGAACTCATCTGGCAAGACCCGCTGCCCACGCCCTCGCACAACCCCACGGCGGCAGACATTGCCGAGCTGAAGGCGCAGATTGCCGCTTCCGGCCTGTCGGTGAGCGAGCTGGTGTCGGTGGCCTGGGCCTCGGCCTCCACCTTCCGCGGCGGCGACAAGCGCGGCGGCGCCAACGGCGCGCGCCTGGCCCAGGCTCCGCAAAAGGACTGGGCCGTCAACCAGGCCGCCGCAGCCGTGCTGCCCCGCCTGCAGGCCCTGCAGCAGGCCTCGGGCAAGGCATCGCTGGCCGATGTGATCGTGCTGGCCGGTGTGGTCGGTGTGGAGCAGGCCGCCCGCGCTGCCGGCGTGGCCGTGGAGGTGCCGTTTGCGCCCGGCCGCGTGGATGCGCGCCCGGACCAGACCGACGTGGCCGCGTTCGCGGTGATGGAGCCTGTGGCGGACGGCTTCCGCAACTACCGCCGCGTGCGCGGCGGCACGGCCACCGAGGCCCTGCTGGTGGACAAGGCGCAGCAGCTGACGCTGACTGCGCCCGAGATGACCGTGCTGGTGGGCGGCCTGCGCGTGCTGGGCGCCAACCATGACGGCAGCCGGCATGGCGTGTTCACCGACCGGGTGGGCGTGCTCAGCAACGACTTCTTCGTGAACGTGCTGGACATGGGCACCGTGTGGAAGCCGGTGGACGCCACGGCCGAAGTCTTCGAGGGCCGGGACCGCCAGAGCGGCGCGGTCAAGCACACCGCCACGCGCGCCGACCTGGTGTTTGGCTCCAACTCGGTGCTGCGCGCCCTGGCCGAGGTGTATGCCAGCGCCGATGCGCAGGAAAAGCTGGTGCGCGACTTTGTGGCCGCCTGGACCAAGGTGATGAACCTGGACCGGTTTGACTTGGCGGCCGCCAAGGGCTGAGGCTGCCGCACAGAAGGGAACGGGGAAGGGCGGGCGCGGCGGCGCGGGCGACTACCATGCGGGGACTTTTGTCCCCTTCAAGGAGCACCCGCGCATGACGCAACCCACCCCCTCCAAGGACTTCGACACCGGCCTGGCCACGCGCCGCCAGGTCATGGGCGATGACTATGTGGACCGCGCCCTGGGCAACGCCACGGCGTTCACCCAGCCCATCCAGGAATACATCACCCGCAATGCCTGGGGCGACGTGTGGCAGCGCCCCGGCCTGGACCGTCGCACGCGCAGCCTGGTCACGGTGGCGATGCTGGTGGCCCTGGGCAAGCAGCACGAGCTCAAGGGCCACGTGCGCGGCGCGCTCAACAACGGGGTCACCGCCGAGGAACTGCAGGAGGTGCTGCTGCACGCCAGCATCTACTGCGGCCTGCCCAGCGCGGTGGAGGCGTTCCGCACAGCCGCCGAGGTGGTGGACGGCCCCTTGAAAGGGTAGGCAAAGTAGGGCGCAGCGGTGCGCCGCGCACGCACCTCGCCTCCTTCATTCGCGATGACATGCTCACAGCGCGTGAAACCGGCGCGACCCAGGCCGGTGCACCCGTGGAACTGGCTTTGCCAGGCCACCGGGTGCGTCCCCCCCCCCGGGGGGGAAGACGCGAAGCGGCTCAGGGGGGCTTAACTCCCCCCCGCCAGCAGCTTCTGCACCAGGTCTGCCGCCGTCGAGGCGTTGTACTTGCGCATGAGCCGGGCGCGGTAAATCTCCACCGTGCGGTGGCTGATTTCCAGCGTGCGGCCGATCTCCTTGGAGGTCAGGCCTTGCAGCAGCCGGGCGGCCACCTCGCGTTCGCGGCCCGTGAGTTCGGCCTTGACAGGGCGCTGCGCGCTCAGGTCTTCAAAGCTCCAGATGCCCGAGGCGTGCGGGTTCTCGCGGTTCAGCGCGCGGCCCGACACATGGCACCAGAAGACCTCGCCGTTGGCCCGCTTCATGATGCGGTTGTCGGCGTAGTGGCCTTTGGCGTTCAGGATGGGCTCCATGTGCGCGCCCAGGCGCTCGTATTCGTCGGCGCTGGGGTAGAGGATCTGGAACGACTGGCCGATCAGCACCTCGCGCGAGGCGCCGAACATTTCGCAGACGTGGCGATTGCAGTCCACCATCGTGCGGTTGCGGGAAAGCACCAGCCCCACGGGGGCCATGTCAAAAGCCAAGCGGTAATCCACGTCCATGGGCGAGATAGTGCAAATCTTTACGAAATACTACTTATTTACGTACGTAGTATCGTAGCGCATCCCAATTCAAGGAGACCGTGGTGAACAAGTTATTCCCCTCCGCCGCCGAGGCGCTCAAAGGCGTTGTCGCCGACGGCCAGCTCATGGCTGTCGGGGGCTTCGGGCTGTGTGGCATTCCAGAAGCCCTCATCGACGCGCTGCGCGATTCGGGGGTGAAGAACCTCACCGTGATTTCCAACAACGCGGGCGTGGACGGCTTCGGCCTGGGCAAGCTGCTGGAAACCCGCCAGATCAAGAAGATGATCTCGTCCTACGTGGGCGAGAACAAGGAGTTCGAGCGCCAGTACCTGGCGGGCGAACTGGAGCTGGAGTTCACCCCCCAGGGCACGCTGGCCGAGAAGCTGCGTGCGGGCGGCGCGGGCATTCCGGCCTTCTTCACCAAGACCGGCGTGGGCACCATCGTGGCCGAAGGCAAGGAACTGCGCGAGTTTGACGGTGAAACCTATGTGATGGAGCGCTCCCTCGTGCCCGAGGTCTCCCTGGTCAAGGCCGACGTGGCCGACACGTCGGGCAACCTGCGCTTCAACCTGACGGCCCGCAACTTCAACCCGGCTGCGGCCACGGCGGGCAAGATCTGCATCGTCGAGGTGGAAAAGATCGTGGAAGTGGGCGAGCTGGCCCCGGATGACATCCACCTGCCCGGCATCTACGTGCACCGCATCGTGGTCAATGCCAACCCCGAAAAGCGCATCGAAAAACGCACGATCACCGAGACCAAGACCGAAAAAGCAGGAGCCTGACCATGCCGTGGACCCAAGACCAGATGGCCGCCCGTGCGGCGCAAGAACTCGAAGACGGCTTCTACGTGAACCTGGGGATCGGCATCCCCACCCTGGTGGCCAACTTCACCGGCGACAAGGAAGTGTGGCTGCAGTCTGAAAACGGCATGCTGGGCATCGGCCCCTTCCCGACGGACGACAAGGTCGACCCGGACCTCATCAACGCCGGCAAGCAGACGGTGACCACGATCAAGGGCTCGTCCATCTTCGGCAGCGACCAGTCGTTTGCCATGATCCGCGGCGGCAAGATCAACCTGTCCATCCTGGGCGCCATGCAGGTCAGCGAAAAGGGCGACCTGGCCAACTGGATGATTCCCGGCAAGATGGTCAAGGGCATGGGCGGCGCCATGGACCTGGTGGCCGGCGTCAAGCGCGTGATCGTGCTGATGGAGCACGTGGCCCGCAAGAAGGACGGCACCGAAGACCTGAAGATCCTGCCCCAATGCACGCTGCCCCTCACCGGCGTGGGCGTGGTGGACCGCATCATCACCGACCTGGCCGTGCTGGACGTGACGCCCCAGGGCCTCAAGGTGGTGGAGCTGGCCCCGGGCGTGACGTTCGAGACCCTGCAGGCCAAGACCGGCGTGACGCTGATTCCCTGACGCCTGGCCTGCCCGGCGCGTGCACAGCGCGCCGTGGAGCACACAAGCAAAAAGGCCGGGCCCCCAGGGGGCTCCGGCCTTTTTGCATTCTGCGGGGTCCCGGCCGCCCTGCGCTGGCAGGGAAGGCCGCAGCCATTACATGCTGAATTCGCCCGAAGGGATCTTGCCGGTGCGCAGGGCTTCGGCAGCCTGGGCGCGCACAGCAGCGCGGTCGGCCGTGCTCTTGTAGGTCACCACGCGGGAGCCTGCGGGCTCTTGGCTGCGGGTGGCAGCCACCGTAGCGGCTTCGGAAGCCACTTCAGCACGGGTGCGGTTGGTCTGGAACTGCGTGGCGAATTGCGAAGCGTCGGCTTCATCGGCCTGGGCACCGAAAGCGGTGAAAGCAGCCACGGCAGCAACGGAGAGGAAACGAGCGGTCTTGTTCATGATGGATTCCTAGTTAAAAGCGTCTCAGAAAAGCCGGTGCAAAAACCATTCTTGAACCGGGTTCGGTGAGTCGCCTTGCGGGTTCGGCTCATCGATGGGATGAACTGTACGCCGCAGGTGTTCAGAGAAAAACCACTGGGTCGCAAACTGACTGTTCTGGTTTTGGAAATAATTGGCGATACCCGAACCGAGCCACCTTGCGCCACAACACCTATATTCCGCGGAGTTTTTGGCTTTTTGCATGACCGATTTTTCTGCGACCGATAGCCGCGAGACTGCAGGCAATCCGCATTACCTGCGTGCCTTGACCGATATGGCAGACCGCCGCACGGTGGTGGCGGGGCGGGCCATTTACACCGACAACGGCATCAAGCTGGTCGAGCAGGGGGCCCGCATTGACAGCCGCCTGTACGACCGCCTGGTGCAGCACAAGCTGCGCGAACCCATTGACCGGCACCTGTCCGTCGAAGCCCCCGTCGATGTGCCGGCGCTGCTGGGGGCCGCCCAGGCAATGGTCGAGCAGAACGTGCTGCCCAACATGCTGGCCGAGGCGCTGGGGTCGGCAGCGCGGCTGTTGGCGCCGTTGCGCTCGCTGTCGTTGCATCCCTCACTGGCCTGCAAGCTCACCGTCATGCGTGAACAACGGCCCCGGCTGTTCGAGCACAGCCTGCAGATGATGACTGTGGCGGTGTTCCTGGGCATCAAGAGCGGCCTGGCAGAGCGGGAGCACCCCCCTCTGGCTGCGGCCGCCTTGCTGCATGACCTGGGTGTGCTGCACATGGACCCCGCATGGAGCGACCCTGACCACAAGGTGGTCGGCCCCCAGCGCAAGCATCTGGTGGCGCATCCCATCACCGCCATGCTCATGGTGCGCGGCACCGAAGCCTACCCTCGGACGGTGGAGATAGCCGTGCTGGAGCACCATGAACGCATGGACGGCAGCGGCTACCCCCGAGGCCTCAAAGGTGCCGATATTTCTGCGTTCGGCCGCATCTTGTTGCTGGCAGAAGTGGTGGCTGCGTTTTATGAGAAGTACGACGACATGCCAGCGCAGCGCCTGTCGCTCATGCTTCGATTGAACCACCGCAAGTTTCCATCGGCCCTGGTTGCTCACATCCTGCCCTTGCTGCAGGAGGAGGTGGTGCGGGAGTCTGCCCTCATGCCGCTGGGCAACGATGCGCTGCAGCAGATGGGGTTGATCGCCGAGGCCTTTGAACGCTGGGATCAGCTCAAGGTAAAGGCCATGGCGCCCTTGGAGCCCGGCGCGAAGCCCGTGCCAGGAAGCGCACTGGAGTTCCTTGAGACCCGCTTGCTGGGGTTGCAAAAAGCCCTGTTGGAAGCGGGCTCCCACCCGCAGCAGCAGGATGATTTTCTGGGGCCATTGCAAGGCGACGCAGTCGGCATGGCCGAGGTCGCGCTGGTAGGGCGCGAGGCGCTGTGGCAGCTGCGCAGTACGCTGAATGCGTGCTTTCGGCGCTGGCCCCAATTGGCAGAGCGTGCGACGCTGGCGGAAGCGGCTGTCGCAGACTGGTGTGATTGGGCCTCCGAGCGGCTTTAAAGCCCGTTTGACGATCCTCCCAGGGCGCGCAGCGGCTTTGGCGGGATGGTCCGAAAGCCACGGTGCTGGGCCGGGTGGGTTTCAGCGCGGCAATGCTCGTCCTCGCCCTCCCTTTCGCTGACGACGCAGGGGAAAGCTTCAGGGTTTTGTCCTGAACCGAGCGACCTGAAAGGCAAAATACTGGTTATATTTACAGTATTGTTTTTGCCTTGCTCTCTATTGCCGTATGTCTGCCCCACGCCACTCCTTGCGGGTTGCCGTGTCTGCTCTGCCATCCACCGTACCGGGGGTGTGGCATGCGGACGAGCTGGGCACGGGCCAGGCGCACGTGCAGCCCACGGGGTTTGGCGTGCTGGATGCGCAGTTGCCCGGCGGCGGCTGGCCGGTGGGGGCGTTGAGCGAGGTGCTGCAGCCCCTGGCCGGCCTGCACGAATGGCAGTTGGTGTTGCCCGCGCTGGCTGCTGCCACGGCCCGCCGGACGGGGGCGGTGGTGGCGGTGGGGCCGCCGTGCGAGCCTTTTGGGCCGGCATTGCAGGCGCGGGGCATGCCGTGCGAGCGCTTGGGCGTGGTGCGGGCGGGCGGGGCGGCTGCGCTGTGGGCGGCGGAGCAAGCCCTGCGCTGCCGTGATGTGATGGCCGTGATGGCCTGGTTGCCCCAGGTCCAGCCGGCGGCCTTGCGCAGGCTTCAGTTGGCGGCGGCACAGCAACAGCAGTTGCTGTGGGTGTTCCGTCCGGCCGGTGCGGCGCTCCAGTCTTCGCCGGCCTCGCTGCGGCTGCAGGTGGCCGGGGCAGGGACGCCGGGAGGCGCTTTTGCGGCACCCCGCCTGCGGGTGCGCATCCTCAAGCGCCGCGGTCCTCCCTTGGTGGAGGAGCTGGATCTGCCGGGCTGCCCACCGGCCCTGGCCCAGGTGCTGGCAGCGCAGGCGGCACGCCGCCGGGCGATGCAGGCCGCAGCGGGGTCGGAACAGACGGCGGTGGAACAGACGGCGGTGGAAGGGGCGGCTCCCCGGTCGCGTCCAGGAGGTGTGCATGCATTGGATCGCATTGCCGTTGCCGTGGGCCACTGACGGGGCGCCGGGCGCCGCGCTGCCGCCACATGCCACGGGGCCTGGGGCTCCCAGCGCGGCCTGGGTGGACGCACGCCCCGAGGCAGCGGGGTGGTGGGCACTGCGTTTCACCCCCCGCGTGGCGTTGGTGGACGGCGAGGCCGTGCTGCTGGAGGTCTCCTCCACCGAGCGCCTCTGGGGCGGGCGCGAGGCCTTGCTGGCACAGGTGCTGCAGGCGTGGGCGGTGGCTGCTGCTGCGGGGCGGGCAACACCGGCACCGGCCGATGGCAGGGCGGCACCTTTGCCCGGCGTGCCGGCCGAGCCGCCGGCCTGGGGCTGTGGTGGCACAGCCCCGCTGGCCCTGGCCCTGCTGCGGATGGCCCGGGCCGGCCAGCCGTTGCCCGGGCAAAGCCCAGGGGGCCTGCCCTTGCACACCCTGACGGCGCTGCGCCCCCATGTGGCCAGCCTGGAGCGCATGGGTTGCCGCACCTGGGGGGGCTTGCGGGCCCTGCCGCGGGCGGGTGTCTCGCGGCGGTTTGGGGCGGCGGTGTTGCGGGCGCTGGACCAGGCGCTGGGAGACGCCCCCGAGGCCCACGCCTGGCTGGAGCTGCCCGAGCAGTTTGTGCTGACGGGGGAGCTGCCGGCCTTGGCCGAATCGGCCGACGCGCTGCTCTGGGGCGCGGCGCGCGCCCTGACGCTCCTTCAAGGCTGGCTGCAGGCACGCCAGCAAGGCGTGCTGGGGCTGGAGCTGGCCTGGCGCCACGATCTGCGGCGTGTGGACGGAGCGGCGGTTGCGCCCACACAGGCGCTGCAGGTGCGCACGGCGCAGGCCACGCAGGACATGGCGCACTTGCGGCGCCTGCTGGCGGAAAACCTTGCGCGCACCCGGCTGGCCGCCCCCGCGAACCAGATCACGCTGCGGCTGCTGGAGGCCGCACCGCTGCCCCACCGCAGCGCCAGCCTGCTGCCCCCGGGCGATCGCTGGGGCGGGGAGGGCGACCCCGCCCCGGCCAGCGAAGCCCTGCACCAGCTGCTGGAGCGCCTTTCGGCCCGCCTGGGCGCCCACCAGGTGCAGGCGCCGGTGCTGCAGGCCGACCACCGGCCCGAGTGCATGCAGCAATGGCGCCCCGCCGCCGAAGTGCTGGGCCGCCGCACAGGTGCAGGCCCCAGCGGCGCGCACGCGCCGGACGCGGTGCTGTGGCCCACCTGGCTGCTGCCCACCCCCCGGCGCCTGGCCCTGCAAGGGCACCGCCCCTGCCACCATGGGCTGCTGCGCCTGCTGGCCGGGCCGCACCGGTTCGAGGCCGGGTGGTGGTCTTGTGCCGAGACGTCTGCCCCGGGCGATCCGCAGGCTCCCCAGCCCGGCCTGGCGCTGCGCGACTACTTCGTGGCGCACAACGATGTGGCCGGGCTGGTGTGGGTGTTCCGCGAGCGGCTCCCGCCCCACGCGGAGGGCGCAGAAGCGGCCCATCCACGGCTGCCGCGGTGGTTCCTGCACGGCCTTTTCGGGTGATGCGATGCCCACGGGTTCTGTGTCCGGTGCTTTTGCGCCCCGCCCACCCATCCTGCCCACCCCGCCCGGGCCCGCCGGCCTGCCGGGGTATGCGGAACTGCACTGCCTGTCGAACTTCAGCTTCCAGCGCGGCGCATCGCACCCTGCCGAACTGGTGGAGCGCGCGGCCGAGCTGGGTTACCACGCGCTGGCGCTGACCGACGAATGCTCCGTGGCCGGCGTCGTGCGCGCCCACGGGGCGGCCCAAAAGTGCGGCCTGCGCCTCATCGTGGGCAGTGAGTTCCTGTGGGGCGACCTGCGCCTGGTGGCCCTGGTGCGGGACGCCGAAGGCTGGGGCAACCTGTGCGAGTTCATCACCGCCGCCCGCGCCGCCGCGCCCAAGGGCGCGTACCGCGTGGATGCGGGCAGCCCCTGGCATTTGCTGCACGGCTGCGAGCTGCTGCTGGCCCCTTGCCGTGGAAGCTTTGATGCTTCTGATTTGATAGCTGTTCGCGCTTGCCTGGAAAGCGCTAGAGGCCATTTTGATGCAAATTTTGCGGGCCACCTCTGGCTGGCCGTGGAACTGCACCTGGGCCCGGACGACGGCCTGTGGCTGGCCACCCTGCAGCAGGCGGGCGCCGCCCTGGACCTGCCGCTGGTGGCTGCGGGCGACGTGCACATGCACAGCCGTTTGCGCAAGCCGGTGCAGGACGTGATCACGGCCGTGCGCCTGGGCTGCAGCGTGGCGGAATGCGGCTTTGCGCTGCAGCCCAATGCCGAGCGCCACCTGCGCCGCCGCGTGCGGCTGGCGGGCATCTACCCGGCGCCGTTGCTGGCGGCCACGCTCACGGTGGCGGGGCGCTGCACCTTCAGCCTCGATGAAATCAAGTACCAGTACCCGCTGGAGACCGTGCCGCCCGGCATGACGCCCGCGCAAGGGCTGGCCTGGCTGGTCGAGTCCAACGCCGCCGGGCTGTATCCCCAGGGCGTGCCCGAAAAGATCGCCGCGCAGATCCGCAAGGAGCTCGCGCTCATCTCGGACTGCGGCTACGAGATGTACTTCCTCACCGTGTACGACATCGTCAAGTTCGCGCGCAGCGTGGGCATCCTGTGCCAGGGGCGGGGCTCGGCGGCCAACTCGGTGGTTTGCTACGTGCTGGGCATCACGGCGGTGAACCCGCGGGAATCCCACCTGCTGTTCGAACGCTTCATCAGCAAGGAGCGCAGCGAGCCGCCCGACATCGACGTGGACTTTGAGCACGACCGGCGCGAAGAGGTCATCCAGTACATCTACGACAAATACGGCCGCGACCGCGCCGCCATTGCCGCCGTGGTCACCACCTACCGCACCCGCAGCGCCCTGCGCGACGTGGGCAAGGCCCTGGGCGTGGCGCCCGCGCTGGTGGACGCCTTTGCCAAGGACCACCACTGGTTCGACACCGAGATCGCCACCGACCGGCTGCAGGAGCTGGCCCAGGCGGTGGGCGTGCCGCTGCACCACCACACGGCCCGGCTGTGGCTGGAGACGGCCGGCGACCTCATCGACTTTCCGCGCCACCTCAGCCAGCACGTGGGCGGCTTCGTGCTCACGCAGGGCAAGCTCACGCGGCTGGTGCCGGTGGAGCCCGCCAGCATGGCGGACCGCTCCGTCATCCAGTGGGACAAGGACGACCTGGACGACATGGGCCTGCTCAAGGTCGACGTGCTGGCCCTGGGCATGCTGAGCGCCCTGCGCCGCTGCCTGAACCTGCGCGCCGCCCTGCGCGGCGAGCGCTGGGGGCTCAAGGACATCCCGCGCGAAGACCCCGCCACCTACGACATGATCTGCGCCGCCGACACCGTGGGCGTGTTCCAGATCGAAAGCCGCGCGCAGATGAGCATGCTGCCGCGCCTCAGGCCGCGCGAGTTCTACGACCTGGTGGTGGAGGTGGCCATCGTGCGGCCCGGGCCCATCCAGGGCGGCATGGTGCATCCGTATTTGAAGGCGCGGGAGCGCCGGCGCCAGGGCCTGCCGCTGGCGCTGGAAAAGCCCGAGCTGGAAGAGGCGCTGGCGCGCACGCTGGGTGTTCCCATCTTCCAGGAGCAGGTGATGCAGATCGCCATGATCGCCGCCGGCTTCACGCCCGGCATGGCGGACGACCTGCGCCGATCCATGGCTGCCTGGAAGCGCAAGGGCGGGGTGCACCGATTTGAAGAGCCTCTGAAAAGGGGCATGGAGGCCAACGGCTACCCGGCCGATTTTGCCGACCGCATCTTCCAGCAGATGCTCGGCTTTGGCGAATACGGCTTTCCTGAAAGCCACGCCCACAGCTTTGCCCTGCTGGCCTACGCCAGCAGCTGGCTCAAGTGCCACGAACCGGCGGCCTTCCTGGCTGCACTGCTCAACTCGCTGCCCATGGGCTTCTATACCGCGTCGCAGCTGGTGCAGGACGCGCGCCGCCACGGTGTGCGCGTGCTGCCCATCGACGTCACGGTGAGCGACATCGACTGCACGCTGGAGGGCGAACTGCAGCCGCTGCGCCCCCACAAGGGCCTGCCTGCGCCGCCCATGCCGCAGCCCGCCGTGCGCCTGGGCCTGCGCCTGGTCGCCAGCCTGCATGCCGATGCCGCCGAGCGGCTGGTGCAGGCGCGCAGCGCCGGTCCCGCCTTTGCCAGCACCGAAGACCTGGCCCTGCGCGCGCAGCTCTCCCTGCAGCATCTCCAAGCCCTGGCCGCGGCCGATGCGCTGGCCAGCCTGTCGGGCCACCGCCGCCAGCAGATGTGGGAGGCCGCCGCGCAGCACACCGCACCCGCCCTGTGGCGCGATGTGCCCGTGCACGAGGCCCCGCTGGCGCTGCCCGCCGCGCCCGAGGGCGAAGAGATCCTGTTCGACTACGCCGCCACCGGCCTCACGCTGCGCCGCCACCCGCTGGCGCTGCTGCGGCCGCGCCTGGACCGCTGGCGGCTGCAATCCGCGCTGCAACTGAACGCCGTGCCGCACGGCCGCCGGGTGCGCGCCTGCGGCATCGTCACCGTGCGCCAGCGCCCCGGCACGGCCAAGGGCACGATGTTCGTCACGCTGGAGGACGAGACCGGCCCCGTCAACGTGATCGTCTGGCCCTCCATGGTGGAGCGGTGGCGCAATGCGCTGCTGCGCTCGCAGCTGCTGGCGGTGGAGGGGCTGTGGCAGTGCAGCGTGCCTGAAGCCTCCGAGGCTTCCGACGCCGCCCCGGGCGGCAAGCCCGCGCCGCATTCGCGTGCGGCGCCGATGGTGGTGCGGCATCTGGTGGCCCAGCGCTTCAAGGACCTCACGCCGCTGCTCGGGCGCATGGCCCAGGCGCTGCAGGGCAGCCGGGATTTCCATTGACACTCCAGCGCGCCCCCACCCGTTCGGGCCTGGTTCAGACGCGGTTCAGACCCTTTTGGCCGCTGGCGCATGTGGGGTAAGCGCAGGCAGCTATCAAAAATGTAGCGGTAAGCGGGGGCTCATCGGTAGGCGCCGCGTCAGGCCACCTCAGCGCGCCGGCGCTGCCTTGCTGGCCGCCTGCCGTGCGGGCTGTGACGCCGTGCCTGCCGCGCCCTGGGCGCCGGGTTTCACGGGCTGCTTGCCCAGGTCCAGCAGCGGTTTGCAGTGCGTGTCGTCGTCGGCCGCCGGCACGGTGATGGGCACCAGCGCCAGGGCGGCCGGCGCGGCCACGGCCGCCGCCACGGCGGCACCCGCCCGCAGCAGCAGCGGGCCGGCTTCCACGCCCACCTTGGGGTCGCCAAACGTGCCTTTCACGTACAAGGGCGAGCGCAGCGAGAAGAACTTCCATTCCAGCGACTCGGGCTTGATGCGCAGGTTCATTTCCTCGGTGCCCAGGTCAATGGTGCCCGTGGCCTCCACGATCGCGTCGTCCGTGCTCATCTTCACCACGCGCGTGGTGGCCAGGCCGTCCACCACCGTGAAGTCGGCCACCGCGCAGCGCAGGTGCACTTCCTGGCTCTCGCCAAACAGCTTGCCCACGATGATGCTGCCCACGTTCAGCGCGGCCAGGTCCAGCAGCTGCTTGCTCAGGGTGCCGTCCCGCACATACAGCCGCATCTCCCCCGTGCCCTGGCCCAGCAGCCCGGCCACGCTGTTCCCCCGGCTCTCCAGCGCAATGGCGCCATCCATGCGGCCGAAGCTCTTTTTCATCAGCTCCACCTTGGGGAACAGCGCCGACAGCCGCAGGCCCTGTACCGTGCCGTGGATCTGGGCCTTGAGCGGCGGGGCGCGCCCGTCAATACGCACCTGCGACTCGATCTGGCCCTCGGCCACGCCGAAGGTGAGGGGCGCCAGCCGCAGCTGCGCGTTTTCCATCACGGCGTGCACGCTCAGGTCTTCCAGGGGCAGGCTTTCGGGGCGGATGATGTGGCGCCCCTTGAACACGATGTCCATGTCCATGGCGCTCCAGCGCTCGGCCGCAAAGCGGGAGTCCGGCAGCACCTTGCCGCCCGGGGCGCGGGCGCGGCGCGTGCCCTCGGGCTTGCGGGCGCCGATGGTCGGCCCCAGGTCGGCCAGGCGCAGCTGGTTGGATGCCATGGTGCCCGTAAGCCGCGGCCGGGGCTTGCCGGAGGTGTACTTGAGCGAGCCTTGCAGATCGCTCTGGCCCACCTTGCCGTGAAAGCCGTTGTACTGCCACACCGCGCGCTCGGGCTCCAGGCTGCCGGTGAGCCGCCCATCGGTGTCGAACGGGGGCGTGTCGGGCAGCACCAGCCCGGTCAGCTCGTACAGGTCGGCCATGCTGCCGCCCCGCAGCCGCACCTGAAAATCCAGCCCCGAGAGTGCGCCGGGATTGGCCAGGATGCCCTCGGCCGACAGGGCCACCGTTGCGGCGCTGGCGTTGATCTGCAGGGGATAGTTCACCACCTTGTTGCGCAGGCTGATGACCTGGCCGGCCCGGCCCGAGCCTTGCACCTGGGCCTTGGCATAGCGCCCGCGCACCTTAAAGCGCAGTCCGTAGGGAACCGGGGCGCTGGCGGCGCGTGCGGCGCCCTGGCTGGCGGCCGGCGCCGGTGCCGAGGCAGAAGCGGCGGAGGACGGTGTCGCGGCGGACGCCGGCGCAGCGGCTCGTGCTGCGCTGGCTGCCGGGGCCGCGCGGGCCGGGGCGGTGGACTGCGGCAGGCCGGGTGCCACGGGCTCCGTGGTGTCGATCCGTGCCTGCAGGTCCAGGTCTCTCGCACCGTCCGCATACCCCAGCACGCCCTGGGCGATGACCAGCCGGTCCACATCCAGGCTCCAGCCGCTTTGGGGACCCTCGCGGCGCTTGAAGGTCCAGTTGTTGGTGCCGTCGGCGGTGCGGGCCAGAGCCACCTGCGGGCCGGTCAGCGCCACGGTGTCGACCGACAGGTGCCGCGCCAGCAGCGGCCACAGGCGCACGCTGGCCGTGGCCCGGTCGACGCGCGCCATGGTCGGCGACTCGGGCAAGTGCCAGCCCTGCGCCGCAGGCTTCTGGGGCCGGCCGAAAGGCCGGGCAAACGCAGCGGGATCGCCCAGCACCAGCCGGTCGGCCTGCACCGTCACACCGGGAATCCAGCGCTGCCATCCTTCGTCCAGCGGCTGGGGCCATTGCCAGTGCACGGCCAGATCGCCCTCAATGGCAAAGTGCCGCCCCGTGGCCTCGCTCACCCGTTCATTGACCCAGGGCTTGGCGCGGTTCCAGTCGATCAGCGCCACCGCTGCCGCGAGGCACAGCCCCAGCAGGACCACGGCCCCCGCAGCCCAGCCCAGCCCGCGCAGAAGCCGTCCGCCCATGCCGGAGCGGGCCGCAGGAGAAGAGGAGGGCGCAGGTGCAGGGGTGGTGGCGGGCATGGGCAATAAAAGGACCAGTGCGGCCCGCCCGCGCAAGGACACAGAACGGAGCGGAGCGGGGCGGAACGCTGTGCGGCCATGCTAGACGGGCCCGTGCCGTCCCGCACGCCTCGGCGTGCAACTGCCGCCGTTGTCCTACAGCGCGCCTTGGGGGGCTTTGCCGAACCGTGCCGCCGTGCGCTCCGCCGCGCGAACCGTTCCAGGGCCGGCCGCCGACTCCCTAAAATCGCCGCCATGCACAACCCCCGCCATCCCCATGCTCCGCCGATGCGCGATGGAGTGGGGCCCAGCTGCGTGGCGCTGCCCAGCCAGGGCGCGGGCAGCCTGCTCGACTTTCTGGTGCAGCGGTTGCCCGCCGTATCGCGCGAGGACTGGGTGCAGCGCATGGAGGCTGGCGAGGTCATCGACGAGCACGGCCAGCCCGTGCGGCCCGACCGCGCCTTCCAGCGCGGCCTGCGCGTGTACTACTACCGCAGCCTTCCGGCGGAGCCGCAACTGCCATTTGCAGAAACGGTGCTCTACCAGGACGAGCACCTGGTGGTGGCCGACAAGCCGCACTTCATGCCCGTCACCCCGTCGGGCCGCTACCTGCACCATACGCTGCTGGTGCGGCTCAAGCACCGGCTGGGCCTGCCGGAGCTGTCGCCCCTGCACCGCATCGACCGGGACACGGCGGGGCTCGTGCTGCTGTCGGTGCAGCAGCGCACGCGCGGCACCTACCAGGCCTTGTTCCGCGACCGGCAGATCACCAAGCGCTACGACGCCATCGCGCCCTGGCGGGCCGACCTGGCGTTTCCCCGCGACCACATCAGCCGGCTGGAGGAAAGCCCGCAGTTCTTTCGCATGCACGAAGTGCCCGGCGCCCCCAACAGCCACACGCACATGCAGGTGATGGAGGTGTCCCCGGCGGGCGACTGGGCGCGCTACCGGCTGACCCCGGTGTCGGGCAAGCGCCACCAGCTGCGGGTGCACATGGCGGCGCTGGGGCTGCCGCTGCGCAACGATCCGTTCTACCCGGTGGTCAACGACCCGCCGGAGGGCGACTATTCCCGCCCGCTGCAGCTGCTGGCGCGGTCGCTGGAATTTGTGGACCCGGTCACGGGCACCGCGCGGTGCTTTGAAAGCGCGCAGCGTCTCGGGTGGTGACCGCGGCGCGCGCCGCGGTGCTCAAGTCAACTCAACTCAGCGGAAGGGAACGGGCCGCACCGGCGCCTTGGCGGGCGCACCCTTGTGCAAGCGGGAGAGAAAGAACTCGCCCAGCGCACGCTGGGTGTCCGGGTGCAGGCGCCAGGCCGTCCAGCCCAGGCCCAGGCTGCGCAGGTACACCGTGACGTGGGCGTCCTCCAGCGGGTACTGGATGGCCAGCGTGGGGTTGTCCTGCGTCATCACCGGCACGCCGGCGCCTTCGCTGTCCTTGGGAGCGGGCGTGACTTCGGGCGTCATCTGCGAACGCAACGTGGCCAGTTCACGGATCAGGCTTTCCAGCTCAGTCGCCGAGAGGGTCTTGTTGATTGCCAGGGTAGCCTGCGTGCGGTCGTCGCTCAGTTGCATGGGGTGTTTCCTCTTCGCGGAGTTTTCAAAAAAGCCTCCATTGTGCGGCCTGGCCGCCCCCGGGTTGCGGCGGCGGGCGCCGGGACGTGGCTACAATACGCCTGCGCTGAAATTCCGGGCCGTCTGTGCCGGGGTTTCAACAGCCGGTTCGTACACCGCAGGCCCTGGCCGGGCGGTGTGCCCCAGGCGGGTGTAGTTCAATGGTAGAACGGCAGCTTCCCAAGCTTCATACGAGGGTTCGATTCCCTTCACCCGCTCCAGCATTTCCCGATCTCTCCCAACCTCTCTTAAGCCCACATACCGTGGGCTTTTTTGTTTCTCTTGGCTCCGGCACCCCGGCAAGCGCGGGCGTCTCTCCTCAATCCATTCTCCGAACGGGCCCTCCGACAGTGGCCGTGGCATAACTATGCCTGTGGCTTGGGGAAACGCGGCCGCAGAATGATTTGCGCAACAAAGCCTCTCCTGGGGAAAACAATGGCCAAAAAGACACCTGAACAGAAAGCGGCAGAGCAATTGCGCTACACCGCTGCATGTGGCGCTGCCAATGCCGCCGAGCTGGAACCATTTTTGACAGATCCGAACCAGGCCGTCCGGGCCACTGCTGCGATGAATCCGGATGCAGACGCGGAGATACTGGATCGCTTTGCGAACGACAGGTTCTGGGGTGTGCGTGTGGAGGTGATCCGTAATGCCAATGTCGGCAAACACACCCTTCTAAGGTTGCTGGAGGCGGATGTTGGAAAGCGAGGCGTGGTACACCACGAGGCGCGCGCAAAGCTGGAACAACTGGGCGTTGCCTTTGGGGAGGATGGGATGCCATCCGGTGCTTAGGGATCCTCCGCACGAATCGTCGCGCAGTGTGCATCTGCGGTCTCGGGCGGTCTGCTGCGCAAGCAAAGCCTCGCAATAGCACCCGCTATTGCTGCGTTTTGCGCCTTGCAGCCCCTCCCGATCCGCAGCGCACACTTTCCGCTCGATTCGTGAAGAGCTTCCCTAAAAGCCCGGACGCTTGACGCAATGCCTCTTCGTCTCTGCCAGAGAGCTGCGGTGGTCACCGCTGCGGCGTTGACAAAGGTCCTGATCGAAGGCATCGCAGAGGCTTGTGCAGCGTTGCTCTCACAGCTTGCACGCTTGCCTCCGGTGGGTTCTTTCCCTTCCCCCCGCTCTTTCGTTGGGTTCCTCACGGGCTCCTCACGTGTTGGCCGCCTGGCGGCGTGGTCGGTCTCCAAGACGGGGCATTGGCCGACGCGGTGCCGGTGGCGTTCTTGCCACCATGCCTGCACGGCACCCGCGGCAGGGTGCCTTTCAGGCAGAGGGAAGGAATGGCGTCGCAGGACCACAACAACACCCCCAAGAAACCTCCGGCCCGCAAGGCCGTGTCCGACCGGGAGGCGCGCGCACAGCGGGAGCTGGGCATCGTGGGACCGCATGGCGAGCTGCAGCTCGCATCCGTCACCATCGACGGCTACAGCCTGGAGCTGCGCGAGGGCGACGGCTTTGTGGGCGACGTGGCCAGCCGCACGGCGTTTCGCCACATGCTGCAGGCGTGGCGCACGCTGTTCACGTCCATGGTGGGCAAGGACCCGCTCGGCCAGCGACCCACGCGGCGGCTGAGCAAGCACCAGCTGGACGCACTGCTGCGCAAAAAAGGCCCGGCTGCGCAGGCCATCCAGGCGGCTGTGGAGGATTACGCGCTGCAGCTGGCCCACGTGGTGCAGCGCTTTTTGCGACACCGCAGCTGGCGCGGGGTGGAGCGCATCATCATCGGCGGCGGTTTTCACCAAAGTGAAGTGGGTCGCCGCGCGGTGGAGCGTGCGCGCCAGATCCTGCGGGAAGAGGGCGTGGGCGCCGAATTGCGCACGCTGCACCACCACTCCGATGAAGGCGGCCTGATCGGCTGGGTGCACCTGGCCCCGGCCGCGCTGCTGCACAGCTACGACGCCATCCTGGCCGTGGACATCGGCGGCACCAACGTGCGCTGTGGCGTGGTGCAGACCCACCTGCACCGCGCCCCCGACCTGTCCCGGGCCGAGGTGGTGCGCCGCGAGAAATGGGCCCATGCCGACGACAAGCCGCGGCGCGACGAACTGCTGGAGGGCGTTGCCGCCATGCTGGAACGCCTGATGGCGCATGCCAGGAAAAAGGAGATCCGCCTGGCGCCGTACATCGGCGTGGCCTGTCCGGGCCTGGTGGTGGAGGACGGCTCGCTCGCGGGCGGCACGCAAAACCTGCCGGGCAACTGGGAAAGCACCCGTTTCCATCTGCCGCGGTACCTGTGCGAGCGGCTGCCGCACATCGGCCAGGGGCGCACGCAGGTGTGCCTGCACAACGATGCGGTGGTGCAGGGCCTGTCCGAGCTGCCGTTCACGCAGGACGTCAGGCGCTGGGCCGTGCTGACCGTGGGGACGGGCCTGGGCAACGCCAGCTACACCAACGTCGCGCCGCAGAAAACTGATTGATTTTGGCCTCTAGCGCTTGACTGGCAAGCGCTGAATGCTATCAATAATGCAGCAAATGAGCGCCGCGCCGCCTCACTTCAGCACGTCGCCCACGCACAGGTACTTGATCTCCACGTAGTCGTCCATGCCGTAGTGCGAGCCTTCGCGGCCCAGGCCGGACTGCTTGACGCCGCCAAACGGCACGTGCTCGGTGGCCAGGATGCCCACGTTGATGCCGACCATGCCGTACTCCAGCGCTTCGCCCACGCGGAAGATGCGGCCCACGTCGCGGCTGTAGAAGTAGCTCGCCAGGCCGAACTCGGTGGCGTTCGCCGCATCAATGGCTTCCTGCTCGGTCTTGAACTTGAACACCGGGGCGAAGGGACCAAAGGTTTCCTCGCGGGCGCACAGCATGTCGGCGCTGGCGTTGGCGATCACGGTGGGCTCGAAGAACTGGCCCGAGCCCAGGCTCTTGAGGCGCTGGCCGCCGGCCACCACCTGGCCGCCCTTGGCCAGGGCGTCGTCCACATGGCGCTGCACCTTTTCCAGCGCGGCTTCCTCGATCAGCGGACCCTGGTTCACGCCGTCCTCAAACCCGTTGCCCACCTTGGCCGTCTTGACCTTGGCGGCGAACTTGGCCACGAACTCGTCGTACACGCCTTCCTGCACGTAGAAGCGGTTGGTGCACACGCAGGTCTGGCCGGCGTTGCGGTACTTGCTGGCAAAGGCGCCTTCCACCGCGCTGTCCACGTCGGCATCGTCAAACACGATGAAGGGCGCGTTGCCGCCCAGCTCCAGCGACATCTTCTTGACCGTGGGGGCGGACTGCGCCATCAGGATGCGGCCCACTTCGGTGCTGCCCGTGAAGCTGATGTGGCGCACCACGTCGCTCGCACACAGCACCTTGCCGATGGCAATGGAGTTGCTGCTGTCGGCCGGCAGGATGTTGAATACGCCGGCCGGGATGCCCGCGCGCAGGGCCAGCTCGGCCGCGGCCAGGGCCGTGAGCGGCGTGAGTTCGGCGGGCTTGATGACCACGGGGCAGCCTGCGGCCAGGGCCGGGGCCACCTTGCGCGTGATCATGGCCAGCGGGAAGTTCCACGGCGTGATGGCCGCGCACACGCCGATGGGCTGCTTGAGCACCAAGAGGCGCCGGTTGTTGTCGAACTGGGGCAGGGTCTCGCCGTTGACGCGCTTGGCTTCTTCGGCAAACCACTCCACGAAGCTCGCGCCGTAGGCCACTTCGCCCTTGGCCTCGGGCAGCGGCTTGCCTTGCTCGGCCGTCATGATGCGGCCCAGGTCGTCCTGGTTCGCCATCAGCAGGTCGTACCACTTGCGCAGCAGGTTGCTGCGTTCCTTGGCGGTCTTGGCCTTCCAGGCGGGCCAGGCGGCGTTGGCGGCGGCAATCGCGGCCTCAGCGTCCTGCGGGCCCAGGTTGGCCACATCGGCCAGCTTGGCGCCGGTGGCGGGGTCGTTCACGTCAAAGCGGCTGGCGCCGGCCACCCACTGGCCGTTGATGAGGCCATCGGTCTTGAGCAGGCTGGGGTCATTGAGCTGTGCGAGGGGAGAGGTCTTCATGTCCATGGGTTTTCTCAGTGTCGTGAAAAAAGAGAGGGCTCACGATAGGTGACGCCGGGCAGCACGCATAGCATCTCATACAGCAGGTTGGCTGCCAGCAAGGCCGTGTTGCCGCTGGTGTCATAGGGCGGGCTGACTTCCACAAGGTCGCAGCCCACCACGTTCAACCCACGGCAGCCGCGCACGATCTCCAGCCCCTGGGGCACGGTCAGGCCGCCAATTTCGGGGGTGCCTGTGCCTGCTGCGTAACTGGGGTCCAACCCGTCGATGTCAAAGCTGATGTACACCGGTTGCCGGGTGCCGATACGCTCACGTACCCGGGCCATCAGGGGCACCAAGGACTGGTACCAGACCTCATGGGCCGGCACCACCGTAAAGCCCTGCTGGCGCGGCCAGTCAAAATCATCCGCCGCATAGCCGGTGCCGCGCAGGCCGATCTGCCACACCTTGTCACCGACCAGCAGGCCTTCCTCGATGGCCCTGCGAAACGGTGTCCCATGGGCGATCTTCTCGCCGAACATGTCGTCATTGATGTCCGCGTGCGCGTCGACGTGGATCAGTGCCACCGGGCCGTGGCGCTTGGCAACAGCCCGCAGAATGGGCAGGGCAATGGTGTGATCGCCGCCCAGCGTCAGGGGGATGCAACCTTGTCCGAGCACTTCGCCGTAGAAGGCCGTGATGATGTCCAGCGATTTGGACAGCGAGTAGGTGTTGATGGGCACATCGCCCAGGTCTGCGACCTGCAAGGCGTCAAAGGGCGCGGCGCCCGTGGCCATGTTGTAGGGGCGCAGCAGGCACGATTCGGCACGGATCTGGCGCGGCCCGAAGCGCGTTCCCGACCGATTGGAGGTCCCAATGTCCAACGGCACGCCGATAAAAGCCGCATCCAGCCCGCGGGCCGAGGTGGCCACGGGCAGTCGCATCATGCTGGCCAATCCCGCGAAGCGGGGCATGCTGTTGCCGCCCAGGGGCTGGTTGAGTTGGGGAGTGGAGGAGGTCATGAAGGATTTCCCGGCTCAGACTTTGCGGCCGCGAAGCCACTCCAACGCCAGCAGCAGGCTGGTGGTGAACAGGATCAGCAGCGTGGCCACAGCGGCGATGGTGGGCGAGATGTTCTCGCGGATGCCGTTGAACATCTGCCGCGGCAGGGTGGACTGGTCGGCCCCGGCCAGGAACAGCGTGACCACCACTTCGTCGAACGAGGTGGCGAAGGCAAACAGCGCACCCGAGATCACGCCCGGTGCAATCACCGGCAGCGTGATGCGGAAGAAGGTGGCCAGCGGCGTCTCGCCCAGGCTCAGCGAGGCGCGCACCAGGTTGTGGTTGAAGCCCGCCAGCGTGGCCAGCACGGTGGTCAGCACGAAGGGGGCGCCCAGCGCCGCATGCACGATGATGAGGCCGAAGTAGCTGTCCGCCAGGCCCAGCGGCGCGAAGTAAAGGTAGGTGGCCACGCCCACCACGATGATGGGCACCACCATCGGGGCGATCAGGATCGTCATGACGGCGCCCTTGAAGCGGAAGTCCGCCCGCGACAGCCCCACGGCGGCCAGTGTGCCCAGCACGGTGGCGATCACGGTGGCCGCCGGTGCCACGATGAAGCTGTTGCGCGTGGCGCGGACCCATTCGGGCGAATCGAACAGGTGCTGGTACCACTTGAGCGACCAGCTGTGGATGGGGTAGGCGAGGAAGGAGCTTTCCGAGAACGACAGTGGCACCATCACCAGGATGGGCGCCAGCAGGAACGCCAGCACGGCCACGCACAGCGCGCGCACGGCCCACCAGCCGAGCTTGTCGGGCAGGGTGGCGTAGAGGGGAAATTGGGGCAGATAGCGGCGCATGGGAAGAGATCGTTGGGTTGTGCGGACAAGTTTGAAAACAGCAGTTCTGATGCTCATGGCCCTTGCAACTGGCGCACCCCGGGGCAGTGCACCCGTGGAACCGGCTTTGCCGGGCCGCCGGGTGCGTCCCCCTGGGGGGAAGGCGCCGTAGGCGACTCAGGGGGGTGTTTCCTTTCTCATCCCAGACTCAGTTCGGCCTTGCCGATGCGGCGGTACACGCCGTAGAGCACCAGCGTGGCGGCCAGCAGCAGCGCGCCCAGCGCGCAGGCCATGCCCCAGTTGACCTCCACGTTGGTGTAGCGCGCGATGTAGTAGCTCAGCATCTGGTCGTCGGCACCGCCCAGCAGCGCGGGCGTCACGTAGTAGCCGATGGCCAGGATGAACACCAGCAGCGCGCCGGCACCGATGCCGGGGTAGGTCTGCGGCACATACACGCGGAAGAAGGCTGCGATGGGCGAGCTGCCCAGCGACACCGCGGCGCGCTGGTAGGTGGGCGGCACGTTCTTCATCACGCTGTACAGCGGCAGGATCATGAAGGGCAGCAGGATGTGCACCATGGCGATCACGACGCCGGTGCGGTTGAACAGCAGCGCCAGCGGCTCGCTGATGATCCCCAGGCCCATCAGGCCACGGTTGACCAGGCCTTCAGACTGCAGCAGCACGATCCATGCGGCCACGCGCACCAGAATGGAGGTCCAGAACGGCACCAGCACCAGGATCATCAGCACATTGGCCTGGCGCGCAGGCAGGCTGGCCAGCCACCAGGCCAGCGGGTAGCCCAGCAGCAGGCACACCAGCGTGACCACCAGGCTGATGTGGAACGTGCGCAGCAGGATGCCGCCGAAGGCCCGTTGCTCCTCGGGCATGCGTTCGACGTGGCCCTGCGCGTCGCGCTGCAGGTCCACCGAGGCGAGCAGGTAGTCCGGCGTCCACCGGGCGCCGTTCTTGGCGATGGCCTGCCACAGCGGGGCTTCGGCCCAGCGCGCGTCCTTCTCCAGCAGCTGCGCGCGGATCGAATCCGGCGTGCCTTCCAGCGGCAGCGCACGGTAGGCTCCCATGATGAGCGAGCGCGCACCCGGCACTTCGGTGTTGAGCCGGCGTGCCAGCGCACCCGCGTCGGAGCTGTCGGGCAGGCGGGCCAGGTCCTGCATCAGGGCCGCGTAGGCCGGGGCGCCGGGGGCGTCCTTGCGGTTCCAGCCATCCAGGGCGTGCACGGTGGCGGGCAGGGCGTTGGCGACTTCGGGGTTTTCCACGGCGCGCTGCAACAGCGCGACGATGGGCACCAGCAGCGTGAGCAGCAGGAACACCAGCAGCGGCAAGGTCAGCGCAAACGCGCGCCATTTGCGGCGGGATTCAGCGCGTGCCAGGGCAGCGTGCAGCGCGCCGGGCGTGCTGCCGCCGGTGGCGATGGCGTGGGGATGGGCCAAGGTGGCTTGCATGAAGGTGTCCTGCTCTCAGCGTTTCACAAGGGGCTCGGGTGCCGTGGCCTTATTGGGTGGCCCAGGCGGCAAAGCGCTTTTCCAGCGCCTCGCCCTGGTCGGCCCAGAAGCCCACGTTGAACTGCAGGGCTTCCTTGGCGTTGGTGGCCGAGGTGGGCAGGTCGTCCAGCACCTTCTTGTCCAGCGACGCCAGGGCCTTGGTGTTGGCCGGGCCGTAGGCGATGTTCTGGGCGTAGGCGGCCTGCTGCGGCGCCTGCATCGTGAAGGCAATGAACTTCACCGCCGCGTCCTTGTTCGGCGAGCCCTTGGGGATAGCCCAGTAGTCCAGGTCGTAGATGCCGCCGGGCCAGTAGATCTTGAGGTTGCGGCCTTCTCGGTTGGCGGCATCGATGCGGCCGTTGAACACCGTGGTCAGCGCGACGTCGCCCGCCACCAGGAACTGGGGTGCCTGGGCACCGGCTTCCCACCACTGGATGTTGGGCTTGAGTTCGGTGAGCTTCTTGAAGGCGCGGTCGGCGCCGTCCTTGGTGGCCAGCACCTTGTACACGTCGGCGGGCTTCACGCCGTCGGCCAGCAGGGCGAATTCCAGGTTGTAGCGTGCGCCCTTGCGCATGCCGCGCTTGCCGGGGATCTTCTTGGTGTCCCAGAAGTCGGCCCAGCTGGTCGGCGGGGTTTTGAGCTTGTCGCCGTTGTAGGCCATGACGGTGGACCACACGAAGATACCCACGGCGCACTCGTTCACGGCGGCGGGCAGCAGGTCGGACTTCGGCAGGATCTTGCTGTAGTCCAGCTTTTCGTACAGGCCTTCATCGCAGCCGCGGGCGGCGTCGGGCGACTCAACTTCCACCACGTCCCAGGTGACCTTCTTGGTCTCCACCATGGCCTTCACCTTGGCCTGCTCGCCGTTGTATTCCACGGCCACGATCTTGTTGCCCTGCTTTTCGTAGGGCTCGTAGAACGCCTTTTTCTGCGCGTTGGCATTGGCGCCGCCAAAGTTCACGACGGTGAGTTGCTGCTGCGCGAAGCTGGGCAGGGCCAGACAGGCAGCCAGGGATGCGCAGGCGATAAGGCTCTTTTTCATGGTTTTTCCTTGGGTTGTGGTGGAACGGAACGGGAACACGAGCGAGGGAGAACGGGGGCAAAAAAAGGCAAACAAGGGGCGTGGCAAGGCGGCAGCTTTCCGGCAGAAAGGAATGCAGCCCGGCGCTACGCGGCGTAGATGCGGGTGGTGGCCGGCGGAAACTCCAGCAGCACCTGATCGCCCGGCTGCGGGTGGCTGCACGGTGTCCCGGCGGGGGACAGCGGCAGCTTCACCGTGGCCTGGTCCTGGCCGTGGCCCAGGTCGCACATCAGGCGCTGGTGGTCGCCGTAGTAGATGGTGCGTGCCACGGTGGCCGGGATGGCGTTGGGCCGGGGGTAGTCGGACGAGGGGTGCAGCACAATGCGCTCGGGGCGCACGCAGGCTTGCACGCGCGCGCCCAGCGCAGCCTGGTTCACATTCACGCCGGGCAGCAGGAAGCCGCCGGGCAGCTGGATGGCAGCGTCGCTGCCTGCGCCTTGCAGGGTGCCGGTGAGCACGGTGCTGTCACCCACGAAGCCCGCCACAAAGCGGTTGCTCGGCGTTTCGTAGAGGCTCTCCACATCGGCCAGCTGCTGGATCACGCCCTCGTTGAACACGGCCACGCGGTCGCTCATGGTCAGGGCTTCGCCCTGGTCGTGCGTCACGTAGACAAAGGTCACGCCCAGCTGGTGGTGCAGTTCCTTGAGCTCGATCTGCATGTGCTCGCGCAATTGCTTGTCCAGCGCGCCCAGGGGCTCGTCCATCAGCACCAGCTGCGGGTTGAACACCAGCGCGCGCGCCAGGGCCACGCGCTGCTGCTGCCCGCCCGACAGGCGCGCGGGAAGGCGGTCGGCCATGCCGCCCAGGCGCACCATGTCCAGCGCCTTCTTCACGCGCTCGGCCTGCTCGGCCTTGGGCACCTTGCGCACCGTCAGCGGGTAGGCCACGTTCTCGCCCACGGTGAGGTGGGGGAACAGGGCGTAGTTCTGGAACACCATGCCGAAGTTGCGCTTGTGCGGTGGCGTGCTCGTGATCTGCTTGCCGTCCAGGAGGATGTCGCCCGCGGTGGGCGACTCGAACCCGGCCAGCATCATCAGCGTGGTGGTCTTGCCCGAGCCCGAAGGGCCGAGCAGGCTGAGGAACTCGCCGCGCTGTATGTCCAGATCCAGCGAGCGCACGACCAGCTGCTCGCCGTCATAAGTCTTTTGCACACCGCTGAAGCGCACCAGGGGTTCGGCTTGGGTCATGGTCGGTGGCATCTGGTAGGTGGAGTGGAGGGCCGGGCGCATGTCATTTCGCAGCCGCGGCCACGGCTTCAAAGCTGGCTGCCAGGATGGCCAGGCCCTCCTGCAGCAGGTCGTCGGACGCCGTGAGCGGCACCAGGATGCGGATCACGTTGCCGTAGGTGCCGCAGGACAGCAGGATGAGCCCGCGCCGTGCGGCCTCGGCCACCACCTTCTTGGTGAGCGCGGCGTCGGGGCGGTGCACGTCGCCGTTCTCGAACAGCTCAAGGGCCACCATGGCGCCCAGGCCGCGCACGTCGCCGATGGCGGGTACTTTGGCCGCGATTTCTTTCAGACCCCTGACCAGCAGGGCGCCCATGTCCTGGCTGCGGGCCAGGAGCTTTTCGCTTTCGAACGCCTCGATCACGGCCAGGGCGGCGGCGCAGGCCACGGGGCTGCCGGCATAGGTGCCGCCCAGACCGCCCGCGGCGGGGGCGTCGATCACGTCGGCGCGGCCCACCACGCCCGACAGGGGGAAGCCGCCCGCCAGCGACTTGGCCGTGGTGATGAGGTCGGGCGCCACCGGCCATTGTTCGCAGGCGAACCAGGTGCCGGTGCGGCCAGCGCCGGTCTGCACTTCGTCGGCGATCAGCAGGATGCCGTAGCGGTCGGCCAGGGCCTTCAGGCCGGTGATGAACTCAGGCGGCGCCACGTAGAAGCCGCCTTCGCCCTGCACGGGCTCGACGATGAAGGCCGCCACGCGCTCGGGCTCGATGTCGTTCTTGAAGATCAGCTCGACCGAGTGCAGGGCCTGCTCCACGCTCACGCCATGCAGCGCGTTGGGGAACAGCGCGTGGTACATCTCGCCCGGGAAGGGGCCGAAGCCGACCTTGTACGGCGCGACCTTGCCCGTGAGGCCCAGCGTGAGGTTGGTGCGGCCGTGGTAGCCGCCGGTGAAGGCGATCACGCCGGGGCGCTTGGTGTAGGCGCGGGCGATCTTGATGGCGTTTTCCACGGCCTCGGCGCCGGTCGTCAGCAACAGGCTCTTCTTGGCAAAGGCGCCGGGGGCCATCGTGTTCAGGCGCTCGCACACCTCCACGTAGGGCTCGTAGGCCACGACCTGGAAGCAGGTGTGCGTGTACAGGTCGAGCTGGGCCTTCACGGCGGCGATCACGGCGGGGTGCAGGTGGCCGGTGTTGAGCACCGCGATGCCGCCGGCGAAATCGATGAAGCGGCGGCCTTCCACGTCCCACAGTTCGGCGTTGAGGGCTTTGTGGATGAACAGGTCATGGGCCTGGCCCACGCCACGAGCCACGGCGGCATGGCGGCGGGCGAGGAGGGCGGCGTTGGTGAAATGGCGGTCTTGCTGCATGGCGATGGTCGGGGGTAGTGGACGGGAAATGAAGGAATGGAACGGATTCTGGAAGTCGCGCCCCGCACCGTCCATGTACAGCGCAGCGCTGTTTTGCGCGCACTGTGCAGGTCTAAAATCCTGTACAGGCAATCCCTAATTTGGTGTGCGCCAAGCAGGTGCACAATTCGGCCCTTTTTCCCTTTCTTGATGCTCAATCTCAGCCCGGATCTCCAGACTCCGCTGGTCAGTCAGATCGTTGACGGACTGCGGGGCCTCATCGCCGGGCAGGTGCTCAAGCCAGGCAGCAAGCTGCCTTCCATCCGCGCGTTTGCGGCGGCCCACGGGGTCAGCGTGTTCACCGTGGTCGAGGCCTACGACCGGCTGGTGGCGCAGGGCTGGCTGGTCTCGCGCGCCAACGCGGGCTTTTTCGTGAAGCGGCGGGGCGACGAAGGCGCGGCGCCCGGTCTTGGTGCGCCCGAGCGTCCGGTGCCCCGTTTTGACGCGCGCTGGTACCTAAAGCAAATTTTTGAAAACCGCAATCTGCCCATGAAGCCCGGTTGCGGCTGGCTGCCGCACGACTGGCTGTTTGGCGACGCGGTCAAGCGCAGCATGCGCCAGCTGTCGTCCGATGGCACCGAGCTGGACGGCTACGGCCTGCCCCACGGCCACATGGCGCTGCGCATGGTGGTGGCCGAGTCGCTGGCGGAGCACCACCTGGTGGTGGACGCGGACCAGGTGCTGCTCACCCAGGGCTCCAGCCAGGCGCTGGACCTGGTGGCGCGCCGGCTGGTCAAGCCGGGCGATGTGGTGCTGGTGGACGACCCGGGTTACCCCAACCTGCACTTCATGCTGCGCTTTGCCGGCGCGCATGTGGTGGGCGTGCCGCGCACGCCGACGGGCTACGACCTGCCCGCGCTGGAGGCGCTGCTGGCGGCGCACCAGCCCAGCGTGTTCTTCACCCAGCCGCGGCTGCAAAGCCCGACCTGCTCGATGGCGTCCGTCGCCCACCTGCACCGCCTGCTGCAGCTGGCCGAGCAGCACGGGCTCCTGCTGGTCGAGAACGACATCTACTCCGACATGGACCCGGGCGTCCGCCCGTCCCTGGCCAGCCTGGACCAGTTGAACCGCGTGATCTACCTGGGCAGCTTCTCCAAGACCATCTCGCCCAACCTGCGCACGGGCTTTCTGGCGGCACGGCGCGACCTGCTGGACGAGCTGGTGCAGCTCAAGATGATCTCGGGCCTGACCTCGTCCGAGATCACCGAGCGCATCACTTTCGGCGTGGTGACCGACGGCCGCTGGCGCAAGCACCTCAAGTCGCTGCGCGAGCGCCTGGCCGACGCGCACCGCACGGTGGGCCGCCGGCTGCTGGGCCTGGGCTTCGAGCTGTTCCACGAACCCGAGGCTGGCATGTACCTGTGGGCGCGGCACCCCGATTTGCCCGACAGCGCCGAGCTGTCCAAAGAGGCCACCGGCGCCGGCATCATGCTGGGCCCGGGCCAGCTCTTCCTGGTGGAGCCGCGGCCCACGGGCTGGCTGCGCTTCAACGTGTCGTTCAGCCAGGACGAGCGGCTGTGGCGCTTTCTGGAGCAGCGCATCCTGCTGGGGCAGCAGGTCGTGGACTGAGCGCCTGGCTGCCGGCCTGCCTGGCGGCAGTTTTGTGCGCTGGTTTGGAGTGTTTTTGGCCTCCAGCGCTTGCTGGATAAGCGCTGAAAGCTATCAAATATATAGCAATCTGACCCAGCTCGGTGTGCCTTCAGCGGTCGATGATGCGCCGCGCAAACCGCTCCAGGTACTCCATCAGCTGTTCGGCCCCGGCCACCGCCTGCGCTTCGTCGCCCGTGGCAATGCCCTGCGCCAGGTGCATGTGGGCGCGCGCGCCTTCCGAGACCTCGCCCTCGTGCTGGTAGGCGTACCAGAAGCGCCGGCACTGCACGATGAGCGGCTGCACGCATTTGACGGCCGAGTGGTTCTGGCAGGCCTGGTGCACGACCACGTCCAGCGCATGGTCGGCCTGCATGTAGTCGTCCAGGTGGCCGCGCGCGGCGGCCTCCACCATCTTCTCGGCGCAGCGCACGATGGCCTGGCGCTGCGGGGCCGTGGCGCGGCGCGCCGCACACGAGGCGATCAGGCGCTCCAGCACGCGGCGCGTCTGGATCACGTCCAGGTGGTCGGCCAGGTCGATGTGCGACACCAGCAGCCCGCGCCGGGGCTGCTGCGCAATCAGCCCGATGGACACCATCCGCAGCAGCGCCTCGCGCACCGGCGTGCGGCCCAGGCCCGTGCTTTCCACGATCTCGGCCTCCACCACCGGCGAGCCGGGCTGCAGCTGCAGGGTGGAGATCATGGCCTCGATGGCGTCGTAGGCCACGTCCGCCGCACGGCGTTTGGGGGCTGGTTCTCGCTTCGGGAAGGCGCTGCGGGTGGTCATGGATGGTGGTCAGGTGGGGCGGGCTGCGGGTGGCATCTTGTGGAGCTGGGGCCTTCAGGCTTGAAAACCCGTTCGGGCTGAGTTGGCCAAAGCCCCGCGTGGCGCTTCGACAGGCTCGGCGTGAACGGCTCCCAGCGGGTGGATGCCGGCTCAATGGTAGCTCGCGCCGGCCCGGGGATCGTCACGCCAGTCCAGCGCCCGCCTTGCGCAGCTCGGCAATCTGCGGGGCCTTGGGCAGCCACAGCTTGTCGAACTCCTGCACCAGCCCTTCGGGGTTGAAGGACGAAGCCGTCTTGAACGCGATGGACGTGCCTTTGAATTTCTCGATCAACCCGGCTTCGGTGGTCACGATGTCGTTGATCTGTGCATCCAGCGACTGGGCCACCAGCTTGCGGATGATGTCCTTGTCCTTGGCATCCAGCCCCTGCCAGATGCGGCCCGAGACCAGCGGCGCGAAGGGCATGAACAGGGCGTTCATCTGCAGCAGGGTCTTGGCGACCTTGTCGAAGCGCTGGTTCCACGAAAACTCGATGTCCGCCTCCAGCCCATCAACCTGGCCGTTGCTCATCGCGTCGAACACCTGGGGCGTGGGGATGGGCGTGGGCGCAGCGCCCAGCATCTGGTAGAAGTCGCGGTACACCGGCGTGGGGTTGATGCGCAGCTTCATGCCCTTGATGTCGGTGGGCAGGCTGATGTCCTTGGTGGAGAACACCGCCCGCATGCCGGTGATGCCCCAGCCCAGGCCGATGGTGCCGGTCTCGCGCGGCAGGGCCTCCAGCAGTTTCAGGGCGGCCGGGTGGCGGACCAGCTTGGCGACCCCAGGGGTGGAGCGCACGAGGTACGGTGCGTTGATGGCCGCAATGCTGGACACGCGCGAGCCCAGCTCGGCCGCCTGGATCCAGCCCATGTCGAGTGCGCCGGACTGCAGCTGCTGCATCATGACCGCCTCGTTGCCCAGCTGGCCCGAATGGAACACGGCCACGCTCAGGCGGCCGTCGGTTTCCTTCTTCAGTGCCTCGCCAAACTGCAGCGCGGCGCGGTTCCACGAGTGACCGGCCGGCGTGATCAGGCCCAGGCGGAACTCCTTGGCGTTGGCCGCGCCGGCCAGGGCCGGAAAGCCCAGCCCTGTGACGGAGGCAGCCGCCACGGCGTGGCGCTGGAGGAAGTGGCGGCGGGTAACAGTGCGGGCAGGCTGGGTCGTCATGGTGAACTCCGTGGGAAGGAAGGTTGCAGGGGGAGGGCGGTTCTGCGCGGCGGCTCGCTACTTGAGCAAGCCGAGCGACAGGCTGGGGAACAGCGACAGCATCACCAGCGCCACGCAGCTGATGATGAAAAACGGCAGGGTGACGATGAACATCTTTCCCGGCTTGGCCCCGGTGACGGCCGAGGCGACAAAGAAGCTCAGGCCCACGGGCGGCGACATCAGCCCCAGCACCAGGTTGATGACCACCACCACGCCGAAGTGGCGCGGGTCGATGTGGTACACGTCGGTGGCAATGGGCAGCAGGATGGGGACGGTCATGATGAGCCCGGGAATGCCGTCGATGACGGTGCCGATCACCAGCAGGATCACGTTGGCCAGCAGCAGGAAGGTGACCGGGTCGTGCGCCACCGTCTGCACCCAGGCTGCCACCATTTGCGGCACCTTGCCGTAGATCAGCAGCCACGAGAACACGGCGGCCGCAGCCACCAGGAACAGCACCACGGCCGAGTAGACGGCCGAGCGCAGCAGGATGCGAGGCAGGGCGCTGAAGTGGAACTCCCGGGTGACGTAGCGGCCCACCAGGACGGAAGCCACGGCGCCCACGGCGGCTGATTCGGTGGGGTTGGCCAGCCCACCCAGGATGGACCCCACGATGACGATGGGGATCAGCAGCGTGGGGCTGGCCTGCACCACCGTGCGCAGGCGCTCACGCCAGGGGCGTTTGGCGCTGCGCGGGTAGTCGTAGACAAAGCCCATGAGCGCGATGACGCAAAAGAACAGCAGCGTGAGCAGCACGCCCGGCAGGATGCCGGCAATCAGCATGTCCCCCACGGCCACCTGGGCCAGCACGCTGAACACCACGAACATGACCGAGGGCGGGATGATGGGCCCCAGCATGCCGCCGTAGACCGTGAGCCCGGCGGCAAAGGTCTTGTCGTAGCCCTGCTTTTCCATCTCGGGCACCATGACCTGCGACATGATGGCCACCTGCGCGGTGGCGGAGCCGATGATGGACGACACCAGCATGTTGGCCAGGATGTTCACGTAGGCCAGCCCGCCCTTGACCGAGCCGACAAAGGCCATCGCCAGGTCCACCAGCCGCCGCGTGATGCCCCCGCTGTTCATCAGCTCGCCGATCAGGATGAACAGCGGGATCGCGATCAGGCCGTAGCTGTCCACACCGCCGAACATCTGCAGCGGAAACGACTGGAACAGCACCGGGCTGTCGATGCTGTAGATGTACACGATGCCCGAGAGGCACAGGCACACGCCGATGGGCACCCCCACCAGGAGCGCCGCCAGAAAGAAAAGGGTCGTGAGCATGGAGGGCCTCCAGGATCAGTTCACGGCGTCGGCGTTGACCACGTCGAAGCCTGGGTGGGCCACGCGCTCTGCCAGGCCCATGTCTTCCAGCAGGTTGGCCAGCGCATGGACGCTGAAAGTCGCTGCAAAGATCGGCAGGATCAGCTGCAGCACCCAGGTGGGCCAGTTCAGCGTCTGCGTGCGTTCGGTGTAGACAAAGTTGAAGCTCTCTGCCGCGTACTCCTTGGCGTCGAACCCGAAGCGGGCGATGCCGACGGGGTCCATCCACACCCAGCACATCCACAGCAAGGCCAGGCCGAACAACAGCACGCAGGAGGTGGCGACGGTCTTGGCGATGCGGGCGCTGCGCGGGCCCAGGTGGTCCGTCAGCATGCCCACGGCAAAGTCCATGCGCAGCCGCGTCATCACCGACGCGCCAAGGAAGGTGAGCCAGACCACCGTGTACACCGCGGCTTCGTCCACCCAGTACAGCGGCATGCCCGAATACCGCGTGGCGACGTTCAGCAGGATCAGCAGCAAGAGCGCAGCCATCAGGAGCATGAGCAGACGGCGCTCGGCACGCAGCACCAGGCTGGACAGTGCCAGTGCCCAGCGCACGGGCGGGCGAGGCGTGGCGGGCGGCACACGGGAGGAGGGGGCGGCGGGCGTGTTCATGGGCGGGTGCGGTGCGTTCAGGGGGGGGACGGCTGCGGGTCCAGGTTTTCAATATCTTTTAAATATATGTAGAAGCAAGATGAATGCCTGTGCAGTGGGGGTGAAGCGGTTTCTGTGCGGCCCGTTAGCCCTGCGCGGGTGGCGGCGGCCCGGCATCCGCCAGGCCCGCCAGCGTGCCGATGCGGGTGGGCGCCAGCAGGTGGTGCGATGGCGCGGGTGTCCAGCCCAGCAGGTGCCGGGTGGCCGCGCCGCAAATGCGACCTTGGCACGGGCCCATGCCGCAGCGCGTGTGCAGCTTCGCATCGATCCAGCCGGTGCGCCCCACCAGTGCGGCGCGGGGCACGTCCTCGCAGCGGCACACCAGCGTGTCGGGCTCGGCCAGATGGGCCAGCGCGGGCTGCAGGGCGAAATGCTGGTGCAGTGCGTCCGCAAAGGCCTGCCAGCGGGCGCGTTCAGGCTCCAGCGCGCGCGCAGCGGCGGTATCGCCGACCGCCAGGAAGCCCGCCATGGCCCCTTCGGCGCGCGAGCGTTCGCTGCCGCCGAAGCCGGTGCATTCCCCGGCCGCCATCACGCCGGGCACGCCGTGCAGGCACTGCTGGGCATCCACCCGCAGGCCGTGGCGGGCGTTCAGGCTGCCGCCCAGCATCTGGCCCAGTTCGGTGTTGGGCACCAGGCCGAAGCCGCAGGCCAGGCGGTCGCAGGCGATGTCGCGCTCGCGGCCGTGGGCACGCAGCGTGACGGACTGGAGCTGGCCGCGGGCGCCGTCGGTGCCATGGGCCCGCGCCACATGGGTGTCGGCGCGGTAGGTGGCGGGCAGCAGCGCCATGGCCTGCACGGCTTTGGCCGGCCAGCGCACCAGGCTGGCGCCAAAGGGCACCAGTGCGCGCCATGGGGCCTGCTCGGCCACGGCGACGACCTGCGCTCCGGCGTCCCGCGCCGTGCGGGCCGCAGCCAGCAGCAGCGGCCCGCTGCCGGCCACCACGATCCGCTGTCCGGCCACGGGCAGCCCGCCCTTGATGAGAGCCTGCAGCCCGCCCGCGCCGGTCACGCCCGGCAGCGTCCAGCCCGGAAACGGCAGCAGCAGCTCGCGCGCGCCGGTGCACAGGATGACCTGGCGAGCCTGTTGCACCCAGCCGCCGGCGGCGTCTTCCAGCAGCAGGGCATGCAGGCCGGGCACGCGCTCGGTGCGGTGGGCCAGCCCGGCCACGCGCGTGCCGCAGCGCAGCTCCACGTTAGCGTGCCGGGCCAGGGCCTCGCGTTGCCGCAGCGCGGCCTGCGGCAGTGTGGCGCCGGGACCGTCGCGCCAGATCTGGCCGCCGGGGGCGGGGTTGTCGTCCAGCAGCACGATGCGGGCGCCGCTGGGGGCCGCGGCAAGGGCCGCGGCCAGGCCCGCAGGGCCGGCGCCCACGATGAGCAGGTCGCATGCGGCGGTGGAGGGTGTGGAAGGCGTGCTCATGGTGTTCCTTCCACGGCGCGCAGCCCGGTGGCCACCTGCATGCCGTCGTGGCACAGGGTTTGGCAGGCCAGGCGGCGCCGGCCGTCGATCTGCACGCGGCATTCCTGGCAGATGCCCATGCCGCACAGCGGTGCGCGCACCTCGCCGCTCACCGACTGGCGCGTGGCGCCGGGGGGATGGGCATGCGCCAGGGCGGCCGCGACGGTGGTGCCAGGGGGCACGCGCACGGCGTGGCCGTCGAGCGTGAGGGTGATGGAAGAAGTGTTCATGCCTGCAGCGATGCAAAGCGGTGGGCCGCGAACGGGGCAGCGTCCAGGGGCAGGGCGCTGCCGGTGATCTGCGCGGCGATCAGCTGGGCGGTGGCGGGGGCGGTGGTCACGCCCAGGCCCTCGTGCCCCACGGCCAGCCACAGGTGGGGGCGCCGGGGATGGGCGCCGATGAGGGGCAGGCCGTCCGGCGTGGCGGCGCGAAAGCCGGTCCAGGTGCGGATGGCGTTGAGGTCGGCCAGGCTCGGCAGGTAGTGCAGCGCGCGCTGCAGCATGCGGCCCAGCAGGGCGTCGTTGACCGCCGGGTCGGTGGTGTCGAACTCGCGCGAGGATCCGATGAGCAGCTGCCCCGTCGGCCGCGGCTGCACGTTGAAAGCCACGGAGGTGCCATCGCTGTGGTGCGCGCTGGTGATGTAGCCCAGCTCCACCAGCTGATGGTGCACGGTGCCCGGGTAGCGGTCGGTGATGACCAGGTGGCCTTTCTTGGGGCGCAGCGGCAGGCCGGGGCACAGCTGTGGTGCGCGGATGCCGCTGGCCAGCACGATGGCGCCCGCGCTGCGCTGGCTGCCGTCGCGCAGGGTGACGGTGCGGCCCTGGATCTGCATGGCCTCGGCCTGCTCGACCCGCAGCGGCGCATGCCGGGCGGCCTGGTCCAGCAGCCACTGGGCCGCGCGCGGGGCATAGACCACGCTGTCGCCGCGCACCTTCAGGGCGCCTGCCAGCCCCGGGCGCAGCGCGGGCTCCGCGCGCGCCAGGGCGGCGGCGTCCAGCAGTTCGCAGTCCACGCCCTGCGCGTGCAGGGCGGTGCCCTTGTCGTGGGCGGCGCGCAGTTCGGCTTCGTTGGCGGCCACCCACAGCGTACCGCAGGGTGTGAAGGCGCAGCCTGCATCCATCTGCGGCGCCCAGCGGTGCCACAGGTCCAGCGACGCCCGGCTCAACGCCAGCTCGGCCGGGTTGTCGTCCATCACCACCAGATGCCCCATGCCCGCTGCCGTGGCCCCGCCCAGCCGCGCGTCCAGGACGCGCACCGACAGCCCGGCCTGGGCGAGCGCGTGCGCGCAGGCAGCGCCGACGATGCCGGCGCCAATCACAAGGGCATCAGTGGTTTGCATGGAGAGAGGCGGCAAGGTGTGACGGGTTGCGGTGTTTGGCGCGGACCCATCACCCGGTAGTGAGTTCGCAACCACTGAAACGGGTGTGGCCACACGGCGAGGGGAAGCGGCACAGGAAGGGCTTCACAGCCGGATGCCCCAGCCGAAGGGGTCGTTGTCTTCAATGAGCAACGTGGACTCGGCACTCATGTGGGCGCGGCCGCGCAGGGTGGGAATGACCTTGCCACCGTCCAGCAGCGCATAGCTGGCCTCGAACTGGCTGCCGATGATGCTGGCCTGGCGCCACACCTGGCCCGGCTGCAGCTTGCCGTCTGCCGCCAGGCAGGCTACCTTGGCGCTGGTGCCCGTGCCGCAGGGCGAGCGGTCATACGCCCGGCCGGGGCACAGCACGAAGTTGCGGCTGTCGGCCTGTGCGTCGTCGGCGAAGAGCTCGATGTGGTCGATCTCGCCGCCGTTGTCGCCGCGGATGCCCTGGTCTTTCAGCGCCTGCTGGATGGCGCAGGTGTAGGCGGTCAACGCCTCCAGGTTGTCGCTGGCCACGCGCTGGCCGTGCTCCGCCACCAGGAAGAACCAGTTGCCGCCCCATGCCACGTCGCCCACCACGCGGCCGTAGCCCGGAACGTCCACGGCCAGCCGGTGGTGCAGGCGGTAGGCCGGCACATTGCGCACGCTGACCGAGCCGTCCGCGTGCAGCGTGGTGGTGACTGTGCCCACGGGTGTCTCGATGCGGTGCTCGCCGGGCGTGATGCGGCCCAGGTAGGCCAGCGAGGCGACCAAGCCGATGGTGCCGTGCCCGCACATGCCCAGGTAGCCGGTGTTGTTGAAGAAGATCACACCGGCCGTGTTGGCCGGGTCTTGCGGTGCGCAGAGCAGCGCCCCGACGATCACGTCGTTGCCGCGCGGCTCCAGCACCGTGGCGGCGCGCCACGCATCGTGCTGGCTCGCCAGCACGGCGCGGCGCTCGGCCATGCTGCCCGCACCCAGGTCGGGAAAGCCGCTGACGACCAGCCGCGTGGGCTCGCCGCCGGTGTGGGAATCAAGGATCTGGATGCGTTTCATGGTGGGGCGTAGGTCCGCAGAAATGAGGTTCTTGGTGAATTCGAAATCGTAGCCGGCGGATGAGCCCGCGCTGCCAACGCCCGGGCCTCCGCGCAAGGGCCGCCCCGCCGCGCCGCAGGCGTCCCCCTCTGGGGGGAAGGCGCCGCAGGCGACTCAGGGAGGCTTAATAACTCGCAAGCGGCACCGGCGCCGCGTTGCGGAAGGTCAGCACCGTGATGGGCGCCTGCTTGAGGTTGCCCTTCTCATCGTAGGCATAGGTGCCCGCCACGCCCTGGTAGCTGGACGCCACCATCTGCGCACCCACCTTGGCCGGCTGGGTGGAGTTGGCCTTCTGCATCGCGTCGGCGATGAACATCATCTGGTCGTAGTAGGAGGCGGCATAGGCGTCGGCGTCCTGCTTGAAGCGCGCCTTGTACTTGGCCTTGAAGGCGGGGCCGTTGGCCACCTTGTCGAGCATGGTGCCGCCCTGGGCGCACACCACCGTGTCGTTCACGGCATCGCCGCCGAGCTTGCCCACCTCGGGGCTGCACAGGGTGTCGCCACCCAGCAGCTTGGCCGTAAGGCCCAGTTGCTTCATCTGCCGCGCCATGGGCGCCGCCTGCGGGGCGTAGCCGCCAAAAAAGATGGCCTGCGGCTGCTTGCCCTTGAGGCTGGTGAGGATGGAGAGGAAATCCGTGGACTTGTCGGTGGTGAACTCCTGGCCCACCACCGTCAGCCCTTGTGCCTTGGCCTCCTTGGTGAACTGGTCGGCCACGCCCTGGCCGAAGGCCGTGCGGTCGTCGATCACGGCCACCTGCTTCACCTTGAGCACCTGCGCGGCATAGACGGCCATGTTGGAGCCGATCTGCGTGTCGCTGGCGATGATGCGGAACAGGTTCTTGTAGCCGCCTTCCGTCACCTTGGGGTTGGTGCCCACGGTGGACACCAGGGCGCCCCCTTCGCTGTAGACGCGCGATGCGGGAATCGCCACACCCGAGCAGTAGGGGCCCAGGACGAACTTGACCCCGCTGTCCACCAGCTTTTGCGCCACGCTCACGCCAGTGCGCGCATCGCACTGGTCGTCTTCGGACACCAGCTCGAACTTCAGTGGCTTGCCTTCCACCACGACCTTTTTCGCGTTGAGCTCCTCGAGGGCCAGGCGCACGCCGTTCTCGTTGTCCCGGCCGGCGAACGCGTTGGGGCCTGAGAGCGGGCCGCTGTGGCCGATCTTGATGACCTGCTCCTGGGCGGTGGCCTGCGGGGCGTGGCCCGCCAGCAGCAGCGCGGCAAGCGCCGCCGGCGTAAGCGTCAGAAATCCGAACGATGCACGTGTCATGGGAAACCTCTTGTGGGTGCGGTGGGGGAAAAGGCCGGTGTCTCGTCCGGCCCGGTGGCGGAAACGGGTGGGGGCGGGTCAGGCCACGGACTGGTATTGCGTGGGGCGCGTTGCCAGCGCCTTCTTCACCACGCGCTCGACAAACGCACGCTCCTCGCCCACCAGCGGCAGGCGGGGGCGGCGCATGTGCTCGGTGCCCACGCCCGCCAGCACGTCGATGAGCTTGAGGTTCTGCACCAGCTTGTTCGACACATCCAGGTGCAGCATGGGCGTCATCCACTGGTACAGCGGCAGCGCCTCGGCAAACTTGCCGGCTTTCATCAGGTCGTACAGGGCCACGGTTTCGCGCGGGAAGGCGCAGCCCACGCCGGCCAGCAGGCCGTCGCAGCCCAGCGCCAGGCCCTCATAGGCCAGGTCGTCCACGCCCAGGAAGAGCTGGTAGCGGTTGCCCACGGTGTTGCGCAGGTCCGTGATGCGGCGGATGTCGCCCGTGCTTTCCTTGATGGCGGCGATCCACTCGCAGTCGGCCAGCTCCAGCATGTGCTCGGGCTTCAGGTCCACGCGGTAGGCCACGGGGTTGTTGTAGATCATCAGCGGGCGCTGCGCGGCCGCGGCCATGGCGCGCACGTTGGCCATGGCCTCGCGGGCGTCGGCCACATAGATCACCGAGGGCATGACCATGAACCCGGCGACGCCCAGCTTGTTGGCGCCGTCGATGTAGCGCAGGGCCTCGCGGGTGCTGGTTTCGGACACGTTGGCCAGCACGGGAATGCGGCCGTCGGCGGCTTCCAGCGCGATCTGGGCGACCTGGAGCTTTTCCTCCAGCGTGAGGGTGCTGGCTTCGCCCAGCGAGCCGCAGGTGACCAGGCCGTGGATGCCGTTGCGGATCTGGAAGTCGATGTGGCGGGCCGTGCCTTCGGCGTCGATGGACTCGTCGGCGTGGAACTTGGTGGTGATGGCGGGGAAGATGCCTTGCCAGCGGGGTTGGGGATTCATGGGAACGGACTCCTGGTGGGTGGTTGATTGGTATGTTTTAAATATATTAATGAGATATTTAAACTTTGCAATGGGGGTTGTGCCTTTTTTGGCAAAGATTTCGGCGCCGAGGGGCGGCGGGGGCGGGGCGAAAGGGGGGGCGAGTGCGTCGCAGCCGGGCCGCGCGCTACGGGCTGGGCAGCCTGTCGCGGGGAACCGCCGGCCACCGCGGGGCCAAACCTATAATGAAAGGTTGGTCCCGCTGGGACGTCTGCAGGCACCGGCCTGCGTGGCGCACCGCCGTGTGAAACCACTCCACCACACCATGAGCAGCACACCCACTTTTACCGTCGCCGACATCCGCAAGTCCTTCCTGGACTTCTTCGTTTCCAAGGGCCACACCGTGGTGGCGTCCAGCCCGCTGGTGCCGGGCAACGACCCCACGCTGATGTTCACCAACTCGGGCATGGTGCAGTTCAAGGATGTGTTCCTGGGCACCGACAAGCGCCCGTACAACCGGGCCGTGTCCGTGCAGGCCTGCCTGCGCGCCGGCGGCAAGCACAACGACCTGGAAAACGTGGGCTACACCGCGCGCCACCACACGTTCTTTGAAATGCTGGGCAACTGGTCGTTTGGCGATTACTTCAAGCGCGAATCGCTCAAGTGGGCCTGGGAGCTGCTGACCGAGGTGTACAAGCTGCCCGCCGACCGCTTGCTGGCCACCGTGTACCAGGAAGACGACGAGGCCTACGACATCTGGACCAAGGAAATCGGCCTGCCGCCCGAGCGCGTGATCCGCATCGGCGACAACAAGGGCGGCCGCTACAAGAGCGACAACTTCTGGATGATGGCCGACACCGGCCCCTGCGGCCCCTGCTCGGAGATCTTCTACGACCACGGCGACCACATCCCCGGCGGCCCTCCGGGCAGCCCCGACGAAGACGGCGACCGCTTCATCGAGATCTGGAACAACGTGTTCATGCAGTTCGACATGAAGGAAGACGGCAGCGTGACGCCGCTGCCCGCGCCCTGCGTGGACACCGGCATGGGCCTGGAGCGCCTGGCCGCCATCCTGCAGCACGTGCACAGCAACTACGAAATCGACATCTTCGACCAGCTGATCAAGGCGGCTGCCCGCGAGACCGGCACTGCCGACCTGGCCAACCCCTCGCTCAAGGTGATTGCCGACCACATCCGCGCCACCGCTTTCCTGGTGAGCGACGGCGTGATCCCCAGCAACGAAGGCCGTGGCTATGTGCAGCGCCGCATCGTGCGCCGCGCCATCCGCCACGGCTACAAGCTGGGCAAGAAGACCCCGTTCTTCCACAAGCTGGTGGCCGACCTGGTGCGCCTGATGGGCGACGCCTACCCCAAGCTGCGCGAGCAGCAGCAACGCATCACCGAGGTGCTCAAGGCCGAGGAAGAGCGCTTCTTTGAAACGCTGGCCAACGGCATGGACATTCTGGACGCGGCCCTGGAAGGCGGCGCCAAGGTGCTGCCGGGCGACGTGGCCTTCAAGCTGCACGACACCTACGGCTTCCCGCTGGACCTGACCAACGACGTGTGCCGCGAGCGTGGCGTGACCGTGGACGAGGCCGGCTTTGCCGCCGCCATGGAAAAGCAGAAGGCCCAGGCCCGTGCCGCCGGCAAGTTCAAGATGGACAAGGCGCTGGAATACACCGGTGAGACCAACCGCTTCACCGGCTACGAAAGCCTGGCAGAGACTGCAAAAATCATAGCTATCTACGTCGATGGGACAAGCGCTGCAGCCCTGAAAGCCGGTCAGAACGGCGTGGTGGTGCTCGACACGACCCCGTTCTACGCTGAAAGCGGCGGCCAGGTGGGTGACGAAGGCCTCATCACCAGCGGCTCCGCCCGCTTTGCGGTGGGCGACACGCTCAAGATCAAGGCTGACGTGTACGGCCACCACGGCACGCTGGAGACCGGCACGCTGAACGTGGGCGACACGGTGCAGGCGCAGGTGAACACCGCCGTGCGGGCCGCCACCGTGCGCAACCACTCGGCCACCCACCTGATGCACAAGGCCCTGCGCGAGGTGCTGGGCAGCCACGTGCAGCAAAAGGGCAGCCTGGTGAACGCCGAGCGCACGCGCTTCGACTTTGCGCACAACGCGCCCGTCACGGACGCACAGATCCGCGAGATCGAGCGCATCGTGAACGCGGAAGTGCTGGCCAACCACCCCACGCAGGCGCGTGTGATGGACATCGAGTCGGCCCAGAAGACGGGCGCCATGATGCTGTTCGGCGAGAAATACGGCGAGACCGTGCGCGTGCTGGACATCGGCAGCAGCCGTGAGCTGTGCGGCGGCACGCACGTGCAGCGCACCGGAGACATCGGCTTGTTCAAGATCGTGGCGGAAAGCGGCGTGGCGGCGGGCGTGCGCCGCATTGAAGCCGTGACGGGTGCCAACGCGCTGGCCTATCTGCAAAGCCTGGAGGACACCGTGGCCCAGGCTGCTGGCGTCCTCAAGACGCCGGCGGCCGAGCTGACCTCACGCATCGGCCAGGCGCTGGACCAGATCAAGCTGCTGGAAAAGGAAGTGGCCGCGTTGAAGGGCAAGCTGGCCTCCAGCCAGGGCGACGAACTCGTGGCGCAGGCCGTGGACGTTGCGGGCCTGAAGGTGCTGGCCGCCAAGCTCGACGGCGCTGACGCCAAGACCCTGCGCGACACGCTGGACAAGCTCAAGGACAAGCTCAAGACCGCCGCCATCGTGCTGGCCGCCGTCGATGGCGACAAGGTGCAGTTGGCGGCCGGGGTCACGGCCGACAGCGTGGGCAAGGTCAAGGCGGGCGAGCTGGTCAACTTTGTGGCCCAGCAGGTGGGCGGCAAGGGCGGCGGCAAGCCCGACATGGCCATGGCCGGCGGCACCGAGGCCTCCAAGCTGCCCGCGGCGCTGGCTTCCGTGCAGGGCTGGGTGGCCCAGCGGCTGGGCTGACCGCGCTGCAGTTGCCGTGGCACCGCCACGCCGCCGGGTGCGTGGTGCTGTGGCGACTTTGATAAAAAAGGGATGACGCCGGTAGGGCTTTCCCCCTACATTGCTGCGCATGGACTCGCCGCGCGCCTCCCCGGAGCCGGCCCCGCGCGCCGGGGCCCATGCCGGCCATTTGGCGCCGGGGGCCGCGCAAGGACCGTGGTGGCGCCGCATCACGGTGCCGTTCGAGGTGTTGATCGCCTCCGTCGTCGTCACGGCCATGCTGCTGCTCACGGCGCTGCTGGTCTACCAGGTGGGCACCAGCGCCCACCAGGCCATCATCACCGCGTCGGACGACAGTGCGCAGCAGATCAGCCAACTGATCGGCGAGCGGGTCCACCACATCGTGGACCCGGCCGACGCCGCCATCCGCCTGCTGGCGTTTGATCCGATTGCCTCTGCCAGCCAGCTGCCCGCCCGCCTGCGCCGCCTGCCGGTGCTGGTGCGCCTGCTGGAGCAGAACAGCCTGCTGTCGGCGGTGTTCATCGGGTATGCCGACGGCCAGTTCCTGCTGGTGCGCCCGCTGCGCCAGGCGGCGTGGCGGGCCCAGCTGGACGCCCCCGGGGACGCGGCGTACCTGGTGCAGTCCATGGCCCGCGAGCCCGGATCGGCCGGCCTGGTGGGGCGGTGGAGTTACTACGATGCCCGGCTGCGCTTGCTGCGCAGCGCGGTGCGCCCCGGGTACCGCTACGATCCGCGCACGCGGCCGTGGTACGCGCAGGCCACGGCGCAACGGGCGCAAGTGCTCACGGCGCCCTACGTGTTTTTCACCACGCAGGAGATCGGGGTCACGCTGAGCCAGCCCAGCGAAGACGGCCAGGCCGTGATCGGATTGGACGTCGCGCTCACCGACCTGGGCCGCGAGATCGGCAATCTGCGGCTGGTGCCGCGCACCGAGATTGCGGTGGTCGACGCGGACCGGCGTGTTCTGGCCTATCCGGACATGGAGCGTGTGGTGGTGCGCGAAGGTGATCAGCCGCTGCTGCAGCTGCGCTCGCTGCAGACGCTGGGCGTGCCCAGCCTGCAGGGCCTGGGCGCTGCGGACCTTGCGCAGGGGGCGCCGCGCCGTTTCGAGGTAGCGGGCGAGGAATGGCTGGCCCGGGCCATGCCGCTCAAATCCCAGCGCTGGCAGGGCCTGTACATCCTCATGGCCATTCCCACGCGCGAACTGCTGGCCGATGTGAACGAGAGCCTGCGCCAGCAGGTCTGGCTGTCGCTGAGCCTCATCGGGCTGATGCTGGCCCTGGGATGGTGGGCGGGGCGGCGCGTGGGGCGCAGCCTGTCCAGGCTGGCCGAGCAGGCGCAGGCGCTGGCCCGGTTTGACTTTCAGCGCCCACCGGCGCGGGCGTCCGCCGTGCGCGAGGTGCGCGCGCTGGGCGAGGTGATGGACCGGATGTCCGGCACCATCCAGGAGTTTTTGCACATCACGCACCACATCAGTGCCGAGTCGCGCATGGACGCCATGCTGTCCAGCGTGCTGTACGAGCTGGTCCGCGCCACGGCCTGCACGGGCGGGGCCGTGTACCTGGTGGAGCCCCAGCGTGCCGGACTGCTGCGCACGGCGCGCTACTGCCAGGATGCCGCGCAGCAGGCGTGGTACCCGGAGCACCTGCCCATGGCGCACTTCACCAACCACGCCGAGCCCCAGTCGGACGACCTGCAGGACGAGGACGGCGAAGGGGGCGCTGCGATGCCGCAGCGCGTGCTGCGCGTGCAGTTGCGCACGCGCGACGGGCAGCCGCTGGGCTTGCTGGTCTTGCGGTACGGGGCGCACGCGCAGCAGGACGATGCGCATTTCCGCGCGTTTGCCGAACGGTTGTCAGGCACCTTGTCCGTGGCGGTCGAGACGCGCAGCCTGATCGAGGGGCAGCGAAAGCTCTTTGACGCGGTCATCCGGCTGCTGGCGGACGCGATCGACGCCAAAAGCCCGTACACCGGCGGCCACTGCGAGCGCGTGCCCCAACTCGCCGAGGCCCTGATGCAGCGCATGTGCGACGCCAGGGAAGGGCCCTTTGCCCCTGTGTCAATGACGGACGCCGAGCGCTACGAGTTTCGCCTGGGCGCCTGGCTGCACGACTGCGGCAAGGTGACGAGCCCCGAGCACATCATCGACAAGGCCACCAAGCTGGAGGCGCTCTACAACCGCATCCACGAGGTGCGGATGCGCTTCGAAGTGCTGTGGCGCGATGCCGAGCTGGACTACTGGCAGCAGCAGGTCGCCGGGGTGGACCCGGAGCGCTTGCAGCGGGAACTGGTGCAGCGGCGCGAACGCCTGCAGGAAGAGTTTGCCTTCGTCGCGCGCTGCAACGTGGGGGGCGAAGACATGGCCGATGCCGACATCGAGCGCCTGGCCGCCATCGGCCGGCAGGTGTGGCAGCGCCATTTTGACGACCGCCTGGGCCTGTCGCTGGCGGAGACGGCGCGGCTGGCGAGGGTGCCCGTGCGCCCGTTGCCGGCCAACGAAGCGCTGCTGGCGGACCGGCCGGAGCACATCGTGCCCTGGGGCGCGCGCAAACCCCCCGTGGAGGCCGGCCATCCGGCCAACCGCTGGGGCTTCGACATGGTGCTGCCCCCGCAGGAGGCGCACCTGGGCGAGTTGCACAACCTGGCCGTCCGGCGCGGCACGCTCACTGCCGAAGACCGCTTCAAGATCAACGAGCACATCGTGCAGACCATCATCATGCTCAGCGGCCTGCCGTTCCCCCCGCAGCTGGCGCGTGTGCCGGCCATCGCCGGGTCGCACCACGAGAAGCTCGACGGCACGGGCTACCCGCGCCGCCTGACGGCCTCGCAGCTCACGCTGGCCGACCGGGTGATGACCCTGGCGGACATCTTCGAGGCGCTGACGGCGTCGGACCGCCCGTACAAGCCGGCCAAGACGCTGAGCGAGTCGCTGGAGATCATGGTGCGAATGGTGCGCGAGCGGCACATTGATGCGGACGTGTTCCGTTTCTTCCTCACCAGCGATGTCTGGCGCGAGTATGCGCAGCGCTTCCTGCCCCATGCGCGGCTGGATGCTGTGGACGTGGAGGCGCTGCTGGCCTCGCTGGATTCAGGGGTTCACGCCTAAGAACGTGTTGACGATCTCCCAGGGGTCGCGCAGCGGTCTTTGCGGGAGGGGATGCAAGGCGCGGTGCGCCGTGGATAGCGCGGCTATCCACAAGCGCCGCAACGCCGCAGACCGCCCGCAAAGGCCGCTGCCCGAAGGGTTGGAGCGAAATCGGATGATTGGACGCCCCGGCTGCTTGCATGGGCATGAGCCCATGCGGCGCATCCGAAGCATCCACTCTTCCCGATTGCGCTCCAACGCGATCCCCTGCGAGATCGTAAACACGTTCTTCCAAGCGGGCAGCCGCTCAGAACAGCTCGACGTCGTCGTTGGCCACCATCTTGCTGGCCAGCTGGCCGCTGGCCACGAGGTCGTCATAGAAGCAGACCTGGTTGCGCCCGTGTTCCTTGGCGTAGTACAGGGCCTGGTCGGCCTGGCCCAGGATTTCCACCGGAGAGCCCCGCGTCGTGCTCACGAAGCCCAGGCTTACAGTGACCTGGCCCACCTGCGGAAAGGCGTACTCCTGCACGGCCAGGCGAAAGCGGTTGAACACCTTGTGGGCCGTGCTCAGCGTGGTGGAGCGCAACAGCACCACGAATTCCTCGCCACCGAAGCGGAAGATGCGGTCGTGGCTGCGGAACGAGCTGCGCAGGATGTTGGCGATGAGGATCAGCACCTCGTCGCCGTACAAATGGCCGAAGCGGTCATTGACCTGCTTGAAGTGGTCGATGTCCACCACGGCCAGCCACTGCTGCACCGGCTCGCCCGAGGGCGGGCCATCTTCCGAGGCCAGCGATTCGGTCACGGCGCCGGGGTGGCCGCCGGCCAGGCCGTTCATGGCGTAGCGCGAGAACTGCTCGTCAAAGGTCTTGCGGTTGAACAGGCCGGTCAGCGCATCCCGTTCGCTGTAGTCCAGCAGGCTCTGGTAGTTCTGGTAGACCTGGAACACCCCCTTGAGCACTTCCAGCTTGTGCGCCGAGAAGGTGCGGGACTGGGTGATCTCCAGGCAGGTGTGGACCTTGTCGTGCATCCACACCGGCAGCCACAGCACGTGCCGGCCCTTGCGGGGCGACGCCAGGGCGCTGTCGCTCTGGTGGGTGATGCATTCGCGCAGGGCGGGGTAGTGCTCCAGCTTTTCGCGCCGCGGGTCGGTGGCGGCCTCGGAGTCGGTAGACACCAGCTGCCCGTTTTCCACCCAGGTGCGCGGGCGCACATGGGGCGTGCCACCGTCGGTGAACAGCTCCAGCGCGCGGACTTCGATCACGCCGGTGAGCTTGAGCAGGGTGGACAACACCGATACCTCCAACCGCAAGTGGTCGCGGTGGCCGGTCATTTCAACCAGGTTCTGAAGAATGGGCTTCATCGAAAGGTACGGTGGAGCGGGGCAGTGGGTGGGTCAACGGCGTCGCACGAACACAACATCCCACACGCCGTGACCCAACCGCAGGCCGCGGTTCTCGAACTTGGTCAGGGGGCGGTAGTCGGGTTGCGGCGCAAAGCCTTGGGCGGTGTTCTCCAGCAAGGGCTCGGCGCTCAGCACCTGGAGCATCTGCTCGGCATAGGGTTCCCAGTCGGTGGCGCAGTGCACATACCCGCCGGGCTTCAGGCGCGCGGCCAGCTTGGCAACCAGCGGCGGCTGGATCAGGCGGCGCTTGTTGTGCTTCTTCTTGTGCCAGGGGTCGGGGAAGAAGATGTGCACGCCGTCCAGGCTGCCTTCGGGCAGCATGTGGTCGATGACTTCCACGGCGTCGTGCTGCAGGATGCGGATATTGGTCAGCCCCTGTTCGCCGATGCGCTTGAGCAACGCGCCCACGCCGGGCTCGTGCACTTCGCAGCACAGGAAGTTGTCGCCAGGGCGCACGCGCGCGATGTGGGCCGTGGCCTCGCCCATGCCAAAGCCGATCTCCAGCACCAGCGGCGCCGTGCGGCCGAAGGCCGCCGCAGCGTCGAAAGGTCCGGGCGCATAGGGCAGCACGAAGCGGGGACCGAAGTCTTCAAAGGCCTTGGCCTGGCCCGTGGTGGTGCGGCCGGCACGGCGCACGAAACTCTTGATGGTCTTGGGGTGGCTGACGCCGGCAGGGACGCCGGCGGGCGCCGCAGAGGCGGCCAGGGAAGCGGGGAAAGCGGGAGAGGTGGTCGGTTCGGTCACGGTGCGCCATTGTAGTTTCGTGGCCACGCTGCAACCCACTGCGACAGCGCTTCCCGCACGCCCGCCTGCGGGTTTTTCGGCGGGGGCAGGCCCAGCACCTGCGCCGCCCCGGCCAGGGCCTGGACGGGGTCCGACAGCTCCAGCGCCCGCGCGCCGTTTTGCTTGGACAGCTTTTCGCCGTTGGGGGCGCACACCAGGGGCGTGTGCAGGTACCGGGGCGTGGGCAGGCCCAGGGCCCGCTGCAGCAGGATCTGGCGCGGGGTGTTGTCCGCCAGGTCCTCGCCGCGCACTACGTCGGTGACGCCCTGGTCGGCATCGTCCACCACCACGGCCAATTGGTAGGCCCACAGCCCGTCCGCCCGCCGCAGCACGAAGTCGCCCACGGTGCGGGCCACGTCCTGCTGTTGCGGGCCCAGCCGGCGGTCCGACCAGTGCACGGTGTTGTTTGCTATTAAATTGGTAGCTGCTTGCGCTTTGCCATCAAGCGCTGGAGCCGATTTTTGCTCAAAATTCGTGGCGTTGAACCGCCAGGAGCGCGCAGCGCGGCCGTGCAGGCCGTTGCGGCAGGTGCCGGGGTAGGGCAGCGCCGCGTGGCGCTCGCGCGCATGGCCCAGGGCGGCCTGGGCATCCTCGATGTCTTTGCGGGAACAGGCGCAGGGGTACGCATTGCCTTGCGCCACCAGCCGGTCCAGGGCCTGCTGGTAGAGCGCACCGCGGGTGGATTGCCACACGGGCGGCTCGTCCGGCACCAGACCACAGGTGGCCAGCTGGTGCAAAAGGAAGGTGTCTGCGCCCGGCACGCAGCGGGGCTGGTCCACGTCTTCGATGCGTACCAGCCACTGCCCTGCGTGTGCCCGGGCGTCCAGCCAGCTGGCCAGCGCGGCCACCAGCGAGCCCGCGTGCAGCGGGCCCGTGGGCGAGGGCGCAAACCGTCCGATGTAGCGGGTTTGCGGGGCGCTGCCGGCCCCGCTCATGCCACGGCGAGTGCCAGTTCCAGGCCGGAGACGAAGGCGTCTTCCACGCGGTGGCCCAGGCACCAGTCGCCGCACGCGCCCAGGCCCGTGGCTGCGTCCCACAGGTGGCTCTTGCCCAGCGGGTGCGTGGTCTGGGCATAGCGCCAGCGGCGGGTGTCCGCGTGCGCCGGGGCGGCGCGGATGCCGGTCACCTCGGCAAAGGCCTTGATGAGCTTGGCCTGCACGCGGGCCTCGTCGTCCTCCAGGTGCTCGGCCGACCAGGCGGGGCTGGCCTGAACGGTCCAGCGCTCCACCACGTTGCGGCCTGGCTTGGAGGATTCGCGCGCCAGCCAGGCAATGCGGTGGTGCGTGCTGCGGGCCGCGTTCCATTGCGGGCCCAGCGTCGTGAGCCCGGGCCGCACGGCCTGTGGGTAGGCCAGCATCAGGGTCCAGCAGGGCGCGATCGCCACCCGCGACAGCGCGTCGGACAGCGGTGTTTCCAGCGAGGAGCTGGCCAGCAGTGCCTGCGCCGGCACGGCGGGCTGGGCCAGCAGCACCGCATCAAAGCCCGCGTAGACGTGCTGGCTGCCGCCGGGGCCTTCGGTGCGCAGCTGCCAGCCGTTGGGGTTCAGCGGGTCGGATTCGATCTGGGTGACGCGGGTCTGGGTGAGCAGCTGGCCGGCCTGCCGCAGTGGCTCGGCCCAGGCCATGACCAGGGACTGCATGCCAGGGCTGGCCACCCAGTGCGCCTCGCGGTGGGGCAGCCCGGCAGCCGCCACGCGGCCCGCCGCGTCGAGCACCTGCACGGAATTGGCGCTCCAGCGCTTGCACACGCCCGGCACGGTGTCGATGGCACGGGCAAAGCGCGGGTCGCGCACGGTGAAGTACTGGGCGCCGGCGTCGAAATTGCCGAACGGCGTGTCGATGGTGGCCGTGCGGCCGCCGGCCTGGGAAGACTTCTCGAACAGCGTGACCTGGTGGCCGGCCTGCACCAGCGTGCGTGCGCAGGCCACGCCGGCCATGCCGGCGCCAATGACGGCGAAGTGCCGGCGGGGTTTGCCCGAAGCGGCCGCGAGTGGCGGCGCGGCGGTGGTCGCCGGGGCCGGGGTGTTCGTGCGTCGATGCCGTTGGGCGGGGAGGGGGGCAGAGGTGCTCATGAAAGGCCTTTCGGTACGGACGGCGGTTGTTGAAACGCAAGGCAAAGCCAACAGGAACCACTCTACACGCGCTGCGGTGGCCTGGGCATCTGATCCTGATCAGAAATGGTGGTGGTTTTCCAGCAGCGCGCGGCGCGTGGCGGGGCTTTGCAACTGCGCCAGCCACCACTGCAGCGCCCGCCCGGGGGCCGTGAAGCCCGGGCCGCCCCAGGCCGCGTGCACGCGCACATTGCGCTCGGGCCGGGCCACGCGCCGGGCCACCAGGCGGCCGGCTTCCAGGTAGGGGCGCACCATGGGTTCGGGCAAAAACCCCCCGCCCAGGCCGCGCAGCTGCGCCTGCACCTTGGCCTGCATGGTGTCCACGGTGAGCACGTCCTGCCCGCCCAGCAGCCCCATGGTGGCGCCGCCGCGCGTGGCCGAGTCGGCCACGGCCACCGCGCGGTGCTGCAGCAGCTGCGCATCGGTGACGGGTTCCGGCGCGGTGGCCAGCGGGTGGTGCGGCGCCACCACGTAGATGAAGAGCACGTCGCCCAGCAGCACCTGCTGCAGCCCCGCCACGTTGGCCCCGGCCACCGACACGCCGATGGCCAGGTCCGCGCGGCCGGAGGTCAGCGCCTCCAGGGTGCCCGTCATGATGCCGTCGCGCAGCTTCAGCCGCGTGGGCGGCGCCATGGCGTAGAAGGCGTCCACCAGCTCCAGCATGGTGTGGGGCGAGATGATGCCGTCCACCGAGATGGTGAGCTGCGGCTCCCATCCCGTGGCCACGCGCCGCACGCGGTGGGCCAGGGCGTCGATGTCCTCCAGCAGCCGGGCGCCTTCGCGCAGCAGCTCGCGGCCCGCCTCGGTGGGGCGGGCCTGGCGGGCGCTGCGGTCGAACAGCAGCACGTCCAGCGCGTCCTCGATCTGGCGCACGCGGTAGGTCAAGGCGCTGGGCACCAGCCCCAGCCGCCGCGCCGCTGCGGCAAAGCTGCCCGCCTCGGCAATCACCTGCAGCATGGTCAGGGCGTCGGGGGTCAGAACATCGCGGGCGTTTTGCATGATGCTGGCATGTTAATTCAGATTATTTGAACAAAGCCATCAATCCATCTGCCCCTGCGGTGGGCACGGCCACCCTACAGTGAAGGCTTGAAAGGAGCACCCACCATGCTGACCATTCGCAAAGCGCAGGACCGGGGCCATGCCGACCACGGCTGGCTGCAGTCGTTCCACAGCTTCTCCTTCGCGGGCTACTACGACCCGGCCCACATGGGCTTTGGCAACCTGCGGGTTATCAACGAGGACCGCATCGCGCCCGGCACCGGCTTTGGCACCCACGGCCACCGGGACATGGAGATCATCAGCTACGTGCTGTCGGGCGAGCTGGCCCACAAGGACAGCATGGGCAACGTCAAGGGCATACCGCCCGGCGACGTGCAGCGCATGAGCGCCGGCTCGGGCGTCATGCACAGCGAGTTCAACCACGCCGTCGGCCAGACCACGCATTTCCTGCAGATCTGGATCGAGCCGAACGTGCGCGGCATCGCGCCGAGCTACGAGCAAAAGAGCTTTCCTGCATCCGACAAGCGCGGCGCGCTGCGGCTGGTGGCGTCCCCCGATGGCGCCGAAGGCTCCGTGACGATCCACGCTGACGCGGCGCTGTACGCCGGCCTGTTCGACGGCGCCGAAGCGGCCACGCGAAGCCTCGACCCGGCGCGCAAGACGTATGTGCACCTGGTGCGCGGCGCGCTCACCGTCAACGGCCAGGCCTTGTCCGGCGGCGATGCGCTGCTGGTGGAAAAGGAAACCACCTTGTCGCTGTCCGGCGGCCGCGACGCCGAGGTGCTGGTCTTCGATCTGGCCGCCTGACCGGGCGCTGCTGGCCCCGTTTTTTACTTCACTGTCCCTTGCTTCCCACAGGAGTTCTCACCATGTCCTCATCCCTGCAAAACCCCCTGGCCCTCGCATCGCGTCTGCTGCTGGCGGCCCTGTTCCTTCCTGCCGGCATCGGCAAGCTCACCGGCTTTGCCGGCACGGTGGGCTACATCAGCTCGGTGGGCCTGCCCATGCCGACCGTCGCCGCGGCGGTGGCTGCCGCAGTGGAAGTGCTGGGCAGCCTGGCGCTGATCTTTGGCGTGGGCACGCGCTTTGCCGCGCTGGTCCTGGCGTTCTTCACGCTGGTGGCGAGCTTCTTCTTTCACGCCTACTGGAGCGTGCCGGCCGACAAGCAGATGGTGCAGCAGCTGATGTTCTTCAAGAACGTGGGCGTCACCGGCGGCCTGCTCGCGCTGGTGGCCTTCGGCGCCGGCGGCTGGAGCCTGGACGCGCGCCGCGCGGAGCGCTGACACTGTCTCTTCGTCGTTGTCTTCTTCCACGTCTGTTTCACAGGAGTTTTTCATGGCAAACATTGCAGTCGTCTACCACTCGGGCTACGGCCACACGCAACGCCTGGCGCAGGCCGTCGCCGAGGGCGCGGGGGCGCAGCTCATCGCCATCGATGCCGACGGCAACCTGCCCGAGGGCGGCTGGGACACCCTGGCCGGCGCCGATGCCATCATCCTGGGCTCGCCCACCTACATGGCCGGCCCCAGCTGGCAGTTCAAGAAGTTCGCAGATGCGTCGTCCAAGCCCTGGTTCAGCCAAAGCTGGAAGGACAAGCTGTTCGCAGGCTTCACCAACAGCGCCAGCACCAACGGCGACAAGCAGATCACGCTGGACTACCTGTTCCATCTGGCCATGCAGCACGGCGGGCTCTGGGTGGGCGCCGGCCTGCTGCCGGCCAACTCCAAAGCCGCCGCTCGCAACGACGTCAACTGGATCGGCGCCTTCAGCGGGGCCATGGCGCAGTCGCCCTCCGATGCCTCGGCCGCCGAGATGTTTGCCGGTGACCTCGAAACCGGCCGGCTGCTGGGCCAGCGCGTGGCCAGCATGGCGGCCCGGCTCGCAGCCTGACGGAAGCTGGTAGGCTGGCGCCTCCCTGTGCCACCAAGGAGTTGTCCATGAGAAGCCCCTGTTTTCGCCGCCGAGCCTGCAGCCCCCAGCGGGAGCTTCGGCCATGACCGGCGCGCCCCTGCGCCTGTCCGGCCATGCCAAGGACCTGGGCGGCGGCTTTACCGTGCGCCGCCTGCTGCCGGCCGTGCAGCGGCAGGCGGTGGGGCCCTTCCTGTTCTTCGACCACTTCGGCCCCGTGACGGTGCTGCCGGACGCGCAGCACGACGTGCGGCCGCACCCGCACATCGGCCTGGCCACGGTGACCTACCTGTTCTCCGGCGCCATCCTGCACCGCGACAGCCTGGGCTCGGTCCAGCAGATCGAGCCGGGGGCCATCAACTGGATGACGGCGGGGCGCGGCATCGTGCATTCCGAGCGCCGTCCGCCCAGCCTGGCGGACAAGCCCTATGTCAACCACGGCATTCAGCTGTGGGCCGCGCTGCCCCTGGCCCATGAGGAAGCCGAGCCCTCGTTCGTGCACACGCCCGCCGCGGCCATTCCGCAACTGCGGGTGGGCGACGCAACGGTGCGCGTGCTGATTGGCGAGGCCTTCGGGCACCCATCGCCGGTTGCCACGGTGTCGCGCACCCTGTACCTGGACGTGCAACTGCCCGCGGGCGCGGCGCTGGAGATTCCGCCCCTGGTGCCGGAAATGGCGGTGTACGCAGTGGACGCGCCCGTGGAACTCAACGGCGAGCCTTTGGCCGCGCAGGTGCTGGCGGTGGCCGAAACCGGGGACGCCCTGCGCCTGGCTGCCCCGGGCGAGAGCGCTGCCCGGCTGGTGGTAATCGGCGGCGAGCCGCTGGACGCGCCGCGCCACATCTGGTGGAACTTCGTGTCCAGCCGCAAAGACCGCATCGTCCAGGCCGCGACTGACTGGGAGAACCAGTCCATGGGACAGGTGCCCGGCGAGTCCGAGCGGATTCCCCTGCCCGAACGCCGTTTGAAGGTCTGAGGATCCTCTGCACAAATCACCGCGCCGTGTGCATCTGCGGCCTCGGGCAGTCTGCCGCGCAAGCAAATCCTCGCAATAGCTGCGGCTATTGCTGCGTTTTGCGCCTTGCAGCCCCTCCCGATCCGCAGCGCACACTTGCCGCTCGATTCGTGCAGAGCATTCCTAAGGATAAAAATGGGCTCTAGCGCTTGTGGAATAAGCGCGGGAGCTCATTTTTTGATAGCAGATTCCGCAGGGGCGCCGGGCGCCTCGGCGCCCTCTGCCGACAGATCGGGGGCCAGCACGGCCCGCTCGTCGAACACGAAGCAGCCGCCGTGGTAATGCGCGCCATCGGTCAGCTCGAAATACTTGAGGATGCCGCCCTCCAGCTGGTAGACGTGCGACAGCCCTTCCTCGCGCATCAGGATGGCCGCCTTCTCGCAGCGGATGCCGCCGGTGCAAAAGCTCACCACGGTCTTGTCCCGCAACGCGTCCTTGTGCGTGCGCAGCGCGGGCGGAAAGTCGGTGAACTTGGCAATGCGCCAGTCGATCGCGTTGTCGAAGGTGCCTTGGTCCACCTCGAAGGCATTGCGGGTGTCCAGGGTCACCACCGGGCGGCCGGTGTCGTCGTGCCCTTGGGCCAGCCAGCGGCGCAAGGTGGCGGGGTCCACGGACGGCGCGCGACCATCCTCGGGGCGGATGGCTGGGTGGTCCATGCGGATGATCTCGCGCTTGACCTTCACCCGCATCTTGCGAAATGGCACGGTGGCCGACCAGCTTTCCTTGGGGTCCAGGTCGGCAAAGCGCGGATCGGCACGCAATGCGTCCACAAAACCCCGCACCGCCCCGGCCGGGCCGGCCAGGAAGAAGTTGATGCCTTCCTCAGCCAGCAGGACCGTGCCCTTGAGGCCCGCCGCCGTGGCGCGGCCGTGCAGCAGGTCGCGCAGCGCGGCCGCATCGGGCAGCGCCACGAACTTGTAGCAGGAAATGTTCAGGATGGGGGCGGATGCAGTGTTCACGGCGTCGGAGGGTTGCTGGACCCGGCGGACCGGGCGGACCCGCGCCACGCCGCAGCGCAGCCCAGGCTAGGCTGCGGGCGCCAGCAGCGTGGTTTCGATCTTGTTGGCCAGCTGGGCCACGGCCAGCGCGGCGGGGCAGCCGGGCGTCTGCAGCAGCAGCAACTGGCGGCGCATGACGGCATCGCGCACCGACGGGTCGGCGGGGATGTCGCCCATGTGGATCAGGCGCACGGGCCGGCCGGACTCCGTGCTCACAAAGCGGTCCAGCACCTGCTGCAACTGGCTGGTGATGGCCCGGCCATCGCCCGCCCGCGCGGCCTGGTTGATGACCATGCGCACGTGGTGGCGCTTTTGCTGCATGGCCAGCACCTTGATGGCGGCGTACGCGTCGGTCAGCGAGGTGGGCTCGGGCGTCGCCACGATGAGCACCTCGGAGGCGAGCGAGACGGAAAACAGCACCACATCCGAAATGCCGGCGCCGGTGTCCAGCAGCACCACGTCGTACTGCGGGGTCAGCGTCTGGATCACGCTCAGGAACTGGTTGCGCACCTCGGGCGTCAGGCGCGAGTACTCCACCATGCCCGAACCTGCCAGCAGCACGTTGAAGCCGCCGGGTGCGCGGATCACCGCTTCCTCGATTGAGGCCTTGCCGGTGAACACGTCGTGCAGGGTGATCTTGGGGTGCAGGTTCAGCACCACGTCCAGGTTCGCCAGGCCCAGGTCGGCGTCCAGCACCAGCACGCGGTGGCCGCGGCGGGTCAGGGCGGCCGCCAGGTTGGCCGAGACAAAGGTCTTGCCGACACCGCCCTTGCCGCTGGTCACGGCAATGATGCGCGCGCCCGCGGCGGGCCGCGCAGGGGTGGCCGACGGACCGCCCGGTGCGGCCGGTGAAGTGGGGGAGGGTGGGGACAGCGCGTCGCTCATCTTCTAACTTTCAGTAGGGCGCTGCCTGTTGGGTGGGGTCCAGCGGGGGGAGATCGCCCCAGCCGGAGGGGTTGTAGAGCGGGCCAAACAACAGGCTTTTCTCTTCGGCACTGACGGTGCTGTCGGGTTGCTCCTCGATGCTGACGCGGTTGCGGCCTGCCGACTTGGCCTGGTAGAGCTGGTGGTCGGCGCGGTCGGTCCACAGCAGGGTGGTGGAGCGGATCCACTGCATGGCAAAGGCGCCGCCCACACTCACCGTGATGTTGAGCTCCACAGAACTGGAAATCTTGATGGGGGTGTTGGCCACGGCGCGGCGGATGCGCTCCGCCACCACGCTGCCAAAACCCGCCTGGCACGCGGGCAGCACCACCGCAAACTCCTCGCCTCCATAGCGGGCCAGCGTGTCCATGGGGCGTACACAGGCGCTCAGCGTGCGCGCGACGGACTGCAGAACGATGTCACCCGCCAGATGGCCGTGCACATCGTTCACCTGCTTGAAGTGGTCGATGTCCAGCATCAGCAGCAAGGCGGCTTCGCCCGAGCGCGTGACGCGGTCGATCTCGCGCTCCAGCACGGCGCGGAAGTGCCGGCGGTTGGCCAGCCCGGTCAAGGGATCCTTGAGGGAGAGTTCGCACAGCCCGTCGATCAGGCCCTGCAGGTAGCGCGACGGGACTTCGCGCTGCAATGCCGCCTCGCTGCCGCCGGCCTGAGCCACCAGTGCGTGGGCAGTGTCCAGGCGCAGGTCGCGCAGGTCTACCAGGTGAGAGGCTGCAGAGTCAGACACAAATGGAGCAAAGAGAGTTTGACAAGTGTACCAGCGCGCCAGCAAGAACAGGGCCATGCTGCGCCCCTGCGGTGCCTTTCTCCCAGAGGGCCCCCGGGGCCCTGCGGTCAGGCGGGCGACAGGCCTGGGGCGCCGTGGGCCTTGGTGGGCGCAAGCTGCTGCAATGCCGCCAGGGCCTCGGTGTCGGTGCGGTAGGTGGCGAGGCCCAGGCCGGGGTCCAGCAGCCCCGCCTGGCGCAACACGTTCTCCACGGGCAACTTGAACCCGCTGACATGCAGCGTGCCCCCACGCGCCCGCACCAGGACGAGCAATTGCGCGAAGGTCTCCACCCCTGTCACGTCGATGCGGTTGATGGGCTGCGCCAGCAGGCACAGGTGCGTGGTGTCCGGATGTGCCGCCAGGTGGTCGGTGACGCGCTGCTCCAGAGCACTGGCGGATGCAAAGTCCAGGTCCGCGTCCATGCGCAGGGCCAGCAGTTGCGGCGCCAGCGGCGGAAGCTGCCAAAGGTGCCGGTCGCGCAGGCTGCCGTCGGGGTGCAGGCCCACTTCGATGATGCGCGGGTGCAGCCGCTGGTACAAAAACAGCACCAGGTTCATCAGCAACCCCACCAGAACGCCCCAGTACATGCGCGGAGCCGTGGCGAGGGTGAGGGCGAAGGTCACGGCGCTGATCACGGTCTCCACGCGGGATATGCGCCACAGCCGCAGGAAGGTGCGCGGCTTGATGAGGCTGGTCACCGCCGTGACCACCACGGCCGCCAGGACCGATTGCGGCACGTGGTAGAGCGCGGGGGTGAGCCACAGCAGCACCACCAGCACCAGGGCGATGGCAAACACCGTGGCCCATCCGGTCTTGGCGCCGGCATACAGATTGATGGCCGAGCGCGAGAATGAAGCGCTGGTGGCAAAGCTGCCCACCAGCCCGCTGCTGATCTTGGCCAGCCCCTGGCCGATGAGGTCCTGGTTCTCGTTCCAGCGTTCGCCCGAGCGCTGGCTTTCCACCTTGGCGCTGGACGCGGTCTCCAGGAAGCTCACCAGGGTGACCACCAGGGCCGGCATCACCAGCGCAGAAAAGCTGGACCACGGCAAGGCGCCGGGCCAGTAGAGGGACGGCAGGCCGGAGGGCAGGGTGCCCACCACGGCGCCGCCGGCGTCGGCGTATTTCAACGCCCAGCTCAGCAGCCCGGCCAGGCCCACGACCACGATCGCTGCCGGAAAATTGGGCCGCCAGCGGCGTGCCAGCACCAGCAATGCCAGGCTGCCCAGCCCGAAGGCAGCGCCCGTCAGGTCGAACAGGCCGGGGGACGGCGTGGTCCACACGGCGCCCCAGTCCGACCGCAGCCCCGTCAGGGACCCCAGTTGCGAGCCCAGGATGAGCAGCGCGGCCGCCTGCGTGAAGCCGCTGAGCACTGGCGAGGTGACCAGGTTGAGCAGCCACCCGAACCGTGCCAGCCCCATGACCAGCTGCAGCAGTCCGGAGAGAATCGCGATCCATGCGGCCAGGGCCACCCAGTGGGCGCTGCCCGGCTCCGCCAGCCCGGTGAGCGACGCGCCGATCAGCAGGCTGGTCAACGCCGTGGGCCCGACACCCAGCCGAGTCGAGGCGCTGAACAGCACGGCCACCAGGGCCGGGACGAGCGACGCATAGATGCCCGCCACCAGCGGCATGCCCGCCAGCGCGGCGTAGGCCACGCCCTGGGGCACCAGCATGAGTCCCACCGTCATCCCGGCCCAGAACTCGCCTTTGAGCAATGCCCGGTCAGGGCGGGGCCATGAAAGAAACGGAAACCAGCGGGCCCAGAACGCGAAAGACATCTGCATGGCAGCGATTGTCGCTGCGCCGCGCCGACGTGGCTGCTGGTGACATTTTGTAAATGGTGGTGCCTGTCCTACAGCAGCGCCCGTTACAAGCCCACGCCCCGGGGGCGGGGCAGCCGTTACAGTCTCAGCGTGTTTTCAACTGCAAGGAGTTTCCGCGTGAACAACTCAAACATTTCGCTTCGTCCCGCCACCCGCATTGCGGGCATCCTCGCCGTCACGGCCATGGCGCTGGGCCTCGCCGCCTGCGGGAAGAAGGAAGAGCCCACCGCAGGCCAGCGCCTGGATTCCGCCGTCCAGAAGACGGAGCAGGCCGCAGCGGACGCCCGCGCCAAGGCGGAAAGCGCCATGAAGAGCGCGGAAACCAAGGTGGAGCAGAGCGCCGCATCGGCGGAGTCTTCCCTCAAGAGCGCTGCAGACCAGGGCATCGTGCTGCTGGACGACGCCGGCATGACCGCAAAGATCAAAGCTGACCTGGCCAAGGACCCCGAACTCAGCGCGCTCAAGATTGACATCGAGACCAACAACGGGCGCGTAACCATGAAGGGCCCCACGCCCTCCGAGGCGGCACGTGACCGGGCGCTGGCTATCGCCAAGGCCGTCACCGGCGTCACCTCCATCAACAACCAGCTGGTCGTGAGCGGGAGCTAAGTCCTCGCCGTGCCCCGCAGCGCCCCTGCGCCGGGCGCCGCAAACTTCGCGCCGCCCGGATTCGCGTCCGGGCGGCGCGCTACCATGGGGCCATGAAAGAAGAGCACGTCCCCGACCTCGCGACCCGCATCGTCCACCACGCCTACGTCCCGCCGGAGGGGTTCGAGGCCCCCCAGCCCGGCGTCTTCAAGGCCTCCACCGTCATCTTCCCCAACGTGGCGGCCATGCGCTCGCGCGAGTGGAAGGACAAGAGCGGCTACACCTACGGCCTGCACGGCACGCCCACCACCTTCATTCTGGAGGAACGCCTGTGTACGCTGGAAGGCGGGCTGCAGTGCGTGCTGGTGCCCAGCGGGCTGGCGGCGATTGCCAATGTTTCTTTGGCCCTGCTCGCGCCGGGGGATGAGGTCCTGATCCCGGACAACGCCTATGGTCCGGGCAAGGACCTCGCCAAGGGTGAACTGGCACGGTTTGGCATCACGCACGGGTTCTACGACCCGCTGGACCCTGCCGACCTGGCCGCCCGCATCTCGCCCGCCACGCGGCTGGTGTGGCTGGAGGCGCCGGGCTCGGTCAGCATGGAATTTCCGGACCTGTGCGAACTGGTGCGCATCTGCCGTGCGCGGGGCGTCACCACAGCCCTGGACAACACCTGGGGCGCGGGCCTGGCCTTTGCGCCGTTCGATCTGACCGGCGACGGGAGCCTGGGGGTGGACATCTCCGCGCAGGCGCTCACCAAGTACCCCAGCGGCGGGGGCGACGTGCTGATGGGCAGCGCCATCACCCGGGACCTGGCCCTGCACATGAAGATCAAGCTCACCCACATGCGGTTGGGGCTGGGGGTGGGCGCCAACGATGCGGAGGCGGTGCTGCGGGCGTTGCCCAGCATCGGCCTGCGCTACCGTGCCCATGACCTGGCCGCCCGCCACCTTGCGCGGTGGCTGCAGGCCCAGCCTGCGATTGTGCAGGTGCTGCACCCCGCGTTGGAAGGCGCGCCCGGCCACGGCCACTGGCGGGCGCTGTGCGGCGGCCCGGGGGGAACCCCCGGCCTGGCGGCAGGTCTCTTCAGTGTGGTGATCGACGCCCGCCATTCGCAGCAGCAGGTGGATGCCTTCTGTGACAGCCTGCGGCTTTTCAAGCTGGGCTACAGCTGGGGCGGACCCATGAGCCTGGTGGTGCCCTATGACATCGCCAGCATGCGCAGCCGCGCCGCACCGCACCTGAAGCCTGGCACCGTGGTGCGCTTCTCGATCGGCTTGGAGGCCGTGGAGGATCTGCAGCAGGATCTGCAGCAGGCGCTGCAGCGCGCGTTCGTGCCGGCCTGAGGGCTTTCTTTTCAGCCGGGGGTGGTAGTTTCCTCAGTGGCGCGGCGCTGGGGGCTGGCTTAGTGTGGGGGCTCGCGTGTTTCTCGTAGCCACTTCCCTGAGTTGCCTGCATGCCCGCCACTCCCTCCCATCCCCGCGCCCCTGGCGCCCCTGAGCCGGACGCCGCCATCGCGCCGCCCATTGCCTTGTGCCCTGTCGGGTGGCTCGACCCGTTCCGGTGGCTGGCCCGCGGGTGGCAGGATGTGCGCAAGGCTCCGGGCATCGCCCTGTTCTACGGCCTGTGTTTCTGGGGCATGGCGCTGCTGCTGGGCTGGGTGTTCCGCACCCGGCCGGAGTACACCATGTCCCTGGCCAGCGGGTGCCTGCTGCTGGGCCCGTTCCTGGCCATGGGCCTGTACGACACCAGCCGCCGGCGCGAGGCGGGGCTCGCGCCGCAGTTGAGCGAGTCGCTCACCTGCTGGGACCGGCACATGGGCAGCATGGGCATGCTCGTGCTCGTGCTGGTGGTGCTGGAACTGCTGTGGGGCCGCGCGTCGCTGGTGGTGTTTGCGGTGTTCTTCAACACCGGCATGCCGTCCACCACGGGCGTGCTGCAGGCGGTGTTCAACCCCGAGAACTGGAGCTTCGTGGCGGTGTACGCGCTGGTGGGCGGTGTGTTTGCCGCGCTGGTCTTTTCCACCTCCGTGGTCTCCATCCCCATGATCCTGGACCGCGACACCGACGCGCTGACGGCGGGCATCACCAGCATGCGGGTCGTTCTGGAGAACCCGCTGGTGCTGTTGCTCTGGGGCGCGCTCATCACCGCCCTGATCGTGGCCTCGCTCTGGTTCTGGGGCGCCGGCCTGCTGCTGGCCGGACCGTTGCTGGGGTGTGCCAGCTGGCACGCCTACCGGGCCTGCGTCGCACAACCTGAGACCCCAGCCGCTGCAGCCTGAGGCCGCCAAGCTGTTACAGTGGGTCTCCACTTCAGGAAGCTACTACCTTGGCAACACCCAACTACGGATACGAAAAGCGCCAGCGCGAACTTGCAAAAAAGCAAAAGAAGGAAGAGAAACTCCGGGCCAAAGCGCAGCGCAAACCGGACGATCCGCAGGGCGTTCGGTCCGAAGATGACTCCGCCGCGGGGGATGCGCCCGGCTCCGGGCAGCCCGCGGGCCCTGCCGGCGGCGCATAGCGCCGTAGCCTGCGCTCTTTCAGCGCAGCAGTTTTTGTAGTTCCGGCCACACATTGGCCAGCATCTGCGGATGCGCTTCCGCACGGGGATGGATGCGGTCGGCCTGGAACAGGCGGGTGGGGTCCGGCCCATCGGCCACCCCCTTCAGCAAAAACGGCACCACGGCTGCCTTGCGGGCCTGGGCCACGCTGGTGAACAGGTTGGCGAAACGGGTGGCGTAGTCGGTGCCGTAGTTGGGCGGCACCTGCATGCCGACCAGCAGCACCTTGGCGCCCGCTTTTTGCGCAGCCTCGGTCATCCAAACCAGGTTGTCCTCGGTGTTTTTCAGCGGCAGGCCGCGCAGCGCGTCATTGCCCCCCAGCTCAATCACCACATGGGTGGGCCGGTGCTGGGCCAGCAGCGCCGGCAGGCGCGAGCGGCCCCCCGCGGTGGTGTCGCCGCTCACGCTTGCGTTGACCACGGTGGCTGACAGCTTTTCCTGGGCCAGCTTCTTTTCCAGCAGGGCCACCCAGCCTGTGCCGCGCGCCAGGCCGTACTCGGCACTGAGCGAGTCGCCCAGCACCAGGATGACCGGCGTGCCGGCGGCCTTGGCTGCGGGCGCCTGCGACCACGCCATCGGCGCACAAACCCCCAGGACCAGTCCGGTGGCGGCGCGCAGGATAAAGTGGCGGCGTTGCCGTGGTTGCAGCAGCAGATCTCGCATCAAAACAAAGAGCCTTTCATGTCCGCATCTTCCCCCGGGGTGCTCCCGGCATCAACGCCCATCATCGCGGTGGAGCATGTTTTCAAATCGGTCACGGATTCCACCGGCACGCTCGACATTCTGCGGGATATCGATTTCCGCCTGGAGGCCAGGGAAACCGCCGCCATCGTGGGGGCGTCGGGCTCGGGCAAGAGCACCCTGCTGTCCATCATTGCCGGGCTGGACGTGCCCACCCGCGGCACGGTGCGGCTGGACGGCCACGACCTCTTTGCGCTGGATGAGGATGCGCGCGCTGCGCTGCGGGCCCAGAAGGTGGGATTCGTGTTCCAGAGCTTCCAGCTCATGGGCAACCTGACCGCGCTGGAGAACGTGATGCTGCCACTGGAGCTGGCCAACCGCCGCGATGCGCGCAAGGCTGCAGCCGACATGCTGGCGCGGGTGGGGCTGGGGCAGCGCCTGGCCCATTACCCCAAGGTGCTGTCGGGCGGCGAACAGCAGCGCGTGGCGCTGGCGCGTGCCTTTGTGGTGCAGCCGGCCGTGCTGTTGGCGGATGAACCCACGGGCAGTCTCGACTTTGCGACGGGCGAGACCATCATGCGGCTGATGTTCGATCTGAACCGCGAGCAGGGCACGACGCTGGTGCTGGTGACGCACGACCGCGCCATCGCCGCGCAGTGCGACCGCCGCATCACCATCGAGGCCGGGCGGGTGGTGTAGGGCGGGGGCGCGTCGGTCCCGCCCGTCCCGCCGATAATCGGGGGATGTCGTCCCCCAAAGTCCTCTTCGGCTTTCACGCCGTGGGCGTGCGTCTGAAGACCGCGCCGCAGTCCATCATCGAGATCTACTACGAAGCCACGCGCCGCGATGCGCGCATGCGCCAGTTCCTGGACCGCGCGCGGGAGGCCGGTGCCCGCCTGATCGAAGCCGACAGCGTGCGCATTGCCAAGCTGGCCGGCAGCCACGGCCACCAGGGCGTGGCGGCGCGGGTGGAGCCGGTGGCGCAGGTCACCTCGCTCGACGAACTGCTGGAGAACCTGGAAGCCGCAGGGGTCGAACAACCCCTGCTGCTGGTGCTGGACGGCGTGACCGACCCGCACAACCTGGGCGCCTGCCTGCGCGTGGCCGACGGTGCGGGTGCCCATGCGGTGATCGCACCCAAGGACCATGCCGTGGGCATCAACGCCACGGTGGCCAAGGTGGCCAGCGGCGCGGCCGAGACCATGCCGTACTTCATGGTGACCAACCTGGCACGCACGCTGAACGAGCTCAAGGAGCGCAACATCTGGTGCATCGGCACCAGCGACGATGCGCCCAAGACGCTGTACCAGGTGGACCTGAAAGGCCCGGTGGCGCTGGTGCTGGGGGCCGAGGGCGATGGCATGCGGCAGCTCACGCGCAAGACCTGCGACGAGCTGGTGAGTATCCCCATGAAGGGCGCGGTGGAGAGCCTCAACGTCTCCGTGGCCAGCGGCGTGTGCCTGTACGAGGCGCTGCGCCAGCGCTTCTGATCCCCGCGATACGCCCGCCCCGGCGCAGGCTGGCCGACCCTGTCGCAGACCGGACAGTGCCCGTGCCGCCCAGACGGTAGCCTCCGCGCTTTTTGCACTCCTGGGGGCGTATCGACTATGAGCCGTAGACACTTTCTTTTGCGGGCCACCCAAGCCGTGGCGGCCACGGGCCTGCCCGCCTGGGTCCGCACTGCCGGGGCCGCCGAAGAGGCGCTGACCGCGCGCACCGTCAACCTGGGCTGCTCCATTGCGCTGACCGGCCCGCTGGGCCAGGCAGGCATCGAGCAAGTGGCCGGCATGAAGGCCGCGTTTGCCGAGGTGAATGCCGCCGGCGGCGTGCACGGCCGCGAAATCCGCCTGGACGCCAAGGACGATGGCTATGTGGCCAGCCGCACGCTCAAGAACGTGACGGACATGCTCGAGGCCCAGTCGGCCTTCGCGCTGATCTCCCCGCTGGGCACGGCCAACACCGCGGCGATCTTGCCGCTGGTGGAGTCCAAGGGCATTCCCACCGTCGGCCCGGTCACGGGCGCCACGTCGCTGCGCAGCGCCGACGCGCGCCACGTCTTCTTCCTGCGCCCCACTTACCGTGAGGAAACGCAGCGCCTGGTCAAGCAGGTGGTGGACATGGGCCTCAAGCGCATTGCCGTGGTGTACCTGGACAACCCCTTCGGCAAGGAAGTGCTCAAGGACATGTCTCGCGCGCTGGACGAAATCAAGGTCGAGCGCGCCGGCGAATTTGCATTGGCCGTGGACGGCAAGAACGGTGCCGAACTGGCCGACAAGGTGGCGGCGGAGCGGCCCGGCGCCGTGCTGCTGGCCACCACCGGCACGGCCAACACGGCGTTTGTGCAGGCGTTCCGCGCCAAGGCGCAGGGCGTGCCGCTGGCGGGCCTGTCGGTCACCGTGGTCGCCTCTGAAATGCCCAAGCTCGCAGCCGCCACGCGCGGCATGGCGCTGGTGCAGGTGTTCCCCGATGCCACGTCGCAGAAGTCGGTGGCGGTGCGCAAGTTCCAGGCCACGATGAAGGCCGTGGGCGCGGACGCGGCCTACCTGGGCAGCGGCAGCGCGCTGGAAGGCTGGCTCAACGCCCAGATCATGATCGAGGGCCTGAAGAACGCGGGCAAGGACCTCACGCGCGAGCGCCTGCGTGCCGGGCTGGCGGGCATCCGCGCGCTGTCGTTTGGCGACTTCACGGTGGGCTTTGGCAACAAGGCGCCTTACATCGGCTCCGACGCCATCTACCTGGCGGTGTACGCGGAGAACGGGCGCCGCATCAGCTGACGCCGGTGCCCGGCCGTGGCGGCCGGCTGCCGCGGCTACAGGCTACACCCAGCCCAGCGCCCCGAGCAGGGCGCCTGCGCCCAGCATCCACAGCAGGTGGAGCTTGGTGCGCCACACCAGCACCACGGTGACGGCGCTCAACAGCCACAGGGGCCAGGCCGTGGCGGGGCTTCCGTGGGCCCGGGCCAGCACCCACGCGGTGGCCAGCAGCAGGCCGATCACGACCGGCGACATTCCCTGCTTGAAAGCGCGCACCGCCCGCCGCTCGCGGTTGCGGTGGCCCCAGCGCGTGGCCAGCCAGGTCAACAGGCTGCTGGGCAGCATCACACCCAGCATGCACAGGCCCATGCCCAGCGCCCCCAGCAGCCAGCCGGACACGCCCGGCCCGCCCGCATTCAGCCCCACGTTCCAGCCCAGCAGCGCGATGAACAGCACGTTGGGCCCCGGTGCCGCCTGGGCGATGGCGATGGAGGCGTTGAACTGCGGGTCGGTCAGCCAGCCCTGGCGCTCGACCAGGAAGCGGTGCATGTCCGGCGCGGTGGCAATGGCCCCGCCCACGGCCAGCAGCGACAGCGACAGGTAGTACAGAAAAAGGTGGAGCCAGTCGGCGGCGTCCAGCGCCACGGCAGGCAGGGCAGCGCCGGCCATCATGGCGCAAGCTTTCGCCAGGTCAGCAGGCAGGCCGCGCCGCCCAGGACCGGCAGGATCCAGAACAGCGGCCACCGCAGCACCGCCATGGCCAGCACGGTGGCGGCAGCGATCGCCACGCACAGCGGGCGGCCCAGCGGGTGGTTGCGGATGGACACGAACAGCTTGATGCCCACCCCCGCAATCAGCCCCGCCGCCACGGCGCCCATGCCGCGCAGTGCGCCGGCCACCGCGGGGTGGGTGGAAAACTGCGCGTACACGGCCGCCAGCGTCAGCACCAGAATGAGCGGAAAGGTGAGCATGCCCGCCAGCGCCGCGAACGCGCCGCGCAGGCCGAAGTAGCGGTCGCCGATCATGATGCTCAGGTTGACCACGTTGGGGCCGGGCATGATCTGCGCCACGGCCCAGTCTTCCACGAACTCTTCGTTGGTCATCCAGCGCTTTTTCTCCACCAGCTCACGCTGCACCACGGCCAGCACGCCGCCAAAGCCCTGCAGGGCCAGCCAGGTGAAGGACCAGAACAGGTCCGCCGGATTGCGCGGCTGGGGCCGCGGTGGCGTGTCGGGCAGGGCGGGAGGGGACTCTTCGGCGGTGGCCATGGGAAAGATATCAATCAAAACGTGGCCTGGCGCTTACGTAGCAAGCGCAGGCAGCTATCAAATCAGGAGCGATTTAAGGGCGAACCGGCGGGTCGTGGCGCCCGGGCGCCATGGTAGCCGGACTGGGCCCGCCCGGGGGCGGTGCGGCTTCGCGTTGCGGCAGGGCGGGGCCGGCGATTCGCGTGCGCAAGCGCCGTGCGAGGCCGCTATGCTGCGGGGGCGGCGCAGGCTGCCTGTGCCGCCCAGTCTTTGAACAAGCTCTCAGGAACTCCCCATGAAACTCCTTCGCTATGGCCCGCCGGGCGCTGAGCGGCCCGGCCTGCTGGACGGCCAGGGCGTGCTGCGCGACCTGTCGATGCTGCTGCCCGACATCGGCCCTGCCCAGCTGAACCCCCGCACCCTGTCAGCGCTGGCAGCGCTCGACGCCGCCCGGCTGCCGGCCGTCGAGGGCGCGCCGCGCCTGGGGTGCCCGGTGGGCGGCGTGGGCAAGATCGTGTGCGTGGGGCTCAACTATGCGGACCATGCCCGCGAGGCCGGCCTGCAGCCCCCCGCCGAGCCCGTGCTGTTCATGAAGGCCGTCACCGCGCTCAGCGGGCCGAACGACCCGGTGCGCATTCCGCCCGGCGCCGCCAAGACCGACTGGGAGGTGGAGCTGGGCATCGTCATCGGTACCCGCGCGCGCCAAGTCACCGAAGCCCAGGCGCTGGATTGCGTGGCGGGCTATGTGCTGGCCAACGATGTGTCCGAGCGCGCCTGGCAGATGGAGCGGGGCGGGCAGTGGGACAAGGGCAAGAGCTTCGACACGTTTGCGCCCGTCGGCCCCTGGCTGGTGACGGCGGATGAGGTGCCGGACCCCCACGCCATTGCGCTGTGGCTGGAGGTGAACGGCCGGCGCATGCAGGACGGCTCCACCCGCGACTTCATCTTCGGGGTGCCCACGGTGGTGTCGTACATCAGCCAGTGCATGACCCTGGAGCCCGGCGATCTCATCCTCACCGGCACGCCGGCGGGCGTGGGGCTGGGGCAAAAGCCGTCGCCCCAGTTCCTGAAACCCGGCGACGTGATGCGCCTGGGCGGTGCGGGTCTGGGCGAGCAGACGCTGTCCTGCGTGGCCGGGTAAGACCGACCGGAACCGACCGGGGCCGACCGGCGGCGGGCTATCCCAGCTTGCCGCGCAGCGGGTGGTCCTTGGTGCGCCAGCCGGCCTGCTCGGGGCTGTGGACCTTGAAGAGCTTGAGGTCGGCCTGGCTCTGGTGCTTGACCGGAAACACCCGGAAGCTCGCCTGGTCCGGGTAGGTCACGAAGAACCACACCCCGTCTCCGCTGGCTTGCGTGGCGTAGGCCACCTCGTGCCAGCACAGGTCGGCCTGGGTCTCGTAGGGGACCTCGCAGATGCGCGCGTCGGCCTGGGTTTCGTACTTCACTTTCAGGACATGGGCCATAAGCTTCCTTGGGCGTGCTCAGGGGCTGATGGTAGCGCGCGCGTGCAGGCTCTTTGCGCCGGCGGGCCATGCCAGGGCTCGCACCGCGTACCCCGGGAAGCCGAGCGCAGGACTGGCATCTGCGTGCCGGGGCGGCGTGCGCGCTGACACCGGGGGCCGGTGCTGCCCGGCAGACACGGCGCCGCGCGGCCCGCACAGTGGGGCGGTGCGCATTCTTCGCAGCGATGGACATGCATGACGAGCTTCTCCCCGCCCTGGCGTTCTTGCTGGTGGGGCTGCTGCTGGTCGTGATGACGCTGACCAGTTCCTTCATCGCGCGGGTGCCCCTGAGTTCGGCCATCCTGTACCTCGCGGTCGGTGTGGGCATCGGGCCGTCGGGGCTGGGCCTGCTCCAGCTGGACCCGCTGCGCCACGCGCCGCTGCTGGAGCGGCTGACCGAGATCGCGGTGCTGATCTCGCTCTTTACGGTGGGCTTGAAGCTGGAGCTGCCGCTGCGCGACCGGCGCTGGCGCATCCCGTTGCAGCTGGCCACGGGGTCGATGCTGCTCACCGTGGGGGCGATTGCCGTGGTGGGCGTGGGACTGCTGCAGCTGCCTTGGGGTGCGGCGGTGCTGCTGGGGGCCATCCTGGCGCCCACCGATCCGGTGCTGGCGTCCGATGTGCAGGTGTCCGATCCGGGCGACCGCGACCGGTTGCGCTTCGGGCTCACGGGGGAGGGTGGCCTGAACGACGGCGCAGCCTTTCCGCTGGTGATGCTGGGCCTGGGCTGGCTGTCGTTGCACGACCTGGGCGACGCCGGGCGGCGCTGGTGGACGGTGGACCTGCTCTGGGCCGTGCTGGGCGGCCTGGCCATCGGCTACGCGCTGGGCGCCTTGGTGGGCCGTGCCATCCTGTACCTGCGCATCCGCCGCCGCGAAGCCCTGGGGCCCGACGAGTTCATGGTGTTGGGCCTCATCGCCTTGTCCTACGGCGTGGCTTTGCTGTGCCAAGCCTACGGCTTTCTGGCGGTGTTTGCTGCGGGCTTGGCGCTGCGCCGCGTGGCAGCGCAGCCGTCCGGGCACGCCCCGGCGACGCAGAGGGACAGTGCAGGCGCGCCCCCGGAGGCCCGCGTCTCCGGCTATCTGATGGAGTCGGTCGAACGCTTCAACGCCCAGCTGGAGCGCATTGCCGAAGTGGCGGTGGTGCTGGTGGTGGGCGCCTTGCTCGCGACCGTGGAGTTTGGTGCAGAGGTGCTGTGGTTCGTCCCGCTGCTGCTGGGGGTCATCCGCCCGCTGTCGGTGTACGCCGGCCTGTGGGGGGCGCCAGTGCAGCGCAACCAGCGCCGGCTGATCGCGTGGTTCGGCATCCGCGGCATTGGTTCGGTGTACTACCTCATGTACGCCATCACCCACGGGCTGCCGCCGGCCCTGGCGCAGCGCCTGCTGTCGCTCACCCTGGCGGTGGTGGTGGCGTCGATGGTGGTGCATGGCGTCTCGGTCACCCCGCTCATGCGGCGGTACGAGCAGCGCAAGCGCGGCAAGGCTGCAGAGGGGTGAGGGTGCGTCACCCGGGAATTTTCAAGAAAAAAAGCCATCCAGGCCTTGGTATACAAGCGCAAGCAGCTATTAAAAAAGGAGCGATTTGATCCGCCGGAAATGGGGGGCGGTCCCCCGTTAAAGCCAGGTCTCGTGGCAGGGTACCTCGGCGGGGGTGAGGTTGATGTACTGCACCAGCCGGGGCTGCGTGCCCGTGTTCGCGCTGGGACCGTGGGGCAGGGCCTGCTGCCAGATGATGAGGTCGCCGGCACCGGCGCCGATGGGCACCGGGTTCAGGGCCTTCAGGTCCTGCATGCGGGGGTTGGCGCCCTCGGGCAGCTGCGCCAGCCAGTCGCCCACCCGGTGCTGGAAGCCGGGCACCAGCGTCAGCGCGCCCTGCTCGGGTGGGGTGTCGGTCAGGTACAGGATGCCCTGGGTTCCGAACGGAATCGGCGGGTGCAGGCTCACGTCCCAGTGCAGGCCCTGGCCGCCGTATGCATAGCCGGGCCGCTCGGGCGGGTTGAAGCCGCAGCGGTCCGTGCTGCGCCACAGATCGGCCGTGCCCCACAGCTGGGCAAAGGCCTTGTGGATGCGCAGCGAGCGCCGGTTGGCCTCGAACGCGGGGTGCTGGAACAGTTGCACCATGACGTTGCGCGGCGCATGGGCGTACCAGGTGCCGGCATCGTCGGGATCGGCGCGCACGGCGTCCCACACCACCTGTGCGGCGGCGGCACTGCCGGCGGGGGACACTGCCAGGCGCACGATCACGTAGCCTTGCGTCTCCCAGTGTTCCAGGTCTGCGGCACTGAGCACCGGGGGCAGGGCGTTCACCTGGGCGTGCAGCTGGGCGATCTCTTCGGGCACCACGCCCGTGCCGTCCACCAGGGCCTGAATGCGGGCCACCGTGGCAGCCGATGGCGCGCCTGCGGTGCGCACGATCCAGTCCTCGAACGCCTCGAAGTCCGGCGCCTGGTGCAGCACATGCTGCAGGGTCTGCTCCAGCCCCACGCCCAGCGCGGACAGCACGATCTGCGTGCGGTGGGCTTCGGCGGCGGCGCCGGGCTGGGCGTGCCCCTGTCGGGCTGCCATCCAGCGCGACCAGCAGCGCTTGAGGTGGGGCACCTGGAGGGCGCCCATCTCCGTCTCGGGCGCCAGGGCCAGCGGGCTCCGCGCAAGGGATGTGTGGGTCATGGGGCGGTCTTTCGAAGGCTCAATGGCTTGGGCTCGTCGGCTTGGGTGCGGGTGCGGGCATTGTGCGTGCAACCCGCGCCCCGGGGATCACCGCATCCGGGGTCACTGCGCCAGGGCCACGCCGCCGGCCAGCCGCTGCGCCACCACGGTCCGCAGGGAGGCCGGAGCGTCCTGCAGCAGCCGGGGCCAGTCCTGCCGGGCGGTGGCCACCGTGTCCCGCAGCAGGGCCAGGTGGCGCGGCACGCGCAGCAGCCCGGCGGACTTCAGCAGCGCCTCCATGTCGGCCCAGCCAAAGGCGCGCAAGGTCTGGTCGATGGCGCGGTTCACGGCGTACTGGTTCTCGGGCACGCCCTCGAAAAAAGCCGCCACGCACACCGGGTCGTACAGCGGCGCGAGCTGCGGCACGCGGCCGTCGGGGTAGATCAGCGCCCAGTTCTTCAGGTGCGCGTCGGTGTTGCCCATCAGGATGAACGCCACCATGCGGGCCAGGAACTCGCGCGTGTCCTGCACCGGCTGGCGGCTCAGGCGGTTGAGCACGCGCAGCATGGTGGCCCAGTCTTGCAGGATGCCCTTGCCATACTTCTGCCGCGGCGTGTAGCCCAGGACCTGGTTGAACTCCTCCATGTGCACGCGCGCGCCGCCGGGCAGGTGGTCGAAGCGTTGCACGGCCAGGATCTCCTTGAAGGGAACGGCCTCGGGCAGCTCGGCCTCGGCGCGGGTGATGACCCGCACCTCAGCACAGTGCAGGCCCAGCGCCTGGCACAGCTGGTAGCCCGCGTACTCGTTGGCCACCAGGTCGGGGTGGGCGGAGGTGGGCAGCTTCAGGATCACGCTGCCGGCCGCGCCCTGGCGGTGCACGGTGTAGCGCCGCCCGTCCTGCACCGCGCTGAACTTGGTCACCACGCCAGGCAGCGAGGCCGCGTCCTGCACCGGCACTTCCACAAAGCCGGGCTCCAGCACATCCAGCCCCTGGGTGGTGTGCCAGTGCCGCACCACGTCCGGAATGCCCTCTTGCGCGGGCACGGGCTCCACCTCCAGCGCGCCCATCAGGTCGTGGCCGGCGGCGGCCAGCAGCTCGAACTCGTCGTCCGGGCTGCAGCCGCGCTCCCGCGCCAGCCGGTCGCGGTTGTGGCCCTCGGGCAGCAGGTTCTGAAAGTACACCGGCCAGCGCCCATCGGTGCGCACCAGCCGCGCGTCCCGCGCCGACGCCAGGATCTGCTGCGTGGCCGCCTCGTCGGCACCCTGAAAGCTCAGCGACAGCGTGGGGCGCTGCGGGTTGCGGATGTAGCCCTCGTCAAACGACACGCGCAGGATGTCGCCGTACTGCGAGAGGTAGCCAAGGGCCTCGCGCCCGCCCGGCGCGCCGTCCGCCAGCGGCGGCCGGTGCAGGTACAGGCGCAGGTAGCGGATGGAGGTGCTCATGGGGTGCGCCTTTCAGGCCAGCAGGGCTTGAGCGATCAGCCCGGACGGCTCAGGCTGTCCACCACCGAGGGCGGCGCATCCACCCCCTGCGGCTGGCCCAGGAATTTGCCCCCTGCCTGGACGAAAGCTTCCAGGCTCGGCCGCAGGCTGCTGGGCACGGCAATGATGTCCAGCCCCAGCACACGCGCCATCTCGGCCAGGGTGGAATAGCGCGGATCCAGGTCGCCGCCTTCCGTGCGCTGCACGGTCATGCGGGAGAGGCCGGCGCTTTCGGCCAGCTGGGCCTGGGTCATCTGGTGGGCCTTGCGGGCGGCGGCGAGTGTGCTGATCAGGTCGGTAGACATGATCATATTTATACTCTTTTTTCTTAAAAAGAGCATTTATTGAATCAAATCCGAGTTTCGCCACGGCTCACTCGGATTCCTGTTGCTTGCCAGCCAGTAGCGGCCGGTTAACCGCGCCAAGCCGTGGTGCTCTCTGTAGACACCCGCTGCGCCCGCCCCAGCGCCTCCAGCGTTTGCAGCAGCGTGGGCAGGCCCTTCTTCCAGGGGCCGCGGCCTTTGAAGCGGGCCTCGATGGTGGGCAGGGTCAGCGGGATGGGGCTGGTAGCCAGCGCATCGGCTACGGCGCGCACCTGCTCGGGCAGGGTGGCCGGCCAGGGGTGTTGAGTGGTTTTTTTTTGCTCTGGTTTCGATAGCGAAATTTCACTACCCAAATCGGCCTCTGGCGCTTGCTCATCTTGCGCCAGCAGCTCCTGTTTTCGCACCGAATTTTGCGGATTTTGAAAGTCGGGCCGCAGCCAGCGCACGCGGCCCTGGGCTTCTTCGGCGGCGCGCTGGGTGTTGAGCTGCACCAAGTGGGCCAGGATGTCGTCGGTGCTGGCCGTGGCGGGCAGGCCATAGGCCGCCAGCACCGCAGCATCCAGTTCGTCGTGCAGCTCGCGCAGCACGCCGACCAAGCCTTGGGCGTGCTGGGTTTTCTCTTTGGCGGTGAGCGCCCGGCCTTCACGCAGGGCCGCCAGCACGTTATAGATGCCCGTGAGGGTGAGGCCGGTGTTGCCGGATTCGGGGGCCAGCACGCGCTTGCGATGGGCGTCGATCTGTTCGGCGAGATGGGCGATGCGCTTGCGCAGGGGCGGGGTCAGGCCGGTGTCTTCGTCGGGGAAGGGGAAGGTTTCGAAGCAGCGGGATTTGTTGTAGCGCGGGTCGTTGCCGACGCCTAAACGCGAACCAGTCGCCAGCGCCCAGTCGATGTGGAACTGGCTGGAGAGCACGCCCAAGGTGTACGCGTCGTTCAATGCGATGGCGATCAGCATGTGGTCCGGCAGGATGCTGGCGTCCAGAAACTGGAAGACGCGGTGTTTGGCGGTTTCGACAGTGGCGATGTAGCGGGGAAGCCCGGCAAGCGCTCTGCGCAAGGTGCGGCGCGGTTCGCCAAAGATCCACCACTGATCGCGAAATTTTTGCCGGTTGTTCTGATCGCGCTCGGGTTTGACGCGCTCCAGCAGCCATTGGTACACGGCGGGTTGCTGCGTGCGCAGTTCGTCGGCACTGAGGCCAAAGGCGTCAATCACCAGTACGCCACGCGGCTCGCTGGTGAGGTCGCGGCCATTGCGGTAGGGATGAACCAACGGCGATGGGCCAAACGCCCGTGCTTCTTCTTCGCTCACGATGAAGCCACTGCCCGCCAGCATGACGCCGTTGCCGGAAATGCCTTCCAAAGCGCGCAAAGGCCGCGCTGCCGCTACATTCGCCCCGACGCTTAAATCCGCGTGAATCAGCCCGAGCCGTTCTTGCAGCGTTACCGCTACTTCACCAAAGTCGCCGGTTTGCTCGGCGGTCACGTTCAGCAGATGGCCTTCGCCCGCACCCGGTGCCAGAACTGTCATGGCAATGCGCACGGCGGCGCCGTTGGCGCCGTCCACCCACGGATGGTCGGGAACGGCCATTTCCAGATGCGTGCACTGGTCCAGTGCGGCCCGTACCACTCGGCGGTTGAAGGTCTGGCGCAGGCTGTTGGTGGTGATCAGCCCCATTCGCCGTGAGCGGCCCGCCGCCACCCGTGCGGCGGCGTGGTGCCACCAATACATCACAAAGTCGGCGCTGTCCGGTACTTCTGCCCACACGTTCCGCAAGGTTTCCACATAGCCGTCGCCCAAGGCTTCGCGCACGGCGGATTTCCCAATAAACGGCGGGTTCCCCACAATGAAATCCGCCTGCGGCCACTGCGCCTGCCGGGCGCCCACGTAGCGCCATTGCGGCACCTGGGCGGCTTCGTCGGGCACCTGTTCGCCCGTCACGGGGTGCATCTTGTAGGTGCGGCCATCCCAGCGGCTGAGCAACTGGCCCGCATCGTCATACGCCAGCTCTTGCGCGTCCCAGGCCAGCACGGCGTCGCGGCATTCGATGTTGCCGTAGTTGTGCACCACGGGCTCGGCCACGGCGGCGTTGCCGCGGGTGCGGATGTGCCACTGCAGGTAGCCTATCCACAGCACCAGCTCGGCCAGAGCGGCAGCGCGTTCGTTCAGCTCGATGCCGCGCAGCTGCTGCAGGGTGACGGTTTCGCCTTCAAAGCCGAGCTGGTCTTGCGTGTGGCCCAGGGCCTCCAGTTGGTTGACGACTTCGCCCTCCAGGCGCTTCAAGTGTTCCAGCGTCACGTACAAAAAGTTGGCGCTGCCGCAGGCCGGGTCGAGCACGCGGGTGGTGCACAGCTGGTGGTGGAATTTTTTGACCTCGGCACGGGCTTCGGCCAGCTTGGCGTCGCGTGCCTTGCCTTCTAGCGCGGCGGCTTCGTGCGCCAGCACCAGGGCTGCTGCCTGGGCGTTGCCCCAGTCGGCGCGCAGGGGCTCGATCACCGTGGGCAGCACCAAGCGTTCCACATAGGCGCGGGGCGTGTAGTGGGCGCCCAGGGCGTGGCGCTCGGTGGGGTCGAGGGCGCGTTCGAGCAAGGTGCCGAAGATAGCGGGCTCGACCTCGCGCCAATTGCACTTTGCGGCGGCGATGAGCAGGTCAACCTGCTCGGGCGCGAGCCGCAGGCTGTAGCCGTCTTCTCCCGCGCCCTTGAAGAGCTTGCCATTGAAGTACAGAACGGGCTTGGCCAGCGCGGCGCTGAAACCGCCCCGATCCATGTCGGCCCACAAGATGCGCAGCATCTGCTGCAGTGTGGCGGGGTCGTCGCGGTGCGCTTTCAGCAGGTCCAGAAAAGCACCCTTGGGGAGCAGCCCGACATCCTCCGCAAACATGGAAAACAAGCAACGGGTTAAATAATTAGCTACAATTTCAGGAGCAATAAATCGTTGCTGGTATTGACTTGGTTGGGTATTTTTCTTATAATCTGGACTGCTGGACTGCTGGACTGCTGGACTGCTGGACTGCTGGACTGCTGGACTGCTGGACTGCTGGACTGCTGGACTGCTGGACTGCTGGACT
>NZ_JAJTBB010000058.1 GCF_021287135.1 Acidovorax sp.
ACCGCCCCGGCGGTCGCGGCCACTGCGCCGAGGGGCCTGGCTGGGGCGGGCGGCGGCGTCGCCGTCGCCTTCTGCGGCCGGTGTGGCGGCCGCGCTGCCATCCGCAAGCGCGGCGGCGGAGACATCGGCCGCCAAAGCGGGAGCGGGATGCAGGGATTCAGAAGCGATCACGGGTTCGGTCATGGCAAGGAAACGCGGTTGGGCGCAGGGGTGCGGTGATCAAAACCCGCCATCATGCCATCTTGGGCCGGGCGGGCCCGTCGGCGGCCCGGTGCGCCGGCCTGCGGCGCAGGCTCAACCGGCATCGATGAGTCCGGCACGCAACGGTGCGGCGGCCAGATCCCGGTCGAGCAGGCAATCGATGAAGGCGCGCAGGGCTGCGGGGCTGTGGCGGCGGTCGGGGTAGTACAGAAACAGGCCCGGACGCGTGATCGACCAGTCCGCAAGCACAGGCACGAGGCGCCCGTCCGCCACGCAGGCGTCGACGTGGTCGCGTTCGAAGGCGTAGGCGATGCCCAGCCCCTGCAGCGCGGCGGCGATGCCCGCCTCCGCATGGTTCGTGACCACGGGCCCGTCCACCACGACCTCCAGTTTGCGCCCCCTCTTCATGAACTCCCAGCGGTAGGGCGTCCCGTCGCTTTGCAGCCGCCACTGGATGCAGGCATGGTGGCCCAGGTCTGCGGGCGACCGGGGCGTTCCCCGGCGCGCGAGGTACTCCGGCGAAGCCACGGCCACCATCGGCACGTCGGGCGTCAGGCGCACGGCCACCATGTCCTTTTCGAGCCGCCCGCCCACGCGAATGCCCGCGTCGAAACGACCCGCGACGATATCGGTCAAGCCGTCGTCCACCACCAGGTCCAGCACCACGTCCGGATGCGCGCGGTGGAAGCGGCCCAGCCGCGGCATCACCACCTGGCGCGCGGCCATGCCCAAGGTGTTGATGCGCAAGGTGCCCCGGAGCTGCCCCGTCGCCGCGCTGGCCTCGGCCACGGCGTCCAGCATTTCCTTGAGCAGCGGGGCCAGGCGCGCATGCAGTTGGGCTCCCGCCGCCGTGGGCGCAACGCTGCGGGTAGTACGGTTCAGCAGCCGCACCCCCAGCCGCGCTTCCAGGTGGCGGATGGTCTGGCTCAGCGCGGAGGGCGACAACCCCAGGTGCTCGGCCGCCCGGGCAAAGCTGCCCCGCTCCACCACGGTGGCAAAGGCTTTCAACTCAGCAAACTCGGCGCCGCGCATTGTGTATTGTTTTCTACATAAGCTGTTTAAATCATAGGTTATTCACTAAATGGTTTCGGCGCCGCATCCTTGGGGCTCTGTTGCAACCAAGGAGTGAACCCATGACCCCACTGACGCTTCCCGAACCCCTCGCGGCCTTTTTTGCAGCGCAGGGGCAGGCCCCGGGCGCCCTCGCCGGGTGTTTCACCGCCGATGGCGTCGTCCAGGACGAAGGCCAGACGTACCAAGGGCGCGAGGCCATCGCGGCCTGGCATGCGCGGGCGCGCGCCCAAACCTCGTTTGTATCCACGCCCCACACGCTGGAACGGCAGGGCGCCGCGGACGTGATCGTTACCAGCCGGGTGGAGGGCAACTTCCCCGGCAGCCCGGTGGACCTGCGCTACCGGTTCCGCATGGCCGGCGGCCTGATCGCCGCCCTGGAGGTCGCGCCATGAGCTTCGATCTCCAGCTCCACGGCCTGCGGGCACTGGTCACGGGAGGCACCAAAGGCATCGGCGCGGCCGTCGTTCAGCGCCTGCACGATGCGGGCGCGCAAGTGATGACCGCCGCCCGCTCGGCACCTGCACATCCCGTCGGCACGGTGGTCTATGTGCCCGCCGATCTGACGTCGGCCAGCGGCGCCGCCGCAGTCGCCCAGGCTGCGCTGGACCGATGGGGCGGCCTCGACATCCTGGTGCATGTGCTTGGCGGCTCCAGCGCGCCCGCTGGCGGGTTTGAAGCGCTGGACGATGCAGCGTGGGCCAACGCACTCAACCACAATCTGCTGGCCGCAGTGCGGCTCGACCGGGCTCTGCTGCCGTCGATGCGGCGGCAAGGCTCGGGTGTGGTGGTGCATGTCAGCTCGATCCAGCGGCTGCTCCCGTTGCCGGAATCCACCACGGCCTACGCTGCCGCCAAGGCCGCCCTGTCCACCTACAGCAAGGCGTTGTCAAAAGAATTGGCGCCCCAGGGCGTGCGGGTGCTGAGCGTCGCGCCCGGTTGGGTGGAAACAGAAGCCTCCGTCGCGCTGGCCGAACGGCTGGCTGCACAGGCGGGCACCGACATCGAGGGCGGCCGGCGCCTCATCATGCAGTCGCTGGGCGGCATCCCCCTGGGCCGGCCCGCCACGCCGCTGGAAGTGGCCGACCTGATTGCGTTTCTGGTCTCGCCCCGCGCCGGTTCCCTGACGGGCGCGGAATACCGGATCGACGGGGGCACGGTGCCGACCGTGTAGCCCCGCGCCGGGCACACGCTCAGGGCCGTAGCGCTTCGTCCAGCACTTCAATCCAGTGCCGCACCGGCGTGGCCGTGCCGCTTTGCAAATGGGTGATGCAGCCGATGTTGGCCGACAGGATCACGTCGGGCGGCTGCTCGCCAAACGCCTCGCCCAGCGCGCCCAGCTTGCGGTCGCGCAGCGGGGTGGCCAGCTCGGGGTGGAGGACCGAATAGGTGCCTGCGGAGCCGCAGCACAGATGCGCTTCGCTCTGCGCGGTGCGCAGGCGAAAGCCCAGCTGGTTCAAATGCAGCTCCACGCCGCCGCGCAGCTTCTGGCCGTGCTGCAGCGTGCAGGGCGGGTGGTAGGCGTAGAGCGTGTCGGGCCGCTGCACGCGGCCCTGCAGCCGGGCAGCAGGTCCGGCAGCAGTTCCGACAGGTCGCGCGTGAGGGCGCTGATGCGCGCGGCCCGCTCGGCGTACTGCGCGTCGTGCGTCAGGAGGTGGCCGTACTCCTTGACGGTGACGCCGCAGCCCGAGGCGTTCATGACGATGGCTTCCACGCCGCCGGCCTCCACCAGCGGCCACCAGGCGTCGATGTTGGCCCGCATCTGGGCCATGCCGCCGTCCTGGTCGTTGAGGTGGAACTTCACGGCACCGCAGCAGCCCGCCTGGGGCGGCACCACGGTCTCTATGCCCACGGCGTCCAGCACGCGGGCGGTGGCGGTGTTGATGTTCGGCATCATGGCCGGCTGCACGCAGCCCGCCAGCATCAGCACTTTGCGCGCGTGCGGGCGCGCAGGCCAGGCGCCGGCCGCGCGGGGCGTTGGCACCTTGGCCTGGAGCGACGCGGGCAGCAGGCCGCGCACGGCCTGGCCGGCCTTTATGGCGGGCGTGAACAGGGGCGAGGGCACGCCTTCCTTGAGCGCCCAGCGCAGGGCCTTCTCGCCCAGGGGCCGCGGCACTTTCTCGTCGACGATCTTGCGGCCGATGTCCACCAGGTGGCCGTACTGCACGCCGCTGGGGCAGGTGCTTTCGCAGTTGCGGCAGGTCAGGCAGCGGTCCAGGTGCAGCTGCGTGGCGCGCGTGGGCTCGGCGCCTTCGAGCACCTGCTTGATGAGGTAGATGCGGCCGCGCGGGCCGTCCAGCTCGTCGCCCAGCAGCTGGTAGGTGGGGCAGGTGGCGGTGCAAAAGCCGCAGTGCACGCACTTGCGCAGGATGGCTTCGGCCTCGCGGCCCTCGGGGCGCGCGGCGTATTCGGGGGCGAGTTGGGTCTGCATGGTGCGTGGAGGATCGGAAACGGAGAAGGCAGCCGGGCCGGGCCGCGGGGTCAACGGGGCGCTTGCGCGTCGGCCCCGCGCTCGGCGGGGGCAGCGGGCGCGGGCGGCACCGGCGCGGCCGCCGCGGAGCCCCGCTGCAACAGCAACTGGCGCAGGCGTTCGCGGTCGGTCCACAGCGGCGGCAGGGACAGGCCCAGCAGCACCAGCGCCAGCGGCACCACGAACACGAAGCCGACGTGCTTGAAGCCCGCCGCCCCCACCAGGCCGCCGGCAAAGAACATCCCCACCAGCCCCGCGAACAGGCGCAGGCGCTCGCGGTTGGCGCGCACCTGCTGTTCGGGTGCCACGCCCTGGCGGTTCCAGTACAGCATCTTGCCCATCTCGATGCCCAGGTCGGTGACCACGCCGGTCATGTGCGTGGTGCGGATCTGCGCCGACGACATCTTGGTCACCACGGCGTTCTGCAGCCCCATCAGGTAGGCCAGCACCAGCACCGTGAGCGGCACCGCGAACGGCGTGCGCCAGCCCAGGGTGATGGCGCCCATCAGCCCGAAGAGCAGCATCAGCGCGGCCTCGATCAGCAGCGGCAGGGCATAGGTGCTGCGCAGATGGTGGTGGCGCGCCCAATTGACCAGGATGGCCGTGCTGCCCGCCCCCGACATGAAGGCCCACAGCGCCCCGACCGCGCCGAGCGCGAGCTTCATGTTGCCCAGCACCAGGTTGTCGGCCAGCGACGAGAGGAAGCCCGTCATGTGCGAGGTGTACATGTGCACCACCAGAAAGCCCCCCGCGTTCACTGCGCCGGCGTTGAAGGCCAGCAGCAGGCCCAGCGTGCGGTTGCCGGCGATGGTTCGGCGGTGGCCGGTGAGGTGCAGGAGGCGTCGCATGCGTGAACGGTTCAGAAACGGGGAAAAACGGGAGAACGGCCGGGCGTGCCTACCAGCCGCTCGCCATGCGGCCGGGATTGAAGATCCCTGCAGGGTCGAAACGCTGCTTCAGACGTGCATGGATCTGCTCCAGCGCACCGGATGGCAGGACCCAGGGGCTTTGCGCGTCCCGCGCCCCCTCGTCCGCAGCCCGGAAAATCGTAGCGCTTCCGCCGGCCGCGCGTGCGGCGGCGCGCAGGGCGTCCCCCGCGTCGGCGGGGGCTTGCACCCAGCGCAGCGCGCCGTGCCATTCCACCAGCGGCTGTGCGCCGCCGGGCAGCGCCAGCACCGGCGCCGCGGCCGGCACGGACAGGCGCCACAGCGCGTGGCCCGGGTGTTCCGCGCGGGCCAGGAACCAGGGCAGGGTCTGTTCGCGGCAGGCGGCCCAGTCGGCCTGCACGCTGGCTTGGTCCGCCATGCGCGTGCCGCCCAGGGTGCGGCAGGCGGCTTCCACCGCGGCGGCGGCGCCGCGCAGCCGCACATACAAGGTGCCCTGCCCGGTGCCGGGCACCCAGCAGCTGGCGTTGAGCGGGAGCGGGCGGCCGCCCCACGCCTGCAGGCTGCGCAAGGCCTCGGCCTGAGGCATGTCGTCAAACCGCAGCGTGGCTTCGCCCGGGGCCACGGGCAGCACCTTGAGGCTGACCTCGGCCAGCAGGCCCAGCGTGCCCCACGCCCCGGCCATCAGGCGTGACACGTCGTAGCCGGCCACGTTCTTCATGACCTGGCCGCCAAACTGCAGCACCTCGCCGCGGCCGTTGACGAGCGTGGTGCCCAGCACGTAGTCGCGCACCGCCCCCGCGCTGGCCCGCGCGGGGCCCGACAGGCCCGCCGCGACCATGCCGCCCACGGTGGCGTGGCCGCCGCCCTCGCGGGCGAAATGGGGCGGCTCGAACGGCAGGCACTGCCCGCGCCCGGCCAGCGCGGCCTCCAGGTCGGCCAGCGGCGTGCCCGCACGCACGGTGACGACCAGCTCGCTGGGCTCGTAGGCCACGATGCCCTGCAGGGCGCGGGTGTCGAGCACGTCGCCGTGCAGCGCCCGCCCGTGGAAATCCTTGGTCCCCCCGCCCCGGATGCGCAACGGGGTCTGGTCGGCGGCGGCGGCGCGCACGCGCTCGGCAATCTGGGCAAGGGCGAGATCCATCCGTGCATCGTACCGGCAGCCGCGGCCCGCGCCGCCGGCAGGGAGCGTGAATTTTTCAAACACGGCGCGTGAAGCGCGGCCCCGGCGGGGACTCCTGCCGCCCGGCCCGGGCCAGCCCCCACGCGTTGGCGCCGCCCGCCCGACGTAAAAAAACCCGCCCTGTCGGGGGCGGGTTGCGGAACCTTGGGAGTAACTCGCGCTTGTTCTTGTTGCACGCTGCGGCGCCACCAGACACCGCAGCGCGTGGGGGACCGGCAGGTCAGCGGTTGTACGCCGTCTCGCCGTGCGAAGTGATGTCCAGGCCTTCGCGCTCGGCTTCTTCCGCAACGCGCAGGCCCACCAGCAGATCGGCGATCTTGTAGGCGATGAACGCCACCACGCCAGACCACACGATGGTGAAGAGCACGCTCTTGACCTGGATCCACACTTGCGCACCCATCGCGAACGTGTCGGGGGTCAGGCCACCCGTGCCGCCCAGGCCCTGCGCCGCGAACACGCCGGTCAGGATGGCACCCAGGATGCCGCCCACGCCGTGCACGCCGAACACGTCAAACGCATCGTCAACGTTGAGCAGGCGCTTGAGGCCACCCACGCCCCACAGGCAGACCACACCGGCGATCAGGCCCATCACGATGGAGCCCATGGGGCCCACGAAGCCAGCGGCCGGGGTGACGGCCACCAGGCCGGCCACGGCGCCGGAGGCTGCGCCCAGCATCGAGGCCTTGCCCTTGTGCAGCGCTTCGCCAGAGATCCACGACAGCGTGGCGGCCGCGGTGGCCAGCACGGTGTTCACGAAAGCCAGGCCGGCGTTGGCGTTGGCGGCACCGGCCGAGCCGGCGTTGAAGCCGAACCAGCCCACCCACAGCAGCGAAGCACCCACCATGGTCAGCGTCAGGCTGTGCGGCGCCATGGCTTCCTTGCCGTAGCCAATGCGCTTGCCCACCATGTAGGCGCCCACCAGGCCAGCAACACCGGCGTTGATGTGCACCACGGTGCCGCCCGCAAAGTCCAGAGCGCCATCAGCACCCAGCAGGCCGCCGCCCCACACGATGTGGGCCATGGGCACGTAGCTGAAGGTGAACCACAGCACGGAGAACAGCAGCACGGCGGAGAACTTGATGCGCTCGGCAAACGAGCCCACGATCAGCGCCACGGTGATGGCCGCGAACGTGCCCTGGAACGCGAAGAACACGTATTCGGGGATCGTCGTCAGCGCGCCGAAGGTCTCCTGCGTCACGCCCTTGAGGAAGATCTTGTCGAAGCCCCCGAAGAACTTGCCCTCGCCCGAGAACGCCAGGCTGTAGCCGTAGATGGCCCACAGCAGGGAGATCAGCGAGAAGATCACGAAGACCTGCACCAGCACGGACAGCATGTTCTTGCTGCGGCCCAGGCCGCCGTAGAACAGGGCCAGGCCCGGGATGGTCATGAGGATCACCAGCAGCGTGGAGGTCAGCATCCAGGCGGTGTCACCCGAGTCGACCTTGGGTGCCGGTGCGGGTGCGGCAGCGGGCGCGGCTTCGGAGGCTGCGGCTGCCGGCGCGGCGGCTGCCGGCGCGGCCGCCTCGGCGGGCGCCGATGCGGCGGCCTCCGGGGCCGGCGTCTGGGCCAGGGAGAGGTTGCCCAGGGTCAGCAGTCCCAGCCCCAGGATGAAGGAAGCAAGCAGTTTTTTCATGGCGTTTCTCTTCTTGGATGCAATGCGGCCGGCCCTTACAGGGCTTCCTTGCCGGTTTCGCCAGTGCGGATGCGCACCACCTGCTCCAGGTGGGTCACGAAAATCTTGCCGTCGCCGATCTTGCCGGTGCGGGCCGCGCTTTCGATCGATTCGATCACGCGGTCCACCAGGTCGTCGGCCACGGCGGCCTCGATCTTCACCTTGGGCAGGAAGTCGACCACGTACTCCGCGCCGCGGTACAGCTCGGTGTGGCCCTTTTGCCGGCCAAAGCCCTTGACCTCGGTCACCGTGATGCCTTGCACGCCGATGTCGGAGAGGGCTTCGCGCACCTCGTCCAGCTTGAAGGGCTTGATGATGGCTGTCACCATTTTCATTGGAAGGTCCTCCTATGCGGGCGCCGCGGGCGCCCACTGCGATTTACAGGGTTTTCGTGAGCGTCAAGATCAGGCGCGACTTGTTGACGGGGCCGTAGTACGCCTTCTTGGTGGCGCCCACCACGGCCGCGCTCAGGGACACGCCCGAGCCGAAGTCATACGCGCCGCCCAGGCTGTAGTCCATGAAGTTCGGTGCCGTGATGTCGCCACCGAAGCGCGTGAAGCCGACCGCCGCCTTGAGCGTGATGCTGGGGGCCACTTCCTGGGCAAAGGCCAGGTTCAGGTAGCCGGTGTTGCGGCCCTTCAGGCCGGGGCCGGCGTAGGCGAAGTAGTCCTTGGACAGGGTGTGCGAGTACTTGGCGGTGACGGGGCCGAAGGTGGCCGCGCCGTACACCTCGGTGGTGTTGCCGGCGCTGTTGCCGGGGTAGATGTAGGTCAGCAGGCCCACGTCCAGGTCGGCGCCGCCGGCCTTGAACTTGTAGCCGCCGTACAGGTCGGACTCCAGCGAGTTGCCGGAGAGCCAGTCCACGCTGGAGTTCCAGTTGCCCACATACCAGCCGCTTTCGCCGAAGGCGTAGTCGAAACCGCCCTGCAGCGCCGGCTTCACGGCCTTGGCCTTGGACGTGTCCTGGTCCTGGCCGCGGAACTTGTAGTTCGTGGTCAGGCTGACGTTGCCGGTGAGCTGGGCGCTGGCCAGCACGGGAAGGGTTGCAACGAGGGCGACGCCCAGGGTCTTGATGATGGCGCGGTTCATATGTTTCCTCCGGTGGGACAAAGTAGGGACATGCGGCTCCAAGCACGGACCGTGCCACGCGCCGGTACGCCACGACCCTGGCTGTTGCGCCGCGTTACAACGATCCCCGGTACAGTGACAGGGACAGGCCTGCCGCAATGCACCCTATTGGTGCAATACCCGGGCCGCCCGCACTAAAACAACAGCCGCCGCACCCAACTGGGGAGAAACCGTTTCATGAGTCTTGCTTTGGTGCAAAGCCGCGCCCTTCTGGGGCTGCAGGCGCCTGCCGTTACCGTCGAAGTGCACCTGGCCAACGGCCTGCCCAGCTTTACCCTGGTCGGCCTGGCCGACGTGGAAGTGAAGGAGGCGCGCGAGCGGGTGCGCTCGGCGCTGCAGAACGCAGGGCTGGAGTTCCCCCACAACAAGCGCATCACCGTGAACCTGGCTCCGGCCGACCTGCCCAAGGACTCCGGCCGGTTTGACCTGCCCATCGCCCTGGGCATCCTGGCCGCCAGCGGCCAGGTGGATGCCGCCCGGCTGGCAGGCTACGAGTTTGCGGGCGAGCTGTCACTGTCGGGCGAGCTGCGCCCCGTGCGCGGCGCCCTGGCCACCAGCCTGGCCCTGCAGAGCCAGCAGGTGGACGTGGCGCTGGTGCTGCCCCCGGGCAGCGCCGAGGAAGCCGCCCTGGTGCCCAGCGCGCGCGTGGTGCGGGCGCGGCACCTGCTGGACGTGGTGCGCGCCTTCCTGCCGCCCGGCAGCCAGGCCGGCCCCGACGCAGGCGGCGAGGTCGGCGACGGCTGGACACGCCTGCAGCCCACGCCGCTGGCCGCCACCGGCGCCGGCCCCGACATGGCCGACGTGAAAGGCCAGGCCACCGCCAAGCGCGCGCTGGAGATTGCGGCGGCCGGCGCCCACAGCGTGCTGATGGCAGGCCCGCCCGGCTCGGGCAAGTCGATGCTGGCGCTGCGCTTTGCCGGGCTGCTGCCGGCCATGACGGTGGACGAGGCCCTGCAAAGCGCGGCCGTGGCCAGCCTGGCCGGGCGCTTCCAGCCCGCGGCCTTTGGCGTGCGCCCGACCGGGGCGCCGCACCACACGGCCAGCGCCGTGGCCCTGGTGGGCGGCGGCTCGCCGCCCCGGCCCGGCGAGATCTCGCTGGCCCACAACGGCGTGCTGTTCCTGGACGAGCTGCCCGAGTTCCCCCGCGCCGCGCTGGAGGCGCTGCGCGAGCCGCTGGAGACGGGCCACATCACCATTGCCCGGGCGGCCCAGCGCGCAGATTTCCCGGCGCGCTTTCAGCTGGTGGCCGCGATGAACCCCTGCCCCTGCGGCTTTCTGGGCTCCAGCCAGCGCGCCTGCCGCTGCACGCCCGACCAGATCCACCGCTACCAGGCCAAGCTCAGCGGCCCGCTGCTGGACCGCATCGACCTCCACGTGGAAGTGCCCGCCCTGCCGGCCGACCAGCTGGTGCAGGCCCCCGCCGGCGAGGCGACGGCCACCATCCGCGCCCGGGTGGAGGCGGCCCGCGCCCGCGCCGTGCAGCGCCAGGGCAAGGCCAACCAGGCGCTGCAGGGCCAGGAAATCGACACCCACCTGCACCTGGAGGACGCGGCCGCCAAGTTCCTCAACACGGCCGCCGCGCGCCTGGGCTGGTCGGCCCGCAGCACGCACCGGGCGCTGAAGGTGGCCCGCACCATCGCCGACCTGGCCGCCAGCGACACCACGCAGGTCGGCCACGTGGCGGAAGCCGTGCAGTACCGGCGCGTGCTGCGGCAATCCCCATGACCGGCGAGCTATAAAAATGATAGCTTGCCGCGCTTGCTGCACAAGCGCTGCAGGCTGATTTTCATCAAACCCATCGCAACACGCCGCCGCAAGCCGCAGGCGGCCCGGCACAATCAGCCCATGTCTTCCACCAGTGTCCGCCCCCGCAAAAAGCCCCAAGGCACCACAGCCCCTTTCAGCGCGCCGCCCGCCCAGGGCGTGGAGACGGTGGACACCGGCTTCCTGCGCACGCTGGTGGGCTACAACTCGCGGCGCGCGTCGCTGGCCATCATCGAGGTCTTCATGGAGCGCATGGCCGTGTACGACCTGAAGGTGGTGGACTTCTCGGTGCTGTCGCTGGTGGCACACAACCCCGGCATCACGTCGCGCCAGCTGTGCGCCACGCTGGGCGTGCTGCCGCCCAACCTGGTGGGCCTGATCGCAGGGCTGGAAAAGCGCGGCCTGATCGAGCGCCGCCCCCACCCCAGCGATGGCCGCGCCATGGGCGTGCACCTGACCGCTGCGGGCGCGGACCTCACGGCCCAGGCCGAGCACACGGCCGCGCAGCTGGAGGTGGATGCCACGGCGCGGCTGACGGGTGCGGAGCGCAAGACGCTGATCCGGCTGCTGCAGAAGATTTATCTGCCCGGGTCGGCATAAGGCCCAGAAAAGGAAAAGGGGCGCCTGTCGCGCCCCCTTGCCGTGCGTGCCGCTTGCCTCAGACCGCGTGGGCCGCCGCCTTGGCCGCCAGGGCCGCAGCCAAGCCGCCCCACTGCTCCTGGAACAGGCCTGGGTCCATGGTCTTCACGTCGCGCATCAGGGGCTTGAAGCCCATGTGCGCCAGCACGTCGCGTTCCAGGTCGATGCCGGGCGCAATCTCGATCAGCTCCAGCCCCTCGGTGGTCAGGTGGAACACCGCGCGCTCGGTGACGAAGAGCACGTTCTGCTCGCGCTTCGCCGCATCCAGCCCGTTGAAGGTGATCTGCTCGACCTTCTCGATAAACTTGCGCGAGCGGCCTTCCTTGACAATTTCGAGCCGTCCGTCGCCCACCTTCACCTCCAGCCCGCCGGCCGTGAAGGTGCCGCAGAACACCAGGTTCTTGGTGGAGCGCGTGATGTTCACAAAACCGCCGCAGCCCACGGGCCGGCCGTTGAACTTGCTCACGTTCACGTTGCCGTGGTTGTCGGCCTGCGCCAGGCCCAGGAAGCTCGCGTCGAGCCCGCCGCCGTCGTAAAAGTCGAACTGCAGCGACTGCTCGATGATCGCGTCGGCGTTGTAGGCCGTGCCGAAGTCGCCCAGCTGCGCGGGGATGCCGCCGGTGATGCCGCTTTCCACGCTCAGCGTGAACTGGTCGGAGACGCCCTCTTCCGCCGCCACCGAGGGCACGCCGGCCGGGATGCCGATGCCCAGGTTGGTGACGGCCCCGCGCTTGAGCTCCATGGCCGTGCGGCGCGCAATCACCTTGCGCTCGTCCAGCGGCATGGGCTCCAGCGTGTGCAGCGGCACGCGCACGTCGCCGGCCAGGGCCGGGTTGAACTGCGTGCTGATGGTCTGCATGTGGTTCTCGGGCTGGCTGACCACCACGTAGTCCACCGACACGCCCGGCACCTTGACCGACTTGGGGTGCAGGCTGCCCGCCTTGACGATGCGCTCCACCTGCGCGATCACGATGCCGCCGCAGGCCTTGGCCGCGTGGGCGATGTTGATCTGCTCCAGCAGCACGCCTTCCTTGTCCAGCGTGAGGTTGCCGTTCTCGTCGGCCAGCGTGCCGCGGATGATGGCCACGTCGATCTTGGGCGAGGGGTAGAACAGCCACTCCTCGCCGTTGAATTCGACCAGCTTGACCAGGTCTTCGGTGGACTTGCTGTTGAGCTTGCCGCCTTCGATGCGCGGGTCCACGAACGTGCCCAGGCCCACCTTGGTCAGCAGCCCCGGGCTGCGGCTGGCGATGTGGCGCGTGAGGTGCGACAGGCTGCCCTGCGGGAAGTTGTAGGCCTCCACCTCGCCGTCAAACACCATCTTCATCATCTCGGCGCCGGTCTGGCCGAAGTGGCCGGCCACGGTGCGCTTGATCATGCCGGGGTGGGCAAAGTGAACCATGCCCGCGTCCTTGCTGTTGCCGATGGCGCCGCAGGCCCAGGTGGTCACGCTGCGGGGGTGGCCGGTTTCCAGGAAGTTTTTCTCGACGCCCTTGAGCACTTCCTCCGGCAGGCTGGAGACGGCCAGGCCGCCCAGGAAGATGGTGGCGTTGTCGGGGATCAGGGCGCCAGCTTCGGCGGCGGTGATGATTTTCATGGTGGCCTTGGATTGAATACTATTGTTTCGATAGCTGCCAGCGCTTACTGCGTATGCGCTAGAGCCCTATTTGATTCAAATAATGAAGGTGTGAATGGGTCCGGCGTGTCCGAGCGGGCCGCACAAGCGTGCGCCACCTAGGCGCGAAGCGCAGCCATAGCTCGGGCTATGGCGAGCATTCGCAACGACGATGGCGTGCGCTTTTGCGGGACGAGCGGGCATGGCGGACTCGTTCACACCTTCTCAGTGTTTTCGATGAGCAGCGCAATGCCCTGGCCGCCGCCAATGCAGGCTCCGGCAATGCCGTAGCGCAGGCCGCGGCGGCGCAGCTCGCGCGCCAGGGTCACCGTCAGGCGCACGCCGGTGGCGGCCAGCGGGTGGCCCAGGGCAATGGCGCCGCCGTTCACGTTGAGCTTGTTCAGGTCCAGCCCCAGCTCGCGCCCCACGGCCAAGGTCTGCGCGCCCTGGGCTTCGTTGATTTCAAAGAGGCCGATGTCCTGAAGCGTGAGGCCGGTGCGCGCCAGCAGCGCGCGGATGGCCGGGGCCGGGCCGATGCCCATGGTCTCGGGCGCCACGCCCACGGCCGCCACGCCGCGCAGGCGGGCCAGGGGTTTCAGGCCGCGCTGCTGCACATAGGCATCGCTCGCCACCACGGCGCCGGCTGCACCATCGACCAGGGCCGAGCTGTTGCCGGCGGTCTGCACGCCACCGGGGTACACGGTGCGCAGCGCGGCCAGCGCCTCGACGGGCGAAGGGCGCGGGTGCGTGTCGCGGTCCAGCTGCGCCACCTTGCGCGGCAGCGTGATGCCGCGGGTGGCGTAGCCTTCCAGCGCAAACTTTTCGCTGGTCACGGGCACGATCTCGCCGGCCAGGAAGCCGTCTTCCTGCGCCTTGAGTGCGCGGGCGAAGGACTGCGAAGCGTAGGCGTCCACGTCCTCGCGGGTGATGCCGTACTTCTTGGCCAGGTTCTCGGCGGTCTCGATCATCGTCACCGGGCCTGCGGTGTCGATCAGCGCTTCCATCAGGAAGTCCTTGAACTCCACCGGCGCGCCCAGCTTGAAGCCGGTGCGGTGCGTGTAGGCCGCAATCGGGTTGCGCGTCATGGACTCGGTGCCCACCACCAGCGCCACGTCGGTGTAGCCCAGCGCGATCTGGTCGGCCGCCTGGCGGAACAGCTCGAAGCCCGTGCCGCAGATGCGCGCCACCAGGATGGCCGGCACGTCTTGCGGCACGCCCGCATACAGGCCGATGTGGCGCGGCAGCACGTAGGCGTCAAAGTCGGCCTGCGCCATGGAGCCGGTGATGACCGAGCCCACATCGGCGGCGGGCACGCCGCTCTTCTCCAGCACGGCGCGCGCCACCTTGATGCCCAGGTCGGTGGGGGAGACATGGCCCAGGGCGCCGCAATAGTCCACCATGGGCGTGCGCACGCCGTCCACGAGCCAGGCGTTCAGGGGGGCGGAAAAGGAGTGGGTTGCTGCGGTCATGTTCAGGCCTTGGAAGTGTTTTTGCTGTCGGTCACGCGGATCACCGTGGCGTAGCCCGTGTCGCCCGCCGCGCAGCCGGTGAACAGCCCCACGCCGCCGCCGCGCAGCACCAGCTCTTCGATCAGCTCGATGATGGCGCGCAGGCCGGTGGGCGCCTGCGGGTGGCCCCAGATGATGGAGCTGCCGTAGTTGTTCATGCGCTCCCAGGCAAAGCCGGTGTCGCGCGCCAGGGCGATGTCGTTCACGGCAAAGGGGTTGTGCGTCTTGATGGCGGCCACGTCGCCGGTGGACAGGCCGGCGTTCTTGAGCGCGCTGAAGGTGGCAGGCGACGGTGCCATGGGCATGTAGCCCGCCTCCACGCGCGCCATGCCAAAGCCCAGGATCTCGACCTCGATGCCGGGGTCCGTGGCCACGGCGCGGGCGCGCTCGCGGCTGGTGACGATGGCGCCCGCGTTGCCGTCGGCGGGGTGGGTCTGGCCGCCAAACGTGACGGTGCCGCCCTCCTTCACCGGCTTGAGCTTGGCCAGGCCCTCGGCGGTGGTGGGGAAGATGCCTTCGTCGGCGCTCAGCGTGCCGGTCTGCTTGCGGAACTTGGAGTCGGTGACGGGCACGTCGGCCATGTAGCGCTTCTGGAAGGCGCGGTCGTTGGCAAGCGCCTCCTGGTACTGGTGGTAGCGGTGCAGCTTGAGCGCGTGCTGCTCTTCGGTGGTGATGCCGTAGCGCGCCGCCACGTTCTCGCCGGTCTGCAGCATAGGGTTCTTGGCGTAGGGGTCGTGGCCCATGTTGTCGGGCACCCAGTGCTCGGTGATGCCGTAGCCGCCCGTGCCGCTCGAATCGGGGTAGTAGACCACCGGGCCGTTGGACTGGCGGTCGGCCATCACCAGCAGTGCGCTGGTGGCCGTGCCGCAGGCCACTTCCTGCGCGGCCATCTGCAGCGCGCGCACGCTGGTGGCGCAGGCCTGCTGCACCGTGGGGCCGGCCACGCGGTCGATGCCCATCATCCCGGTCACCCACGGCAGGCCGTAGAAGCTGCCCTTTTGCGGGTTGGTGATGCCCAGGATGGCCAGGTCCACGGCCGACAGGTCGTAGCCGCGCGCGGTGAGCGCCTGCTTGCCCACGGCGGCGGCCAGCGGCAGCGCGTTGAGGTTGGCCAGCGTGCCCTGCCACTTGGCAAAGGGCGACGACCAGTAGATACCGTAGGGAATGAAGGCGTTCATGGCAGGTCCTTGGGGGCGGTTGCGCTGTATTTTAGTTATTTATCATAACCAAATGAACGCACACGAAAGCTAGGGAAAGCCCCTACCAAAGAACGCCTTCGCGGCCTTGTTTTAGTTATTTTCAATAACCATAATTTGAGCAACCTCAATGCCACACACCATGACCCAATCCCCCGACATTTCCCTGGAAATCCGCGGCGAACGCGAGGAAATCGCGGTCATCCGCCTCACCCGTCCCGCCAAGCGCAACGCGCTGAACGACGGCCTGATCCTCGCGCTGCGCGATGTGATGGAGCGCCTGCCGGCCAGCGTGGGCGCGGCCGTGATCGACGGCAAGGGCGAGCACTTCTGCTCGGGCCTGGACCTGTCGGAGCTGAAGGAGCGCGATGCCGGCCAGGGCCTGCACCACTCGCGCATGTGGCATGCCGCGCTGGACCGCGTGCAGTTCGGCCCCGTGCCCGTGGTGGCCGCGCTGCACGGCGCCGTGGTGGGCGGCGGGCTGGAGCTGGCGAGCAGCTGCCACATCCGCGTGGCCGACGAGACCACCTTCTACGCGCTGCCCGAAGGCTCGCGCGGCATCTTCGTGGGCGGCGGCGGGGCGGTGCGCATTCCGCGCCTGATCGGCACGGCCCGCATGACCGACATGATGATGACCGGCCGCGTCTACAACGCCGTGGACGGCGAGCGCGTGGGCTTTGCCCAGTACCTGGTGCCCACGGGCACGGCCTTCGACAAGGCCTTCGAGCTGGCCCAGCGCATTGCGCAGAACGCGCCGCTCACCAACTACGCGCTGATGCACGCCCTGCCGCGCATTGCCGAGCAGCCCGCCGACCAGGGCCTGATGGCCGAAGCCATGATGGCCGCCATCGCCCAGAGCGCGCCCGAGGCCAAAGCCCGCGTGCGCGCCTTCCTGGACGGCAAGGCCGCCAAGGTCAAGAAGGCCTGACCATGCGAGCCCCCCACCGCGCCAGTGAGTTCCTGAAAGCACCCATGATGGCAACCGACTCCACCCCCCGCTTCCGGCCGCTGCGCTTTGGCGTGACCGACGTCACCACCCGGCCCGGCGACCATGGCGTGCTCTACGTGCGCGCCACGCAGGACCTGCAGCCCCACCCCGTGCGGCTGACCGACCGCCTGGCGCACTGGGCCGCCACTACGCCCGAGCGCACCTGGATGGCACAGCGCGTGCGCAACGCCGACGGCAGCCTGGGGGACTGGCGCCACATCAGCTACCGCGAGGCGTGGGCATCCGCGCGCCGCATTGCCCAGGCGCTGCTGGACCGCAACCTGAGCGCCGACCGCCCCGTGGTCATGCTCAGCGAAAACGACCTGGAGCACGCCCTGCTGTCGCTGGGCTGCCTGGTGGCGGGCGTGCCGCAGTGCACGGTGTCGGCCGCCTACTCCACCGTGAGCAAGGACTACGACAAGCTGCGCCATGCCGTGAACACCCTCACGCCCGGGCTGGTGTTTGCCAGCAGCGCCGAGCGTTTTGGCCCCGCCATCGAGGCCACGGTGGGCGCCGACGTGGAGGTGGCGCTGATCGAAGGCACGCTGCCCGGCCGCAGCACCACGCCGTTCAGCGCGCTGCTGGGCACCGAGCCCACGCCCGCCGTGGACGCCGCGCACGCCGCCATCACGCGGGACAGCATCGCCAAGTTCATGTTCACCTCGGGCTCCACCAAGTCGCCCAAGGCCGTGATCATCACCCACGGCATGTGGACGGCCAACCTGCAGCAGATGAACCAGTCCATGCCGGTGCTGACCGAGGAAGACCTGGTGCTGGTGGACTGGCTGCCCTGGAACCACACCTTTGGCGGCAACCACAACTTCGGCATCGTCATCTACAACGGCGGCACGCTGTACCTGGACGAAGGCCGCCCCACGCCCGCCGGCATGGCCGAGACCATCCGCAACCTGCGCGAGATCGCGCCCACGGTGTACTTCAACGTGCCCACGGGCTTCGAGGTGATCGCGCACACCATGAAGACCGACGCCCAACTGCGCAAGAACCTGCTCAGCCGCGTGAAGATGTTCTTCTTTGCCGCCGCCGCGCTGTCGCAGCCCATCTGGGACGCGCTGTTCGAGGTGGCCGAGCAGGAGGTGGGCGAGCGCATCGTGATGAACACCGGCCTGGGCATGACGGAAGGCTGCCCCTTCTGCCTGGCCGTGAACAGCCCGTTTGTGCAGGCTGGCGATATTGGCGTGCCCACGCCGGGGCTGGAGCTGAAGCTGGTGCCCATCGACGGCAAGACCGAAGTGCGCTACCGCGGCCCCAACATCACGCAAGGCTACTGGCGCAACGCCGAGGCCACGCGCGAGGCGTTTGACGAGGAAGGCTTCTACTGCTCGGGCGACGCCGTGAAGTGGATCGACGAGAACGACCTGAACCGGGGCCTGAAGTTCGACGGCCGCATTGCCGAGGACTTCAAGCTCTCCACCGGCACGTTCGTGAGCGTGGGACCCATGCGCGCCAAGATCATCGCGGCGTGCGCGCCCTATGTGCAGGACGCGGTCATCACCGGCATCAACCTCAAGGAAGTGGGCGCGCTGCTGATCCCCACGCCGCACGCACGCACCCTGGCGGGCCTGCCAGACGACGCCAGCCTGCAACAGGTGCTGGAGAGCGCCCCCGTGCAGCAGCATTTCCAGAACGTGCTCAACCAACTGGCCGCCCAGGCCACCGGCAGCGCCACCCGCGTGGCCCGCATGCACCTGATGGCCGCGCCCCCGTCGCTGGACAAGGGCGAGATCACCGACAAGGGCTCCATCAACCAGCGCGCCGTGCTCAAGCACCGCGCGAGCCTGGTGGAAGCCATGCACGAAGGCCAACTGCCCTTCACCCTCGTGCCCCAGCAATGAACTGAACTGAACGACTACCCAAGGACAAGCACCATGCAGATTCAAGGACAAGCCGCCCTCGTGACCGGCGGCGCATCGGGCCTCGGCGAAGCCACCGCGCGCGCACTGGCCGCCCAGGGCGCCAAAGTAGCGGTGCTGGACCGCAACGCCGAGCTGGCGGAAAAGGTCGCAGCCGACATCGGCGGCGTGGCCTGCCCCTGCGACATCACCGACCCCGCCAGCGTGCAGGCCGCCATCGACAAGGCCGCTGCCGCCCACGGCCCCGCGCGCATCCTGATGAACGTGGCCGGCATCGGCAGCGCCAAGCGCGTGGTGCAGCGCGACGGCAGCGCCGCGCCGCTGGAAGACTTCGTGCGCGTGGTCAACATCAACCTGATCGGCACGTACAACGTGAGCCGCCTGTTTGCCGCCGCCTGCAGCAAGCTGCCCGTGCTGGACAACGGCGAGCGCGGCGTGATGCTGTTCACCGCGTCCGTCGCCGCCTTTGACGGCCAGGTGGGCCAGCAGGCCTACAGCGCGTCCAAGGCGGGCCTGGCCGGCATGACGCTGCCCATGGCACGCGACCTGGCCCAGCACGCGATCCGCGTGTGCACCGTGGCGCCGGGCCTGTTTGCCACGCCGCTGATGAAGGAGCTGCCCGAGGCCGTGCAGCAGTCGCTGGCCGCGAGCATCCCGTTTCCGCCACGCCTGGGCAAACCCGAAGAGTTTGCCGAGCTGGCCTGCCATATCGTGACGAACGGGCACCTGAATGGCGAGGTGATTCGCCTGGACGGCGCCCTGCGCATGGCACCACGGTAATGCACCCCCTGAGTCGCTTCGCGCCTTCCCCCTCTCCTGCGGGAGGGGGACGCCACCCGTGGCCTGGCAAAGCCAGTTCCACGGTGGCACTGGCTTGCGCAGCGCCCGTTTGAAGCGCCTCAGGAAATGAGTCGCCATTCGCCAGATAACAAGAGAGCGTGCAAGCGCCCCCGTTTTAGTTCTTGAGAGTTCCGTCAGACACAACCAGGAGACACACCATGACCATCACCCGCCGTCAACTCGTAAAAGCCTTGGGCGCCAGCGCCGCGCTGGGCGCCCTGCATCCCTTTGCCGCCCATGCCCAGGTGGACCAGGTGAAAGTGCTGTTCGGCTTCCCGGCCGGCAGCTCGGGCGACACGGTGGCGCGCCGCGTGGCCGAGAAGTGGGCCGGCAGCGCGTTCAGCAAGAACGCCGGCGTGGTGGAGAACAAGCCCGGCGCGGGCGGCCGGATTGCGCTGGAGACGCTGAAGGCCGCCCCGGCCGACGGCTCCGTGCTGGCGCTGGCGCAGGTGTCGGCCCTGGCCAACTACCCGCACATCTACAGCAAGATGAACTACACCGACAAGGACTTCGCGCCCGTGTCGATCGCGGCCATCATGCACCACGGCCTGGCCGTGGGCCCCATGGTGCCCGCCAGCGTGAAGACGGTGAAGGACTTCCTGGCCTGGGCCAAGGCCAACCCCAAGGACGCCAGCTACGGCTCGCCCGGCGCGGGTTCCACCCCCCACTTCCTGGGCGCGCTCCTGGGCATCAACAGCGGCGTGGAGCTGCGCCATGTGCCCTACCGCGGCTCCATCCCCGGCGTGACGGACGTGGTGGGCGGGCAGATCGCCGCCATGGTCACGCCGCACGGTGACTTCATCGCCAATTACAAGGCCGGCAAGCTGCGCATCCTGGCCACCTCGGGCCCCAAGCGCTCCATCTACGTGCCCGACGTGCCCACGTTTGCCGAGCAGGGCTTCCCCGAGCTGACCACGGAAGAATGGTTCGGCTTCTACGCCCCGGCCGCCACGCCCAAGCCGGTGATTGCTGCCGCCAACGCCGCCATCAATGCCGCGCTGAAGGAAAAGTCCGTCATCGACAGCCTGGCCATCGTGGGCCTGATGCCCCACGGCTCCACGCCCGAAGAGCAGGCGCGCTGGCAGAAGGCCGAGTACGACACCTGGGGCCCGCTGATCAAGAAGATCGGGTTCACGGCAGAGTCCTAGAGAGCCCCCCCTGAGGCGCGTCGCGCCTTCACCCCCTCTCTCACGCTGGCGCGTGGGAGGGGGGACGCCGCCAGCGCGGCGGGGCGGCCCTTGCGCGGCGGCCCTCGCCTGGGGCGCGCCGGTATCGGCGGGCGGAGGGCGGCGCGGCACAACCGGCTCCGGGCGCCCCCGCCGTTCGGGCTGAGCCTGTCGAAGCCGTGGCGCGCTGCCCGCGCACCGTTTGATACGCCCGGACCGGCGCTCCGCCAACGGTTTTCCAAAAATTCCAATAAAAACAGCCTCCAGCGCTTATCCAACAAGCGCAAACAGCTATCAAAACAAGAGCATCCCATGCCCGCACGCGACTCCCTTGCCGACATCCAGTTCCTGCTGACCGAGGTGCTCCGCGCCCCAGCGCAGTGGCAGGCGCTTGCGCCGTTTGCCGACACCGATGGCGGGCTTGCGGCGCAGGTGCTGGACGAGGCGGCCAAGTTTGTCGACACCGCCGTGGCCCCGCTACAGCGCACGGGCGACGAGGTGGGTTGCCGGTTTGAGGCAGGCACCGTGACCACGCCCCCCGGCTTCCGCGACGCCTACCAGGCCTTCTGGCAAGGCGGCTGGCCGTCGCTGTCTTGCGCGCCAGACGATGGCGGCCAGGGCCTGCCAGCAGTGCTGGAGTGTGTGCTGTTTGAATGGCTGGCCGGTGCCAACCACGGCTGGACCATGGCCCCCGGCCTGCTGCACGGCGCGTACGAGTGCATCAAACACCACGCCAGCGACGCGCTGAAAGCGCAGTACCTGGAGAAGGTGGCCACCGGCGAATGGCTGGCCACCATGTGCCTGACCGAAGCCCACGCGGGCAGCGACCTGGGAATGGTGCGCACGCGGGGCACCCCGCAGCCGGACGGCAGCGCGCGGGTGAACGGCAGCAAGATCTTCATCTCCGGCGGCGAGCACGACCTGACGGACAACATCGTGCACCTGGTGCTGGCGCGCCTGCCCGATGCACCGGCGGGGCCCAAGGGGCTGTCGCTGTTCCTGGTGCCCAAGGTGCTGCCAAACGCTGAGAGGCCGGACGGCCTGGGCACCCGCAATGCCGTGGTCTGCGAACGCATTGAAGAGAAGATGGGCCTGCACGGCAGCCCCACCTGCGTGATGCGCTTTGACGATGCCACCGGCTGGCTGGTGGGCGAGCCGAACAAGGGCCTCGCCGCCATGTTCGTGATGATGAACGCCGCCCGCCTGCATGTGGGCCTGCAAGGC
>NZ_JAJTBB010000014.1 GCF_021287135.1 Acidovorax sp.
CGCTTCAACCACACCAGCAGCATCAGCTTCAACCTGCCCCTGGCCGGCAGCGGCACCGTGGTGCAGCAAGCAGGCACCACCACCATCTCGCCCACGCTGGCCGGGCTGCCCGCACTGGACCCGGCCCTGTGGCAGTACGACACCGTCGCCCCCTGCGTTCCCCCGGTTGCGACCAGCTACCCCACCGACCAATCGGCCTTTGCAGGCAGCCTGGCCGTGCAAGGCGGCACCCTGGTGCTGCCCACCACCAACATCCTGCCCAGCCTCACCGCCACCGGCATCACCGGCGGCACCCTCATGCAGGGCGGCACCACCCAGAACCTGGGCGCAGTCACCCAAAGCGGGGGCGTGCTGCAACTGACAGGCGGCAGCGTGCCGGGCGCCACCGACACCGCCAACGCCACCGCCTGGAGCGGCAGCGGCGGCACCGTGCTGCTGGACACCGTGCTGGGCACGGACGGCAGCCCCAGCGACAAACTGCGCATCACCGGCCCCATCAGCGGCACCACCGTGCTGCAGATCAGCAACCTGGGCGGGGCAGGCGCTGCCACCACCGGCAACGGCATCCTGGTGGTGGACGCGGCCAGCGCCAGCGGCAGCGGCACCTTCACACTGGCCGGAGGCACCCTGGTGCAAGGCGGCTTCGTGTACTCCCTGGTCAAGGCGGCCGACGGCAACTGGTACCTGCAATCGACCCCCGTGCCACCCCCCAGCGGCGTGATCACCATCCAGCAGACCGTCACCCCTGCCGGGGGAGCGGCGGCCTACAGCGGCAGCATCCCCTTCACGCTGAACTGCACCACGCCCAGCTACCAGTTCAGCGGCACCATCACCGTGACCAACAACACGGGCACGGCCGCGCCCATCACCGTGGCGGCGGGCAGCGTCTGCACCGTGAGCCAGGGCGCACTGCCGGGCGTGACGGGTGCCACCTGGGGCGCCCCGGTGTACGTGCAGCCCAGCGGGGCCATGCCCGGGGCGGGCTCGCAGACCATCACGATCACCAATACGCTGACCCTGAACGGCGGCGGCGGCAATGGCAATGGCAATGGGGGCAACGGCAACGGAGGCAATGGCCCCAACGGCAACGCCACGCCCGTGCCCACGCTGGGCGAGGGCGGGCTGGTGGCCTGGTGGGGCTGATGCTGGCGGCGATGGCTGGGATGCGGCGGCGCGTGCTGCGGGCCTGAGCGGCTGGCGGCGCCCGGCGAAGGCATCCGCAGGGGCGGCGCCAAGGTGAAGGCGAGGGCGAAGGCGCCTGTCGTACCGTTGAACAACACAGTGAAGGGTGGGATGGCTGCTGCGGTCCTTCTTTTGGGCATCGCAACCATGGTGGGCATGCAGTTCGCCATGGCTGCCGTGGCGTTCAAGAAGTCGGCCGTTGCGGGGCTCCTGTGCCTGTTCGTACCCCTGTATGGGTTTGTCTTTACCCGCCGCGCCAACGCCCATCCCTGGTTGACGCGGCTCTGGTTCGTGGGATGGGGCCTGCTGGTCGTGGGGGGGCATCCTGGCTTCGTAGGTCTGCAGGGGAGCAACGGCTCCTTCACTGGACCGCATGCAGCCCTTGCGCCATTTTTTGCCATCGTGTCCGCAATGAGGGTCTCCGCGGCGGTTGACCCTGTTCCCTCCATACCCGGCGTTTGGCGCTAGGCTGTGGCCATGACCGACCCCACACTGACCTTCGCCACCCCGCAGGCGTGGGAAGCCTGGCTGGAACAGCACGGCGGTTCTTGCGCGGGGGTATGGCTTCGCCTGGCGAAAAAGTCGGCCGATGCGCCCACCGTGACCTATGCCCAGGCGGTGGACAGCGCGCTCTGCCATGGCTGGATTGATGGCCAGAAGCAGGCCGAGAGCGCGCATTACTGGTTGCAACGCTTTACGCCGCGGGGCGCCAGGAGTCTCTGGTCGCAGACCAACAAGCAAAAGGCAGAGGCACTGATCGCGTCCGGCCGGATGCGCCCGGCCGGGCTGCAGGCCATCCAGCGGGCGCGGGAGGACGGCCGCTGGGAGGCCGCCTATGCGCCGGCCAGCACGGCGGCCGTGCCGGAGGACTTGCAGCGGGCGCTGAACGCCCATCCCACGGCTCTGCAGTTCTTTGCCACGCTGACCAGCCGCAACCGCTATGCGATCCTGTTCCGGGTGCAGAACGCGAAGAAGCCGGAGACGCGCGCACGCAAGATCGCAGAATTTGTGGAGATGTTGGGCCGTGGCGAGACGCTGTACCCCTAGGAGTCTGCGCGGCAGAAGGAGCATCGGCTGCAACGCGCGATAAACCGGTCTCGCGCGGTGCTACCTCCTGCGCCCAGGGGGCCACCCTGGGCTTGTCGGTAGCACCACGCGATCCTCGGTTTTCGCGCGTTTCGCTT
>NZ_JAJTBB010000072.1 GCF_021287135.1 Acidovorax sp.
CGCCGAGCTGGCCCTGCGCGCGCTGCAGGCCGATGCCGCCCAGGCCGCCTTGCAGCAGGCCGGGCGGGCCGCGCAGCACGCCGGCCTGCCGGCCCTGCAGGCCGAGGTGGCCCGCGCCCGCGCGCTGCTGGGCCAGCCCGCCGCGCGCCTGCTGGGGCCGGGGGGCGAACAGCCGCTGCGGCTGCAGGACGTGGCCGCGCTGCGGGCATCCGGCCGCACGCTGGTGGTCGACGCCTGCCGACACACCCTGCATGCGGGCGACGCTGCGGTGCCTCTGGCGCGCCGCCCCGTGCTGTTTGCCCTGCTGCGCGCGCTGGCCCAGGCCTGGCCCGGCGATGCGGACCGCGAGGCGCTGATCGCCACGGTGTTCCGCACCCGCCACCCCGATGAAACCCACCGCGCCCGCCTGCGCGTGGAGATGGGCCGCCTGCGCAAGCTCATCGCGCCCCTGGCCGGCGTGGAGGCCACGGCGCGCGGCTTTGCGCTGCGCCCCCAGGGCGGGCGCGACGTGGCCGTGCTGGCCCCGCCGGTGGAAGGGGAGGAAGGCGCCTTGCTGGCCCTGCTGGCCGACGGCGCGGCCTGGTCCACATCGGCCCTCGCGCTGGCCCTTGGCGACAGCCAGCGCACCGTGCAGCGCGCGCTGGCCGCGCTGGAGGACGGCGGCCAGGTGCGCGCCGTGGGCCAGGCCCGCGCGCGCCGCTGGGTGGCTGCGCCGCTGGTGGGATTCACGACGATCTTGTTACTCCCTGCCGCGCCGCCAAATCCCTAAAGTGGCCTCACCGCCCAACGCACCCATCCTCCATCGGCGTGCACCGGGCATTCCACCAGGAGCTACCGAGATGACCACCGCCACAGCGCCCCACGACACCGCTTGCGCCACCGCGCTTGCCGACACCCCGCCCGCACGCAAGCACCTCCCGGTTGCGGCGCGCCAGCCCGCCCAGGTGGTGCGCGAATACGGCCCGTTCGGCGGCGCCAGCGCGGTCCACGGCGTCACGCATGACGGCCAGCGCGTGTGGGCCGCCACGGGCGAACACCTGGTGGGTTTTGACCCCGCCAGCGGCGCCACCACCCGCACGCTGGACGTGGTGTGCGACGCGGGCACCGCGTTCGACGGCACCCACCTCTACCAGATTGCCGAGGCCCGCATCGACAAGATCGACCCCGCCACGGGCCAGGTGCTGGCCACCCTCCCCGCGCCGGGCGGCGGCAGCGACTCGGGCCTGACCTGGGCCGAAGGCAGCCTGTGGGTAGGGCAGTACCAGGGCCGCAAGATCCACCAGATCGACCCCGCCACGGGGGCCATTCGCCGCACCATCGAGTCCGACCGCTTCGTGACCGGCGTGACGTGGGTGGACGGCGAGCTGTGGCACGGCACCTGGGAGGGTGATGAAAGCAGCCTGCGCCACATCGACCCCGCGAGCGGCGCCGTGCTGCAGCAGCTGGACATGCCGCCCGGCGTGGGCGTGAGCGGGCTGGAGTCCGACGGCGCAGACCTGTTCTATTGCGGAGGCGGCGGCAGCGGCAAGGTGCGCGCCGTGCGGCGGCCGCGCCGCGCAGCCTGAAGGTGCTACTGCGCCGCGGCCGGCTTGGGCGGCCGGTGCAGCACGCACAGCTTGTTGCCGTCGGGGTCGCGCACATAGGCCAGGTACAGCCGGCCCGTGGGGCCCTCGCGGTAGCCGGGCGGGTCTTCGCAGCTCACGCCGCCGTGGGCCACGCCCGCCGCATGGAAGGCATCGGCCTGCTCCGGCGACGCGGCCACGAAGCCGATGGTGCTGCCGTTGCCATGGCACGCGGCCTCGCCATTGATGGGCGTGGAAATCGCAAATGTGCCCGTGGGGCTGCGGTAGAAATAGCGGTTCTTGTTGGCCACGCCGGGCGGCACGCCCAGCGTGCCCAGCACGGCGTCATAGAACTTGCGCGAAACCTCCAGGTCGTTCACCCCGACCATCACATGGCTGAACATGGCTGCTTGTCTCCTTTGAAAAAACCAAAGCCAAAGGGCGCTGATGTTACGGGGCTGCGCCTGCCACCGGTGTCGCCGCGGTGCGCAGCAGCAACGGCACGGCCCGGGACCTGGCGCATCATCGCGGGGCGGCACACCGCCGCGCGTCCCTGATTTTTGGCTCCCTGCGCATGACCCCCGAACACTTCACTCCCGTTCCGCTCGACAAGGCGTATCGCCTGCTCAACCACGGCCCCACCGTGCTCGTCTCCGCCGCGCACGCAGGCCAGCGCAATGTGATGGCCGCCGCCTGGGCCTGTGTGCTGGACTTTGCGCCGCCCAAGGTCACGGTGGTGCTGGACAAGGCCACACGCACGCGCGCGCTGGTGGAAGCCAGCGGCGCGTTCGCCCTGCAGCTGCCCACCGTGGCCCAGGCCGCGATGACCGTCGGCGTGGGCACCGACAGCGCCCACACGCAGCCCGACAAGGCCGCGCGCCATGGCGTGCAGTGGTTCGACGCGCCGGGCTACCCTGACACCCCGCTGGTGCAAGGCTGCGCCGCCTGGCTGCTGTGCCGCGTCATCCCTGAACCGCACAACCAGCAGGCCTACGACCTGTTCATCGGCGAAGTGGTGGCCGCCTGGGCGGACGACCGCGTGTTCCGCCACGGGCACTGGGAGTTCGACAGCGCACCGGATGCGCTGCGCACGCTGCACTACGTGGCGGGCGGACAGTTCTATGCCACGGGGGCTTCAGTCAAGGTGTGAGCCGACACCTTGGCGCCGCCAGGCCCCGTGCGGCCCCTGGGCACGGTGACTTTGGGGCGCTGCGAATCTTCAAGCTAAATGTGCCTCAAGCGCTTACGGGACAAGCGCAGGCAGCTATGAAAATAGGAGTTGTTGCCCCGCCGTGACGGGGCGCAACCCCCCGCTCACTCCCCGTCCAAAAGCCCCACCTGCTTGAGCTCCGCAAACTTGGCCGCCATCGTCGGGTTGCCGCGCGTGAGCTTCTTGATGGTGAGGTCTTCCGCCTTGTCGTTGGCCAGGCGCAGGTTGTTGGCCGACTTGTGCAGCGCCTCCTTGGTCTTCTCCAGGTCCTTGATGGCCTCGTCAATGCGCCTGACGGCCTCCTCGAACCCATCCGACGCCAGCCGCCAGTTGCGGCCAAAGGCGCCCTTGAACTCTTCCAGCTGCGATTCGAACTTGGTGATGTCCAGGTTCTGCGCCTTCACCAAGGCCAGCTCCGATTTGTATTGCAGCGACTTCAGGGCGGCGTTGCGCAGCAGCGTGATGATGGGGATGAAGAACTGCGGCCGCACCACGTACATCTTGGGGTAGCGGTAGAACACGTCCACGATGCCGGTGTTGTACAGCTCGCTCTCGGGCTCCAGCAGCGACACCAGCACCGCGTATTCGCAGCCCTTTTCGTTGCGGTCCTTGTCCAGCTCTTTCAAAAAGTCTTCGTTGCGCTTCTTGGTGGCGGTCTCGTCGTTCTCGTTCTTCATCTCGAACATGATCGAGACGATCTCGTGGCCCGCCTCGTCCACGTCGCGAAAGATGTAGTCGCCCTTGCTGCCGCTGCGCGCGTCGTTGTCCTTCTCGAAATACGCGCGCGCAAAAGCCGTGGCGCGGATGCGGTTGAACTCCGTCTCGCAGTGCTGCTCCAGCGTCTCGCCCACCATCTTGGTCGACAGGCGCGCCTTCATGTCCCGCAGCCGCGCAATCTCCCCGTCGCGGTCGCGCAGCTGCAGGGCGTACTGCTCCTTGATGGCGGCCTCTTCCAGCTGCTGCTTCACCACCACCAGGTTCAGGTCGTTCTTGAGTTCGTCGCGCTCGCGGGCCACCACCGTGACCGCCTCGGTCACGGCCAGCCTGCGCGCCACCTCGCCGGCCTCCAGCTGCGCCTTGAGCTGCTGAATCTCCGCATCCTTGCGGGCGGCCACGCCCTGCAGCTCCTGCGCCATCCGCGCCTCGGCCAGCTGGGCCGCGGTGAGCTGCGCCTGCCGTGAGCGCTCCAGCTCGTTCGCCAGCGCGTCGCGCTGCTTCTCCACCGCGCCCAGCGCCTGCGCCACCGCCAGATCGCGCTCCACCGCGCCCGCATCCAGCTGCGCCTTCAGTGCCTGGATCTGCGCGTCCTTGGCGGCCGCTGCCTTCTGCAGCTCATTGGCCACCTGGGCTTGCGCCAGCGCCACGGCATTGCGCTTGTCCTGCTCGGCCAGCTCCAGCCGCTCATGCAGCTGCGCGGCGAAATCCGCGTCGCGCACCTGCTTGAGGATGTCGGCATACCCGGTTTCGTCGATCTTGAACGCCTTGTTGCAGTGGGGGCAGATGATGTCGTGCATGGCGGGTACCGTGAGTCGTGTTTCGTTGGGTGGGGAGCATAGCGGCCACCAGGCAATGCCATGTGGCGCGCTGCACGCAGCGCTAGCTCAGGCGGGGGATGCCATTTCGTCAGCCTTTCTGCGGCGACAGTTGTGCGGCGAAAAGCACATCTATTCGCCGCACAATTTGCGGTGAATTACATCCATAATCACCGCATGCGCCCCCCTCGCCCCACCCGCACGCCGCGCTACATCTGGCAGTTGCCCGATTGGCCACACATGAGTTTTGATGCCGCCGCGCTGGCCGCACCACTGGCGCAAGTGCACCGCGCACAGGGCATGCTGGCCGGGCGCATGGCAGAGCTGGGGCTGGCGCAGCGCGACCAGGCCACCCTGCAAGTGCTGACGCAGGAAGTCATCACCACCAGCGCCATTGAGGGCGAGCGGCTGGACCTGGACGCCGTGCGCTCCTCCGTAGCCCGCAAGCTGGGGCTCGATATTGGAGCCCTGGGCCCCAGCGACCGGCATGTGGACGGCGTGGTGGACGTGGTGCTGGACGCCACCCGCAACTTTGACCAGCCCCTGACCGCCGAGCGCCTGTTTGGTTGGCACGCGGCGCTGTTCCCCACCGGCTACAGCGGGCGCATGCGCATCACCGTAGCGGGTTGGCGCAACGATGCCAGCGGCCCCATGCAAGTGGTGTCTGGCCCCGTGGGGAGGGAGAAAGTGCACTTTGAAGCCCCACCCGCCGCCACCCTGCCCGCGCAAGCCCAGGCCTTTTTTGACTGGTTTGAAGCCGCCCCGGTGGGCGACGCCCTCATCAAGGCCGGGCTGGCCCACCTGTGGCTGGTCACCCTGCACCCCTTTGACGACGGCAACGGCCGCTTGAGCCGCGCCGTGGGCGATATGGCCCTGGCACGCGCAGAGGGAGCGCATCAACGCTTTTACAGCTTCAGCGCCCAAATTCAGCGCGAGCGCAAAGACTATTACGACCAGCTAGAAGCCACCCAGAAAGGTCCGCTGGACGTGACCCCGTGGCTGCACTGGTTTCTGGGCTGCCTGCTGCGCGCCGTGCAGGGCACAGACGCCACACTGGCGGGCGTGCTGGACAAAGCCCAGTTCTGGCAACGCTGGGCGGGCACGCCCATGAACGCCCGCCAAACGCTGGTGCTGAACCGCGTGCTGGACGGCATGGAAGGCAAGCTGACCAACGCCAAGTGGGCAGCAATGGCCAAATGCTCACCCGATACGGCGCTGCGCGACATCAACGACCTGTTGGCCCGGGGCGTGCTGGCGCGGCTGGAAGGTGGCGGGCGGAATACCGCCTACATCTTGGTGAAATAGACGGCCGCCGCAAAAAAACGGACAAAAAACCAACTTAACTTATTGTCATTATTCATTTTTCGGTAAAAAATTCAAAAACACAAAATATACCGAAATGCTCGAACTCAGCCCTGCGATCACCCGCCAGTACATCGACGCCGTTGCCGTGTTCGACGCATTGGCCGAAGCCACCGAAGAAGCCGCCCAGGTGCGCGGGGGGATGTACTGGCACGCGGGGCCAGCGTCAGCGCCCGAATCGAAATACCTGGTGCGCACCTCGCCCACCGGGGCCGAAACCAGCCTGGGCCCCCGCACGCCTGAGACACAGGCCATCTACGACAAATTCATGCAAAGAAAGCAGGCCAGCACCGAACGACTGACCGGCCTGAAAGCCGCGCTGGACCAGCAACAACGCCTGAACCGTGCGCTGCGGGTCGGCAGGGTGGACCCGCTGGTGGTGGCGCTGCTCAACCGCCTGGCCAGCACCCACCTGAGCGAACATTTTCGGGTGGTAGGCACCCACGCCCTCTACGCCTACGAGGCCGCCGCCGGGGTGCGGCTAGAGGCAGACGCACTCGCCACGCGGGACATTGACTTGCTGTGGGACACCCGTAAACGCATCATCTTCTCCACCCAACTTGCCAGGGTAGACAGCTCCATGCTGGGCGTACTGAAAAAAGTAGACCCCACCTTTCGCATCAGGCAAAGCCAAAAGTACACCGCCGTGAACAAAGACGGCTTTGAGGTGGACATCATCCGCCGCGTGCGCACCGACGACGACCCCCACCCCATCAAGCTCAGCGACGCCGACGAAGACTTCTGGGTGGCCCAGCCCCGCCGCGCCAGCGTGCTGCTGGACTCGCCGGGTTTTTCTGCCGTCATCGTTGCCACCAACGGCACCATGGCCCGCATTAACACGGTGCACCCGGCCACGTTTGTGGCGTTCAAGCGGTGGATGGCAGGGCAGCCTGACCGCGACCCGCTGAAGCGGCGGCGGGACGTGTTGCAGGCCGATGCGGTGCAGGTGCTGGTAGAGCAGTATTTGCCACAGATTTAATCAAAAGCTAGCAACTCGCACAGCACATCATTCTTCGAAGATGAGTTGGCTGCATCACCATGCGGGGCTCTGCGACTGTGCCGGCAAAAAAAGGCCGCTTCAAAAAGCGGCTGGTCCCGATGAAAACTCCTCAACGCTTCAATTTTTGAGCACTTTGGAGGATCAGGTCGAAATGACGCGCCGAACTGGCCACGAAGCATTGGGAAGTTGGGGGGCAAATTCGAGATAGCTAAGGACGCTCAGACTGGGCTTTCAATGTCCACCTCGAAGTTCTCCAGAAATCGACTCACCAGCATGTAGAAGCCAATGAGAGTCGTAATCTCAACGAGCTGTTTGTGCGAAAGTGAATCCTCCAGCGCCCGGAAAAGTTCAACGGGAGCTTTTACTTGGCGAACAACTGCATCTGTATAACGCAGGGCATCCATCTCGAGGCGGGTAAATATTTCGGAATCAGGCTCCGTATCAGTTCGGCTCAGAACTGCTTCGATCTTTTCACTTGAAACGCCTTCGTGCGTTGCAACGCGACGGTGCTGGAAGACTTCATAAGCTGCGCCGCAAAGGGCGCCCACCCGGAGAATGACCAGTTCTCGTAGCTGGGGGTTCAACTCCGATTTTCGAAGGAGTGCTGTTCCAAGAGTCAGGAAGCCTTCGGCCGTTGGTCCTCCGTGGGCCACCATGCGATAGATGTTCAGTGGCGGCCTGGAGGAGACCAAGTCCTTGATAGCGGGAGAGGCTTGGTTCAGATCAAAATAAGGAATACGTGCCATGATTTTCAGGAGGTTGGTTGCAACGAAGTCGGGAGTAATTGGGCGTGCGGACCGTGCTAGTCGAGTCGGATGCCCGCGCGGCGAATGACACGAGCCCACTTGGCTGTCTCTTCCCGAGCAAAGAGCGCTAACTCTTCAGGAGTTCCACCCTGCGGAACCGTTGCGCTTTCATACAGGACTGCCATCACTTGTGGGTCCTTCAGCGCGATGTTCATCTCTTTGTTGAGTCTTGCGATAACCGCTCTGGGAGTTCCTGCCGGGGCCCAAAACGCGCCCCAGGCAGCCACTTCATAGCCTTTCAGGCCCAGTTCATCAAAGGTTGGCACATCCGGAAGCTGTGCCAAGCGCGTGCTTGAAGTGACTGCCAGAGCTCGCAGCTTCCCGCTCTTGATGAACGGAAGCGATGACGGGACGTTGTCCATGATCGCAGGCACCTGACCGCCAATGACGTCGGTCACCGCCGCTGCGCTGCCTCTGTAGGGTATGTGGACCAGATCAATTTCAGCAGTCTCCTTGAGCAACTCAAGGGCCATGTGAAGGCTAGTGGCATTGCCACCAGAGGCCACTGAAATGCGGCCAGGTTCTGCCTTCGCTTTATCGATGAACTCCTTGAGACTTTTCACTGGATACGCCGGGTGAACGGACAGCACGTTCGAGGTTTTCCCCTGGAGCACGATGGGCTCAAAGTCCTTCACCGGGTCAAAATCCAGTTTCGAGTAGAGGCTCACATTCATTGCATGCGTTGAATTCGACCCGTAAAACAAGGTATATCCATCGGGCTGACTTCTCGCGACGTAGGTTGCTGCAATATTGCCGGAAGCCCCCGGTCTGTTCTCCACCACGACAGGTTGTCCCAATTGCCTGGCAAGTTGCTCTCCGATTCTTCGAGCTGATAGATCTGCCGCACCTCCAGGAGGAAAGCCGAGCACCAGTTTGATGGGTCGGGTCGGGTACTCCTGCTGAGCAATGGATGAGGTGGGTGAGAGCATTGAAGTGGCGGCTGCTGTGCTCAGCACGGCAGCCATCGCTTGGCGACGGTTCATTTCAGGCATGGTGGTTTCTCCTTTACCAAAGGACAACAGCGGACCGTTAGCTCATGAAAGCGTGATTCCCGCAACGTAGCCGCCATCCACCACCAAGGCATGGGCATTCACGAAAGTTGATTCGTGCGATGTCAAAAATAGCGCGGCGTAGGCCACTTCCCACCCTGTTCCTTGGCGTCCAAAGGGGAGTGGGGAAGCTAGACGCGAAGGTCGCTTCTTTGTCGCGGCACGGCCCATGGGCGTATCCATCAGGCCAGGCAGCAACGAATTGCAGCGAATGCCCTTTTCCTGCCCTGCCATGGCAATTGAACGGGCCAATGAAACTTGTGCAGCCTTGGTGGTTTCGTAAGCCGGATTGCTACTGGAATTGCGCAACGCCGCAATGGAAGAGATCAAAACGATGGACCCGCCTGGCGCCATATGTTTGATGGCTTGCTGCGCAAAGAGCAGGTTGCTGCGCACATTGACGGCATGTTCCCGATCCCATGCTTCGGCGGTGTGGTTGGCAATGGACAGGCTGCTTGATATTCCGACCACCATCACCAAACCGTCCAACCCGTCCATACGTTGGGCAGCACGCTCGACAACGGGAGCGATTGCATCGGCCACTCCCACATCCACCACATCGGAAAATACCTCGGCACCAGTCTCTCTGACTTGCCGACAGGTCTCTGCAACGGCGGGTTCTGAGATGTCAGCGCAGGTCAGCTTCGCACCTTCTCGACCAAAGAGAACCGAAATGGCTCGGCCGTTCCCGATGGGGGGCTCAGGATCGTCGATCTCTCGCTGCCCGGCTCCCACGACCAGAATTCGCCTTCCCTCAAGACGGCGAGCGGCGGCAGCCACTCCATAGGTCTCTTCGAAACATTGACGCTGTGCATTCAGTTCAGGCATTCGGAATCTCCAGGTGGTTGAAATCAACTAAGCGAAAAGAATCCTATGCCGTCAAATGAAACGTTTCAACATGGCGTTTTCCCGAAGCTGTCGCACGCGAGACGGGTATCATCTCTTGGCTTGATTGCGGAGGAGCGATGGGAAAAAAGGGAGTTGATATACGTGATGTGGCCGCGCTGGCAGGGGTCTCTGTTGGAAGCGCATCGCGCGTCATCAATCGCGTTGATAACGTTTCAATTGCAACTCGAGAAAAAGTGGAGCGTGCGATCCAGATCCTGGGGTACCGCCCGAACCACACGGCACAGTCGCTGCGTTCGCGCGCGAGCAAGACGATCGGCTGCCTGTTCACCGATGTAGCGAACCCGCTGTATGCCAACCTTTTCCGATCCTTGGAAGAGCGTCTGCGCGTGGAGGGCTACATGCTGTTGCTCGCCAATGGTCTTAATGACGTGCAGCGCGAACTGGAAACGTTAGAGACGTTCGCCCGTAGAGGCATGGATGGGGTGATCGCAGCGCCCGACCATGAGAAGGACGAGAAAATTGCGGCAGCCCTTTCTGCGCTTGCGATGCCCGTTGTAGTCCTTGATCGAGACATCTCCGGGCTCTCTCTAGACACCGTTCTGTTTGATCACGCGGGTGGCGTGAGGGAGAGCATGGCCCGCCTCTTTGACCTGGGACACCGCCGAATTTCGATTGTCTTGTGGAACGCGAAAAATCGTCCGGTGCGTCGCCGCCTGGAAGGGTACAGAGCCGCCTACAAGGCAGCTGGAGTGCCGTTGCCAGATGGGCTGATTGTTCAAGGTCAATCAGCTATCAGTTCCGTTCTCAGTGACTTTGATCGGCTCTTGAAGCAGTCTGATCGCCCGACTGCGGTGCTGGCTCAAGGCACCTATGCGCTCGGAAGCGTGATGCAGGCTATCGCGCTCAACAACCTGAGTGTTCCACGTGATATCTCCGTCGTTGCGATAGGGGATACACCGTTCGCACGCGAGAACAATCCGGCCATATCAATGGTCACGGTAGACAGCGCTAGGGTTGCAGCCCTCACTGCTGAAATGCTTCGAGATCGCATGGAGAACGCTGCGTTGCCTGCACGTATTGAAAAAGTGCCGGTAGCCTTCACTGATCGGGGGTCTGTCGGATCTGTTCCCAACTGACCCTGCATGTGCGAATCGAAGGGCGAATATCAGCCGCAGGTGCACATCGTGGCCTACTGCACCGACCTGGGCTTTGGCAGGGCGCGCGGGGTCGAGATGCTGTCGCTGATGCTGGCGTGCGGCATCGCCAGCCGCTGGATGTCGGGCTGGATCTTTGACGTGACGGGCAGCTACCAGGCGGCGTTTCTCAACGGCATGGGGTGGAACCTGCTGAACCTGTGCATCGTGGGCGGCCTGTACTGGCGGGTCCGGCGCCGGGGCGCGGCGCCGATCCGCGTTTGAGCCGTTTGGGCCGTTTGGACCGTTTGGACCGCTGGCCCAATACTGGCAAGCGCAAGCAGCTATGAATTTATGAGCGTTTGAGCTGTGCCCCGCCTGCAGGTTCCTGCGGGCCAGCGGGGCCGGTGCCGCACCGGGCCGCTCCCACACGCACGCTGCGCCGCCGTGGTACCGTGCTGCCCCCGGTGGAACGCCGCAGCGTTTGCTTCGCCCTGCTGTTCCGCGTTGTCTGTTCCCTTCTCTTTTTCGATCACACATCCATGTCCAGCGGCGTCCTCTACGGCCTGTCGGCCTATGCCCTGTGGGGGCTGTTCCCCCTGTTCTTCAAGCAGTTGCAGGCCGCGTCCGCGCTGGAGGTGGTGCTGCACCGCATGGTGTGGTCGCTGGTGTTCGTGTTCATCGTGCTGGCTGTGCTGCGCCGCTGGAGCTGGCTGGGCGATGTGCGCCGCAGCCCGGCGCTGCTGGGCAAGTTCGCCGTCTCGGCCCTGCTGCTGGCGGGCAACTGGCTCAGCTACATCTGGGCGGTGAACAACGGCCACGTGCTGGACGCCAGCCTGGGCTACTTCATCCTGCCGCTCATCAACGTGGCGCTGGGCTTTGTCTTCCTGCACGAGCGCCCGCGCAAGGCGCAGTGGCTGGCGTTTGCGCTGGCCGCCAGCGGCGTGCTGTGGATGGCACTGCAGTCCGGCCATGTGCCCTGGCTGGCGCTGCTGATTGCGCTGACCTTCGGCTTCTACGGCCTGATGCGCAAGGTCGCCGTGCTGGGCGCGCTGGAGGGCATGTCGCTGGAGACGCTGCTGCTGGCGCCCTTTGCGCTGGTGGCGCTGCTGTGGGGCAACCACACTGGCGAGCTGCCCGCGCACGATGCGCACACCTGGCTGTTCTTCGTGCTCAGCGGCCCCGTCACCGCCATCCCGCTGCTGCTGTTTGCGGCCGGTGCGCGGCGCGTGCCGCTGTCCACCATGGGCATCCTGCAGTACATCACCCCGTCCATCCTGGCGCTGATGGGCGTGTTCCTGTATGGCGAGGCCTTTGCCGGCCCGCGCGCCCAGGGCTTCGTGCTGATCTGGGCGGCCCTGGCGCTGTACACGGCGGAAGGGCTGTGGGCGGGGCGCCGCATGGCGGCCACGCGGGCCGCGGCCTAGGAGTCTGCGCGGCAGAAGGAGCATCGGCTGCAACGCGCGATAAACCGGTCTCGCGCGGTACTCCCTCCTGCGCCCAGGGGGCCACCCTGGGCTTGTCGGTAGCACCACGCGATCCTCGGTTTTCGCGCGTTTCGCT
>NZ_JAJTBB010000016.1 GCF_021287135.1 Acidovorax sp.
GGGCTTTGACCTGACCCACGTCTACGGGCTGACCGAGGTGTACGGCCCGGCCACGGTGTGCGCCAAGCACCCTGCGTGGGACCAGCTCGACATTGGCGAGCGTGCGCGCCTCAACGCGCGCCAGGGCGTGCGCTACCACCCGGCGCGCGACGTGCGCGTGCTCGGCCCCGAGACGATGCAAGCCGTGCCGCACGCCGGCGAGACCATGGGCGAGATCATGTTCCGCGGCAACATCGCCATGAAGGGCTACCTGAAGAACCCCAAGGCCACCGACGAAGCGTTCGCGGGCGGCTGGTTCCACAGCGGCGACCTGGCCGTGCAGTACCCCGACGGCTACATCAAGATCAAGGACCTCAGCAAGGACAGCATCATCTCCGGCGGCGAGAACATCTCGTCCATCGAGGTGGAAGACGTGCTCTACCGCCACCCCGACGTGCTGGCTGCCGCCGTGGTGGCCAAGCCCGACCCGAAGTGGGGCGAGACGCCCTGCGCGTTTGTGGAGCTGAAGGCCGGTGCAGAGACCACGCCCGAAGACATCGTGGCGCACTGCAAGAAGCACCTGGCCGGCTTCAAGGTGCCCCGCGCCGTGGTGTTTGGCGAGTTGCCCAAGACCAGCACCGGCAAGATCCAGAAGTTCGAGCTGCGCAAGCAGGCCGGGTCGGCCACCGCGATCAACGTCTGAGCCTGCGGCAGGGCCGCGGCCGGCACGGCAGCCCCCGCCGTGCGTTGCGCCTGCGTGGGTATTTGCAATCAAATTGATAGCTGCCAGCGCTTGATGGATAAGCGCTGGAGGCAATTTTGATGCAAAATTGCGTCGGCCGCCGCACCGTGCTTGCCAGCTGCGGCGCGCCACGGCACGATGCGCGCATGACCGCACCCGCCCCTGTGAACCCCGCCATCGCCACAGCCCTCGCCAGCGAACACACCATCCGCACCCTGGCCCAGCTCGAATCCCTGCTGGGCACCCCCAGCCAAGCCTCCATGGCCAAGGAACTGCCGTGCGTGCACCCCGGCTACCGCGCCATGATCGAAGCCTCGCCTTTTGCCGTGCTCGCCACGCAGGGCCCCGGCGGCCTGGACGCCTCGCCGCGCGGCGACCCGGCCGGCTTCGTGCAGGTGCTGGACGACGACAAGACCCTGCTGCTGCCCGAGCGCCGCGGCAACCACCGCGCCGACAGCCTGCGCAACATCGTGGCCGACCCGCGCGTGGCGCTGCTGTTCCTGATCCCCGGCGTGGGCGAAACCCTGCGGGTGAACGGCCGCGCCCACATCAGCGTGGCGCCCGAGCTGCTCGCGCGCTTCGTGGTCCACGGCAAGCCGCCCCAATGCGTGCTCGTCATCACGGCCGAGTCGGTGTACTTCCAGTGCGCGCGGGCCATCCAGCGATCGGGCCTGTGGAACCCCGTGCCGCCCGGCACGCCCCGGCCTGTGCCCACGCCGGGGGCGCTGCTCTCGTCCATCACACAGGGCCGCTTTGACGGCGAGACCTATGACCGCGAGTTGCCTGCGCGCCAGCAGGCTACGTTGTACTGAGAGGCTGAGAGGAAATCGGTCATGCCCGCCTTGACGCCCCAAACCACCGCCCGCAGCGTTGCAAATGCGCGCCGTAGCCCGAGCTACGGCGGTGCTTTGCGCCTTGCGGGCGGCGCTTTGGGGCGTCCTTTCGGGCACGCCCGACTCCCTCTCAGCCTCTGAGCCGAACTGGCCCCACGAAAAGAACAGGCGGACGCATGGACGGTGTATGGTGGATGGTGGTGCTGGGCGCCGCCGCGGCGGGCTTTGTGCAAGGTCTCTCGGGTTTTGGCTTCAGCATGGTGGCCATGTCGTTCTGGGCCTGGGCGCTGGAGCCTCGCCTGGCCGCCGTGCTGGCCGTGTGCGGCGCGCTTTCCGGGCAGATCGTGGCGGCCGCCACGGTGCGGCGCGGCTTTGACAAGGCGCGCCTGCTGCCCTTCGTGCTGGGCGGCCTCGCGGGCATCCCGCTGGGCGTGGCCCTGCTGCCCCGGCTGGACATGAACGCCTTCAAGCTCGTGCTCGGCACGCTGCTGGTGCTGTGGTGCCCCGCCATGCTGCTGGCGCGGCAGCTGCCCCGCATCACCGCCGGCGGCCGTTGGGCGGATGCGGCCGTGGGCCTCTCGGGCGGCGTGATGGGCGGGCTGGGCGGCTTCACCGGCGTGCTGCCCACCCTGTGGTGCACCCTGCGCGGGCTCGACAAGGACGTGCAGCGCGCCATCATCCAGAACTTCAACCTGGCGATGCTGCTGGTCACCTTCGCCACCTACGCCGCCACCGGCCTCATCACCCGCGCCACGCTGCCCTTGCTGGCACTGGTCATCCCGGCCATGCTGGTGCCTTCGCTGCTCGGCGCGCGGTTGTACTTGGGCATCAGCGAGGCGCGGTTCAAACAGGTGGTGCTGGGGCTGCTGACGTTGTCCGGGGTGGCGATGCTGGTGGCTAGCGTGCCGAAGGTGCTGGCGCGGTGGGGGTGAGAGGGCTCGTCGGCGGATAGCTGCTTCGCAGTACAGTCTCACCCTCAATCAATCTTCAGCGTCGATTCCCCATGCCCTGGCCGCCTGAATACCAACGCGCCTCGATTGACTTTGAGAAGTTCATGGTGGCGGCTCGAGATCATGCCGGCTTGGCGACCACGAATATGGCCTGGAACATGGTCGTAGGGGTGTTGCAGGCTTTTCGCCGCCGGCTTTCTCTTGAGCAAGCGCTTCGCTTTGCGGATCAGTTGCCGCCAGCGGTGCGGGGGCTCTTCTTCGAGGGCTGGAGGCCCAGTGAGCACATTGCAGAGGTGGGCACCGCTGCGGAGATCCTTGAAGAGGTCCGCTCGCTGCGGCGCGACCACAATTTTTCGTCGGACACCGCGATTGAATCGGTCGGCTTTGCATTGCGCCAGGTGATCCCGTCGGATGCATTTGATCGTTCGTTGGAAGCACTGCCTCCGGGGCTCCGCGAACTTTGGAGCGGCCTCGGCGCATGAAGACTTGTGTTCGGGGCGGTGTGCCGGCCCAGATTCCAGCGCCGGCTGCAAACCCCTTTTGAGGAGAAGCCCTTGCCCAGCATGTCCGACGCTGTCCAAGTGGCCCCGCAGTGTTTGCAAGGGCGTGTCGCCATGGGCGTAGGCGGCCGAAAAGCCATGGCGATACCTCAGCATCTTCGGGATTTCTGGAATGCGTTCGCGAGCGCCACGGGCCAAGCGGATGAAGAGCGCTTCTACGAAGCGTTCCACTTTGGCGATAGCGAGGAACTGGCCCGCGAACTTGCGGCCTTGGTTCTCCAGGGCACCAAACGTGCGACGACCGGCTCGGTCTGGTCGTTCGAGGCGGAAGGCAAGCCCGCTCCACGCGTGGGAGATCTCAGCATCGTCACCCATTGGTCCGGTGAGCCGCTGTGCGTCATCAAGACCCTGGCGGTTGAGATGGTTCCGTTGAGCGAAGTCACCGCCGAGTTCGCCGCGATCGAGGGTGAGGGCGACGGCTCGTTGGCGTTCTGGCAGCAGGCCCATCGGGACTATTTCATCCGTGAGTGCGCCCAGGCGGGCCGCCCGTTCTCCGAGCACATGCTGGTTGCCTGCGAGTGCTTTGAGGTCGTCTACCAGCCTCCCGCCGGTGTCTGACCCTTTCGGCTCAGCGTGAACGGCTTTGCCATGGGGGGCGCGGCAGGGCGGCCCGCCATCAAAGCTCGCTGGCGTCCTTGCCCTCGCTTAGCTTGACCACCCACCGCACGGTGGCGTGCGGTGCGGGCACGCGCTGGGCGTATACCTCCAGGCCGCCGCTGGTCCATGCGGCATAGCTGCCGCTGGGGTCATTCGCGGCGGTTTCGGGCCCGTAGGTGCGGCGGCCGAACTCGAGCAGTTCGCCGAAGGCCGCAGAACCACCATCTGCCAGGTCGCTCGCATCGGCGACGAACTCCACGCGGCGCAGCTCTCGCCCACCGAAGAAGAACGTCTGTGCGCCGGATACCCCAGCGATGGCCACCGGTGCCAGCCGCCACAGGCCCACCAGCCCTCCGGCGAGGCGCTGCGGGCGCGGCACGCGCGCCATGCCGGGCACGGCGTGCTGAAGCGCGTCAGCCCCCATGCCAAGTTCCACTCCGGCAGGCAGCGGGAGCACGGGGGTGCGCGGCCACTGGGAGGGCGATTGGGCCGGGGATGGGGCCTGCGCAGCCGCCGTGCCTGCAGCCAACGCCAAGGCCAGCGCCGTGCCCAGGCAGGTTCGCCACATCGCGCTGTGCAAAGCGCCCGGCAGAGCGGGACGGAATCGAATTGGGAATGGGCCGGGGTTCATGGTTGCGGTTCGTCACTGCACGTTCGCGGACACACCTTCGCTGCAAGGCCATCGCCCGAGGACGCGATTTTGGCGTGTTTCCGCCCTGGGCCGTGCAGAGTCCGGATGCCCTGCACGGCGGGGGGGGGCGAGGCCCCGCGCGGGTTCTGTTTCTGGGATCGGGTGGGATGGGGCCGCGGCCCTGGTCTCAGTCGCCCATCACGACGCCTTCGCGCCGCGGGTCCGCCCCGCCCATCCACACCTTCTTGCCGTGCGCATTGCCGCGGGTGATGGCTTGCAGGCCGCTGGTCATGTTCATCTCGCGCACCTCGGCGCCGCGGCTGCGCAGGGCTTCCACCGTGGCGGCGGGGAAGCGCTTTTCTTCCAGCAGGGTGGGGCCGTTCAGCGAGCCGAAGTTGGGCAGGTTGATAGCCTGCTGGGGCGTGAGGCCCCAGTTGAGCACGCCGTAGAGCGTCTTGGCGGTGTAGTGGATGATGACCGCGCCGCCGGGGCTGCCGCCGCTCATCAGCAGCTCGCCGGTGGCCTTGTCAAACACCAGCGTGGGCGACATGGACGAGCGGGGGCGCTTGCCGGGCTGCACGCGGTTGGCGATGGGCTGGCCTTGGGCGTCCGTGGGCGCAAAGCTGAAGTCGGTCAGCTCGTTGTTGAGCAGGAAGCCCCCGTTGCGTGCGGCATCCGTGGTCACCATCTGCCGCGCGCCGAACTGGTCTTCGATGGTGGTGGTCATGGCCAGGGCGTTGCCCTGGGCGTCGACGATGCTGATGTGGCTGGTGCCGTACTCGGGCTGGTCGGGCATGGGCGCGTAGCTGGTCTTCACGGCGCCGGGGTTGCCGGGCTGGGCGACCTTCATGCTCTGCGGGCCGATGAGCTTGGCGCGCTCGGCCAGGTAGGCCGGGGCGAGCAGGCTGGTCCAGCTGCCGGCCGGGGGCCGCACGAAGTCGGGGTCGGCCACGTACTGGGCGCGGTCGGCGAAGGCCAGGCGCGAGGCTTCGGTGTACAGGTGCAGCCAGTCCGCGCTGGGCAGGCCGTCCTGCAGCGGCTTGGCGGCGGCATCGGTGTTCTTCAGGATGCCCAGGATCTGCCCGATGGCAATGGCGCCCGAGCTGGGCGGCGGGAAGCCGCACACGCGGTAGTCCTTGCTTTGCACCTGGTAGTCGTGGCACAGCGCGTCGCGCTTCTTGGGCTGGTAGCCGGCCAGGTCGGCCAGGCTGAGCTTGCCGGGGTTGGTGGGGTGCTTTTGCACCTTGTCCACGATGGCCTGGGCAATGGCGCCTTCGTGCAGGGCCTTGCTGCCTTCGGCGGCGATGCGGCGCAGCACGGCGGCCAGCTCGGGGTTGCGCAGGTTGACGCCCACGTCGCGCGCGTCGCCATCGGCCTTGTAGAAGTAGGCGGCGGCCACGGGGTCTTTCTTGAGGTGGGCGTCGGCCTTGACCAGGGTGTTCAGCCGCGCGCTGACCTTGAAGCCGCCTTCGGCCAGCGTGATGGCGGGCTGGAACAGCGTGGCCCAGGGCAGCTTGCCGTGCTGTTTGTGCGCCATCTCCAGCATGCGCACGGTGCCGGGCACGCCCACCGAGCGGCCGCCCACCACGCCGTCGTAGAAGGGCAGGGGCTTGCCATCGGCACCCAGGAAGAGCTTTTCGTCGGCCGCGGCCGGGGCAGTCTCGCGCCCGTCGTAGGCCTCCACGGCCTTGCCGTCGTAGTGCAGCAGGAAGGCGCCGCCACCGATGCCGCTGGACTGCGGCTCCACCAGGGTCAGCACCATCTGCACGGCAATGGCCGCATCGATGGCTGAGCCGCCGGCCTTCAGGATCTGGTAGCCGGCATCGGTGGCCAGTGGGTTGGCGGCCGCCACGGCGAATTTCTCGGTGGCCCGGCCGGGCTTTTCGGTGTAGCCGGAGGAACCCTCGGGCTGCACCGGCACGGTGTAGCTGAACTGCGAAGAGGGGGCGCTGGCGCAGCCGGCCAGCAGGGCGGCGGCAGCCAGCAGGCCGAGGCTCAGGTTCAAGGCGCCGGCACGGCGCGAGGGGGCGGGGTGGCGGGAGTGCGTGTTCATGGCCGTCTTCTCCTGTGTGGCAAGAAGCGGCCATGGTACGCGGCTGGCGTGCGGCAGCGCCGGGGCGTTACATCAGGCAACAGCTGGCCGGGGTGATTTGAGGCGTTTTTGGGCTCTAGCGCTTATGCAGAAAGCGCAAGCAGCTATCAAAAAGATAGCGAAGGATTGGCTGGTCGGGCGGTCAGGCGGTCTGGGGCCCGGGCCGGCCGTCTTCCACCACAAAGCGGGCGAGCGTGCGGGCGCCGCTGTCTGCGCGCAGCGGGTCGTCCACCACGCGCAAGGTGGTGGTCCAGCGCGTGGGCGTGATCTCGGCCAGGCCGTAGCCGCGCAGGTCGCAGCGGGCCAGCAGGACGTGGGGGTTGTGGCGCGCGACGGCGTCCACCTTGTCCTGCGTGGTGCTCGAGCGCGAGCTGATGGAGGTGCCGCAGAACTCGCTGGCCACCACGGGCGATTCGGACCGCCCGGGGTCGGCGTGGACGCGGCACACATAGTTCTGGTGGATGTCGCCGCCCAGCAGCACGGTGTTGCGCGGCGCGTGGCCGGACACCGCCTGCAGCAGCCGCTGGCGGGCGGCGGGATAGCCGTCCCAGCTGTCGGTGGAGGTGACGCCCGAGGGGTAGTGGCGTTGCGAGAACAGGGTCTGCTGCGCCAGCACGCTCCAGCGCGCGGCGCCACCGTCATGGCCCCGGGCATCGGCGGCCAGGCCGGCGTGCAGCCATTGCTCTTGCGCCGTGCCCAGCAGCGTGCGGTCAGGGCTGGCCAGCTCGGCGCAGTCGGCGGGCCGCACCGCGCCGGCGCTCATGGACTGGGGTGTGCGGCAGGCCTGCCAGCTGCGGTACTGCCGGCTGTCCAGCAGGTGGATGTGGGCCAGCCGGCCCCAGCGCAGGCGGCGGTAGAGCTGCAAGGCGTCCCAGCGCGGTGCGCTGGCGGGTGTGCCCAGGCTGGTGGCGCGCAGGGGCATGTTCTCGTAAAAGGCCTGCCACGCGGCGGCGCGCAGCGCCAGAAAGCTGTCGGCATCGCCGCGGCCTGCGCCGGCTGCATAGTCGTTTTGCACCTCGTGGTCGTCCCAGGTCACGGCCCAGGGGCAGGCGGCGTGGGCGGCCTGCAGGGCGGGGTCGCTCTTGTGCAGCGCGTAGCGGTCGCGGTAGTCGGCCAGCGTGGTGGCCAGGCGCAGGCTGTGGGTGCGGGCCAGATCCGCCGTGTTCTTGGGCGTGGCGTATTCGTAGATGTAGTCGCCCAGGAAGAGCACCAGGTCGGGCGCGTCGGCCACCGCGTGGTGCCAGGCGGCGTAGTGGCCGTGCTCCCAGCGCTGGCAGGACGCAAACACCACGCGCAGGGCGCCGGGCAGTTCCGCAGCCGCCGGCGCGGTGCGCGTGCGGCCGACCGTGCTCACGGCATCGCCCAGCATGAAGCGGTAGTGGTACCAGCGGCCGGGCGCCAGGCCCCGCAGCTCCACGTGCACGCTGTGGCCCAGCAGCGGCAGGGCAGGGGCCTCGCCTTTTTGAACGATTTGCGCAAAGCGTGCATCGTGGGCCACTTCCCACCGCACAGTGTGGGCCGCCTGCATCTGCGCCGGGTCGGCCAGCACCAGCCGCGTCCACAGCACCACCCCATCGGGTGCCGGGTCGCCGCTGGCCACGCCCAGCGCGAAAGGGTCGCCCTGCAGCGCGGGCGATTGGCTCCAGGCCCAGCGCGGGAGGGCGGTGGCCGCAGCCGCACAGGCGGCGTATTGCAAGAAGGCGCGGCGGTCCATTGGCCTGGGGGTGTGTTGAGGTGCCAGCGGCATCACGTGCAACGCTGCCGGCATCGATGAATCTTGGGCATCCCGTCCACCTCCCGCATTCCACTCACCACCCGCCGATACCGGCGCGCCCGAAGGCCCGTGCCACCGTGAAACTGGCTCCGCCAGGCCAAGGGTGGCGTCCCCCTAGGGGGAAGGCGCAGAAGGCGACACAGGGGGGAGGCATCAAGCCGCCATCACCCGGTTCTTGCCCGAGCGCTTGGCCAGGTACATGGCCTGGTCGGCACGGCGCAGCGTGTCGACGCTGCTCTCGCTGTCGTGCATCTGCGCCACGCCGGCGCTGAAGGTGATGAGCACCTTCTCCGTGCCCTGCAGGAAAAAGCGCGTGGTCAGCTCGCGCTGCAGGCGCGTCATGGCGGCCACGCCGCTTTCCACCGCCGTGTCGGGCAGCAGGAGCACGAACTCCTCGCCGCCGTAGCGGGCCAGCAGGTCTTGCGGCCGCATGACTTCGCGGGTGACCTGCGCCAGGTGCACCAGCGCGGCGTCGCCGCCGGCATGGCCCAGCCGGTCGTTGATGGTCTTGAAGTTGTCCACGTCCAGCAGCGCCAGGCACAGCGGCGAGCCCAGGCGGCGCGAGCGGGCGATTTCCCGCTCGATGGCCTCGTCCAGGCCCTTGCGGTTGAGCGAGCCGGTCAGCGGGTCGTGCCGCGCCTGGGCGCTGGCACGGTCCAGCTCCTCCTGCAGCTTGGCGATCTCGGCGTGCTTGGCCTCGGTGCGCGCGCGCAGGTCCTGCAATTCGTCATGGGCCACGCGGCTGTCCAGGGCCATGGCGCGGGTGGTGCTCATCACTTCCTGCAGCACGGGGGCGATTTCTTCCAGCGTTTGGGCCTTGCCGATCAGGTCGGCGCAGCGCGCCATGGTGCCCTGGTAGGTGGTGCTGGACGCCGTGATCTTGGCCAGCCGCTCGATGAAGGTGGCCAGCATGTCCTTCATCTGCTCCTGCGCCTCGACGGTGCGGGCCTTGGCTTCGCTCTGCTTGAAGATCACGTCCTTGAGCCGCCGCTGCACGTCGTCCAGCCGCCGCAGGGTCAGGGGCGGCGTGGACGCCGACATCAGCGCCTCGGCCTGGCCGTGCAGCCAGCGGTCGTCCACGTTGAGCACGGCGATGTTCTCGAACACCATGTGCAGCAGCTCCAGCAAGGTGGCGCGGATGGCGGCCTGGTCCTCCGTGGCAAACGAGACGCGGTAGGCGAAGTTGCCCAGCATGAGCTGCACGGTGGATAGGGGCGGCGCGGGCTCCTTGAGAAAGCCGATGAGCTGCTGCGCCATGTCGATGACGCGGGCGTCGTCTTCCCCCAGCGCGGGCAGGAGGTTGTCGATGAGGCGCGCCAGCATCTGCGCGAATTCGTCCGGCAGCACGACGGGGGCGCCGGCCGCAGGCGCAGCGGCTTCCGCGGCCGGGGCCACCGCGGCTGCAGGGCTCAAGCCGAGGTTGGCGTAGCCCACCAGCACGCTTTGCAGCGAGGTCCAGTCCTTGTTGTTGACGGCCCGCTCAAACTGGCCCAGCAGCCGCTTCTGTGCCGGCGTTTGCCCCGGCAGCACCCGCAGGATGTGGTGCAGGGGGCCTTCGGGAAAGGGTTGGGGGCTGCGGGTTCCTGCGATTTCGTCGTAGAGCGACAGGTAGTTGTCGGGGGTGGGCGGGAGGCGGCGGGCGGCCAGCTGCTTGAGGGTTTCTCGTGCTATTTCGGAAGGTGGTCGGTCGGCCATGTGCGGACACCAATGTCGGAGGAACGCAGGAGGCGCGAGTGTGACACAGCGGGCCGCCGCCTGCGCTCCCGGCCGGGCCCTTTCCGCCCGGCGGCGCCGCTGGCGGCGCAGGCGCGCGCGGCGGGGGGCACCGGGACGTCAGTTCACCATCACCAGCTTGCCCATCACGCCGCGCGAGCCCATGTGGGCGTAGGCGGCGGGCAGCTCGGCCATGGGCATGGTGCGGTCGATCACGGGCTTGACCTTGCCCTGCGCGTACCACTGGGCCAGCTCGCCCATCATGGCGGCGTTGGCCTTGGGCTCGCGCTTGGCGAACTCGCCCCAGAACACGCCGACGATGGAGGCCCCCTTGAGCAAGGGCAGGTTCAGCGGCAGCGCGGGAATGGGCCCCGAGGCAAAGCCCACCACCAGGTAGCGGCCGCGCCAGGCGATGGAGCGGAACGCCGGTTCGGCGAAATCGCCGCCTACGGGGTCGTAGATCACGTCCGGGCCCTTGCCGTCGGTCAGCGCCTTCAGCGCGTCGCGCAGGTTGTCCCGGCTGTAGTTGATGGTGGCGTCCGCACCGATGGAGGTGCACAGCGCGCACTTTTCGTCGGTGGAGGCGGCGGCGATCACGCGCGCGCCCATGGCCTTGGCGATCTGGATGGCGGCCGTGCCCACGCCGCCCGCCGCGCCCAGCACCAGCACGGTCTCGCCGGCCTTGAGCTGCGCGCGGTCCACCAGCGCGTGGTGGGATGTGGCGTAGATCATGATGAACGCGGCAGCGTCCACGTGCGAAAAGCCGTCGGGCAGCGGCATGCACAGCGCGGCGGGGGCCACCGTGTGTGTGCCAAACCCGCCCGTGCCCGAGAGGCAGGCCACGTTCTGGCCCACCTTCAGGTGGCTCACGCCCTCGCCCACGGCGGCGACCACGCCGGCGTATTCCGAGCCCGGCACGAACGGCAGCGGCGGCTTCACCTGGTACTTGTTCTGCACGATCAGCAGGTCCGGGAAGTTCAGGCTGGCGGCCTTGATCTCGATGAGCACCTCGCCCGCCTTGGGCGACGGGGTGGGCAGTTCGGTCCAGCTCAGGGCGTCAACGCCGGTGGGGTTGGTGCAAAGCCAAGCGTGCATGGGGGAGTCTCCTGTCAAAGTGGGCCGCATGATAGGCGGCGCGGGCGGCCCCGCGATGTCCCACGAGCGACGGGCCGCGCTGCCGTGGCACGGCGCGGCGGCACCCCCCTACAATCCGTTGCAACCCCTACCGCAACCCATGAAAATTCTGATCTCGAACGACGATGGCTACCAGGCGCCGGGCATTGTGGCGCTGCACGACGCCCTCAAGACCCTGGACGGGGTCGAGGTGGAAGTGGTCGCCCCGGAGCACAACAACAGCGCCAAGTCCAACGCGCTGACCCTGCATTCGCCGCTGTACGTCCACCAGGCGGCCAACGGGTTCCGCTATGTGAACGGCACACCGGCCGACTGCGTGCACATCGCGCTGACCGGGTTGCTGGGCTACCGGCCCGACCTGGTGGTCTCGGGCATCAACAACGGCGCCAACATGGGCGACGACACCATCTACTCCGGCACCGTGGGGGCGGCCATGGAGGGGTATCTGTTCGGCATTCCGGCCATCGCCTTCTCGCAGGTGGACAAGGGCTGGGGCGAGATCGAGGCGGCAGCCGCCAAGGCGCGCGAGATCGTGGCCCAGATGCGCGCCCAGGACCTGGTGGGCGGGGCGCCCTGGCTGCTGAACGTGAACATTCCCAACATGCCGCTGCACGCGCTGCAGCCGATCCGGCTGTGCCGCCTGGGGCGGCGCCACGCGGCCGAGCGGGTCATCGTGCAGGAAAGCCCGCGCGGCGAGGCCATGTACTGGATCGGCGGCGCCGGTCCCGCCAAGGACGACGCCGAGGGCACCGACTTCCATGCGACCGCGCTGGGCCATGTGTCCGTCACGCCGCTGAAGGTGGACCTCACCGACCACGACAACCTGGGCTATTGGGCGCAGACGGCGTCCCGGCTCGCGGCAGGGGCGGCTGGCGCCCCTGGCCACTGATGCAGCGGCGGCCCGGCTTCCCGGCA
>NZ_JAJTBB010000037.1 GCF_021287135.1 Acidovorax sp.
CGCAACAAGCGCTGCAGCGTGAGGAAATTCACGATGCACCCACTTGCCCCGCGCACTGCCCGCACGCTACACTGCCGCGTCACGTCAAAAAAAGGCGTGATCGGGTTTGGAAGCCCGTTGAACCGCTGCGACGCAAGCCGCAGTCTCTACCGCAGAGCACCTGCGGCTTGTTTGTTCGCGCCCCCAGTTTATGGTGGCTCGAATGGGGAGTCGCAAGGCTCGCCGGTTCGCGCAAGCGGTTCCCGGTCTTCCAACCCGTTCGAGCCGCCGCCATTGTTTGGAAGCCATGGCGTCGGTTTTAGTAAATCGAACCGCTTGGAGGCCACCATGGCTGACCGCATCCCCGCACGCGCACTTGGCGCGCGCACCACCTCGCCCACCACGGGCACCCCCGACCCCATCCAGCTGCACGCCACCGCGCACAACGCGCTGGGCACTGCGCTGCACCACCTGCGCCAGCCGCACGTGGACGCCGCCCGCGCACGCCGCAAGGTGATGCAGGCCCTGGCCGCACTGCGCGGCCTGGACATGGCCTTGAGCCTGGAGGGGTAACCATGCACACGACCACCCACAACGCTGCCCGCGAGGCAGTGCAGGCGAAGCCTTGCCAAAACTGCCGCGACAACTTCCCGTTGCCCGAGGCGGCAGACGTGTTCGACCAGCATGTGGTGCACGGCTATCTGGTGCGCCGCAGCGCCTGCACCGTGTGCCCCAACACCGCCAAGCCTTGCTTGGTCAAAGAGGCACCGAAGCCGCAGGGCCTGCCCACCTTGCCGCAACTGGTGCTCGAAGCCCAGGACTTCACGGAATCCCTGCGCACCGTGCTGCGCGCCTGCCACGCCGTTGCAGCGTTGGCCGCGGGCGCCACCAACCCACACGCCACCGTCAACATGGACGGCCTGGGCGAGCTGCTGCACCTGCACAGCGACGCCATCGAGCAGCGCCTGGACGCCATCGGCGCGCGGATCGACGCACTGCGCACGGCCACCGGCGTGCGCCACACAGATGACCGCGCAAGGCATCTGGCCATGGACGCCACCGACCAGCACACCCACATGCGCCAAGCCCAGCTCGCGTTCGAAGCCGTGGCCGACATGGCGCCCTGCGCGGCCGACACCCTCACGGGCGAGAACCTTGCAGCCGCGCTGCGCCTGCTGGCCGACGCCATGGCCGAACGTACCGCCGCCATGGACGACATGCTCGATGCGCTGCATGCCGTGCTGGTGCAGGAAGGCCCTCCAGCATGAGCGCAGCAGGCGCAAGGCATGCCTACGAAGTGAACCGTGCGCGCATCGCCAGCCTGTGGGCCGAAGCGCGGCCGGTGTCGGAGGGCGACGCGGCCGGCCGCTACCTCGCGCGCAGCGGTGTGGCGAGCGCAGCGCCGGGCAGCGCGTACCCACCCGCCTTGCGCTTGCATCCCGCGCTCGACTACTGGCACATGCAGGCAGACCGCACGCCGGTGTGCCTGGGCCAGTTCCCCGCGCTGCTGGCCTTGTTCGAGGTGGACACCTACCCGCGCGGCCTGCAAGGCGCGCCTGTGCCCCACGCGGTCGCGCTGCAGCGCATCTACCTTGCGGCCGATGGCTCGCTGGCCCCGGTGCCTGCGCCCGTCAAGCTGACCGGCAAGGCAGGCCCCGCGCTGGGCGCCTGCGCGCGGCTGGCCCCTGCAGACAGCGCCCGCCGCGTGATGGGCATGGCCGTGGGCATCGCCACCGCGCTGCGCATCGCCCAGGCAGCACGCATGCCGGTGTGGGCTGTGCCCGACGCAGCGCTGCTGGCGCATGCCCGCTGGCCCCGTGGCCTGCGCAGCCTGCATGTGTTCGTGGACACCCGCGACCCCGGCCAATGGCGCAGCGCGGCCGAACTGGCGCGCAAGGCCAGCGCCTGCGGCCTGCAGGTCTTCCCGATGGTGGCTGATCTGGCAGACGCCCACGGCAGCCACCACACCCCCCGATTCACCGCCACCCGGCTTTAGAAAACGATCCCACCATGGCTACAAAGAAGGCCAGCGCACCAAGCACGGGCGCGGCGATAAACACCCGACCAGCCACCCCCGCTGCGATTGCCGCAGCGCCCGTGGCTGCCCTGCAATTCACCGTCTTCACCGCCACGGTTCCCGACCGCCTGACCAAGGTTCTGACCCTGGCCCCCGATGGCACGCTGCACAAGGAAAGCGCCGCCAACATGATGCGCGGCAGCGCGGTGCGCTCTGTGGTGCACAGCCTGCAGGAGCTGGCCGATGTGCTGGAAGCCCTCGACCCCGCGCAGGCCACAAGCTGGGGCGTGTGCGATGGCAGCGTAGGCAATCCTGTGCCCATCGTCCCTGAGCGCGAAGTGGCCGAGACACCGGGCGCCATCTCCCGTACCCGCAGGCACTTTGCCTACCCCGTGGGCCCTGGCGTGATGATGCTGGACCATGACGGCGCGCCCGATGGCGAGCTGTCTGCGGATGTGTTCCGCCAGCGCTTGATAGAAGCCTGCCCGGCCCTGGCCGATGCGCCCATGCTGTGGCGCCCGAGCTGTTCCGCCGGAGTGTGCACCGCTGACGGCCGCGAGCTGTCGGCGCTGACCCGGCATCGTTTGTATATCCCGGTGCGCGATGCCTCGCGCATTCCAGAAGCGGGGAGGGCGCTGGTGCAATTGCTCTGGGCCGCTGGCCACGGCTGGTTCGACGTAGGCCGCGCAGGGCAGGCACTGGAGCGCACCCTGATCGATGCCAGCGTGTGGCAGCCCGAGCGGCTGGACTTCTGCGCGCCACCGCTGCTGGGCAAGAGCCTGCAGCGGCCGCACGCCGCCCCGCGCATCTTTGGCGACCCGCTCGCGCTGTTCGACCTCGCGCTGATCCCGCACGATGCCGACACGCACAAGCAAGCCCAGGCGCTCAAAAAGGCAGCCCGGCAGCAGCTCGCAGGCCAGTGCGCAGCCCAGCGCGAGCGCTGGGTGGCCACCAACGCCCCGGCCCTGGCCAAGCGCCGGGGCATCCCCGTGGACAAGGCCCGCGACGTGCTGCAGCGCGCCAGCGCCCAGCGCGTTCTGATGGGCGACTTCGTGCTGATGGCCGAGCAGGGCAAGCCGGTATCTGTTGGAGAAATCCTCGACCGCCCCGAGCGCTGGCACAACGCCCAGTTTGCCGACCCGCTGGACCCGGACACCGATACCCGCGTGGCCGTTGTGAATCTCAAAAGCGGCCAGCGCCCGTACCTGTTCACCCACCGCCACGGCGGCATGCGCTTTGAGCTGCTGCGCCAGAGCGCCCGCATTCAGGTGGGCCGGGGCATGCGCGTGGCCACGACCGATGCCGTCCTAGCCGTGCTGCAGGAACGCGGGGAGCTGTTCGACTATGGCGAGGGCGCCGTGGCCTATGTGAGCGACGGCAAGGCGCGCCCGGTCACGCCCGACTGGCTGACCGACCACATGGGGCGCGTGTGCGAGTTCTACTCGATGCGCCACCGCAGAAAAGCCGATGGCGAGGAAGCGCCCGAAGAAGGCCCGGAAGATGCCCCCTTGAGCGTAGCCCGCGCCATCCTTGCCAAGCATGGCGAACGCGGGTTCAAGAAGCTGGTGGCGGTGGTCACTGCCCCGACGCTGCGCATCGACGGCAGCATCCTGGACCGCCCCGGCCACGATGAGGCATCGGGCCTGCTGTTCTACAGCGAACACCCGAACCCGCCGCGCGTGCCAGTGCGCCCGACTGTTCAGGACGCCCTGGCTGCGCTCAAATTCTTGTGGGCGCCGCTGGCCCTGTTCCCCTTGGTGGATGCCGTAGCTAACGGCGTGGCCCTGCATGGCCTGCTGTCGGCCGCGCTGCGGGCAAGCCTGCCCACCGCACCCGGTGTTGGGTTTGACGCCCCGGCCGCAGGCAGCGGCAAGACGTTGCTGGCCCGCTGCATCGGCATCCTGGCCATGGGGTCCGAGCCTTCGATATTGCCCCCGGCCGACACCGACGAAGAAACGCGCAAGCGCCTGTTTGCGGTGCTGCGCGAAGGCCAGCGCGTCGTCCTCTGGGACAACGTGCGCGAGCCGCTGGGCTCAGCCTCGCTGGATGCCTTCCTGACGGCCCCCACGTTTGCCGACCGGGTGCTGGGCAGCAGCGAAACCGTCACCTTGCCCAACCGGGCTTTGTTCATCGCCACGGGCAACAACCTGCGCATGACGTCGGACACCTGCCGAAGGGTGCTGACGGCGCGCATCGATGCGCAGAGCGAGACACCCTATACGCGGGACTTCTCGTTTGATCCCGCGCAGATGGTGCAGACGGACCGCCTCGCCTACGTGGTGGCGGCTCTGACCATCGTGCGGGCCTACATCACCGCAGGGCGGCCAAAGATGGCCAAGGGCCGCACGGCCAGCTTTGAGCATTGGGATGATCTGGTGCGCCAGCCCATCTGCTGGCTGGCGCAGCACGTGGCCACGCTGGCAGGGACACCCGAAGCACAGGGCCTGCCCACGCTGGCAGACCCCATGGAAGCGGCCGCGCGTGCCTTTGAGCAAGACCCGGAAACCACCAAGCTGCGCGCGCTGGTGGAGGCATGGTTTGCAGCCTTCGGGCCGGACCAGACCACCGTGGGCGGCGCCATCCGGCGCAGCGATACCGATGCGCTCCTGGCCATGGCCATGGATGACATTGCGGGGCAGGCGGGCAAGATCAATTCGCGCATGCTGGGCCGCTGGATCGAGCGCATGCAGGGGCGCATTGTGGACGGCAAAAGGTTCGTGCGCATCGGGCACCGGGCGGGGTTGCTGCATTGGGCGGTGCACCAATCGGCGGCGTTGCGGCCGATGGCTGCGGCCGACGCTATGGGCATGCCTGCGGCCGACGATGTGGCCACGTTCTGAGGGGGCGGCATGAGCGACAACCAAACCGCTGCCCGATTGCTGGAACGCCTGCGCCACAAGGGCCTGCACCTGTCGGCCACGGCCGAGGGCGCGCTGCAGGTGTGGCCCGCCGTGTGGCTCGATGAAGCCACCAGCGAAGCCATCAGAGAACACAAGCCCGGCCTGCTGGCGTTGCTGACGGCCCCGGCCGTGGATGTGCTGGAAGACGACCGCCACCGCTGCCGCGACTGCTACCACCTGCAACGCAAAGGCAATTGCGCCATGGCTGCGCAGGGGCGTTTGCCCGGTGTGCCCGAGTGGTACACGCCGCACAAGGACGTGCTGCAGCGCTGCCACCGGTTCTGCGCGCTGCCGTACTGAGCATGGCCATGCACACCGACAAGCCCACGGCCATGACCGATGCTGAGCGGCAGCGCAAGCACCGGCTCAAGCGCCAGCGCGAGCTGCAGGCGCTGCGCGCGGTAGTGCCAGCCACAGCACAGGAGCGCGAGAGCGTGGCCCACGTGCAGCGCCTCGCGGCCCAGCTCGACAAGGCCACGCGCACGGCCGCAGCGCTGCAGGCGCGTATCGATGCGATGCAGTCGGAGCAGGGCGAGCTGCAGCAATTGCGTGAGGCCGTGCGCGCCCTGATTCCGAAGCTCACCCCGGCCGCGCAGCAGGTGGTGCGCAGGCATCTGGAGGGCTGCGGGGCAGGGCAGTGGCTTGCACCCGAGGAACCGCCACAGCCTGCGGCCGCGCCGCCTTCAACCCTTTCTTCCCGCGTGTTTTTTTAACCCCAGTCCACAAGGAGTGATTCATGAAATTCGATGTTCAACAACACGCCCGCAGCGCCCAGGCTGCGCTGCACGAAGCCCTGGCCGAGCTGGCCCGCGCACGCACGGCCTACGACAACGATGCAGGCCCGAGGTTTGGCCAGGCCAAGGCAGCGCAGGAGCTGCTGGGGCGCAAGATCAAGGCGGCAGAAGCGGAAGCAGATGCGGCTTCGGATGCGTTCCATGCTGCGTTCGCCAGCGGTGGGTTTGAGAGCAGCGATGCAGCCACGCGCAGTGCGCTCAACCGCAAGAACGATGCGCAGGCGATGGCCGAGGTGATGCGGGTGGCGCATGCCAAGGGAGCCAAGGAACTGCAGGCACTCGCGGCCGAGGCCAGCAGGCAGGCGCACACGTATGCGGCAGCGTATGAGCGGGCCTACACGGCGCACGCGAGGGCCGAGGGCTACAAGGTGCTGCAGGACGCCGGGGAGGCTGTGGCCAGGGCCATGGCGCTGGCGGCGCATGCGCCCTGCAGCACCAGCGCGCATGAGGATTCACTGGGGCGCCCGGCCAGCTCTGCTGCTATGCGCGAGGAGATGGTGGCGGCGCGGTGGGCGTTCATTCTCGATGGCTTGAGAGCTATGGCCGAAGGGCTGCCGGAGTACGGCGCGCGGCCGCAGGTGGAGGTGCTGGGGGTGTTCGACCTGGGGGCGCTGACGGCGCAGGATGTGTTGACGCCTGCGCAGATTCACAAGGTGCAGCGCGGTGGGGAAGTGGCGCTGTAGGGCGCAGGGTCAGGCGAGAAAAAGCGCGAAGTGGCGGTGGCTGCTTCGCGCTTTTCTATTGGGGAAATTGGCCTGGGGTTGAGTGGCTGGGCTGTTGATAACATGGCTGCCATCGCCGCCAGGAGCGGTCATTTCCAAGGTCATGGACCAAGCGAATTCGTTCCGATGTTTTGTCTCTGCTATTTATGACGTACAAGTCCGACTGCTACTATCACTACACATCAGTGGCTGGTGCCTTGGCGATAATCTCGTCTCGCACAGTTTGGCTCACGGACTATCGCTTTCTCAATGACCGGTTAGAACTGCGTCAAGGCTTGGATAGCTTCCTCTCAAAAATTCCGAAGGAGCAGCAGGCCTCGTTCAGACGTGCCTTTCAGTGGCACGACATCCAGAACCATCATTGCGTTTTCAGTCTCTCTCGATCCCCGAAAATTCTCAGTCAATGGCGAGCCTACGCTTCGGATGGCGCAGGGATCGCACTCGGGCTAAACCGTGCTTTCCTTGAGTACGCCGGCCTCTCGCTTGTCGAATGTAAATATGAAGACCATGACAAGTACGCAGCCGAACTGGTGGTCAAGCACGATGGCTTTATCCGAGCGGTATATGACGCGTCACAGCTTCATCGCGCAGAGAACGACTTTATGGGTTGGGTGGAGGCTCAGTGCTCCAGTTTCTACAGTGTTGTTGAGGATCTGATCGCACTAAAGAACCCCGCTTTCGCGGAAGAACTTGAGCTTCGGGCAGTCTGGTGTAGAAAGATGGGTGAAGTGAAGATGCGCTCGGCGCGAGACCTGATCATTCCTTATGTAGATGCAAAAATCTGGCCGGATGATGAAAGGGCTTCCGCCCTTGCAGTAGTTATTCCAGAGATATGGCTTGGTCCGAAGAGCAACGATCTAAATCGTTTGTCGATACATGCATTGAACATTGGTATGTGCATGATTCATCGACACGATTGCGGTTATGTGTGAGCTATTCCATAACCGATCGATTGCGTGGACGTGGTAGATCTGCGTCTCTTTCTTCGCGGCTTCTACTGATGCCGTCGATTTTCTAATTTCTATCTTTGCTCTGGCCTGCAAGCCGCTTCCGAGAGCGATCAAAGTGCTGCATATTCAGCGCGGGCCAGTGAATCCCGAAGGTTTTTTGGGATTGATCGGATTTTTATCAACTCAATCGTCTTGAGAAAACAGATGAATAAGAAAGATGTCATCGCGCAACTAGATAGCTTCCGTAGCCGCTTGGAACAAGATGTGGCACCGGCCTACGAGCACCGAGGTAGCGATTTCGGTAGCGAGCGGTTTGCCGCATGGAAACGGCAATTTGAGAAGTTCCTAGACGCGAGTCTTCCCGGAACTTCATCGCGTCTTGCTGCCAATCTTCGCAAGAGTGTCTTTTATCGAGGTAGAAGCGAGAGCGATCTGGATGTCTTCATGCGTGAGGATGGAGAGCCCTGCGCCGCCTTCATAGACTCCTTAATACTCGACATTCAAAACGGAGAGTTCGAGGAGCAGTTTGTTCCAATCAAGGCGGATGAGCGGGCGAAGGCAAAAAGCGAGAAAAAGGCCAAGAGAATCTTCGTGGTCCACGGCCATGACGACTTGCTGAAGACCAAGACGGCTCGCTTCATAGAGAAGCTGGGTTACGACGCTGTCATTCTTCACGAACAGGCGAGTCGGGGGATGACAATCATTGAGAAGATCGAAGCTCATACGGACGTTGACTTCGCGATCGTTCTTTACTCACCGGATGATCAAGGTAACACCACCAGTGCGGCCGCAAAGGGGGAACTTCTCCCTAGAGCCCGGCAGAACGTGATCTTTGAGCACGGATACCTAATGGCGAAGCTTTCACGAGCTCACGTTGTCCCGCTGGTAAGCGGAAAAATAGAACTTCCTAGTGACATAAGTGGAGTGGTTTACGTTGACGACACGAATTGGCAATTCGAGATAGCGAAGGAAATGAGGGCTGCTGGATATGAAGTTGACTTCAACAGGCTCCTTGATGCCTAAAGGTTAGTCAAGCTGCTGCGGCAGCTTCACGCTTTTCTTTGTTCTCCCGGCGCTTGCGTGCGCGCGCCGATATGGGAATGTGCACGTTCGGGTCCGGTATTTTTGAAGGCGTGAGGGTGTGTCCGACCTCGCTGCGGAGTATGAAGTTGTGCCCGCAGAACGGGTTCGAGCAGCAGTAGACATGCTCCCTGAACAAGAGGCCGGCCGCGTGGAGCGAATGCAGGCGCGCAATGCACTTGCAGTGGGGGCAGTTCATCTTCATCGCGCCATCTCCGTTGTCTCTGCCGATGCAAAGTCGGCCCACTCTTGCATGATGGCCGCGCGTTTTTCCAGCATGTCCCCGCGCCTGTAGGCGGCTTCGGTCCGGGTGTCGATCGCGTGGGCCAGACACAGCTCCACGGCATCGCGCGCGTGGTGCGTCATCTCCCCGGCCCAGTCCCTGAACGTTGACCGAAAGCCGTGTGGGACTGCGCCCAGTTCATGCCGCCGCATCACGGCCGTCAGGGCCATATCGGACAGCGGGCCTTTTCGGTTGGACGGGAACACATGCTCGACCGATGGGATGCGCGGCTGCGCCCTGAGCAGTTCCAGCGCTTGGCGCGACAGGGGAACGCGGTGTTCCCTGTTGGACTTCATTCGTTCGGCGGGCACCGTCCACAGACCGGCCTCCAGATCGACCTCGCTCCACACCATGCCCCGCACCTCGCCCGAGCGTGCGGCCGTGAGGATGAGAAAGCGCAGCGCACGGGCGCTTTGCCCGTCCATGGCCAGCAGTCGCTGGTAGGTGTCGGGCAGTATGGCCACGGGCACGGCCGCGTGGTGTTTGACCGGCGCCAGCTTGTTCGGGTCCGCCAGGATGTGTTCGAGCTGGCTGCGCCAGCGGGCAGGGTTGGGGCCGGTGCGGTGGCCATGGGCCGTGGCCCAGTCCAACACCTGCTCGATGCGGCCGCGCAGCCGCGAGGCGGTTTCTGTCTTGGTCTTCCAGATAGGTGCCAGCACCTGCAGCACGTGGGCCTGCCCGATGTCTGCCACCTGCAGGTGCCCGATATGGGGGAATGCATAGGTGGCCAGGGTGCTGCGCCATTGCTTCGCATGCTTGAGGCTGCGCCATGTGCCTTCGTGTTCGGCAATGAACGCTTCGGCCGCGTCATCAAAGCGCACCTGTCGCGCGATGGCCAGCCGGGCCGCTTCGCGTTGGGCCTGCCGAGCCTGCAGCGGGTCAACACCGCCCAGGCGCAGTTTGAGGGCATTGCGGGCGGCCTCGCGCGCTTCAGCCAGGCCGACCAGCGGATAGCTGCCCAGGCCCATGCGGCGGCGGTGGCCATCGTGCACATAACGGAACACCCAGGAGCGCGAACCGCCTTCGATCTTGAGATACAGGCCCGACACGCCACCCACGGCGTAAGAGCCGTCACTGCGCAGGCGGCAGACTTCCAGAGAGGTTTTTTCGAGGATTCTTTTGGGCATGGATACCGTGCAGCTCCCTGGCTATCCCCAGAAAACTGTAATTAAACACAGTATCAGTGTGCCATCCGACTGGAGGCACTTGGTAGGGTTTGGTGGGTTTTGAAGGGTTTTTTTCCGACGAAACGCGAGCCAGTGAAAAAGCAGCGGGGCAACTCGCAGACCCACGGGCTGTGCGGGTTGGTGGGGTTTGTAGGCTTTGGAGGGTTTACCGACCGTCCAAGCGCGAGCAAGTGAAAACGGCAGCGGCCTGCTTTCGGGGCACGTAGACCAGGGCCGACTGGTGGGGTTTGTAGGCTTTGAGGGGTTTGCCGGCCGTCCAAGCGCGAGCCTGTATGTAGAATCGCGCCTCCCAACCAGGGCGCTTACAAAGCAGGGCTGGGGGCAACTCTGGGGGCAACTTCCGTTCCATGAAAGTCGAAAATTCAATTGCGACAACGGGTTACGGCGTTCTTTCGGTAGAGCCCCAGCCACCAAACAAAAGCCCTTGATTTTCGCGATCAAGGGCTTTTTCTTTCTTGCCGGCGCTCCCTGCATTGCCGTTGCAGCGCCCAGCCCAGGGCATCCGCGCGCCACGGTGCGACCAGCACCACACGCAAGTCGTGGTGCGAGACCGGGCGTCTGTTCCCCCATTGTTTCGAAGCATCTTCATGCCCCTTCTGCAGGACACCACGCTGGGTATCGACTTTGGCACTTCCAATTCCGCCGTGGCCGTGCGCCAGGGCCGGGGGGCCGCACGCATGATCGCGCTGGAGGGGGGCGCGGCCACGCTTCCCACGGCCCTGTTCTTCAACGCCGAGGAGCAGCGCACGCACTTCGGGCGGGACGCGGTGGCGCAGTACCTGTCGGGCACCGAAGGGCGGCTGATGCGCTCGCTCAAGAGCCTGCTGGGCAGCGCGTTGCTGCAGGAGAAGACGGCGGTCCACAACACCTTGGTGAGCTACCAGGACATCATCGGCCTGTTTCTGCGCCGGCTGGCCGACACCGCCCAGGCTGAACTGGGCGGCCTGCCGGCGCGGGTGGTCATGGGCCGGCCGGTGCATTTCGTGGACGACGACCCGTTGCGTGACCGGCAGGCGGAGGCCGCTCTGCGGCTTGCTGCCGCCGGGGCGGGCTTTGCCGAGGTGTCGTTCCAGCTGGAGCCCATTGCCGCAGCGCTCGACTACGAGCAGCGGCTGGCGCACGAGGCGCTGGTGCTGGTGGTGGACATCGGCGGCGGCACATCGGACTTCACCGTGGTGCGGCTGGGGCCGGACCGCGCGGGGCAGTCGGACCGCGCCCGCGACGTGCTGGCCACCACGGGCGTGCACGTGGGCGGCACGGACTTCGACCGCCGCCTGAGCCTGGACCTTGCGATGCCGCTGCTGGGACTGCGGCACCGGGGCCCCGCCGGGCGGGAGGTGCCGAGCCGGGTGTTCTTCGATCTCTCGACCTGGCATCTGATCCAGTGGCTGTATTCGCCCCGCGCCTTGCGCGACGCCGAAAACCTGCGCAATGACTACTCGGACGTGCGCCTGCATGGGCGGCTGATGCGGGTGCTGCACGAACGCTGGGGCCATCGGCTGGCGGACACGGTGGAGCGCACCAAGATCGCGGCGTCCTCCACACCCGAGGCATCGACGGCCATGCCCCTCGACTGGATTGAGCCGGGCCTGGGGGCGGCGCTTTCGCCGGGCGGGCTGGCCGCGGGCCTGGAGGCCCTGCTGGAACAGGTGGTGGCCTGCGCGCGGGACTGCGTGGCGCAGGCCGGCCTGGGCGCCCAGGGGCTGGAGGCGATCTACCTGACGGGCGGCTCCTCCGCCCTGCGCCCGCTGCGCCATGCGCTGGCGGCGGCGTTCCCGGCGACGCCGCAGGTGGAAGGCGACCTGTTCGGCGGCGTGGCTGCCGGGCTGGCGGTCTCCCGGTGAGCGGGCGGTGGTATTGATTGGATTGCTATATTATTGATAGCTTCTAGCGCTTGATGGGTAAGCGCTGCGAGCCATTTTTGCCTTAATTTGCATCGCCCGGCGTATCGCGCTTCCACTGCAGGGCCGTGTCGTACAGCGCGTTGCGCGAGGCCCCCGTGATCTCGGCCGCGATGCGGACGGCGGTTTTCAGGGGCAGCTCCTGCAGCAGCAGGCGCAGCACCCGCAGGCTGTCGCCGCCATCTTCGTCCGCGCGGGCCAGGGGGTGCAGCAGCACCACGAATTCGCCGCGCGAGCGCTGGGGGGCGGCGTCCAGCCAGGCGGCCAGTTCGCGGGCGGGCAGGGTGCTCACTTCCTCGAACTGCTTGGTCAGCTCGCGCGCCAGCGTGACCGGGCGCTCCCCCAGCACGGCCAGGGCCCGGGCCAGGTCCTGAATGCGGTGGGGCGCTTCCAGCAGGACCACGCAGCGGGGCTCACGCGCCCACTGCTGCTCGATCACCGTGGCGCGCTCCGCGCTCTTGGTCGGCAGAAAGCCTGCAAAGACAAATCCACCGGACTCGCCACCGTGGCTCACGGCCCCTGCGACGCTGAGCGCCGTGGTGACGCTGCTGGCGCCCGGCAGGGGCACCGCGCGCAGGCCGGCGGCCTGCACGGCCGCCACCAGACGGGCGCCGGGGTCGCTCACGCCCGGTGTGCCGGCGTCGCTCACATAGGCCACCCGCAGGCCCTGGCGCAACTGCGCCACCACCGCCTGTGCGGCCTCGGCCTCGTTGTGCTGGTGCACGGCCAGCAGCTGCGCGGGGGTTTTGTCGACCCCGTAGGCGCGCAGCAGGGATTGGGTGTGGCGCGTGTCCTCGCACGCCACGGCATCGGCCAGCTGCAGCACATGCAGCGCACGCAGCGTGATGTCGGCCAGGTTGCCAATGGGCGTGGCCACCACGTACAGCGTGCCCCCGGGATAATGCTGCGATGCCGCCGCGTCGCGCGCGGCGCCCAGGGCTGAAGCGAAAGATGCGCTCAATGAGATTCCTTGCGAAGAGAAAGCCGTCGGTTCCACCGGGACAGGACGGCGCGACCCGGGCCCCCACCACGCGCGATCGCGGCAATGCGGCAGAGGACCAGGCGCTGGCCTACCTCCAGGCCGCCGGCCTGCGCCTGGTGGAGCGCAATTATCGGACGCCGGGGCGCGGCGGCGGCGAGATCGACCTGGTGATGCGCGATCGCGACGGCACCCTGGTGTTCGTGGAGGTGCGCAGCCGCGCCGGCGGCGCCTTCGGGGGCGCCGGCGCCAGCATCGGTGCAACCAAGCAGCAGCGCATCGTGCTGGCAGCGCGGCACTACCTTCTGCGGCTGCCATCGCCCCCGCCCTGCCGGTTTGACGTGGTGCTGGTGGAGGCGTCGCTGGAGTGGATCCGCGGCGCGTTCGACGCCTCCTGACCGCTGCCCGCGGGGCGCTGGCGCAAGGGCGCTCTCTACGCATTGCTACAAAAGCTGTAACACGCCGCGGGTATCATCTGGCCCTCATGCTTGAGCAACGCATCCAACAGCATTTCATCGACAGTGCCGACCTGAAATACCAGGCCGCGCAGGTCCTGAGCCACCCGATCGCCGATGCCGTGCAAGCCATCCTTGCCTGCGTGACCAGCGGCGGCAAAGTGCTGGCTTGTGGCAACGGGCCATCGGCTGCCGAAGCGCAGCAGTTCGCGGCGTTTTGCGTGGCGGGTTTTGAGCGCGACCGGCCCGAACTGGCGGCCCTGGCACTCACTTCCGACAGCACGCTGCTCACTTCCACCGGGCCGGGCAGCCTGGACGCGACCCAGCATTTCGCGCGCCAGGTGCGGGCTCTGGGCCAGGCGGGCGACGTGCTGCTGGCGCTGTCGGTCACCGGAAACGAGCCCAACCTTCTGGCCGCCACAGAAGCGGCCCACGAGCGCGACATGACCGTGGTGGTGCTCACGGGCCGCACCGGCGGCAAGCTGGCCGCGTTGCTGCGCGAAACCGATGTATTGATCAGTGTGCCGCACGACCGCCCTGCGCGGGTGCGGGAAGTCCACGGCCTGGTGCTGCACTGCCTGAGTGACGGCGTGGACACCCAGTTACTTGGTGAACAGGAGATTCCACTATGAACCCAACATCCTTGCACCGCGCCCAGCGCGCGGTCTGTGCCGTGCTCGCAGCGGGCGCGTTCGCAGCGGGCCTGTCAGCCTGCGCGCCGCTGATCGTCGGCGGTGCCGTCGTGGGCGGCGTGATGGCGGTGGACCGCCGTACCGCGGGCACGCAGATCGAGGACGAAGGCATTGAGCTGCGTGCCGTCAACCGCATCCGCGAAACCCTGGGCGACCGGGCCCACGTGAACGTGACCAGCTACAACCGCCAGGCCCTGCTGACCGGCGAAGTCGCCAGCGCCCAGGACCGCCAGACGGCCGAACAGATCGTGGCGCAGGTGGAGAACACGCGCTCCGTCGTCAACGACCTGGCCGTGATGCCGGTGAGCAGCCTGAGCCAGCGCTCCAGCGACACCTTCATCACGGGCAAGGTCCGCGCCAGTCTGGTGGACGCGCGGGACATCTCGGCCAACTCCTTCAAGGTGGTGACCGAGCGCAACATCGTGTACCTGATGGGCCGCGTCACCCAGCGCGAGGCCAACCGCGCCACCGAGATCGCACGCGGCGTGAGCGACGTGAGCAAAGTGGTCCGCGTGTTCGAGATCGTCTCCGAAGAAGAACTGCGCCGCATCGCACCCCAGCCCGCGCCCGTCACCACCGACAACACCAAGCCTGCTGGCGGCTAAAGCCCCTTCGGCAGGCCGAGCGGCCTGCGCCACGACTGCTGAATCGAAAAACCCCGGCGCGCACCCAGCGGCCGGGGTTTTATCTTGGAGTCTCCACCGACCGCGGCGGTTCGAAACTGGCGCTGCGCAGGCCAGCGCACCCGTGGACCGGCTCCGCCGGGCCACCGGGTGCGTCCCCCTGGGGGGAAGGCGCCGCAGGCGACTCAGGGGGGGTTATTTCAACCGCTGGATCAGGCTGGACGTATCCCAGCGGTTGCCGCCCATCTTCTGCACGTCGGCATAGAACTGGTCCACCAGGGCGGTCACCGGCACGCGCGAGCCGTTGCGCTTGGCCTCGTCGAGCACCAGCCCCAGGTCCTTGCGCATCCAGTCCACGGCAAAGCCAAAGTCGAATTGGCCGTCCACCATGGTCTTGCCGCGGTTGTCCATCTGCCAGCTCTGGGCGGCGCCCTTGCCGATCACGTCCAGCACCTGCTTCATGTCCAGCCCCGCGTTCTGCCCAAAGGCCACGGCCTCGGACAGCGCCTGCACCAGCCCCGCGATGCAGATCTGGTTGACCATCTTGGCCAGCTGGCCCGCGCCGCTGGCACCCAGCAGGGTGAACGCCCGCGAGAACGCCATGGCCACCGGCCGGGCGGCGTCAAACGCTGCGGCATCGCCGCCGCACATCACCGTGAGCAGGCCGTTCTGCGCGCCGGCCTGCCCGCCCGAGACGGGCGCATCCACAAACTGCAGGCCCTGCGCCTGGGCTGCGGCATACAGCTCGCGCGCCACCTCGGCCGAGGCCGTGGTGTGGTCCACAAACACCGCGCCCGGCTTCATGCCCGCAAAGGCGCCATCGGCCCCCAGCGTGACCGAGCGCAGATCGTCGTCGTTCCCCACGCAGCAAAAAACGAAATCGGCGCCCGCTGCCGCCTCGCGCGGCGTTGCAGCATGTTTTGGGGCCCTTGCGCTGGCGTACTCTGCGCACCAAGCTATTGATTTGGTAGCGGTCCGGTTGTACACCGTGACCTCATGCCCCGCCAGCGCGAGGTGCCCCGCCATCGGATAGCCCATCACCCCCAGGCCCAGAAAGGCGACCTTGCGGGAAGGCGTTGCGTCGTAGTTGCGAGGGTTGGTGCTTGGCATGGAAATGAAAAGTGTGGTGGATCAAAAAACAAAACGCCCCATGGGGCGCGAACCAGACCAGCAGACGCCGTGGAACTGGCTTTGCCAGGCCACCGGCGTCGTCCCCCTGGGGGGGAAGGCGCCGCAGGCGACTCAGGGGGGTCAAACAATCGCGAAATGCTCCGTCCCCGACGCCAGGTCGGGCGACTTGGCGCGCTGGCTGTTGAGCTTGATCTGCAGGCGCAGGTCGTTGAGCGAGTCGGCATTGCGCAGCGCGTCCTCGTAGCTGATCACATTGGCTTCGTACAGGTCGAACAGCGCCTGGTCGAACGTCTGCATGCCCAGGTTGCGGCTCTTCTTCATGATCTCCTTGATCTCGGAGACCTCGCCCTTGAAGATCAGGTCGGAGATCAGCGGGGTGTTGAGCATCACCTCCACGGCGGCGGCGCGGCCCTTGCCGTCTTGCTTGGGAATCAGCCGTTGCGAGATCATGGCGCGCAGGTTCAGCGACAGGTCCATCAGCAACTGCGCTCGGCGCTCTTCGGGGAAGAAGTTGATGATCCGGTCCAGCGCCTGGTTGGCGCTGTTGGCGTGCAGCGTGGCCAGGCACAGGTGGCCGGTTTCGGCAAACGCCACCGCATGTTCCATGGTTTCGCGGTCGCGGATTTCCCCCATCAGGATCACGTCCGGCGCCTGGCGCAGCGTGTTCTTGAGCGCGGCCTCCCAGGTGTCGGTGTCCAGGCCCACCTCGCGCTGCGTCACCACGCAGTTCTTGTGCGGGTGCACGAATTCCACCGGGTCTTCCACCGTGATGATGTGGCCGAACGAGTTCCCGTTGCGCCAGTCCACCATGGCGGCCAGGGTGGTCGACTTGCCCGAGCCCGTGGCACCCACCAGGATGCACAGGCCGCGCTTGGTCATGGTCACTTCCTTGAGCACCTGCGGCACGCCCAGCCCGTCGATGGTGGGCAGCGTGAGCGGGATGGTCCGCATCACCATGCCCACATGGCCCTGCTGGATGAAGGCGTTGACGCGAAAGCGCCCGATGCCGGCCGGCGAGATGGCGAAATTGCACTCCTTGGTGCGTTCGAAATCGGCCACCTGCTTGTCGCTCATGATGGCGCGCGCCAGCGTCAGCGTGTGGTTCGGGGTGAGCGGCTGCGGGGAGACCTTGGTCACCTTGCCGTCGACCTTGATCGCCGGAGGAAAGTCGGCCGTGATGAACAAGTCGCTGCCGTTGCGGCTCACCATCAGCTTGAGCAGGTCGTTGATGAATTTACTGGCCTGATCGCGTTCCATCAGATTCTCTCCCCGGTTTTATGGTGGGCCGGCCGGCGGCACGTCTGGTGCAGGTGCGTGGACAACATCGGCGGCCCGCTGGTTGCTATTTCTGGTTGTCGCTCAGGCGGGCGCTTACCACCCGCAGGCGCAGCGACAACTTGCGGGCCAGCAGCGCAATCAGGCTGGCCGCCAGCTGCGGGTCCTGGGTCATCATGTCGTCCATGGCCTCGGCGCTCAGCACGGCGATCTCGCAGTCCGTCAGGGTCGTGCAGGCCGAGAAACGGATGCCGCTGTCCAGCAGCGACATCTCGCCCAGGATGTCGCCCGGTCGGGTCTCGGCCAGCCGCAGGTGCTCGCCCCAGGGCTGCACGCGGTCCACCGCGATGGTGCCGGTGAGCAGCACCACCATGAAGTTACCGTATTCGTCCTGGCGGATCACGTCGCGGTTGGACGGCACGGCGGCAAATTCAAAAAAGCGCTCCATGCGCTCCACGGCGTTCTTGTCCAGGTGCGCCATGTACTTGTCCTTGGCCCACAACCCCTGCAGCAGCTTGCCGCCGCGGCTGGTGGGAAGGCGCTTGGCCCCGATCTCGACCGCTCGCGCCTCCCAGGGCACGAGCATGGAGTCGTCCACGCCCTGGCCGGCGAATGCGGTGGAGAAGAAAACGGAATCCGTTCCCTCTTCGGCGGGTTTCCCGCCGCGGGTTTTCATTTTCAGAAGGCCCAGGATGCCTTTCATACAGTGCTCCGGTGTGCGGCGGCCCCGCAGGGCCGCGAAATGCAGGGGTCAGGGGGACGGCGCAGCCGCCATCAGCCGGGGAAGTTCTCGGGAATCTTGGCCTTGCTGCGCGCTTCGGCCGGGCTGATGATGTTGCGCCGCACGAGATCGGTGAGGTTCTGGTCCAGCGTCTGCATGCCCACGCTGTTGCTGGTCTGGATGGTGGAATACATCTGCGCCACCTTGGCCTCGCGGATCAGGTTGCGGATGGCGCTGGTGCCCAGCATGATCTCGTGGGCGGCCACGCGGCCCGAGCCATCCTTGGTCTTGCACAGCGTCTGCGAGATCACGGCCTGCAGCGATTCGGACAGCATCGCGCGCACCATTTCCTTTTCTTCGGCGGGGAACACGTCGATGATCCGGTCGATGGTCTTGGCGGCGCTGGAGGTGTGCAGCGTGCCGAACACCAAGTGGCCTGTTTCGGCGGCCGTCATGGCCAGGCGGATGGTTTCCAGGTCGCGCATTTCGCCCACCAGGATGGCGTCCGGGTCTTCGCGCAATGCGGACTTCAGCGCGGCAGCGAACGACAGCGTCATCGGCCCCACTTCGCGCTGGTTGATCAGGCACTTCTTGGATTCGTGCACGAATTCGATCGGGTCCTCCACCGTGAGGATGTGGCCGTATTCGGTTTCGTTCAGGTAGTTGACCATGGCCGCCAGCGTGGTGGACTTGCCCGAGCCCGTGGGGCCGGTCACCAGCACCAGGCCGCGCGGCTTGAGTGCCAGGTCGCCGAAGATCTTGGGAGCGTTGAGCTGCTCCAGCGTCAGGATCTTGCTGGGAATCGTCCGGAACACGGCGGCCGCGCCCCGGTTCTGGTTGAACGCGTTGACCCGAAAGCGCGCCAGGCCTTCGATCTCGAAGGAGAAGTCGACTTCCAGGAACTCTTCATACGTCTTGCGCTGCGCATCGCTCATGATGTCGTAGACCATGGCGTGCACCGTCTTGTGGTCCAGCGCGTCCACATTGATGCGGCGCACATCGCCGTGCACGCGGATCATGGGCGGCAGACCGGCCGAGAGGTGCAGGTCGGAGGCCTTGTTCTTGACGCTGAACGCGAGCAGTTGGGTGATGTCCACGAAAGTCCCTCTATCGTTTGGTACGCTTGACCAAACATTATGACCACGATTGCAAACAACCTCCAACAGGTTCTGGGCCGGATTGCGCAGGCGTGCCAGGCCGCCGGACGCGACCCTGGCGCGGTGTCCCTGCTGGCCGTTTCCAAGACCTTCGGCCCGGACGCGGTGGTGCAGGCCGCCGCTGCAGGCCAGCAGGCTTTCGGGGAGAACTACATCCAGGAAGGGGTGGAGAAGATCGCCGCCGTGCGCGAAGCGCTGCCGGGCGCGCCGCTGCAGTGGCACTGCATCGGCCCCATCCAGAGCAACAAGACGCGCCTGGTGGCCGAGCATTTCGACTGGGTGCACACGGTGGACCGCCTGAAGATCGCCGAACGCCTGTCCGCCCAGCGGCCCGCCGACCTGCCGCCCCTGCAGGTGTGCATCCAGGTCAACATCGACGGCGGCCCCACCAAGTCGGGCGTCGCGCCGGCCGAAGCGCTGGCGCTGGCGCGTGCTGTCGCGAAACTGCCACGCCTGGCCGTGCGCGGGCTCATGGCCATCCCGGACCCTGCGCCTGAATTCGAAGCACAGCTGGCCATCCACACCCGCGCCAGAAGGCTGTTTGATGAGATTGCCGCCCTGCGGGAGCCGGGGCTGGAGGCGTTTGACACGCTTTCGCTGGGGATGACGGCCGACCTGGAAGCGGCCATCCAGGCGGGCAGCACGATGGTGCGCGTGGGTACCGGCATCTTCGGCGGCCGGAAGTAAGAGGGCAACCCCCTGTGGCGCTGCGCGCCTCGGTGCTGGCCGCCAGAGGAGGCAGCTCTTCGGGCTGTCCAAGCCTGCACAGGCAGGCTCGGAGCCGCGGCCCTCAGCCCCTTCTCTCGAATGGCTGCGCCATTCGGGAAGGGGGACACCGCCAGCGCGGCGGGGCGGCCCTTGCGCGGCGGTCCCCGGCTTGGTTTAGCGCCAGTACCGAAGGGCGTGGGGCTTGGGTTACCTAACGGTTGGTGAACCGCCCCACGCAATCCAGCGCGGCATCCACATCGGCCGCGCTTACATCCAGGTGCGTCACCCAGCGCAGGCGGGTGGCGCCGCCGTACAGGCTGCTGGTCACGCGCACGTTGTGCTGCGCCAGCCACGCAGTGAAGGCAGGGGCCACGTCGGCGTGCAGGTCGGTAAAGAGGATGTTGGTCTGCCAGGGCTGCACGGTGATCTTGCCCTGCAGCACGGGGTGGCTGCGGTTCGCTTCGCTCAAGCCTTGGGCCAGACGGTCCAGGTGGGCGTGGTCGTCGGCCAGGCGGCGCACATGGTGCTCCAGGGCGTACAGCCCGGCCGCCGCCAGCACCCCGGCTTGGCGCATGCCGCCGCCCAGGATCTTGCGGGTGCGCCGCGCCTGGCGGATGAAGTCGCGCGTGCCCAGCACCAGCGAGCCCACCGGGGCGCCCAGCCCCTTGCTCAGGCACAGCGACACCGAATCGAAATGCCCGCACAGCGTGCGCGCCTCGTCGTACACGTCGGTGCCGTGGCGGGCCGCGTTGGCCGTGGCGGCATTGAACAGCCGCGCGCCGTCCAGGTGCAGCGCCAAGCCGCGCTGGCGCGCCAGCTGGGCCACCTCGGCCACATAGGCGGGCGGCAGCACCTGGCCGCCGGTGGTGTTCTCCAGCACCACCAGGCGGGTGCGCGCAAAGTGCGGGTCGTCGGGCTTGATGGCGGCGGCGATGTCGGCCAGGCGCAGCGTGCCGTCGGGCTGCGTTTCCACCGGCTGGGGCTGGATGGAGCCCAGCACCGCCATGCCGCCGGCTTCCCAGCGGTAGGTGTGCCAGCTCTGGCCCACGATGGCCTCGTCGCCGCGCTGGCAGTGGCCCCACAGCGCGATCAGGTTGGTCTGCGTGCCCGACGGGGCGAACAGCGCAGCCTCAAAACCCAGCAGCTGGGCCGCATGCTCCTGCAGCGCGTTCACCGAAGGGTCGTCGGCAAACACATCGTCGCCCAGCGGGGCCTTGAACATGGCCTCGCGCATGGCGGGCGTGGGCTGGGTGACGGTGTCGCTGCGAAAGTCGGGCATGGGCGTCCTGGATCGGTGCATGTATCAAAGGCTGGCCATGGTAACGGCGTACGAAGACACACGCCGGTGTGAGGGCTACACGCCCCTGGTGTCGCCGCAATCAGGGCCGGGACATCTTGCAGTCCGTGCCTTGCGCCAGTTCGTTGCCGGTGTAGAGCGCGTCGGTGCGAAAGCCGTAGTTCGTGCCTTCCCACCCGGCCTTCACCGCCTTGCCGTCCACCGGGGCAATGGTGTTGACCACCTGGGGCAGCAGCAGCTGGTGGTCCTCGCCGCGCATGCGCAGCGGGCCCACCACGGTGTCCACCGTCAGGTCCTCCAGCGCGCGGGCGACCTTGGCGGGTTCGGTGGACTGGGCCTTGCCGATGGCGGCGGCCAGGAAGCGCGGCGTCATGTCGATGCGCGGAGCCAGGAAGTCCTTGCCCGTCTTGGCCTTGTAGGCCTTGGCGAGTGCATCGACCTTGGGGGTGTCGGCCTGGCCCGGATGCCACTCGGCCACCCAGGTCAGCTGGCCGATCTTGGCCTGCGACACCGCCAGCACCGTGCCCGGCACCGAGCCCGCGCTGTGGTTGAAGTAGCGCAGGTTGTAGCCCGCGTCGCCCGCGGCCTTGAGCAAGAGCGTCATGTCCTGCCCCCAGTTGCCGGTGATGACCGAGTCGGCCTCGCTGCTCTTGACCTTGGCGAGGTAGGGCGCAAAGTCCTTCACGCGGCCAATGGGGTGCAGCGCCTCGCCCACGAACTGGATGTCCGGCCGTGCCAGGCCCACCATCTCGCGCCCGTAGTGCGCCCACTGCTTGCCGTGCGCGTAGTCCTGGTTCAGCAGGTACACCTTCTTGATGTCGGGCTGCTTCTTGATGTAGTTGGCCAGGGCCTTCATCTTCATGGCCGTGTTGGCCTCGAACTGGAAGTGCCAGAAGTTGCAGGCCTTGCCCGTGAGCTCGGGGTCGATGGAGGAGTGGTTCAGCACCAGGATCTCCTTGCCCGGGTTGCGCTGGTTGTGGCGCGCCGCCGCCTGCACCAGCGCCGTGACCACCGACGAGCCCGAGCCGCCCGTCACGATGGCCTTGGCGCCCTGGTCGATGGCCGCCTGCAGCGCGCTCTGGCTCTCCTGCGCCGACAGCTTGCTGTCGAACTGCAGCAGTTGCAGCTTCACGCCCTTGAGCACGCCGCCCTTGGCGTTGATGTCCTCCACCGCGTACTGCGTGTGCGTGAGCATCAGCTCGCCCACGTTGGCGAACGGGCCCGACAGCGGATCGATGTACGCGATCTTGAAGGTCTCCTGGGCAGCAGTGGCGCCGGCGCAGAGCAAGGCTGCGGCGGCCAAAGGCGTGAACAACAAGGCTTTCATGAAGATGTCTCCGGTGGTAGTGGTTTTTCGTCGGCGGATGCACGCGCAGGCCGCCGACGTGCCGTGCGCAGGCCCAGCACGCGCCAGGCCAGTTGGGAAAGTTCACGCACCACTTCGGCCGGGGACAGGCGCCCGTCCGGCCGGTACCAGTGGTACAGAAAGCCCGGCAGGCTGCAGGCCGCCAGGGCCGTGAGCCGGGTCTCCTTGAAGTCCAGCATGCCGTCCGCCCGGGCCTCTTCCATCAGCGCGCACATGCGGTCGTAGAAATGGTTGGCCAGCTTCTTCTGCATGGCCAGGTATTCGGGGCGGAAGACCTGCGGCTCGCGGTACGGGAAGAACGCCGCCGGGTGGTGCTCGATGGTCGCGCGGATCAACCGCTCGATGCCCTCCGCCACCTTCACATGGGCGGGGCGCGTGTCGTCCTCCGCGAAGTCCATGGCCGTGAAGCAGGCCACGGCCGGGCGCCAGCACAGGGTTTCGTAGATCTCCTGCTTGTTGTGGAAGTAGTAGTACACGTAGGGCTTGGTCACGCCCAGCTGCTGGACGATCTGCTCCATGGTGGTCTGCGCATAGCCCTGCGCGTCGAACAGCGCCTCGGCCGCCTGCAGGATGCGCTCGCGCTTCTCGTCCGTGCTGGCCGTCCAGGCCTTCTGCCGGCCGCGCGCCTTCACGGGCGGGGGCTCCACGGCCGGCGTGGCGGGCGTTGGTGTCGCTTTGGTTATACCCATGGGTAGCATTGTTCTACCCACCGGTATATATTGGCAAGACGCTGGCGGGTGCGGGCACTCAGCAAAAACCCTGGGTGGCTGCCAAGAACCAGCGATTCCAGACACCTCGGAGACAACGCCATGCCACAGACCGCACCGCAGCTGCCGCTGCACGAACACCTGCGCCGCCACGCGCGCACCATCCCCGACCGTCCGGCCTACCTCTGGTACGGCCACGCCATCACCTGGGCCGAGCTGGACGCCGCCAGCGATGCGTTTGCGGCCCGCCTGCAGGCGCTGGGCGTGCAAAAGGGCGAGCCCGTGGCCCTGTTCATGAACAACTGCCCGCAGTACGTGATGGCGCACTACGGCATCCAGAAGATCGGTGCCATCGTCTGCCCCTGCGGGCCGCTGAACAAGGAGCATGAGCTGGAGTACCAGCTCACCGACCTGCAGGCCCGCGTGATCGTGGCGGCCGATGTGCTGCTGCCCGTGGTGGACAAGGTGCGTGCCAAGACGGCGCTCGCGCACGTGTTCGTGGTGCGCTATGCCGAGCTGCTGCCCGAGGGCGCGCCCAGCATCGACGTGCCCGCCGAGCTGCAGGCCATGCGTGCGGCCATGGCGCCCGTCCCGGCGAACTGCGAAGACTTCCTGGCTGCCACGCGCACCGGCGCGCGGCCCGGCCCGGTGGCGATCGGCATGGACGACGTGGCGCTGATGACCTACACCTCGGGCACCACCGGCCTGCCCAAGGGCGCCATGCTGAGCTACGGCAACGCCAGCTTCAAGACCGCCGCCTCGGCCGACTGCAACGGCATGACGCCCCAGGAAGTGCTGCTGGCCGTGGCCCCGCTGTACCACATCGCCGGCATGGTGATGGGCGTGAACCTGCCCGTGTACACCGGCGCCACCGCCGTGCTGCTGTACCGCTTCGACCCGCTGGGCGTGGCCCAGGCGCTGGAGCGCCACCGCGTCACCTGGTGGTACAGCATCGCCCCCATGAACGGCGCCCTCATGCAGGTGCCCGGCGCGCGCGCCATGGACTGGAGCGCGCTGCGCCGCAACCCGGTCACCAGCTTCGGCATCACCTTCACCGAGGCGCTGGCGCAGCAGTGGCAGCAGTTCGCGCCGAACTGCATCGCGCACGAGGCGGCCTATGGGCTGTCGGAAACCCACACCGTGGACACCGCCATGCCCGCTGATGCCATCCGCTGGGGCACGCAGGGCAAGCCCGTGCCGGGCAACACCATCCGCATCGTGGACCCCGACACCGGCGCGCCCCTGCCCACTGGCGAGGTGGGCGAGATCACCATCCACGGCCCCGGCAACTTCAAGGGCTACTGGAACAAGCCCGAGGCCACGGCCAAGACGCTGCGGGACGGCTGGGTCTACACCGGTGACATGGGCAAGATCGACGCGGACGGCTACCTCACCTTCATCGGCCGCTTCAAGGAAATGATCAAGGTTTCGGGCTACAGCGTGTTCCCCGAGGAGGTGGAGACCATCCTCATCAAGCACCCGGCCGTCGCGCAGGCGGCCGTGATCGGCGTGCCCGATGCGGAAAAGGGCGAGGTGGTGCGCGCCTTCATCGTCAAGAAGCCCGGCCAGGATGTGGATGCCGCCGCCCTGGTGGCCTGGTGCCGCGAGAACATGGCGCCCTACAAGGCCCCGCGCGAGGTGCGCTTCATCGACGCGCTGCCTGCCACGGGCGCCGGCAAGGTGCTGCGCCGGCTCTTGAAGGACCAGGACTGAACCGCTCGATTCCAGGTATCGAGCCAAATTGGTCGCTGGCGCTTTCAGAATAAGCGCCAGCAGCTATCAAAACAGAAGCATCCCCATGACCCCGCCCCTCTTTTCCAAAGTCCTGATCGCCAACCGCGGCGAGGTGGCGCTGCGCATTGCCCGCGCGCTGGCCGACCTGGGCATCGCCAGCCTGGCCGTCTACGCCGAGGACGACGCCCAAGCCCCCCACGTGCGCGCCGCCGGCAGCGCCGTGGCCCTGGGCGCCACCGGCCCGGCCGCCTACCTGGACGGTGCGCGGCTGCTGGCCATCGCCCGCGAGCACGGCTGTGACGCCCTGCACCCCGGCTACGGCTTCCTGAGCGAGCGCGCGGACTTTGCCGCCGCGTGTGCCGAAGCGGGCGTGCGCTTCATCGGCCCCACGCCCGCGCAGCTGGCCCTGTTTGGCGACAAGGCCCAGGCGCGCGCGCTGGCCCAGCGCTGCGGCGTGCCGCTGATGCCGGGCACACAGCACGCCATCACGCTGGCCGAGGCCGAGGCCTTCTGGCAGCAGCACGCAACCGCCGGCATCGTCATCAAGGCCATTGGCGGCGGTGGCGGGCGCGGCATGCGCGCCGTGCAGGCCGGGGACGACCTGGCCGCCGCCTACGCGCGCTGCCGCAGCGAGGCGCAAGCCGCCTTTGGCGTGGACGGCGTCTATGTGGAACGCCTCATGGCGCAGGCGCGGCACATCGAGATCCAGGTGCTGGGCGACGGGCAGGACGTGCTGGCCCTGGGCGAGCGCGAATGCTCGCTGCAGCGGCGCTTCCAGAAGCTGGTGGAGATCGCCCCCAGCCCCAGTCTGCCCGAGGCCCTGCGCACGCAGATCACCGCCGCCGCGCTGGCCATGGCGCGCGAGGTGCGCTACGAGGGCCTGGGCACCTTCGAGTTCCTGGTGGACCTGCACTCGACTGATCTGCCCTGGGTGTTCATCGAGGCCAACCCGCGCCTGCAGGTGGAGCACACCATCACCGAGGAAGTGATGGGCGTGGACCTGGTGCAGACGCAGATCGCGCTGGCCGCCGGCCGGCCGCTGCACGCGCTGGGCCTGGACCCGGCGCAGGCCCAGCGCCCGCGGGGCTATGCCGTGCAGTGGCGCATCAACGCCGAGACGCTGGACGCGCAAGGCCAGGCCACGCCCGGCAGCGGCACGCTGGCGCGGTTTGACATGCCGTCCGGCCCCGGCGTGCGCGTGGACAGCCACGGCGTGGCCGGCACCGCGCCCTCGCCGCACTACGACACGCTGCTGGCCAAGCTCATCGTGCACAGCCAAAGCAGCGACTTTGCCGACGTGCTGCGCCGCAGCCAGCGCGCGCTGGCCGAATGCCGCATCGAAGGCGTGGCCACCAACCTCGCGCTGCTGCAGGCCCTGGCCGCCCGCCCCGAGATGGCGCAGCAGCAGGTGCACACGCGCTGGCTCGAATCGGTGCTGCCGGCGCTGCTGGATGCTTCAAAAACGATAGCTGCCAGCGCTTATCCAGAAAGCGCTGGAGGCCAATTTCTTTCAAATCCTCCCGCTGCCCAACAGTCTGCAGTGCCCGAGGGCGCCGTCTGCGCCCCCATGCCCGCCCGCCTGGTGCAGCGCAGCGTGGCGGAAGGCGACGTGGTGGCCGCCGGTGCCGAGCTGGCCGTGCTCGAATCCATGAAGATGGAGCATGTGCTGAGCGCCCCGCACGCGGGCCGCGTGCGCCAGTGGCTGGCTGAGCCCGGCAGCTACCTGCAGCCGGGCCAGCCGCTTGTGGTGCTGGAGCCCGTGGACGCCGCAGGCGACGCAGCCGCGCAGGCCGAGGCCGCCGCGCAGGACCTGGGCCACATCCGCGCCGACCTGCAGCGCGTCATCGACCGCCACGCCTTCACGCTCGACGCCGCCCGCCCCGAGGCCATGGCCAAGCGCCACGCCCAGGGCGGCCGCAGCGCCCGCGAGAACCTTGCCGACCTGTGCGACGAAGGCAGCTTCATCGAATACGGTGCCCTCGCCATTGCCGCGCAAACGCGCCGCCGCACCCGCGAAGACCTCATCGCCAACACCCCGGCCGACGGCATGGTCACCGGCATCGGCGGCGTCAATGGCGCGCAGTTCGGCCCCGAGAAGGCGCGCACCGTGGTCATGGCCTACGACGCCACGGTGCTCGCCGGCACGCAGGGCGCGCGCAACCACGCCAAGACCGACCGCATGCTGGGCATTGCGCTGGCGCAGCAGCTGCCCGTGGTGCTGTTTGCCGAAGGCGGCGGCGGCCGCCCCGGCGACACCGACGTGCCCGTGGTGGCCGGCCTGCATGTCGAGACCTTTGCCAGCTACGCCGCGCTCTCCGGCCGGGTGCCGGTGGTGGGCGTGGTGCACGGCCGCTGCTTTGCGGGCAACGCCGCGCTGCTGGGCTGCAGCGACGTGATCATTGCCACGCGCGCCAGCAACATCGGCATGGGCGGCCCCGCCATGATCGAAGGCGGCGGCCTGGGCGTGTTCCGGCCGGAGCAGATCGGCCCGAGCACCGTGCAGCACGCCAGCGGCGTGATCGACGTGCTGGTGGACACCGAAGCCGACGCCGTGCGCGCCGCGCGGCAGTACCTGGGCTACTTCCAGGGCCGCACGGCGGACTGGTCCGCCGCCGACCCGCGCGCCCTGCGCAGCGTGGTGCCCGAAAACCGCCTGCGCGTGTACGACACCCGCCGCGCCATGGAGGGCATTGCCGACACCGGCAGCCTGCTGATGCTGCGCACCGGCTTTGGCGCCGGCATCCACACGGCGCTGGCCCGCATCGAAGGCCGCCCCGTGGGGCTGATGGCCAACAACCCCCTGCACCTGGGCGGCGCCATCGACGCGCCGGCCGCCGACAAGGCCGCGCGCTTCATGCAGCTGTGCAACGCGCACGGCCTGCCCCTGGTGAGCCTGGTGGACACGCCCGGCTTCATGGTCGGGCCGGAGGTGGAGACCACGGCCCAGGTGCGGCACGTGAGCCGCCTGTTCGTCACCGCCGCGCACCTGCGCGTGCCCTTCTTCAGCGTGGTGCTGCGCAAGGGCTACGGCCTGGGCGCCATGGGCATGGCGGCGGGGGGCTTCCACGCGCCGGTGTTCACCATTGCCTGGCCTACGGGCGAGTTCGGCGCCATGGGGCTCGAAGGCGCGGTGCGCCTGGGCTTCCGCAAGGAGCTGGAGGCGCTGCCCGAAGGGCCCGAGCGCGACGCGCTGTTCCAGAAGCTGGTGGCCAAGTCGTATGCCAACGGCGAAGCCATGCACATGGCCGCCACGCTGGAGATCGACGCGGTGATCGACCCGGCCGACACCCGCAGCTGGCTGGCGCGGGGGCTGGCATCGGCCCAGGTGCGGCCGCAGGGGTCGCGCGGCGTCGATACCTGGTGAGGTGGGCGGGTCTGCTCAGCGCTGCACCAGCGCCAGCTTCGCGCCCAGCCCCACCAGCGCCGCGGCAAAGCCCCGCCGCAGCCACGCCAGCACGCTGGGGCGCTGCAGCACCTGGTCGCGAAACCGCGCGGCAAAGACGCCATAGCCGATGAACACGGCGAAGGTCATGGCCATGAACACCAGCGAGAGCTGGGCCATGCGCCACGCCGGCTGCGCCTCGCCCGGCGCGATGAACTGCGGCAAAAAGGTGAGGAAGAACAGCGACAGCTTGGGGTTGAGCAGGTTGACCAGCAGCGCCTGCGCAATGCGCCCGCCGGCTGCGCGCGTGGGCGCCTCGGCGTGCACCGCCAGCGCGGCCGGGGAGCGCCAGGTGGCCCAGGCCATGTACATCAGAATGGCCACGCCGGCGTAGCGCAGCACCTCGAACGCGGTGGCGCTGGCGTGCAGCAGGGCGGCCAGCCCCGTCACCGCGGCCAGCAGGTGCGGCACGATGCCGAGCGTGCAGCCCAGGGCCGTCACGGCAGCGGCCCGGGGGCCGCCCGACAGGCCTGCGGCCACGGTGAGCAGCGTTCCGGGCCCTGGCGAGATGACCACGATGAAAGCGGTGATGAGAAATTCAATGCCCATGGCGCAGGGGCCACGCGGGGGCGGCCGAAAGGAGTGGTGAGGTCTGCAGCATCCGCCACCGACCGGCCGGCGGTCTTGAACGAAATTGCAGGGCACCCGGCCCGTCAGGCGTTCAGGTGCGTGCGCGAACGTACGCGCCGGGCGTGATGCCGAAGCTGCGCGCAAAGAGGCGCGTCAGGTGGCTCTGGTCGGCAAAGCCGCTGGCGGCGGCCGCTTCGGCCACCGGCGTGCCGCCGACCAGCAGGCGGCGCGCGTGGTGCAGGCGGCGCTGCAGCAGGTAGGCATGCGGCGTGAGGCCCGTGGCCTGGCCGAACTGGCGCACGAGCTGATAGCGGCTCAGCCCCGCTTCGCGGGCCAGTTGCGCAAGGCTCCAGGGTGCGGTGGGGTCGTCGTCGATCATGGCGCGGGCGGTGGCGATGGTGGCGGTGGCGGCCGTCGCGGGCGGCCGGGCGTCCCGGGGCTGCAGCAGGCGGCCCAGTACCTGCAGCAGGCATTCCTCCACCTGCAGCCGTGCGGCCGGGCCATCTGCCGTGCGCGTGGCTGCGCCGAACAGCGCCCGGACCTGGGCGGCCAGCCGCGCATCGCGCATCGAAGGCGCGCGAAATTCGAAGAGGCTTCCCGGCCTGCACGGGTGCACGTCGGCCGCCAGCGCCGCCACCAGCGCCGGCTCCAGGTACAGCATGCGCCAGGCGCGCCCGCCGTCTCCCAGCGGTGTGCCGTCGTGCACTTCGCCCGGGTTGACGGTGATGGTGTCGCCGGGGCCGGATTCCACGGTGCCCCGGCCGCTGGCCGATTTCTGGGCGCCCTTGTCGATCACGCCCAGGCCGAACTGCAGGTGGATGTGCCGCCCAAAAGCGTGGCGCGAGTCGGCCCGCATCGCTTCGACGCCGGGCACGGCACTGGGGAGAAACTGAAAGGGTTTTTGCGGCATGGCGCGCAGGCTTCAGGGCGCGGGCCCATGATAAGCTGGCCTGCTGGACTGAGCCCACGCGCCCAGTCGTCCCGATCCCCCCAACGTTCCTCGCGGAGACCTGCCATGCCCGGCCTTTTGCCCGACATCGACCCCGACGGCCTGCTCGAATTTTCGGTGGTCTACACCGACCGCGCGCTCAACCACATGTCCAAGCGCTTCACCGGCGTGATGCAGGACATCCTGGCCACCCTCAAAGAGGTGTACCACGCCCACACCGCCGTGCTGGTGCCCGGCAGCGGCACCTTCGGCATGGAAGCCGTGGCGCGCCAGTTTGCCAACAAGGAAAAAGTGCTCATCGTGCGCAACGGCTGGTTCAGCTACCGCTGGAGCCAGATCTTTGACGCCGACACCGGGCTGGGTGGCGGGGCCGTGGTGTGCAAGGCCCGCAAGCAGGGCGACGGCCCGCAGGCGCCCTGGGCGCCTTGCCCTGCCGACGAGGTGGCGGCCACCATCCGCGCCGAAAAGCCCAAGGTGGTGTTTGCGCCGCATGTCGAGACGGCCAGCGGCATCATCCTCTCCGACGACTACATCCGCACCGTGAGCGCTGCCGCGCACGAGGTGGGCGCGCTGTTCGTGCTGGACTGCATCGCCTCCGGCGCGATGTGGGTGGACATGCAGGCCACGGGCGTGGACATCCTGATCTCCGCCCCGCAAAAGGGCTGGAGCAGCTCGCCCTGCTGCGCCATGGTGATGCTGAGCGAGCGCGCCCGCCAGGCGATCGACGGCACGCAAAGCTCCAGCTTTTCGTGCGACCTCAAGAAGTGGATGCAGATCGCGGAAGGCTATGAAAAAGGCCAGCACGCTTACCACACGACGATGCCCACCGACGCGCTGGTGCGCCTGCGCGACGTGATGCTGGAGACCCGCGCCTACGGCTTTGCCAAGGTGCGCGCCGAGCAGATGGAGCTGGGCGCCCAGGTGCGCGCGCTGCTCGAATCGCGCGGCTTCCCCAGCGTGGCCGCCGAGGGCTGGAAGGCCCCCGGCGTGGTCGTGAGCTACACCACCGACCCTGGCATCCAGAACGGCAAGAAGTTCCTGGAAGTGGGCCTGCAGACTGCGTCTGGTGTGCCCCTGCAGTGCGACGAAGGCGCGGATTTCAAGACCTTCCGCATCGGCCTGTTCGGCCTGGAGAAGTGGCACAACGTGGACCGCAGCGTGGGCCACCTGGCCCGGGCGCTGGACCAGATCGCAGCCGCCCCCGCCGCTGCCTGACGGCCGGCGGCGGGTGCACACGGCCGCATGACGCCGGAAGACTCCCCTCCCGACCCAGCCCGCGCGTTGCGCCGCGCCCAGCGGCAGGCCCTGGGCCTGCTGCTGCTGGTGACGGCGGTGTTCGCGGCCACCAGCGTGGTGGAGCGCGGCCTGGGGCTCAATGCCATCAAGGCGATGGCCGAGGCCGCCATGGTGGGCGCGCTGGCCGACTGGTTTGCCGTGGTGGCGCTGTTTCGCCGGCCGCTGGGCCTGCCCATTCCGCACACCGCGGTCATCGCGCGCAACCAGGCGCGCATCGGCCGCAACCTGGCAGTGTTCGTGCGCGACAAGTTCCTGGACCTGCCTTCGCTGGTGTCGCTGATCCGCCGGCACGACCCGGCCGAGCGCCTGGCCCAGTGGCTCACCGTGCCCGGCAACGCTGCGCTGCTGGGCCACCAGGCCAAGCGCCTGGCATCGGCCGCGCTGGAGATGGTGCAGGACGCCCAGGTGGAGCACTTCATCCAGAAGGCCGCGCGCACCCTGATCGGGCAGGTGGACCTGTCGCGCGCGCTGGCGGCTGTGCTGGACACCCTGACCCACAACGGCCGCCACCAGGCCCTGCTGGACGACGTGCTGGCCAAGCTCATCGAACTGCTGCAGAACGAGCAGACCCGCACGTGGGTCGCGCAGTCCATCGTGGCCTGGCTCAAGAAGGACCACCCGCGCACCGAAAAGTTATTGCCCAGTGACTGGCTGGGCGACAAGGGCTCGGCCCTGCTGGCCCGCGCGCTGGAAAGCCTGATGGCCGACGTGGCCGCCAACCCGCAGCACGCGCTGCGGGCGCAGTTCGATACTGCTGTGCAGCGCTTTGTCGAGCGCCTGCGCAGCGACCCGGCGTGGGCGCGCAAGGGCGAAGAGATCCGCATTTGGCTGCAGACCGATGCCACGGTGGGCGGCTATGTGCAGACCTTGTGGCTGGACCTGCGTGGTGCGCTGCAGCGTGACCTGGCCGATGCCGACTCGGTGCTGGCGCAGCAGGTGGGCAAGCTGGGGTTGTGGCTGGGCGAGTCGCTGGCGGGGGATGCGGCGCTCAGGCAGTCGTTCAATGACCGGCTGGAGCGCTGGGCGGAGGGTTTGGCGCCGGAGGTGTCGGCGTTCATTGCGCAGCACATTGAGGACACGGTGCGGCGGTGGGATGTGGAGGAGATGACCCAGCTGATCGAGCTGAATATCGGCAAGGATTTGCAGTACATACGGATCAATGGGACGGTGGTGGGTGGGCTCATTGGGCTGGTGCTGTTTGCTGTGTCGAACGCGGGGGGGATTTGGCGGGCGTTGGCGGGAGGCTGATAGGCCGTTCGGGCTGAGCTTGTCGAAGCCAAGGCGTGGTTTGAAAAGCATGCTGTGGTTGAGGGCGGAGGCCGGGAGTCGCCCGGCAGCGAGTAACTTTCTCTTGTCTCGCCAAGAGAAAGTCACCAAAGAGAAGGCGACCCCCAGTCTGCGACCCCTGCGCTGCGCTACGGGGCAAACCTGCGGCGGGGCGGTTGCGGGGTGCGCCGCAGAACTCACTGCGCTGCGTTGCAGCTCCGTTCGGACAACCGCGGCGAGTCAGATCACGAAGCACGGGCGCGGCGACGCCCGTGCCCCCCCGCACCCGCCCCGCCGCAGGCGCAGCCAGCAGGGGTGGGACAGCCGAATAGCCAAACAGCCCTTCGGGCCATCGCTGCGCCCGGCCCCGCCTTCGCGGGCGCAAGCGCCACGCGCTGCGCGTTCGGGGCCGAGCGCAGCGCAGCGAAGCGAAGCAATGGCCCGTATGGATGCCCGCTCCCCGGGTTCCCTTCTGTAAGCGCCTGGGGCGCGCAGGGCGCGGGGTAGCATGGGCGTCGGAGCGCCCATGCTTCGTTGTCTGACTCACCGCAGCTGTTTGAGCGGAGCGCCGCAGGCGCGCAGCGAGTTCTGCGGTGCACCCCGCGACCGAGCACCCCAGGTTGCCCCGTAGCGCAGCGAAGGGGTCGCAGACAGTAGGGTCGCCCTTTCTTTGGTTCCATTCTTTCGGCGACGCGAAAGAAAGGGACTCGCCCGCCGGGGCGACATCCCGGCTCCCACCCTCAAACAAAGCACGCCGCTCAAATTAGCGACTGAGCGTTCCCGCCCTGGCTTCGACAGACTCAGCCCGCACGGTGCAGCGCATTCACTCCCCGTCCGGCACCACCGCCGTCGCCTCAATCTCCACCTTCGCACGCTCCTCCATCAACCCCGCCACCTGCACGCACGCCATCGCCGGAAAGTGCTTGCCCAGCACCTCGCGGTACACCGCGCCCAGTTCTTTCAACCGCGCGTTGTATTCCTTGCGGTCCACCACATACCAGGTCAGCCGCACCAGGTGTTCGGGGCCTGCGCCGCCGGCCTCCAGCACCGCCCGCACATTCAGCAGCGTTTGCTTCGTCTGTGCGATGAAGTCGTCGCTTTCAAACTGCTGCTGCGCATTCCAGCCGATCTGCCCGCCCGTAAAAACCGTCGTGCCGCGCGCTGCCACCCCATTGGCATACCCCTTCGGGGCGACCCAGCCCTCGGGTTGCAAAAGCGTGTGTTTCATCGTCGTCATGGCTTTGTTTCTGCTGCTGAAGAAGAAGGCGGAGGAGAAGGAGAAGGAGACGGAGCCGCCGCACCCTGGCGCAGCTTGAAGCGCTGCAGCTTGCCGGTCTCGGTGCGGGGCAGCGCGGTGGCGAACTCCACGATGCGCGGGTACTTGTAGGGGGCGATGGTGGCTTTCACATGGTCCTGCAGCGCGCGCGCCAGGGCCGCATCGCCGGTGTGGCCGGGCTTGAGCACGCACACCGCCTTGACGACCATGCCGCGCTCCTCGTCGGGCACGCCGATCACGCCGCACTCGGCCACCGCCGGGTGGCGCAGCAGGGCGTCTTCCACCTCGGGGCCGCCCACGTTGTAGCCGGCGGTGATGATCATGTCGTCGTCGCGCGCCTGGTAGAAGAAGTAGCCGTCGGCGTCTTGCACAAAAGCGTCGCCGGGGTAGTTCCACCCGCTCTTCACGTACTTGGCCTGGCGCTCATCCTGAAGGTACTTGCAGCCCGTGGGGCCGATCACCGCGAGCTTGCCCACGGTGCCGCGCGGTACCTCGTGGCCCTGGTCATCCACCACCCTGGCGGTGTAGCCGGGCACCACCTTGCCGATAGCGCCGCGGCGCACTGCGTCGCCGGCCGACGAGATGAAGATGTGGAACATCTCCGTGGCGCCGATGCCGTCGGTCATCTCGATGCCCGTGGCGTCCTTCCACAGCTGGCGCGTGGCGTCGGGCAGGCCCTCGCCCGCGCTGACGCTGATGCGCAGCTGCGGCAGACCGATCTTCTTGGCGAACGGCGCCATCTGCCGGTAGAAGGTGGGCGCGGTGTAGCTGATGGTGACGCCCGCGTCGCGCATCAGCACCACCATGGTCTCGGGCGTATAGGGCTGGTCCGGAAAGTACACGCTGGCCCCGGCCCACATCGGAAACACCAGCAGCCCGCCCAGCCCGAAGGTGAATGCCAGCGGCGGCGAGCCGGCCACCACGTCGTCCGGCGTGGCCTTGAGCACATGGCGCGGCCAGGCCTCGCAGCCCGCCAGCACGTCGCGGTGCGTGTGCACGGCGGCCTTGGGCGCGCCCGTGGTGCCCGAGGTAAAGGCCATCAGCGCGATGTCGTCGGCCGCCGTGGGGCAGGGCGGCGTGGTGCCGGGCTTGCCTTCCGCGCGCTGGAGCAGGTCGGCCGCATCGGGCGCGGTGTGAAAAGGCACGATGGCCGCCAGCACCGGGTGCTGCGCCTGCGCCGCCTGCAGCTCGGCCAGCAGGCGGCCGTCGCACAACGCGAGCGTGGGCTGGGCGCGCTCGATGATGCTGCCCAGTTCGCCCGCGCGCAGCAGCGGCATGGTGGCCACCGCAATCAGCCCGGCATAGACCACGCCCAGCCAGGCCAGCGCCATCTCCACCGTGTTGCCGCCGCGCAGCAGCACGCGGTTGCCGGGCACCAGGCCGTGGTCCTGCGTCAGCACCTCGGCAATGCGCGCGGCCTCTGCGCGCGCTTCGCGGTAGGTGTACGTGCGGTGCGGTCCGCGCAGCAGGGGGCGGTCGATGTTGCCCGCGCGCTCGGCCTGGTCGAACAGGGCATGCACCAGATTCGCCTGGTCTGCGATCTGCAGTTCGGGCAGGTCGTAGCGCAGCGTGGGCCAGGCTTCGGGTGGCGGCAGGCGGTCGTGCACAAAGTGGTCGGGCTGGGCGGACTTCATGAAATCACTCCTGCAAAAGGCTTTTGCCGATGATGAGCTGCTGCACCTCGGTGGCACCTTCGTAGATGCGCAGCGAGCGGATGTCGCGGTACAGCGACTCGACCTTGCTGCCCACCTCCACGCCACGCCCGCCGTGCAGCTGCAGCGCCATGTCGATCACGCGCTGGGCGTTTTCGGTGGCGGTCATCTTGGCCATGGCTGCTTCTGCGGTGACACGCGCCTGGCCGGTGTCGCGCAGCCAGGCCGCGCGGTAGGTGAGCAGCGCGGCGCTGTCCACCAGCGCGGCCATCTCGCCCAGCTTGGCCTGCGTGAGCTGGAAGTCTGCGAGCGTCTGGCCGAACATCCGGCGCTGGCGTGCGTGGTGCACGGCCTCGGCCAGCGCACGGCGTGCCATGCCCAGGGCGGCGGCGGCCACCGAGGCGCGGAAGATGTCCAGCGTGCGCATGGCCAGCTTGAAGCCGCCGTGCAGTTCGCCCAGCAGCGCGCGGGCGGGCACGGTGCAATCCGTGAACTGCAGCGTGGCCAGCGGGTGCGGCGCCATCACGTGGATGTGGCGCGAGGCATCCAGGCCCGGCGTGTTCGCATCGATGATGAAGGCGCTGATGCCCCGCGTGCCGCCGGCCGGGTCGGTCTTGGCGAACACACAGTAGAAGTCGGCGATGCCCCCATTGCTGATCCAGGTCTTGTTGCCATTCAAGCAAAAAGTGCCCGCAGCGCTTGCTGGGTCAGCGCTGGAAGCTATGGTTTGCATAGCGCCCACGTCCGACCCTGCCTCGGGCTCGGACAGCGCAAACGCCGCAATCAGCTCCCCGCGCGCCACGCCCCGCAGGTAGTGCGCCTGCTGCGCGGGGTTGCCCGCCAGCGTGATCGCACCGCTGCCCAGCCCTTGCATCGCAAACGCGAAGTCCGCCAGTGGCGAGTGGTAGGCCAGTGTCTCGCGCAGCAGCACCAGTGCGCGCGAGTCCAACGCCGGCAGCGCGCCGCCGTGCGCCGCCGGAACGCAATAGCGCAGCCAGCCGCCCGCACCCAGGCGGCGCACCCACTCGCGGCAGGCGGCGCGGTCGTCGGCTTCATCGACTTCTTGCGCGGCGGCCCAGGGCACCAGGCCCTCGGCGAGCGTGCGGTGGGCATCGTCGAAGAAGGGCAGGGCCAGGTGCGCCGTGGAGGGCGGGTGCGGGGCTGGGGGTGTGGCGACGTGCATCTTCCTAATCTCCCTGAAACACCGGCTTCTGCTTGGCCGCAAACGCCTCGTACGCACGCCGGAAGTCTTCCGTCTGCATGCAGATCGCCTGCGCCTGCGCTTCGGCCTCAATGGCCTGCTCGATGGTCATGCTCCATTCCTGGCTCAGCATGGTCTTGGTCATGCCGTGGGCAAAGGTGGGGCCGTCGGCCAGCGCGCGCGCCGTGGCCTGCACGTTGGCGAGCAGGTCGGCGCTTTCATACAGATCGTTGAAAAATCCCCAGGCCAGGCCCTCGTGCGCCGTCATCGCGCGGCCGGTGAACAGCAGCTCGCTGGCGCGGCCCTGCCCAATCATGCGCGGCAGCAGCGCGCAGGCGCCCATGTCGGCCCCGGCCAGGCCCACGCGGGTGAAGAGGAAGGCGGTCTTGGTGGCCTCGGTGCCGTAGCGCATGTCGCAGGCCAGCGCCATCATCGCGCCGGCACCGGCGCAGATGCCGTCGATGGCGCCCAGCACGGGCTGCGGGCAGGCGCGCATGGCCTTGACCAGGTCGCCCGTCATGCGCGTGAACTCCAGCAGCTCGGGCATGGTCATGGTGGTGAGCGGGCCGATGATCTCGTGCACATCGCCGCCCGAGCAGAAGTTGCCGCCCGCGCCGGTGACGACGATGGCCTTCACGTCGGTGGCAAAGCGCAGCGCGTGGAAGAAGTCGCGCAGCTCGGCATAGCTCTGGAAGGTGAGCGGGTTCTTGCGGTCCGGCCGGTTGAGCGTGACGGTGCCCACGCCGCCTTCGAAGCTCCAGCTGAAATGCTCGGCCACGTAGTTCGCCTGCGGGTTGAACTGCTCGCGCATGGGGTTGCTCGCCCCGATGTAGTGCTTCATTCGGCGGTCTCCTGTGTGTGTTCCTTCACCTTGCCCAGCAGCCGGTACAAGGTGGCGATGTCGCGCTCGCCCAGGGTGGCGAAGGCCTCCACGATCCACTGCTCGTGCTGGCGCGCCATGGTGTTGAACTGCTCGCGGCCTTGGGGCGTGAGGCGCACGCGGTAGGCGCGCCGGTCGCCCTCCACGTCCATGCGCTCGACCAGCCCCTCGGCCACCAGCTGGTCGGTGATGCCCGTGATGTTGCCGCTGGTCACCATCATGCGGCGCGAGAGCTCTTTCATCTTCAGGCCGTCCGGCGCGCGCTCCAGCTGCGCCATCAGGTCAAAGCGGGGCAGCGTGGTGTCGAACTGGGCGCGCAGCTGGCCGCGCACCTGCTTTTCAATGAGCTGTGTGCAGGTGAGGAGGCGCAGCCACAGGCGCAGGGCCTCGGGGTGTTCGCTGGGGGCGGCGCCGTGCAGGCGGGCTTCAAGGTCCATAAGCGGGGGTTTACTCGATTGCTGCGATTTTTGTAGCTGTTTGCGCTGGGCTGGCAAGCGCTGCAGCCTGTTTTTGCTTGGAAACCTCGCGCAGCATCTGGTCGCGGCCGCTCCAGTACTGCACGGGCCAGTCGGTTTGCGCCGCGGCCTGGGGGCTGAGCTGCGCGGCGGCGTGCAGCGTCCAGGCCGGGTCGGCCAAGTGGGGGCGGGCGATGGCACACAGGTCGGCACGGCCAGCCGCGATGATGCTGTTGGCGTGGTCGGCCTCGGTGATGGCGCCCACGGCCATGGTGGCGATGCCCACCTCGTTGCGGATGCGGTCGGCGAACGGAGTCTGGTACATGCGGCCATACACCGGGCGCGAATCGCGCGTGGTCTGGCCGGAGGACACGTCGATCAGGTCGGCACCGGCCGCCTTGAACCTGCGCGCGATGGCAATCGCGTCGTCTGCGGTGTTCCCATCGGGCAGCCAGTCGTGGGCCGAGATGCGCACGCTCATTGGTTTGTCGGCGGGCCACACGGCGCGCAGCGCGGTGAACACCTCCAGCGGATAGCGGCAGCGGTTCTCCAGGCTGCCGCCGTAGGCGTCCGTGCGCTGGTTGGTGGCGGGGCTCAAGAAGCTGGCCAGCAGGTAGCCGTGCGCGCAGTGCAGCTCCAGCCAGTCAAAGCCGCAGGCCACGGCGCGCCGGGTGCTCTCCACAAAGGCGGCCGTCACGCGGTCCATGTCGGCGCGGGTCATGGCGGCGGGCGTCTGGTTTTGCGCGCCGTAGGCGAGGGAGCTGGCGGCCAGCAGGGGCCAGTTGCCGGTTTCCAGCGGCTCGTCCGTGCCTTCCCAGCCCACGCGCGTGGAGCCTTTGGGGCCGCTGTGCCCCAGCTGCAGGCCGATCTTGGCCGTGCTGCTGCCGTGCACAAAGTGCACGATGCGTGCGAAGGCGCTTTGCTGCGCATCGTTCCACAGCCCCGTGCACGCGGGGGTAATGCGGCCCTCGGGCGTGGGGCTGGTCATCTCCACCATCACCAGCGCCGCGCCGCCCAGGGCGCGCGCGCCCAGGTGCACCAGGTGGAAGTCCTGCGGCACGCCTTCGACCGCGCTGTAGGTGGCCATGGGGGAGACGACGATGCGGTTCTTGAGCGTGAGGCCCTTCAAAGTGAATGGGGTGAGCATCGGCGGCACCGCAAGGGCGGAGCCCCCACGCTTCACGGCTTCGCCTGTTGCGCTGCCCGCCGAGGGGGCTGCCCCGCCTTGGGGCGGCCCGGCGGCGGGGCGTGCCGCCGCAAGCCAAGCCTCGTAACCCTCCAGCCACGCGGCATCGCGCAGCCGCAGGTTCTCGTGGCTGATGCGCTGGCTGCGCGTAAGCAAGGAGTAGGTGAACTGCTCGATGGGCATGCCGGTGTAGCGCACCACGTTTTCAAACCACTCGGTGCTGTTGCGCGCGGCGTTCTGGATCTTGAGCACCTCCACGCTGCGGCGCGCCTCGTAGTGCTGCAGCACCTCGTCGATGGGCAAGCCGGTCGCAAACTCGTTGGCGAGGTCGATGGCGTCTTCCAGCGCTAGCTTGGTGCCGCTGCCAATCGAGAAATGCGCCGTGTGCGCCGCGTCGCCCATCAGCACGATGGGTACCTGCTTGCCGCCAATCGCTTCGCGGTGCACCCAGGTGTTGCAGATGACGCGCGGAAAGCGGATCCAGTTGGCCGAGCCGCGCAGGTGCGTGGCGTTGCTGATGAGGGCGTTGCCGTCCAGGTATTTCGCAAACAGCGTTTCGCAGAACGCAATCGCTTCGGGCTGCTCCATCTGGTCCAGGCCGTGGGCCTTCCACACGGCCTCGGGCGTTTCGACGATGAAGGTGGAGGTGTCAGCGTCGAACTGGTACGCGTGGGCCTGGAACCAGCCGTGCTCGGTCTGCTCGAACGCGAAGGTGAAGGCGTCGAACTTCTTCTTGGTGCCCAGCCACACGAAGCGGCATTGGCGCAGGTCGATGTCGGGCTGGTAGGTGGCCGCATAGCGCGTGCGGATGCGGCTGTTGAGGCCGTCGCTCGCAATCACCAGGTCGGCGTTGTACTGGGCGGCCAAGGCCTGGTCGTCCGTCACATCGGTTTCAAACACCAGCTCCACGCCCAGCGTCAGGCAGCGGTCCTGCAGGATGTTGAGCAGGTGCTTGCGGCCAATGCCGCAAAAGCCGTGGCCGGTGGAGCGCACGCTGCGGCCCTTGAAGAACACCTCAATGTCGTCCCAGTGGTTGAACGCATCGCCGATCAGCGCGGCGGTGGGCGCGTCGGCCGCGCGCAGGTTCGCGAGCGTCTGGTCCGACAGCACCACGCCCCAGCCAAAGGTATCGAACGGCCGGTTGCGCTCCACCACGGTGACGCGGTGGGCGGGGTTCTGCTGCTTCATCAGCAGCGCGAAGTAGAGGCCTGCGGGGCCGCCGCCGATGCAGAGGATGTTCATGTCAAAATAGTTTAGACCTAAACAAAGTGGTGTCAATGGGGCCGTCCCGGTGCCGTGGCAAGACCTTCCTTGTAGGACGCCGCCGCCTCCGCCATTGCAGTGGTTGACGCCACCGCGGCCGCCCTCCAACAATGCGGGCATGAAGCACCTGCTCCACTCCCTGGAGGGGCGGCTGGCCGCGCTGCCGGTGCCGCTGGCGGTGGAGCTGCCGGCCGGACGGCAGCTGGGCGCGCCCAACCCTGCAGTGACGCTGCGCTTTCGCGACCGGCTGGCGCTGGTGGCGCTGGCCACGGGGGAGATCGGCCGCGTGGGCGCCGCCATCGTGGAGGGCCGCGTGGCGCTGGAAGGCGGCATGCGCGACCTGATGGCAGCCGCAGCGGGGCTGCTCACACGCGACCCCGCCCGCGATGAGCACCACGGCTGGTGGCACCGCGTGCTGGCGCGGGCGCGCTCCATGGCGGCGCACACGCTGGCGCACGATGCGCGGCATGTGCAGTTCCACTACGACCTGTCCGACGCGTTCTATGCCTTGTGGCTGGACCCGCGCCGGGTGTATTCCTGCGCCTACTTTCGCAGCCCGGACCTTTCGCTGGCCCAGGCGCAGGAGGCCAAGCTCGACCATATCTGCCGCAAGCTGCGCCTGGCGCCCGGCGAGCGGTTCCTGGACATCGGCGCCGGCTGGGGCGCGCTGCTCCTGTGGGCGGCGGAGCACTACGGCGTGGACGCCACGGGCATCACCCTGTCGCGCAACCAGCATGCCCACGTGCAGCAGCTGATCGAGGCGCGCGGCCTGCAGGGGCGGGTGCGCGTGCAACTGTGCGACTACCGGGAGCTGCAGGTGGCACAGCCCTTTGACAAGATTGCCTCGGTCGGCATGTTCGAACACGTGGGCCGCGCGCAGATGGAGCGCTACTTTGCCACCGTGGCGCGCCTGCTGCGCCCGGGCGGCCTGGTGCTCAACCACGGCATCACCGCGGGCGGCGTGGACAACGCCCAGCTGGGCGCGGGCATGGGCGAGTTCGTGGAGCAGTACATCTTCCCTGGCGGCGAGCTGCTGCATGTGAGCACAGTGCTGCACGACATGGCCCGCGCCGGCCTGGAGATGGTGGATACCGAGAACCTGCGCCCGCACTATGCCCGCACCCTGTGGGCGTGGTCGGACGGGCTGGAGGCCCAGCTGCCCGCCGCGCGCGCCGTGCTGGCGGCATCGGCCGGCGACAGCGACGCCGAGAAGGTCCTGCGCGCCTACCGCCTGTACCTCGCCGGCAGTGCGCTGGGCTTTGAACGCGGCTGGATGGCCCTGCACCAGATGCTGGCCGCCAAGCCCCACGGCGACACGGCCGCGGGCCCGTTGGTGGGGGCACAATCGGACTATCCGTTCACGCGCGACTACATGTACGGCGCGCTTTCCCGACCTGACCTTCACGCCGCATCCGCATGCTCTACAAATTCAAATCCCGCGCCGCCGCCGACCTGATCATGCTGGAGCCCCAGGGCCGGCAGGTCGTCACCCTCATGGGCAAGACGCCCGGGGCCAGCGGCATCGTGACCGTGGCGCAGATTCCGGCCGCCATTGCCGCCCTGGAGGCGGCCGTGGCCGAAGAAGAGGCGCGCCTGAAAGCCCAGGCCGCCGAGGACGGCGACGACGAAGACGCGGCCGAGGCGGGCAAGGACGCCGTGCGCCTGCGCCAGCGGGTCGTGCCGCTCATCGACATGCTCCAGCGCAGCGCGGCCGCCGGGGTCGACGTCGTCTGGGGCGTGTAGCGCCTTTGGCGCAGGCGGCGCGGCGGCGCTGCCGCCGCCCGGCCCTTCAGTCCACCTTGGCGCCGGAGGTCTTCACCACCTGCGCCCACTTCTTGTGTTCGCTGTCGATGTGCTTGGCGAACTCGGCGGGCGTGTTGCCGCCCGGGATGGCACCCTGGGCCACCAGCCGCTCCTTCATGGCCGGTGTGGCGAGCGACTTGGCCACTTCCTGCTGGATGCGGTTCACGATGTCCTGCGGCGTGCCGGCCGGTGCCAGCAGGCCGAACCAGGAGCTGGCCTCATAGCCCTTGAGCGTGGGGCCGCCGGCTTCTTCCACCGTGGGCACATCGGGCAGCGCGCTGGAGCGCGTGGAACTCGTCACGGCCAATGCCGTGAGCTTGCCGCCCTTGATCTGCGCCAGCGCCGACGGCAGGTTGTCGAACATCACGTCCGCATTGCCGCCCACCATGTCCATCAGGGCCGGGCCCGAGCCGCGGTAGGGCAGGTGCAGCATGTAGGTGCCCGTCATGCTCTTGAACAGCTCGCCTGCCAGGTGGATGGACGTGCCGTTGCCGCTGGAGGCCATGTTGAGCTTGCCCGGGTTGGCCTTGGCCACGCGGATGAAATCCTGCACGTTGTGCACGCCCATGCTCTTGGCCTTTTCGGCGTTCATCACCATCACGTTGGGCACGGCGGCCACCAGGGTGATCGGCACGAAGTCCTTGATGGGGTCGTAGGGCAGCTTGGCGTACAGCGCACGGTTGATGCCGTGCGTGCCCACGGTGCCCATGAGCAGGGTGTAGCCGTCGGGCAGCGATTTGGCCACCACCTCCGCGCCCACATTGCCGCCCGCGCCCGCGCGGTTGTCCACGATGAACTGCTGGCCAAAGGCCTTGGACAGCTCGGGCGCCATGGCGCGCGCGAGGATGTCGGTGGTGCCGCCCGGCGCAAAGGGCACGACGATGCGCACGGGCTTGGTGGGCCAGGGGGTTTGGGCATGGGCAGCGGACAGCAGCGTGGCGCAACCCAGGGCGGTGCACAGCAGCAGGGTTGCCGCGCGGCGGCTGGCGGTGGGGAACGTCATAGGGCGGTTTTCCTTTGGGGAGGGCTTCGTATGCATGCAAAGCTTTTTACGCGGCCCGTCGCGTTCCGTGCAGAGGGATTACCCCAAGGCCGCCTCCCATCCTCTGCGCGCGGCACCCAAAAAAAAGGTTCTTCACGCATTCCCGGGGAACGCGGCCTTGATCTTGAGGAAGAAGTACTCGCAGTCACGGTAGCCATAAGCCATGCGCTTGATGACCTTGATGCGGTTGTTGATCCCCTCGAGCTGTCCGGTGTGCA
>NZ_JAJTBB010000030.1 GCF_021287135.1 Acidovorax sp.
GAGGTTCTTGCTGCGCTGGCAGGTGGCCAGCGAGCGCTGCAGGCGGTCCAGCAGCAGGCGGCGGTTGGGCAGGCCGGTGAGGGCGTCGTAGAACGCCAGGCGTTCGATCTCTTGCTCGGCTCGCTTGCGGTCGGTGATGTCGCGGCACACGCCCAGCACGCCAGTCACGCGGCCGTGCAGGTCGCGGATGGGGGTCTTGATGGTCTCGAACAGACCCTGGTAGCCATCCTCGACAAAGGTGAGCGTCTCTTCGTACACCAGCGGCTGCCACGCCTGCATGGCGCGCTGGTCGTACTTGCGAAAGCGCTCGGCCTGCTCGGGCGCGACCAGGTCGTAGTCGTCCCGGCCCACGATCTCGCGCTCAGGCCGGCCGGCGAACCGCTCGAACACGGGGTTGACCGACAGGTACACGCCTTGCGCGTCCTTGAGGAACACCATGTCGGGCATGGCGTTCACCACGCGGGCGAGCTGTGCCTTCTGGTGGGCCAGCTCTTCTTCGATGCGCTTGAGGTTGGTGAGGTCGTAGGCAAACAGCACCACGGCGGGCACGCCCTGCTCCGTGCGGCTCTCGGGGGCGATGGTGGTGTGGCGGCACTGGACGCCGTCCGGGCCGTCGACACGGTTTTCAAACACCGCTGTCTCGCCGGCGAACGCCTTGGCAAAGTGCGGCTGCATGCGCGCAAACACGTCGGGCGGCAGCACCTCCTGCAGCAGCCGGCCCCGCAGCTCGTCCGGTGTGCGGTAGAGCCAGCGCGCCTGCTGCTCGTTGACGTAGAGCACGCGCAGGTCACTGTCCAGGCGGGCCACGCCGCCGGGCACTTGGCGCAGCAGGTTGGCCAGCAGCGCCTGGTGGGCATGCACGGCTTCCTCTGCCTGGTGGTGTGCGGTGATGTCGGTGTGCACGCCGTCCCACATCACCCGCCCGTCTTCGAGCCGGCGCGGGGACGCGCTCAGGTGCATCCAGCGCAGCTGGCCGTCCGGGCGGCGCACGCGAAACACGGTCTCCATGCTCGCCATGGCCCGAAACGAAGCCTCAACGGCCGCTTTGAGGGCCTCCCAGTCGTCCGCCACCACCTGCCGAAAAAGCACGGCGGGGTCGCGCAGCACCTCCTGCGCCGAGACCCCATGCAGGCGCTCCACCGATTCGCCGATGTGCACGAAGCGCGTCCGGCCATCAAGCTCCCGGACCACTTGGTACAGCACGCTGTGGGGCAGATTGCGCCCCAGCAGCGACAGCCGGCCTTCGCTCTCGCGCAGGCGCTTCTCGGCCTCCTGCACGACGGCAAACGGCCGCCGGATCCCCGCATTGAAAACGGCCTGGTACAGCAGCGCATACGCGACCACCCGCAGTCCGTGGGCCATGCTGCCGCCCCACGGCGAGCTGCCACCCAGCAGCGCCACGCACAACTCTCCGCCCATGAACGCCACGGCGGACCATGCGAACACCCGGTCGCGCCGGTCCGGCCGCCGCAGGAGCACCACGGCCACGGCGCCCAGCACAGCCGCCAGGGTCCCGGCCAGGACTTGGCGCAGGGACCCTCCGGCCCCCTGGGCCCACGCCCCGGGCAGCGGCCCCAGGGCCGCGGCCACCAGCAGGGCGGACACACCACCGGACGCCGCCAGCCAGACCTTGGGCGGACCCGGCAGCACCCACCGCAGGGCGGCGAACGCCAGCGCCGCCACCTCGGCCACCCGCGCCCAGCTGCTGAACCACAGGGAGATGTAGGCGGTGCTTGCCGGCTCGTGCACCGGCGTGGAATGCGCAAGGGTGCCGTGCAGGAAGTTGCAGACGGCCGCGATGCCAAAACCCACCACCAGCACGTTGGCCTGCGCCTGTTCGGCGGGCCGCAGGGTGTGCAGGGAGACGGAGACCACCAGCAGCCCCAGCAGCACCGCCACGAGTTCCATGAAGGGCTCCAGGCCGTGCTGCCCGACCACCCCGTCGCCCAGCATCTGGGCCAGCGGTCCCACCACCAGCGCCAGGGCCGCCACCACCAGCACGACGGTAAAGGCCGGCGCATCCGCCAACAGGGGCAGGCGCACGGCGGGGGCGTTGGCGGGGCGACGGGGCATGGGTATGGGGGCAGGCAGGCGCAGGCTGCGCCAACGGGGTTTCTACAGGCATCGCCCGCCCGCCACAAGTGTAACTACAGGTAAACACTCCGGCGGCAGCGTGCCCGGCGCCCCCGCGTCGTGGGCCAGCGCCGGGCCGCCGATCAGCCCTGCAGCAGCTGGCGCAGCACGAACGGCAGAATGCCGCCGGCGCGGAAGTAGTCCACCTCGATGGGGGTGTCGATGCGCAGCGTGACGGCCACCTCGGTCTGGGTGCCGTCCGCGCGGCGCACCACGAGGCGGGCATCGCTCTGGGGCGTGAGCGCCGGGTCGGGGAAGATGTCGATGACCTCGGTGCCGGTAAGGCCCAGGGTTTCCCACGATTCGCCGGCCTTGAACTGCAGCGGCAGCACGCCCATGCCCACCAGGTTGGAGCGGTGAATGCGCTCGAAGCTGCGCGCCACCACGGCCTTGATCCCCAGCAGTTGCGTGCCCTTGGCCGCCCAGTCGCGGCTGGAGCCGGTGCCGTATTCCTCGCCCGCGAAGACCACGGTGGGCGTGCCCTGGGCCATGTACTGCATGGCGGCGTCGAAGATGAACATCTTCTCGCCCTGCAAGGCGCCGCTGTTCTGGAACACCGTGACGCCGCCCTCCTCGCGCGAGCCATCGGGCAGGGGCGGAATCATCAGGTTCTTGATGCGCACGTTGGCAAAGGTGCCGCGCACCATCACGTCGTGGTTGCCGCGGCGCGCGCCGTAGCTGTTGAAGTCCTGCTTCATCACGCCGTGCTGCAGCAGCCACTGGCCGGCGGGCGAGCTTTCCTTGATCGAGCCGGCCGGCGAGATGTGGTCGGTGGTGATGGAGTCGCCAAACAGTGCCATCACCCGCGCGCCGCACACCGAAGGCAGTTGGTCATCATTTTGGCCTGCAGCGCCCGTCCCATCAGCGCTAGCAGCTTCTTTTTCGATAGCAAATTGCGCAAAGAACGGCGGCTCGGCAATGTAGGTGCTGGCGGGCCAGGTGTAGGTGGTGCCGTCCACGCCATGGATCTTCTCCCAGAGCTTGCCAGGCTCGGTCCCCACCTTGGCGTAGTTGTCGCGGAAGGCCTTGCCGTTCATCGCGAACTTCATGAGCTGGTGCACTTCCTCGCTGCTGGGCCAGATGTCGCCCAAGTACACATCGCGGCCGCCCTTGCCCCGGCCCACGGGCTCGGTCATCAGGTCCTTGAGCACCGTGCCCGCAATGGCGTAGGCCACGACCAGCGGCGGGCTGGCCAGGAAGTTGGCTTTCAGGTTGGGGTGGATGCGGGCCTCGAAGTTGCGGTTGCCCGACAGCACGGCCGCGCACACCAGGTCGTTGCGCGTGATGGCGTCGTTCAGCTCGGGCGCCAGGTCGCCGGCGTTGCCGATGCAGGTGGTGCAGCCGTAGCCGGCCAGGGCAAAGCCCAGCTTTTCCAGGTAGGGCAGCAGACCGGTCTGCGTGAGGTATTCGGTCACGATGCGCGAGCCGGGCGCCAGCGACGTCTTGATGTGCGGCTGGACCTTGAGCCCCGCCTCCACCGCCTTCTTGGCCAAGAGGCCCGCGGCCAGCAGCACGCTGGGGTTGCTGGTGTTGGTGCAGCTGGTGATGGCGGCAATCAGCACGTCGCCATTGCCGACGGTCACGTCGCCCGCGCGGCTGGCCTGCTGGGCGGTGACCTCGGCATGGGCGGCGGCCAGCGTGGGCTTGTTCTGCTCCATCTCCACCAGGAAGCGCGGTCCGCCCGCGGGCGCGGGCTTTTCCGCCACGGGGCGGGGCTGGGGCGCCTCCGCGCTGCGCACATGGTGCCGCGTGTGCAACAGCTCGGCCGGGCGGTTGAAGCCGTTCTGGGCCACAGGGCGGCTGAACAGCCCGGTGAATTGGTCGCGCACCTTGCCCAGCTCGATGCGGTCCTGCGGACGCTTGGGGCCCGCCAGGCTGGGGGTGACCTGCCCCAGGTCCAGCGTGACGACCTGCGAGTAGTCCACCTCGCCCGCCAACGGCACGCCGAACAGGCCCTGGGCCTTGAAGTAGGCTTCAAAGGCCTCGATCTCGGCCTTGGTGCGGCCCGTGCCCTTGAAATAGTCGATGGTCTTCTCATCGACCGGGAAGAACCCCATGGTGGCGCCGTACTCCGGCGCCATGTTGCCGATGGTGGCGCGGTCGGGCAGCGCCAGCGTGCGCGTGCCCTCGCCGAAGAATTCCACGAACTTGCCCACCACCTTGTGCTGGCGCAGGATCTCGGTCACCGTGAGCACCAGGTCGGTGGCGGTGACGCCTTCCCGCAACTGGCCCTTGAGCTCGAAGCCCACCACGTCGGGCGTGAGGAAGTACACCGGCTGGCCCAGCATGGCGGCCTCGGCCTCGATGCCGCCCACGCCCCAGCCCACCACGCCAATGCCGTTGATCATGGTGGTGTGGCTGTCGGTGCCCACCAGGGTGTCGGGGTAGTAGACGTTGTCCCGGGTCTTGTGCACGCCGCGCGCCAGGTATTCCAGGTTCACCTGGTGCACGATGCCGAAGCCGGGCGGCACCACGCCAAACGTGTCGAACGCCTGCATGCCCCACTTCATGAACTCGTAGCGCTCGCGGTTGCGCTGGAATTCCAGCTTCATGTTCAGGTCCAGCGAGTTCTTCTTGCCGTAGTGGTCGATCATGATTGAGTGGTCCACCACCAGGTCCACCGGCACCAGCGGCTCGATCTTCTTGGGGTTCTTCCCCAGCCGCGCGGCGGTGCTGCGCATGGCGGCCAGGTCGGCCAGCAGCGGCACGCCGGTGAAATCCTGCAGCACCACGCGCGACACCACGAACGGAATCTCATCCTTGCGCTCGGCCTGGGGGGCCCAGCGGGCCAGCTGCTCCACATGCTCGGGCGTCACCTTGCGGCCGTCACAGTTGCGCAGCACCGATTCGAGCACGATGCGGATCGACACCGGCAGGCGCTTGATTTCGGGGAATTGCCGGGCCAGCGCGGGCAGCGAGTAGAACTGCCCGGCCTTGCCCGATGCGGTGGTGAAGGTCTGGAGGGTGCTGGCAAACGCGTGGGCGGCGGGCCTGCGCGCTGGCGTGCGGGAGGCGGCGGTCGTTGGGGACGGGGTGGCTAGCGGCGAGGACGGTACGGCCATGGCGAACTCCTTTGAAACGCAACAAGGCCCATTCTGTCAGTCCCCACGGCCCCGGCAAGCCATGGGGGTATGGAGCCGCCGCCACCGGTGCCCCCTGGGGCGCACCACCGATTGCAAGCAAAAATGGCTTCCAGCGCTTATGAATAAAGCGCTGAAAGCTATTGTTTTTATAGCAAACGGGCCGCGCCAACTAGGCAGCGACGGCCAGGCCGGGCAGGCGGCGCACGCCCATCCACTGCAGTTCGGCCAGCGCGGCCACGGCCACCACGTGCACCCACAGATAGGCCTGGCCCCAGGCCGTGGGCTGGGCGCCCGTGCCCAGCAGCAGCACCAGGCAGCCGGCAACCCAGGCCCAGTTGCCCAGCACCAGCGCCCACAGCAGGCCCTTGGGCATGTGGGGCGCACGCGCCACCGAGATGGCCAGCGCCGCATAGCCCAGCAGCGCCAGGCCTGCGGCCTGCAGCAGGCCTGCGGGCAGGCCCAGCCAGTCGGACAACGGGGATGCGAGCGCCAGGTGCAGCGCCCCCAGCAGCAGGCCGGTCAGCGCATCCAGCCAGCACACGGCACGCAGCACGCGTTGGGAAGAGAGGGTGGACAGGGACAGCATGGCAGGCTCCTTGAGAAAACGGTTGGAAGAAACAACGGTCCCGGACCGGGACGCCCGTCCGGCGCACCGGAACAGGACTGCATGGTTGCGCCCGGCCCGCCTGCCGTCGATGACCTGGCAGGTAATGGCCTGCATGCCGTTTGGTCCTAGGATGGAGCGCCATGAGCACCACCTCCTCCACCCCCGCAGCCCCGTCCGCGGCCATGTCCTTGCCCAGCCATGCGGCCCGGCGCAGCCTGCCGCACCGCACGGCTGCGGCCGGCCCCCCCCGCTCATTCGGGGATCACCTGCGCACCTGGCGCCAGCAGCGCCACCTGAGCCAGCTGGAGCTGGCCGACGAGGCCGAGATCTCGACCCGCCATGTGAGCTTCATGGAAACCGGTCGCACCAACCCCAGCCGCGACATGGTGCTGCGCCTGTGCGAGCGCCTGGCCATCCCCCTGCGCGAACGCAACGCGCTGCTGGTGGCCGCGGGCTACGCGCCCATGTACCGCGAGCGCACCCTGGACGACCCCGCCCTTTCCGCCGCGCGCCAGGCCGTGGAGCTGGTGCTGCAAGGCCACGAGCCCTGCCCCGCCGTCGCGCTGGACCGCTGCTGGAACGTGGTGGCCGCCAACCGCGCCGCCCAGGCGCTGCTCACGGCCCATGTCGCGCCCGAACTGCTGGCGCCGCCCTTGAACGTGCTGCGCCTGAGCCTGCACCCCGCAGGCCTGGCACCCCGCATCGCCAACCTTGCGCAGTGGCGCGAACACCTGTTTGCCCGGCTGCGCCAGCAGATCCAGGCCACTGCCGACCCCGTGCTGGTGGCCCTGCACGAAGAGCTGCAGCAATATCCAGCGCCACCCGGGCCGGACGAGCCGCTGGTTTTGCCTGGAGAAATGCTGGGGGTGGTAATGCCGTTCTGCTTTGAAAGCGCGCACGGCATGCTGTCCCTCATCAGCACCACCACGATATTTGGAACCCCGGTGGACGTGACCTTGCAGGAACTGGCGGTGGAATCGTTCTTTCCCGCCGATGCATTCACGGCGCAGGTATTGCGCACCCTCGCGCAGGAAAATGAAGGCCGCCCTGCCGCGCACGACCCCGCCGCGCCCGCCTCCGCCGGCGGCGGGCTGCCCCCGGAACACCGTTGATTACCCCCGCCAGCCCAGCCGGCGCGGATAAAGCAACCCGCACGTCCGGCAGGGCCTTCCCGCCTGGCGGTTTTCAACAGGCACAAAAAAGCCCGCTTCTGCGGGCTTTTAGGGGTCACCAGAGGGTAACAGCGGAATTAAATTGCGAACTTCTCGCGGGCTTCGTTCTGAATCCACTTGGGCGCCTTGCCGCGGCCCGTCCAGGTTTCACCCGTGGCCGGGTTGCGGTACTTGGGCGCCACCTTGGTGCCCGCGGTGGAACTGCGGCCCGTCTTGCCGGCACCCTTGCCTGCAGGAAACACATCCTGGGCCGTCAGGCCGTATTCCGCCACCAGAGAACGCACCTGATTCACAGCGTCCGACAATTCCCGGCGGCGGGCTTCGTTGATTTGTTGCTCAAGGGCTTCGCGCTGCTTCAACAGTTCTTTGTAGCTGGTCATGGTCTGGAAGGGAATAAGGGTGAGGAAAGCCGCATTATAGGAATGCAATACCAATCGTGCACAAGCCTTTTAGGATTTCTTTGAAATTTCCAGGGAAATGGGCCTGCGCAGCCTATTTTCCACACTTTTTTGCACTGGGCTGGGCCGGAACAAAGCAGCAGGTCGGTTAATGCCATGCAGCAGGGCCGTGAAATCGCACGGCCCCGCCATTCCTGATCCGAAAGAACCATATTGGTTCCCCACAGATGCTCTGCACGAATCGTTCGGCCACGGGGCGCTGCGGATCGGGAGGGGCTGCAGGCGCAAAACGCAGCAATAGCGGGTGCTATTGCGAGGATTTGCAACGCAGCAGACCACCCGAGGTGTTGCAAAACCTTCGGCCAGCGCCTGCGTTGCGCCGCCGCCCACGGTGCAGAATCGCCGCTTTGCCTCCCTCCCCACCACCATGGCTCTTTATTGCATTGGCGACATCCAGGGCTGCGACAGCGCCCTGGGCCGCCTGCTGGACACCCTGGATTTTTCCCCCAGCCGCGACACCGTGTACCTGCTGGGCGACCTGGTCAACCGCGGGCCGGATTCCGCCGCGGTGCTGCGCCGGTGCATGCGGCACGACGGCGCGCTGCGCAGCCTGCTGGGCAACCACGACCTGCACCTGCTCGCCGCGGCACACGGCGCCCGGGCACCATCGCGGCGCGACACGCTGCAGTCCGTGCTCGACGCGCCGGACCGCAACGTGCTGCTCGACTGGATCCGCCAGCAGCCGCTGGCCCGCGCGCACGAACATGCCGGGCAGACGCTGCTGATGGTGCATGCCGGCGTGCTGCCGGCCTGGTCCGCCGCAGACACCCTCGCTCTGGCGGACGAGGTGCACGGCGTGCTGCGCGGCCGCGATCTGCCCGCATTCCTGCGCAGCATGTACGGCAACACGCCAGCGCGGTGGAGCGATGCACTCCAGGGCACCGACCGCCTACGCGTGATCGTGAACGCCCTCACCCGGCTGCGCTTTTGCTCCCCTGAAGGGGTGATGGATTTTGAAAGCACCGAAAGCGCCAGTGCGGCGCCGGCGGGCCTGCTGCCCTGGTTCGACCTGCCCGGCCGGCGCACGGCGCAAACCCTGGTGGCGTTCGGGCACTGGTCCACCCTGGGCTGGCTCAACCGCCCCCACCTGCTGGGCCTGGACACGGGCTGCGTGTGGGGCGGCTGCCTGAGCGCCGTGCGCTTTGGCGCCACCCTGGCCGAGCGCGAGCACATCGAGGTGCACTGCGAGCAAGCCCAGCAGCCGGGCTAAGAACGTGTTGACGATCTAAGGCGCGGTCAGCCCGCCATGGGCCGCAGCAGGGCGGCCATGGCGCCCGACTGCCACAGCGTGCCGTCCGCCCCCGCCATGAGCAGGGGCAGATCAGGCCGGCGCTCTGCCAGGGCCTGCCCCGCGGCGAGCCCCTGGACCATCAGCGCGGTCCCCAGCCCGTTGACGGCCGCGACGTCGCGCGCCACCAGGCTCACGCCGTGCACGCCGGTGGTAGGCCGCCCGGTGCGGGGGTTGAGCACGTGGTGCATGCGCTCGCCGTCCTGGAAGAAGCAGCGCTCATAGTCCCCTGACGACGCCACGACGGCCGGCCCCTCGACCTCCACACGGCCCAGCAGGCGTTCGGGCGCGCGCGGGTCCCGCAGCCCTACACGCCAGGGGCGGCCCTGCCACTGCCCCAGCGTCAGCACGTCGCCGCCGCCGTTGACCAAGGCGTGGTCCACGCCGTTGGCGCGCAGCACCTGCATGCCGGCCTCCAGGATCGGCAGCTTGGCCACGCCACCCAGGTCCAGCGCCATGCCCCGACGGGCCAGAAAGGCCGTGCCGGCCCTTGGGTCCAGCACCAGGCCGCGCGCGCCCACCAGCGGGCGCTGGCGCGCCAGCTCCCGGTCGGTGGGCATGGCCGTGGCGCCGGGCGCAAAGCTCCAGCCCTTGAACACGCCCACCGTGGCATCGAACGCCCCGCCCGTGGCGGCCGCCAGCTGCTGCGCGCTGCGCAGCACGGCCATCACCTCCGGGGGAACGCGCACGGGTGCGATGCCCGCTGCGCGGTGGATGCGGGCGACCACGCTGTCCGGCCGGTAGCGGCTCATGAGCTGCTCCAGCCGCTGCATCTGCGCGAATGCCAGCTCGGTGGCTCGCCGCAGCGTGGCCGCGTCGGCACCGGCCACCGCCACATCCACCTGCGTGCCCATCAGTGCGCGGGACGCGCGCCAGTACGGCTCTTTCACCTCCGCCGCCGGCGCGGCGGCCCATGTGCCGGCGCTCCACACGCCGGCCCCCAGCAAAGGCAACGCCATTGCCAGGCGCCGGCGCCGGAAACTGAAGCCGCGCGACAAGACCTGTGCCATGGGGCCTCCGGCTCAGATCGACTTGTCGACCATGTAGTCGACCGCGGCCTTGACCTCGGCATCCGACAGGCTGGCGCCGCCGCCGCGGGCCGGCATCATGCCCTTAGCACCGGTGAAGCCTTCGAGCGCGTGCTTGTACAGCGTGTCCTTGCCCTGCGCAATGCGCGGGCCCCAGTCGGCCTTGTCGCCCGGCTTGGGCGCGCCAGCCACCCCTGCGGCATGGCACATCGCGCAGGTTTTTCCAAACACGGTCTTGCCCAGTTCGTTTTCCGCCGCGGGCGCTGGCGCAGCAGGTGCAGGCGCCGCGGCGGGTGCCGGGGCCGGCGCAGCGGCGGGGGCAGGCTCGGGCCGCTTGTCGCCGCAGCCGGCCAGCAGGGCCGCGAGCACCACGGCGGCGAGGGTCATGGATGTCTTGTTCATTGCATGGGTCCTTGTCGAAGAGAGGGGAAGCGGCGCCAGCAAGACCGGGTGAAGCGAGAGCCTCCAGGAACCTTGCCCGCCGGCACCAACACGGCAAAAAGACCTGTTGATGGGATGGATCGACTGTAGGAGCTGGGCGCCTTTTTGGGCAGGGGTGCGCACCGTCTAAGCATGATCCACATCAAATAGATTCATATTGCGTGAATCTATTATCCGACCCATGCGAACCCGTTGGCAAGCCCCGAAGAACCTGCGCCTGTGGATGCTGGCGTGGTTGCTGGCGGCCACCTGTGCAGCGGTCGCATCGCCCTTGTTGAAGCATCGGCCGATGCAACTGGCGTGCTCGGGATCGGGCCACGCCGTGCTGCTGGTGCATACCGCGGAGGGCCTGCGCGCCGCCGACACGCCGGGCATGGACTGCCCTTTGTGCCTGCCGGCCGACATGCCGCCGCCCTGCGGCGCGCCCGGCGCTGCGGCGCCACCGACCGCCCCGCCGGCGCTTGTCTCCGGCCCCGCGCAATGCGCGCTCTCCTGTATGCGGCACCGCCCACCGGCGCGTGCACCGCCCCCTGTTTTTTTCACTGAGCCAACCTAAAGAGGTACACCATGAGCGACAAGAGAGACCCACAACTTGCCCCCACCGGACTGGGCCGGCGCAGCTTCATCAACACAGCTGCCCTGGTGGGTCTGACCGCAGGCGTTGCGGCCTGCACGGAAAAGACCGCCCCCGCTGCGGCCCCGGCAGCCCCTGCACCGGCAGCCCCCGCGTCCGCACACGCTGCTGGCGGCGTCAACCCGCACCTCAAGCCCGGCGAGCTGGACACGTACTACGGCCTCTGGAGCGGCGGCCACACGGGCGACATGCGCGTGCTGGGCCTGCCTTCGGGCCGCGAGATCACGCGCATCCCCTGCTTCGTGCCCGACGCGCTGGTGGGCTGGGGCATCACCAACGAATCCAAGGCCGTGATGGGCACCAAGCCCGACGGTCACCTCGAATACACGGTGGCCGACACCCACCACACGCACGCCTCGTACAAGGACGGCAACTACGACGGCCGCTACGCCTGGATCAACGACAAGATCAACAGCCGCGTGGCCCGCATCCGCCTCGACTACTTCGTGTGCGACAAGATCACCAAGCTGCCCAACGTGCAGGGCTTCCACGGCATCTTCCCCGACAAGGCCGACCCGGTGGACCCGGCCATCAACTACACCACGCGCGTGTTCTGCGGCGGTGAGTTCGCCATTCCCCTGCCCAACACTGGCACGGAAGACTTCACCAAGTACCGCTCGATGTTCAGCTGCGTGGACGCGGAGACGATGGAAGTGCGCTGGCAGGTGCTGATCGACGGCAACTGCGACCTGGTCGCCACGTCGTACGACGGCAAGCTGGCCGCCACCAACCAGTACAACACCGAGATGGGCGCGAAGTACGAGGACATGATGTCCGCCGAGCGCGACGCCTGCCTGTTCTTCAACGTGGCCCGCATCGAAGCTGCGGTGAAGGCCGGCAAGTTCAAGACCATCGGCAGCAGCAAGGTGCCCGTGGTGGACGGCACGCACGAAGCCAACAAGGACCCCAAGACCGCCCTCACCGCCTACGTGAGCGTGCCCAAGAACCCGCACGGCGTGAACGCGAGCCCCGACGGCAAGTACTTCATCTGCGCCGGCAAGCTCTCGCCCACCGGCACGGTGATCGAACTGGCCAAGGTGCTGGACTGGTTTGACGGCAAGCTGGAGAAGCTGGACGACGCCATCGTGGCCGAGGTGGAACTGGGCCTGGGCCCGCTGCACACCGCGTTTGACGGCCGCGGCAATGCGTACACCACCCTCTTCCTGGACAGCCAGGTGGTGAAGTGGAACGTGGAGGCCGCCATCAAGTTCCACGCCGGCGACAAGACCGCCAAGTACGTGGTGGACCGCCTGGACGTGCAGTACCAGCCGGGCCACTTGAACGCATCGCAATCGGAGACCAAGGCGGCGGACGGCAAGATTCTGGCGGTGGGCTGCAAATTCTCCAAGGACCGCTTCCTGCCCGCCGGCCCGCTGCACCCCGAGAACGAACAGCTCATCGACATCTCGGGCGAGAAGATGGTGCTGCTGGCCGACCACCCGGTGCGCGGCGAGCCGCACGACTTCATCATCTTCAAGCGCGACCTGGTGCGCCCCAAGCAGGTGTACACGCTGGACGAGTTCCCGCTGGCCGTCAAGGACCCCAAGGAGTCCGGCGTGTTCCGCAATGGCAAGAAGGTGACGGTAAAGCTGACCTCGCAAGCCCCCGCCTTCAGCCTGCGCGAGTTCAAGCTCAAGAAGGGCGACGAGGTGACGCTGATCCTGACCAACCTGGACAAGGTGGAGGACCTGACGCACGGCTTCGCGATCCCGAACTACAACGTGAACTTCATCGTGAACCCGCTGGAGACCAAGTCGGTGAGCTTTGTGGCCGACAAGCCCGGCGTGTTCTGGTGCTACTGCACGCACTTCTGCCATGCGCTGCATCTGGAGATGCGCACGCGAATGATTGTGGAGGGTTGATGAGGCGATCCCCCTGAGGCGCTGCCGCGCCTTCCCCCTTCTCTCTGCGCGCTTCGCGCTCCGGGAAGGGGGACGCAGCCCTCGCTGCGGGGCGGCCCTTGCTCGGCTGCCCTCGCTGGGGCCGCGCCAGTTGCGCAGGCCGCGCTCCTTGTGGCGGTGGAGTTTTTTCCCTCCCGTTCAGGCTAAGCCTGTCGAAGCCCTGCACAACGCTCAGTGACGCCCCTTCGCAAAGCCGAGCAGATTGATATTTGAATGAAATTGGCAGCTAGCGCTTGATGAACAAGCGCAAGCAGCTATCAAAAAGATAGTCCCATGACATCCCTTCGTCGGCAGTTCGCCACGCTTCTTCTGGTCTTGTTGGCAGCTCTTTGGCTGGCGCCGCGCGCGCATGCTGCGGCGGGGGCCTACGAGGCGGAGCTGCCTGCCGATCTGGCCACGGCCCGCGACCTGTGCGCGCTGGTGCCCTGCAAGGACGTGTTCCCCGGGGCCACGCATTTTTCGGAGCGCAAGGGCCAGCCGCCCTATGTGGAGGCCTACGACAACGACGGCGCCCAGAAGAAGCTGCTGGGCTACGTGATGCTGTCCACCGACATCACCGACACGCCCGCCTACTCGGGCAAGCCGGTGGTCACGCTCATCGGCATGGACAAGGAAGGCCGCTTCGTGGGCGTGAAGGTGCTCAAGCACTCCGAGCCCATCCTGCTGCTGGGCATTCCGGAATCGGCGCTGCTGAAGTTCAACGGCCAGTACCTGGGCAAGTCGGTGGCCGACAAGATCGAGGTCGGCCAGTCGCGGCCCGACGAGAACGTGATCGGCCTGGATGCCATCTCGGGCGCCACGGTCACCGTCATCGCACAGAACCAGGTCATGATGGCCTCGGGCTCGGCCGTGGCGCGGCAGGTGGGCATCCTGGCGCCCACGGTGCGCGAGCCCGCCCGCTATGCCGAAACCGGCACGCGCCTCACCTGGGCTCAACTCGTGCAGCAAGGCACTGTGCAGCGCCTGCGCGTGCAGCCCGAGCAAGTAGGCCTGGACAAGGGCCCTGAGCCCTTCATCGAGTTGTGGTTTGGCGACCTGAACCACCCCGACCTGGGTCAAAGCGTGCTGGGCGAGAACGGCTGGCACAACCTGCGCCAGCAGCTCAAGGAGGGCGAGCACGCCTTCTTCATCATCCGCACCGGCGGCAAGGAATCGTTCAAGGGCTCGGGCTTTGTGCGCGGCGGCATCTACGACCGCGTGCAGGTGCACCAGGGCGCCGACGCGTTCACTTTCCGCGACCTGGACGCGCTCAACCTCTACGGCATCGAAGCCGCGGGCGCGCCCAGCTACAACGAGTCGGTCATCTTCATCATCCGCTCGAGTGCCTTCTCCGCCGCGTATCCGTGGAAGCTGAGCTTTCTGGGCAACCGCGTGGACCGCGCTACCGGCACGCGCAGCTTCACCAGCTTTGACGCGCCCTACTGGCTGCCCGCGGCTCTGCTGCAAGGCGGGCGCCCCACCATCGACGAGCCGGACGCACCCTGGGTGCGCGTGTGGAAGACCCGCGCCGTGGAGATTGCACTGTTCGCCGCGCTGCTGGTGGCCGTGACGGTGGTGTACGCGCTGCGCGAAACGCTCACGCGCCGCTCCACCCACAAGAACAAGTGGCCCGTCAACGCCTTCAAGTACAGCTTCTGGGCGATCAGCATCGGCTGGATCGGCTTCAGCCAGATGGCGCAGCCCTCCATCACGCAAGTACTCACCTGGTTCCATGCGCTGCTGTTCCAGTGGACCTGGTCGCTGTTCCTGTCCGACCCGTTCATCTTCCTGTTCTGGATCTTCATCATCGTCACGGTGTTCCTGTTCGGGCGCGGGCTGTTCTGCGGCTGGATGTGCCCGTTCGGGTCGCTGCAGGAGGGCATCTACAAGATCGTGCGCGCGGTGGGCCTCCAGCGGTTCCAGACGCAGCTGCCGCCAAAGTGGCACGACCGGCTCAAGTGGGTCAAGTACGGCGTGTTCTTCGGGCTGCTGGCGGTGTCGATGTTCTCCATGAGCACGGCCGAGAAGCTGGCCGAGGTGGAGCCGTTCAAGACCACCTTCCTGGTGGGCGTGCTGAACCGGGCCTGGCCCTACGGCCTGTTCGTGGCGGCCATCCTGGGCGTGTCGATCTTCATCGAGCGGCCGTACTGCAAATACATCTGCCCGCTGGGCGCGTCGCTGGCCATGCCCAGCACGTTCCGCTGGTTTGGCCTGAAGCGCAAGCAGGACTGCAACAGCTGCAAGGCCTGCGCCACTGGATGCGGCGCCCAGGCGATTGACGCCGACGGCCGCATCGACCACCGCGAATGCCTGCACTGCCTGGACTGCATGGTGCTCTACACCGACACCAAGGGCTGCCCGCCCCTGGCCAAGGAACGCAAGCGCCGCGAAAAGGATGGCCTCGAGATCACGCCCATCGGCAAGAACGGCTACTTCATTCCCATCCACCCGGCCACGGTGCAGGACCAGATTTCGGCCAAGGCCGCCAAGGGACCCGACCCGCGCTGGCCCACCGCGCCCGTGCTGCCGCAGCACAAGGCCGGTGCGCGCGGCCTGCGCTGGCTTGCACGGGAGTTGGCGGACCACCTGTGGCCCTGGAGCCGCGAAGGCTGGGCCTCGCGCCGCGGCCTGCAGATCGCGGGCTTCTCGCTGGCCCTCGCGGCCAGCGTGGCCTGGGTGATGGCGGCGCTGGGCACGCTGTCGTCGGGCGCCATCATCGGCTGGTGGTTTGGCTGGAGCGTGTACGAGGTGCTGATCCGCCTGTCGGGCAAGCGCTACGTGAAGGATGGCCCGTGGTGGCAGGGCCAGTACCGCGTGGCCGGCGTGATGGACATGCTGAGCTACGTGGGCTTCAAGAACCTGCTCATCGGCGCGGCGCTGTTCCTGGCCCTCAAGGCCGTGGCGGGGCTGGCGTGATGAAGCCTCCCCATGCGCTCCTCCACGCAGCTGCCACGGCCCTGGCTGCGGCACTGTCACTGTGGGCCGCGCTGCCTGCGGCGGCGGCTACCGTGCAGGTGCGCCCGGGGCAGGGCCTGCAGGCCGCCGTCACCGCCGCCGCGGCCGGCGACACGGTGGAGGTGCAGCGCGGCTTCTACCGCGTGAACACGCTGCGCATCGACAAGCCGCTCACCCTGCGCGGCGTGGACCGCCCCACCGTGAGCGGCGGGCAGAAGGGCGACACCATCCGCGTCACCGCGCCCGACGTGGTGATCGAAGGCCTGATCGTGCGCGACTCGGGCACCCGCCTCAAGGACCAGAACGCGGGCATCTATATCCAGCCCGGCGCCCACCGCGCGGTGGTGCGCTACAACGACCTCACCTACAACCTGTTCGGCCTGTGGATCGAGAAGGCCAACGACGTGCGGGTAGAGCACAACACCATCACCGGCCTGCGCGATGTGGGCTCGTCCCAGCGCGGCAACGGCGTGCAGCTGTACAACACCACGGGCGCCCGCATCGAGGGCAACCAGATCAGCTTCGTGCGCGATGCGCTGTATGTGGACGTGTCGCACCACGCGGTCTTCCGCGGCAACAAGCTGCACCACAGCCGCTACGGCACGCACTACATGAACTCCTACTACAACCTGTGGGAGGACAACGACACCTACCTGAACCGCGGCGGCCTGGCCCTGATGGAAGTGCGCGACCAGGTGGTGCGCAACAACCGCGCCTGGGGCAACGCCGACCACGGCATCATGCTGCGCACGCTGCAGGACTCGGTGGTGGAGAACAACGTGGTGGCCGAGAACCAGCGCGGCTTCTTCATCTACGACGTGGAATACGCCACGCTGCGCGGCAACCTCGTCACGCGCAACACCGTGGGCGTGCACCTGTCGGCCGGCTCCACCCGCAACGTGGTGGAGGGCAACGACTTCGTGGGCAACCGCGAGCAGGTGCGCTACGTGGGCGCCCGCGACGAACGCTGGGGCACCCAGGGCGGCAACTACTGGAGCAACTACCTGGGCTGGGACCGCGACGGCAACGGCGTGGGCGACGTGCCCTACGAAGCCAACGACATGGTGGACCGCCTAACCTGGCGCCACCCCGCCATCAAGCTGCTGCTGGCCAGCCCCGCCGTGCAGGCGCTGCGCCTTGTGGGCCAGCAGTTCCCGGTGCTGCGCGTGCCCACCGTGGTGGACCCCAAGCCCCACATGCAACCTTTTCACCCTGAACGGAGCCATTGGCGTGACCCGCAATCCTCCTCCCATTGACCCGCCCGCGCCCGCCGCCATTGAGGTGCGGGGCGTGCACAAGCGCTACGGCGCGCTGCACGCCGTGGACGGCATCGACCTGCGCATCGAGCGCGGAGAAATCCTCGGCCTCATCGGCCACAACGGCGCGGGCAAGAGCACGTTGTTCAAGATGATCCTGGGCCTCACGCCCGCCACGGCCGGCGACATCCGCGTGGGGGGCACCCGCGTGCAGGGGCGCGACTTCCGCACCGCACGGCGCCACCTGGGCTACCTGCCCGAGAACGTGGTGCTGTACGACAACCTGAACGGCCTGGAGACGCTGCAGTTCTTCGCGCGCCTGAAGGGCGCGCCGCAGGCCCAGTGCGCCGCGCTGCTGGAGCAAGTGGGCCTGGCCCACGCGGGCCGCCGCGCCGTGCGCGAGTACTCCAAGGGCATGCGCCAGCGCCTGGGCTTTGCGCAGGCGCTGCTGGGAGCCCCGCAGGTGCTGTTGCTGGACGAGCCCACCAACGGCCTGGACCCGCAGGCCATCCGCGACTTCTACGCCACGCTGCGCGGCTTGCAGTCGCGCGGCGTGACCATCGTCATCACCTCGCACATCCTGGCCGAGCTGCAGGAGCGCGTGGACCGCCTGGCCATCCTCGGCGCCGGCAAGCTGCTGGCGCTGGGCAGCGTGCAGGCGCTGCGCGACCAGGCGCACATGCCGCTGACCATCGACCTCACGCTGGCCGCCGCCGATCAGGCTGCAGGTGCGCTGGCGCTGGCCGGGCTGCCGGAGGTCACGACCACCGCGACTCCCGACGGCCTGCATGTGGACTGCGCCCGCAGCGCCAAGATGGCGGTGCTGGGCGCGCTGGCACCGCTGGGCGCGCGGCTGCTGGATGTGAACATCCACGAGCCCTCGCTGGAAGACGTGTACTTCGGGCTGCGCGAACAATGAACACCGCCTCGCATATTCGGCGCTCAAGCCCCTCTCCCCTTGCGGGAGAGGGGTTGGGGAGAGGGGGCTTGTGCCCACGCTGCGCCCGTTTCACCCCCTCTCCCCGGCCCTCTCCCGCAAGGGGAGAGGGAGGCACCGCCGCGCCAGGGAAAGAACCCACCCACGCGGCTTCACGTGCAGTGAAGCACGCCCAGCAGCGTGTGCCCACCCAACCGCCGCTGGTCCAGCGCACCAGCCCCTCTCCCCTTGCGGGAGAGGGGTTGGGGAGAGGGGGCTTGCGCCCACGCTGCGCCCGCTTTACCCCCTCTCCCCGGCCCTCTCCCGCAAGGGGAGAGGGAGGCACAGCCGCGCCAGGGAAAGAACCTACCCACGCGGCTTCACGTGCAGGGAAGCGCGCCCAGCAGCGTGTGCCCACCCAACCGCCGCTGGTCCAGCACACCAGCCCCTCTCCCGCAAGGGGAGAGGGAGTGACACCGCCCTCATCCCTCCGCAGGAGCCGCTGACATGGAATTCACCCAAATCTTCACCATCGCGGGCAAGGAGTTCCGCGACCGCATGCGCAACCGCTGGGTGCTGGCCGTGGCGCTGGTGTTCACCGTGTTCTCGCTGGCGATTGCCTACTTTGGCGGCGCGCAGCAGGGCACGGTGGGCTTTCGCTCCATCGAGTTCACCATTGCCAGCCTGGTCAGCCTGGTGATCTACCTGATCCCGCTGATCGCCCTGCTGCTGGGCTTTGACGCCATCGTGGGCGAACGCGAGCGCGGCTCGCTCGACCTGCTGCTGTCGCTGCCCATTACGCGGCTGGAGCTGCTGCTGGGCAAGTACCTGGGCCTGGCGGGGGCGCTCACGCTGTCCACGCTGGCGGGCTTTGGCCTGGTGGCGGTGCTGCTGGTGCGGCAGTTCAGCGCGGCCGCGCTGTTCCACTTTGGCGGCTTCATGCTCAGCTCGGTGCTGCTGGGCCTGGCCTTCCTGAGCCTGGCGGTGCTGCTGTCGGTGCTCACGCACGAGCGCACGCGCGCCTCGGGCCTGGCCATTGCCGCCTGGTTCTTCTTCGTGCTGGTGTTCGACCTGCTGCTGCTGGGCGCCCTGGTGGCCACGGGCGGCAGCGTGGGCGGCGGGGCCATGGCCTATCTGCTGCTGCTCAACCCGGCCGATGTGTTCCGCATCCTCAACGTGTTCTCGCTGGAAGACGTGCGCACCCTGTACGGCCTGACCAGCATCGTGCCCCCCGCCCTGGCCAAGCCATGGCTGATGGGCGCGGTGATGGCGGGCTGGATCGTGGTGCCGCTGGGTCTGGCGGGCTGGAGATTCAAACCATGACGACCCCGACAACCCTTTACCAACCCCGGTGCGGCTGCACCACCCGCCGCCAGCTGCTGGGCTGGGCCGCCCTCGCATCGCTGGGCGCGCTCACCGGCCTGGGAAGCCTGACCGGCTGCAGCCAGGCGGACAGCGGCGCGCAGTCGCTGCAGCCCGTGGAATTTGACCGCACCACCAGCTGCGAGCTGGACGGCATGCTGTTGGCCGACTACCCCGGCCCCAAGGCGCAGGTGCGCTTTGCCGGGCAGGACAAGCCCTCGTTCTTCTGCGACACGGTGGAGCTGTTTGCCACGCTGCTGGCCGGCGAGCAGGTGCGCGCCGTGCAGGCCGTGTACGTGCAGGACATGGGCCAGGCCGACTGGGATGCGCCCAAAGGCCACTGGATCGACGCGAAGAGCGCCCTCTACGTGGTGGGCGGCAAGCGCCACGGCTCCATGGGCCCCACCATCGGCAGCTTTGCCCAGGAGGCCGATGCGAAAAAGTTTGCCGCCGAATACGGCGGCAAGGTGCTGCGCTTTGCCGATATCACGCCCGCCATGGTGGACCTGAGCGGCGGCGCGCAGCACGACGCACGGATGTGACCGCCATGCGCGCCTGTGCCCCCGCTGCGCCCCCGCGCCGCCCCACCCGGCGGGCGATCACCGCGCTGCTGCTGCTGGGTGGCAGCGCCGCCGTGGCGGCCTGGCGCTGGCCGCTGCGCGGTGCTGCCGGGGCGCCGGCGCCCATGGAGGACGACGTGTGCGTGGTCGCGCCGCCCACGCCGTACAACCCTGCCTCCGGGCTCCCGCCCGAAGCGCCCCGCGAGGTGCCGGCCGATGCCCGCTGCCCGGTGTGCGGGATGTATCCCGCGCGCGCCCGCGCCTGGGCGGCGCAGGTGATCTTTGCGGGCGGGGATGCGCACTTCTTCGATTCGCCGCTGAGCCTGATACTGTACCTGCGCGACGTGGGGCACTACACGCGCGGGCGCACGGCCGAGGCCATCGTGGCGCGCTATGTGACGGACATGGGCACGGGCGCATGGGTGCCGGCCCTGGCGGCGACGTATGTCGCCGGCTCGTCGGCGAAGGGGCCGATGCGCGCGGGTAACCTGCCCGCGTTTGCCCACCCCGCCGAAGCGGCGCGGTTTGCCCAGGCCCGGGGCGGGCGGTTGTTGCGGTGGGATGGGGTGGATGCCAGCCTGCTGCGGGCGCTGGCCCCTGTGCGGCGGCCGGCCCACGCAGAGCACTGAGCCGCTGCGGTTCGCGCGTGGTGCGCAGGATGCTATTAAAAATATAGCTGTTTGCGCTTACTGGGCGGGCGCTAGTGGCGTATTAGCCGCCTAAGACGCCGGATGATCCCCCGGAGGCCGCCCCCGGCTCCCGGGGCTTCTCACCTCACTGCGGAGGCGACTCCGGCTGCACGGCCTTGAACAGAGCCGCCACCTTGCGCTTGGGCTTGATGTTGGCCGAGATGCTGCTGCGTGCCGGCGACTTGGCGGCGGCTTCCCAGGCGGGGGCCGCAGCGGTCGGGCTGGGCTCGTAGGGCTTCTCGAAGAAGGGGTCGCGCGAGGCCACCGCCGGGCGGAAACCCCGGTGGGGTTCGCGCCCCTCACGACCTTCGCGGCCTTCACGCCCCTCGCGGGGTTCGCGCTCCCGCTCGCGGCGCGGCGCACTGGCGCTGTCGCGCCATCCACGGCTGCTGCTGTCGCCACCACGGGCCGCGCCCCGGCGGTCGTCGTCGAGCTCCAGCGTCTCCAGGTCGATCTTCTTCTTGATGAGCTTTTCAATGTCGGCCACCAGGCGGGCATCGCTGCCCGACACCAGCGTCACCGCCAGGCCCGAGGCGCCGGCCCGGCCCGTGCGGCCGATGCGGTGCACGTAGTCCTCGGCGTTGAACGGCACGTCGAAGTTGAACACGGCGGGCACATCCTTGATGTCCAGGCCGCGCGCGGCAACATCGGTGCACACCAGCAGGTCGACCTCGCCCTGCTTGAAGGCCTCCAGCGCCTTGAGGCGCTCGTCCTGGCTCTTGTCGCCGTGCAGCGCGGCCGTCTTCAGGCCTTCGCGCTCCAGGCTGCGGGCCAGGCGCGCACAGCCGAGCTTGCTGTTCACGAACACAAAGGCCTGCTTGACGCCCCGGTTGCGCAGCACCTGGTGGATGACCCGGCGCTTGTCGTCGTCCGAGGCGGAGTAGAAGCGCTGCTCCACCGTGGAGGCCGTCTCGTTGGGACGGGCCACTTCGATGGTGATGGGGTTTTGCAGGTAGCTGCCGGCCAGGCGCTTGATCTCGGGCGAGAAGGTGGCGCTGAACAGCAGCGTGGTGCGCTGCTTGGGCAGGTAGCTCAGGATGCGCTGCAGGTCGGGCAGGAAGCCGATGTCCAGCATGCGGTCGGCCTCGTCCAGCACCACGTACTCGACCTGGTTGAGCACCGCGTTCTTGGCTTCGATGTGGTCGAGCAGCCGGCCGGGGGTGGCCACCAGCACCTCGACGCCTTTTTTCAGCTCCAGGGTCTGGGGCTTCATGTCCATGCCGCCGAACACGACGGTGCTGCGCAGCTTGGTGTACTTGGCGTACAGCGCGATCTGCTGCGCCACCTGGTCGGCCAGCTCGCGCGTAGGCAGCAGCACCAGAGCCCGCACAGGGTGCCGCGCGGGCGAGGTGGAGCTGTTCTCGTGCTTGAGCAGGCGCTGCAGCAGGGGCAGCGAGAACGCGGCCGTCTTGCCGGTGCCGGTCTGTGCGGCACCCATTACGTCCTGGCCGGTGAGCACCACCGGAATGGCCTGCGCCTGGATGGGCGTCATGGACTGGTAGCCCATCTCGGCCACGGCACGCGCCAAGGGCTCTGCCAGCGATAGATTGGAAAAGGAACTTGTCATTTAGCCCGCTATTGTCGCACCGCCGCCTTGCAAGCGTGTTTCCGGCCGGTCGGTGGCGGTGGGGGCGCCCGCACCGCTGCGCCGGCGGAGCGCAGGGATTGCTACTGTTTTAATAGCTTCCAGCGCTTTATCCATAAGCGCTAGAGCCTATTTTCATCAGAATTTCTACTCCAGCACAGCGCGCAGCTGGCGTGTGGTAGCGCTCAGACGCCTCGCCCCGATCTGGGCGAGGTTATTCATCACCGTGAGCGCCGGGCCGGGGTAGTCGCGGGCCCAGGCGTCAAAGTCCGCCCGCGACAGGCGCACCAGGTGCGCGGGACCGCGCTCGGCCCCTGCACAGGCGGTGCGGGCGGCGCCGCTCAGAAACGCCATCTCGCCAAACGCCATGCCCGGCCCCACGGTGGCCAGGCGCAGGCCCTTCTCGGGCGGCCACTGCGTCACCAGGGCGATATGGCCGGACTTCACCACCAGCAGGTCGCGGTCGGTGTCGCCGTCCAGGAACACCAGCCCATGGGGCGGCACGGCCACGGTGCGCAGGCGCGCGATCAGCGCCTCGGCGGCGGCTTTGGGCAGCCCTTCGCCGGTCTCGCCCAGCAGGTTCCGCTCGGCGCGCGCGGGCCGCTGCTCCAGGGGGCGCTGCGCCAGGATGCCCACCTCGGCCCACTCCAGGGCCCGGTCCAGGTCGGCAAAGGCCCGCACGTGTTCCCCCGCGTGCTCGGCCGCCACCGGGTCCAGGGCCGCCACGGCGGCGGCAACGCCGCGCTGCTCCAGGTCGCGCACCAGCGCCCGCAGCTGCGCCAGGGCCGTGCTGTCCCAGCTGGGCACCCGGCTGGCGTCCAGGATCACCCAGCGGTGGCGCGGCTGCAGCAGCAGGCGCACCTGCTCTGCCAGGTGCGCCGCCACCCCGAAGGACATCACGCCCTGCAGCTCGAACACCGCCACCTGGTTCATGCGCGCCGCAATCCAGCCGTCCGAGCCCGCCCGCCGCAGGCGCCGCGAACGCAGCTCGCCGTCCAGCCGCACATGGCGCAGCACCTTGGAGGCTGACTCGTGCAGCAGCACGAAGGTGGCCACCACCAGCCCGGCCACCAGGGCGCCCACGCCGCCCGCCACCGCAAACACCAGCGCCACCAGCCAGCTCTGCGCCCAAGTCACCCGCGAGCGCCGTGCATAGCGCAGCGACCACATCACGTGGGGCACCTGCATCAGCCCCGCCAGCACCAGCCCGCCCGCCAGGCAGGCCATGGGCACCCAATGCAGCCACCAGGCGCCGGTGAGCGCCACCCCCAGCATCACGCCAGCGTGCCAGCGCGGCGCAGCGCGCGAAGCCCCAGCCTGCGCCAGCACGATGCGCGACCGCGACGCGCTGGTGGATGCGGGGATCAGCCCCGCCAGCCCGCACAGCGCACCCACCAGGCTTTCACGGCGCAGGGCGAGGTTGGCATCGCAGCGCAGGCCGTGGTCCAGCTCCAGCTCCTGGTGGAAGACCAGGATTTCGAGGCTGTTGACCAGTGCCATGAGCAGGGCCAGCAGCACCAAATCTGCGCCGTGCCGCTGCACGAGCACCATCCACGGGATGCCGGTCCAGTCCGGCCACAGCGGCCCGGCAAAGGTGCTCGGCGGCACCGCGGGCGTCAGCACGGCGCCTGCCGCACTGCTCCAGGTGCCCACCAGCGCTGCGCCGGCCGCAACCACGGCCACGGCCGACAACAGCCCCGGCATGCGCGGCCAGCGCCGCCGCAGCCCCCAGGCCAGCCCCACCACGGCCAGGGCGGCCAGCGCGTGCCAGCCGGTGCGCGCGTCCCAAAGGGCGGCGGCGCCCGCCCCGAACCCGTTGCGCACCTGGCCCAGCACCATGGACAACCCCACCCCGGCCGCGAAGCCGTGGGTCACCGACACCGGCAAAAACCGGGCCATCGACGCCAGCCGCAGCACGCCCAGGAACCACTGGAACACAAAGGCCAGCGCCACCGTCGCGCCCGCCACGGCCAGCACCTGGCGGGCTGTCAGCCCCAGCGCCCCGGCTGCACCGTGCGCCGTGGCAAGCACGGCGGCAAACAGCAGCGCCACCACGGTGGTGGGCGCATACACCACCCCGGCGCGCGGAACCACCGCCGTCAGCACCAGCCCCGGCAGGGCCGCCGACCACAGCGCCAGCGCCGCCAGCGAGTGCTCGCCCGCCAGCGGCGCAAAGGCCAGCAGGCCCAGGCCCACCGCGTGCGGCACGGTGACGGCCACCGCCGACCACGCGGCGGTAGCGGCCGATGCGGGCGGCGCCGACGGCTGCGCGCCGCCGCGGCGCTGGACCTCAGCCGGCGGTGCGGAAAGCGGGGAGGCGGGTTGCCTGGACAAGGGCCTGAACCAAAGGACGGAGCGCCCCGCGCCGCAAGGCCCGGGCGCCGGCGGGTGCTACAAGCTGCGGGTCCCGAAGGTGTCGCAGGCCTTCACGCTGCCGTTCTCCAGGCCGTTGTGGAACCAGCGCTGGCGCTGCGCGCTGGTGCCATGGGTGAAGCTCTCGGGCACCACGGCACCGCCGTTGGCGCGCTGCAGCGCGTCGTCACCGATCTTGGCGGCTGCATTCATGGCTTCCTCCACGTCGCCCTGCTCCAGGATCTGCCGCGCGTTCTGCGCATGGTGGGCCCACACGCCGGCAAAGCAATCGGCCTGCAGCTCCAGGCGCACCGACAGCTGGTTGTATTCCGCCTGGCTGACCCGGCCGCGCATCTGGTCGACCTTGCGGGTGATGCCCAGCTGGTTCTGCACATGGTGGCCCACCTCGTGGGCAATCACGTAGGCCTGCGCGAAGTCGCCTGGCGCGCCCAGGCGACTCTTCAGTGTTTCGTAGAAGCCCAGGTCGATGTACACCTTCTGGTCTGCCGGGCAGTAGAACGGCCCCATGGCCGCCTGCCCCGTCCCGCAGGCCGTGGGCGTGGCCCCGCGAAACAGCACCAGCCGCGGCTCCTGGTAGCTGCCGCCACCCTGGCGGAACACGCCTTGCCAAACGTCCTCCGTATCGGCCAGCACGGTGGAGACAAAGCGCGCCATGTTGTCGTCCGCAGGCGGGCGGTGGGCCGGCCCTTGCGTTTGCACCTGGGCCGGCTGGCCGCCGCCGCCGCTGAGCAGCCCGAGCAGGGTGAGCGGGTTGACGCCCAGCACCCAGCCCCCGATCAGCGCAATGACGATGGTGCCGATGCCGATGCTGCGCCCGCCGAAGACCGGCATGCCGCCCCCGCCGCCGCCTTCGTCCCGCCGGTCTTCCACATTGTCCGATTCGCGATTGCCTTCCCATTTCATGCTGCTTCTCCAGTGCCGGCCCCGAGCGAGCGGCGTGGGCGCGATATTACGCGTCCCGCAGGGTCGGCCGGAGCGGTTCACGATCTCTCACAATAGGCGGCCCGGCACCCCCCGCGCCGGGCCGCCCATTTCATGCCCCACGCCCCCCACACCCTCCTGCGCCCCGCCCTCTTGCCAGCCGAGCCGGTCATTTTGCTCACCGGCTTCGACCCCTTTGGCGGCGAGCAGCACAACCCCAGCCTGCTCATTGCGCAGGCCCTGGACGGGCAGCGCATCGCCGGCCACCGCGTGGTCGCGGCCCGGCTGCCCACGGTCTTTGGCGCATCGCTGCGGCAGCTGCAGGCGTTGCTCGCAGCCCACCGCCCGGCGCTCACCGTGTGCCTGGGCCAGGCCGGCGGGCGGGCGGCGCTGTCGCTGGAGCGCATCGGCATCAACCTCAACGACGCGCGCATCCCCGACAACCTGGGCCAGCAGCCCATCGACACGGCGGTGGTGCCGGGCGGGCCGGCGGCCTACTTCAGCAACCTGCCCATCAAGGCCATGTGGCGCGCGGTGCAGCGCACGGGCGTGCCGTGCGAGGTGTCGCAGACAGCGGGCACGTTTGTCTGCAACCACGTCTTGTACGGACTGATGCACCTGCTGCATGCGCCCGGCGGCGGCCTGGAAGGCGCCCGCGGTGGCTTTGTGCACGTGCCCTGGCTGCCCGAGCAGGGCGCGCCCCACCTGCCCTTGCGGGACATGGTCCGGGGCATCCACGCGGCCCTGTGGGCGGCCGTGCTGACCCCGGCAGACATCCCGCTGTCGGCCGGCGCCACGCACTGAAAAATTGACGGCCGGACAACAGGGGCTTGCCCGCCCCCGCCGCCCGGCATTGCAGGGTAGAGTTGACATTTGTTTGCAATATCACACCCTTTCAGCCCCTCTTCGGACCATGAATTGGCCCCGCTTTTCGGACTGCAGCCTGCGCACGCAGATGGCGCTGGTGTTTGCCGGCCTGGTGGTGGGGGTCTCCGTGCTGCTGTCCTTGGCCTTTGGCGAACTGCTCAAGCGCCGCATCGAGCAGGATGCGGGCGCCGCGCTGAAGGTGGTGGCCGCAAACGCCGCCCAGATGCTGGCCGCCGGGCTGCTGGAACGCAGCCGCGAGGCCGAGGTGCTGGCCGCCGCCGAGGTGGTGTGGAAGCAGGGCCTGGACAGCCCTGAAGCGCACCACATGCTGGTGCGCAGCCAGGCCATGGAGCCCCACAGCGCGTGGATCGGGGTGGTGGACGCCCAAGGGGTGGTGCGCGCCGCCACGGGCGGCCTGCTGGAAGGAGACAACGTGGCCTCGCGCCCCTGGTTCCGCGAAGGGCTGGAGAAAACCTACGTGGGAGACGTGCACCCCGCAGTGCTGCTGGAAAAGCTGCTGGCGCCGCTGCCGTCCGGCGAAGCACACCGCTTTGTCGACTTCGCGGCCCCGGTGCGCCTGGGGCCCACCACCGTCGGGGTGGTTGCCATCCATGGCAGCTGGGAGTGGACACGCGAAGTCCTGGAAAGCATGACCCCCGCGCGCACCGACAGCCGCGCGGTGGAACTGTTCGTGTTCGACCGCGAAGGCCAGCTCATCTATGCGCCGGGTGGCCGCACCCGGGCGCTGCAGGAAGCGGGCCAGCGCCTGCCCGTGGAGCCCCGCCATCCCGCGGAAGCGGCAGCGTCCCGTCCCGGCGTCGCACAGTGGCAAGACGGGCGCCAGTACCTCACCGCCGTGGTGGCGCTCAAGCCGCGCAGCCGCGCGAGCGACCTGGGGTGGCGCGTCGTGGCACGCGAGCCGGTGGAGCTGGCCTTTGCCGAGGCGCGGCACACAGTGCGCAAGGCCCTGGCCCTGGGCCTGGCGGCGGCCCTGGTGGCGTGCGGGCTCGCGTGGGCTGTTGCGCGCCGCCTCAGCGAGGACCTGTACGCCCTGGCCGATGCCGCCAGTGCGATCGAGAGCGGCAAGCCCGGCGGGCACATTCCGCAGGCGCGCAGCAGCCGCGAGGTGCGCACCCTGGCCACCGCGCTGGACCGCATGACGAACCGGCTGCTCGCGGCCCGCGAGGCCATGGAGGAAAAAGTGCGCTTGCGCACGCTGGAGCTGGAGAGCGCCAACCGCGCCCTGGACCTGCAGGCCCGCACCGACGCCCTCACCGGCCTGCTCAACCGCCGGGGCTTTGAACCGCAAATGGCCTTTGCCCTGGCGTTGGCCCGCCGCACGCGACGCCCGCTGAGCGTGGTGGCGGTGGACGTGGACCACTTCAAGCGCGTGAACGACACCTACGGGCACGAGGCCGGCGACGAAGTGCTGCGCCAGCTGGCGCGCGCCCTGGAGCTGCGGCTGCGCCACTCGGACGTGGTCGCCCGCCTGGGCGGCGAAGAGTTCGTGCTCCTGCTGCCCGACACCGGCCTGGACGGCGCCCGGACCATTGCGCAGGCGGTGCTCACGGCCATGGCCGAACGCGAAGACCCGGTGGTGGGCCGCATCACCGTGAGCGCGGGCGTGGCCACGATGCGCGGCCCCGGAGATACGGGCATGGACATGCTGCGGCGCAGCGACGCCGCCCTCTACGAGGCCAAACGGCAGGGGCGCAACCGGGTCTGCACCGAAGCGTGAGCAGGAGCGCGGCGACGCCTCAGGACGGGCGGGCGTCCGCAGACGCCGCCACCTGCGCAGCCGCAGCGGGCGGGGCATCAAAGTAGGCCTGCAGTTGCGCGGCCAGGGCGTTCAAGGCCGGGTCGGGCACTTCCTGCGCCTGGGCCAGCTGCCACTGCGCGTAGGGCCGGTGGCCCAGCATCATGGCGGCATTCACGCAGTGGCCATGGGCGGCCATTTGCAGAATGAAGGCGTCCAGGCGCTCGCAGGGCCAGTAGTGGCACGACGGCGCACCCGCGGGCTCATCGGCCTCCCACCGCGGTGCGCCGGCTGCGGCAGCGCCTTCCGGCGCCGGGGCCGTGTCCAAGGCTTGCGGCCCTGCGCCGGCGTGGCCGGGCTCTGATGACCAGCGCGCCACCAGCGGACCGGCCAGCGCACCCATCCAGGCGACAAGCGACGGGTTAACGGAGGGGGGGGCAAAGGTCAGCATGGCAAGTCCTTCCGAACGATCATCGCCCGCGCATGTGGCTGGGGCGTGACACGGATGCTAAAAAACTTACCTGCGCTTGCACTTCAGCCAAGCGGCCTTGCCGCTGTAGGACGCCAGCGCAGCGGGCCGCCGCCCGCACAGCGCGCCTGCAGGACGGCGTTCAGGCCTTGGGCAGCGTGACGCCGATCTGCCCCTGGTACTTGCCGCCGCGGTCGCGGTAGCTGACCTCGCAGACATCGTCCTTGTCACTCTCGAAGAACAGCACCTGCGCGCAGCCCTCGCCCGCGTAGATGCGGGCGGGCAGCGGCGTGGTGTTGCTGAATTCCAGCGTCACATAGCCTTCCCATTCGGGCTCGAAGGGGGTCACGTTGACGATGATGCCGCAGCGGGCGTAGGTGCTCTTGCCCAGGCAGATGGTGAGCACATTGCGCGGGATGCGGAAATACTCCACCGTGCGCGCCAGCGCAAAGCTGTTGGGCGGGATGATGCAGCTGTCGCCTTCAAAATCGACAAAGCTTTTCTCGTCGAAGTGCTTCGGGTCCACCACGGTGCTGTGGATGTTGGTGAACACCTTGAATTCCGGAGCACAGCGGATGTCGTAGCCGTAGCTGCTGGTGCCGTAGCTGATGATCTTGCGCCCCTCGACCTCGCGCACCTGGCCGGGCTCGAAGGGTTCGATCATGCCGTGCTCGGCCGCCATGCGGCGGATCCATTTGTCGCTCTTGATGCTCATCGGTTGACTCCTGCGCTGCGGCCCCGCCAGCCAGCAGGCACCATGCTATTAAATATGTAGCTATTACCGCACTCAGGTCAAGCGCGGGAGCCGTATTTTGCTTGAGAAATCACCGCCTCTTCCACCACGCGGTCGTCGCCCAGTACGATCAGCGCAAACAAAAGCTCCGCCAGGCTGCCGGCCTGCGCGGTCTTGCGCGCCAGCAGCGGCGTGGCCGCGGGGTTGAGCACCAGAAAGTCTGCCTCACAGCCGGGCTGCAGGTTCCCCACGACCCCGCCCAGCCCCAGGGCCTGGGCGGCGCCGGCAGTGTGCAGCCACCACAGGCGCTCGGGCGACAGGCTCAGCCCCGGCTTGGTGTGCCCCTCGCGGCCGACATAGTAGGCGGCCAGCATCGTGTGAAAAGGACTGAAGCTCGTGCCGCCCCCCACGTCGCTGGCCAGGCCATGGCCGAAACCCACGCGGTCGGCGCCCGCAAAGTCGAAGAAGCCGCTGCCCAGGAACAGGTTGCTGGTCGGGCTGACCGCTGCCACCGCGCCGGTGGCCCGCATGAGGGCGCGGTCGTCGTCGTCGAAATGGATGCAGTGCGCATACACGGCGCGTTCGCGCATCAGGCCGAAATCGTCGTACACGCCCAGGTAGCTGCGCGATCCGGGGAACAGCTCGCGGGCCCAGCGGATCTCGTCGCGGTTCTCGGCCACGTGCGACTGGATCCACACGTCCGGGTAGCGCGCGGCCAGTTCGCCAGCGCCCCGCAGCTGCTGCGGCGTGCTGGTGGGTGCAAAGCGCGGCGTGATCGCATAGCCCAGCCGGTCCACGCCGTGCCAGCGCCGGATCAGGGCTTCGGTGTCCAGCAGGCTTTCCTCGGTGCGGTCGCGCACGCCGTCGGGCGAATGGCGGTCCTGCAGCACCTTTCCGGTCACCAGCCGCAGCTGGCGCTGCTGCGCCGCGCCCATCAGCGCGTCCACCGACACGGGGTGCGAGGTGGCAAAGGCCAGGGCGGTCGTCACGCCATGGCGCAGCAGCTCGTCGATGAACACCTGGGCCACCTGCTGCGCGTACGCGGCGTCGCTGAAGCGTGTCTCGTGCGGAAAGGTGTAGTTCTCCAGCCAGGGCAGCAGGCCCTCGGCGGGCGAACCGATCACATCGGTCTGCGGGAAATGGACATGCATGTCCACGAAGCCGGGCGCCAGGATGCGGCCGGGCAAGTGCTGCACCGGCACGCCGGCGTACTGCGGCGCCAGCGCCTGCCAAGCGCCCGCCGCCTGGACCCGCTGCCGGCCCGCGGCGTCGGGGCCTATGGCCAGCAGGCCGTCTTGGTCATACAGGGCCGTGCCATCGTCGGCAAAGCGCAAAAGGGCGGAACGGTAGACATGCATGGACGCTAGCTTAGCGGGCGGCCCCACCGGTGCGCATACCGCGCAGCCAATAGTGGCTATGCCCGCAGGGCGCGCGCCCGCTTACCGCAGGCGCGGCACGGCGTGCGTGGCCATGGCCTGCGCCGCCGCGCCCAGGCGGAACGCACCCACCACTTCGGACAGGCGCACGGCCTGCTCCTTGAGGCTTTCAGCGGCGGCCGTGGATTCCTCCACCAGCGCCGCGTTCTGCTGCGTCATCTGGTCGAGCTGGCTCACCGCCACGTTCACCTGGCCGATGCCCTGGCTTTGCTCCGACGCCGCGGCGCTGATCTCGCCAATGATGTCCGTCACGCGGCGCACGGAACCCACAATCTCGGTCATGGTGGTGCCAGCGTTCTGCACCAGGGCCGAGCCGGTCTCCACCTTCTCCACCGACACGCCGATCAGCGTCTTGATCTCCTTGGCCGCTTCGGCGCTGCGCTGCGCCAGGCCGCGCACTTCGCTGGCCACCACGGCAAAGCCGCGGCCCTGCTCGCCGGCCCGGGCCGCCTCCACGGCCGCGTTCAGGGCCAGGATGTTGGTCTGGAAGGCAATCCCGTCGATGGTGCCGATGATGTCGGCAATCTTCTTGCTGCTGGCGTTGATCTCGTCCATGGTGCTCACCACCTGGGCCACCACCTCCCCGCCGCGCTCGGCCACCGCGGCCGCCGACGCGGCCAGCTGGTTAGCCTGCACGGCGGAGTCGGCGCTTTGGCGCACGGTGCTGGTCAACTCCTCCATGGAGCTGGCGGTTTCCTCCAGGCTGCTGGCGGTCTGCTCGGTGCGGGCGCTCAGGTCCTGGTTGCCGGTCGCGATCTGCGTGCTGGCGGTGGAGATGCTGTCCACCACGCCGCGCACCTGCTGCAGCGAACCCTGCAGCGCGCCGCGCATCAGGTCCAGCGCACGCAGCAGGCGGCCGGTTTCATCGTTGGCGTAGTGGCTCTGCGGCTGGCCGGTCAGGTCCATGTCGGCAATGGCCTCGGCAATGGCCTCGGCGTGGCGCAGCGGCCGGGTGATGCTGGTGGCCAGCAGCCAGGCCAGCAGCGCGCCCAGCAGCAGCGAGATGCCGGTGCACACTTCCAGCAGCAGCGCGGTCTGCGCACGCAGGTTTTCGCTGCGCTTGCCGGCCTCATCCAGTTGCGCGCGCTGCATGTCCACCAGCTGCTGCACGCCCGCCAGGTAGTCGCGCGAGGTGGGCTCGAACCGCTCGTTGAACACCTTGTTGGCACTTTCGGCGTCACCTGCCTGCTTGTGCTTGCTCACCTCTTCGCGCGCGGCGAGGTAGTCCTTGCGCAGCTGGCCCACCTTGTCGAACAGCGCCTTTTCCTCGGCGGTGTCCATCTTGGACTCGATGAACTTCTGCAGTTCGTTGGTCTGGCTGATGGCCGCCGCCGTCGCCGGCGCGAAGTAGGGAATCAGGCTCGCGTCCGTGCTCTTGGCGATGGCCGCGGCACGCTGCACGCCCGACGTGGTGTGGCGCAGCCAGTCGGCCCCTGCACGCTCCGCCCGGATGTTGTCGGCCACCATGGTGTCGATTTCGCGCCCCAGCTGGCTCAGCTTGAACACAGCCGCCACGCTGCTGGCGAAGAACAGGGTGAGGATCACGCCCAGCACCAGGGCCAGGCGTTTGCCGATGGATATTTGATTGAGAAACATGGGGGGCGCTCCGTGGTGGCGCAGCAAGGCGCCGTGCCGGCCGACAGGCGGCGGCAAGGTTGGAAGAAATCCGGGGTGGAATGGGCCGCCCGGCCATGCCGCCCCTGCCGGGGGGACGCGCCGTGCTTGCCAACAAAAGTTTACATTCTAGGGTTTCCCCGGATTTCGTGCTACCGCCGGGTAAACACGCCCGCCCTGCGCTCCTCTCAGTCGTCGTGCTCGACGCAGCGCTCGAAGGCTTCCTTGAGCCTGTGCTCCCACACGCGCTTGTCGGCGTTGCTGGCAAAGCTGGCCTCGAAGCTGTTGAACGCCAGCTGGTAGGCGTGCCGGGCGGTAAGGCCGGTGGCGGCAAACACCTGCGTGAAGTTCTCGTTGATGTACCCGCCAAAGTACGCCGGGTCGTCCGAGTTGACCGTGGCGGCCAGGCCCGCATCCAGCAGTTGGCCCAGGTTGTGGTCCCCCAGGCGGGGGAACACGCACAGCTTCTGGTTGGACAGCGGGCACACCGTGAGGGCAATGCGCTCCTGCGCCAGGCGCTGCATCAGCGCCGGGTCGTGCACAGCCTGCACACCATGGTCGATGCGCTCGACCTTGAGCACATCCAGCGCGCTCCAGATATAGGCTGGCGGGCCCTCTTCCCCCGCATGGGCCACCAGGTGCAGGCCCAGCTCGCGGCAGCGGGCGAACACGCGCGCGAACTTCTCGGGCGGATGGCCGACCTCGCTCGAATCCAGGCCCACGCCCACGATCTTGTCCAGGAGGGGCTGCGCCTGCTCCAGCGTCTCGAAGGCGGACTCCTCGCTCAGGTGGCGCAGGAAGCACAGGATCAGCGTGGCGCTGACGCCCAGCTCGGTGCGTGCATCCGCACAGGCCCGGTGCAGGCCATTGATCACGGTTTCGATGGGCACGCCGCGCGCGGTGTGCGTCTGCGGGTCAAAAAAGATCTCGGCGTGCAGCACGTTGTCCTGCGCCGCGCGGCGCAGGTAGGCCTGGGCCATGTCGTAGAAGTCCTGCTCGTGCAGCAGCACGCTGGCGCCGGCGTAATAGATGTCCAGAAAGCTCTGCAGGTTGGTGAAGGCATAGGCGCTGCGCAGCGCTTCCACGCTGGCATAGGGCAGGCTCAGGCCGTTGCGCTGCGCCAGGGCGAAGATCAGCTCGGGCTCCAGCGAGCCTTCGATGTGAATGTGCAGCTCGGCCTTGGGCATGGCGCGCAGCAACTGGGGCAGGCGCGCGGAGGAAATGGGTGGGACTTTGAACATCAGCAAACTCCAAAGGTGACGCCACGCTGGCGCAGGAAGCGGCGGTACGCCGATGATGCCTTGTCCGCCGCGGTATGCAACTCTGCCCGCAAGTCCAGCGGCAGGCGCTGGGGCGTTTGCGACTCCAGCACCGGCTGGTCCTGCGTGAAGATGGTGTGCTGGAAGGCCTGCAGCTTTTCGTCCGGCGACTCGAAATCGGCCACGGCTAGGCGGAACCACACGCGGCTCTGTACGGGCGTCACGGGGCAGATGTACAGCGCAATCGATTCGCGCCAGCCGTCCACCGCCGTGGTGCCGGCCTCTGGCACCTTGGTCAGCACGGCGGCATAGGGCGCGGTGACTTCGTAGGTGTACTCGACCTGGGCGGGCGCGGTGGAGTGCAGGTTGGACTGCGGCTGCCAGGCCTTGCAACCCGTGGCCAGCAGGCCCGTGGGCGTGGGCTCGACCCGGTAGTCGTCCACGCCGGGCGCATCCCGGGTGCCCAGCCAGCCCTCGTGCACATAGGCGAAGTGGGCCATGTCCAGAAAGTTCTCCACAATGCGCGGCGCGCTGGACGCCACGTCGTAGGGTCCGCAAAGGACTTTGCGCAAGCGCGCGTCGTCTTCGGCCGCGAAGCCCGGCAGGTCGGCCTCGCCAGGCGCCAGGCGCACCCACACCAGCCCATGGGCCTCGCAGGCCGCATGGTGGCGAGCGCAATGCGTGGCGGGCGGCGTGAACGCCGGCAGCGCCGGCACGTGCGTGCAGTGGCCGTTCGTACCCTCGAACTGCCAGCCGTGGTAGGGGCACTCCAGCTGACCGCCCGCCGTGACCCGTCCCAGCGACAGCCGCGCGCCGCGGTGCGGACACTGGTCCGCCAGAACCCGCGGATGCCCGGCAGCGTCGCGCCAGAGCACCAGAGGCTGCTCCAGCAATTGCACGGACAGGGGCACGCTGCCGACCTCTTCCACCCGGGCCACTGGGTGCCAGTGGGTCCATTCCATGATCGTTGCAACCGTCGACATGACCGCATGCTCCTTTCGGCCGCAGCGAACGGCGCGGCTCAAGCCGCCCGACCGTCGCGGGCCATAAAAAAAGGGCCACCGCAGCAGCCCTTTGGGTTGTGGTGATCCGGCGGCGCCGCGCGCCGCCAGAAGGATCACTTCTTGTCGCCGCCGGGGATCTTGCCTTCCACGCCCTTGACGTAGAAGTTGATGCCGCCCAGGAATTTGTCGTCGGCCACGGCGTCCTTTTCCAGCACGGGCTTGCCGTCCTGGCCCACGATGGGGCCCTTCCAGATCACGAAGCTGCCGTCGGCCAGGCCCTTCTTCACCGCCTCGACCTTGGCCTTGGTTTCGGCCGGCACGTCTTCAGCGATGGAGACGAGGTCGATCGCGCCTTCCTTCACGCCCCACCAGCTCTGGCCCGTGCTCCAGGTGCCTTCCAGGGCGTCCTTGGTGGCCTTGATGTAGTACGGGCCCCAGTTGATGACGGCCGAGGCCAGGTGGGCCTTGGGACCGTAGGCGGTCATGTCGGAGTCCCAGCCGAAGGCGCGCTTGCCCTTTTCTTGCGCCGTCTTCAGCACGGCGGGGGAGTCGGTGTTCTGGAACAGCACGTCGGCGCCGCCGTTGATCAGGCTGGTGGCGGCTTCGGTTTCCTTGGGCGGGCTGAACCATTCGTTCACCCACACCACCTTGGTCTTGATCTTGGGGTTGACCGACTGCGCACCCAGCGTGAAGCTGTTGATGTTGCGGATCACTTCAGGGATTGGCACCGAGCCCACCACGCCCAGCGTGTTCGACTTGGTCATGGCGCCCGCGATCACGCCGGCCATGTAGGCGCCTTCATACGTGCGGCTGTCGTAGGTGCGCACGTTGGCGGCGGTCTTGTAGCCCGTGGCGTGCTCG
>NZ_JAJTBB010000059.1 GCF_021287135.1 Acidovorax sp.
GGTGACGAAGTTGCCCAGCCCGGGGTGGAACGGCCCGACGTGGTAGTCCTCCAGGTAGACCTCGATGAAGGTCTTCCAGTTGTAGTTGCACTCGTGCAGCTCCACACGGTCGAGCGAAAAGCCCTCGAACGACAGCTCGGCCAGGGGGCCCATGCCGGCCAGGTCGGCGCCGATGTCGCGGCCGTTGTCCTCGAACAGCAGGCCGTTCCACTCGCGCAGCTTGTAGTTGTTCAGGTCCAGGCAGGGGTCGTGCGCAAAGTGGGGCGCACCCAGCAGCTCGCCCTTGGGGCTGTAGGTCCAGCGGTGCAGCGGGCACACGATGTTGCCGCCCGCATGGCCCTTGCCGTGGCCCTGCAGCGTGCCGCGGCCCTTGAGCATTACGGCTTGGCGGTGCCGGCAGATGTTGGAGATCAGCTCCACGCCGCCTTGCGCGTTGCGCACGAGCGCGCGCCCCTCGCCCTCCTGGGGCAGTGCGTAATAGTCACCTTCGTTCGGAACCGACAGAGAGTGCCCCACGTAGCGGGGCCCGCGCTGGAAGATGGTCTCCAGCTCGCGCTGGAACAGCGCCTCGTCAAAGTAGCTCGAAACTGGTAGTTGGCTTGCGGCCTGCTGCAGTTGAAGACTTAAATCAGACATGGGTGACCTGACCTAAAGACTCCCCACAGAGAGAGTGCGGGAGGTGCGCCGATGAAGACGCATCTGGAAAAAGAAAACCGGCTAGGGTGGGTAGCCGGCTCGACGGGAATGGGATTATAGGCGGTGGGGTTATTCCCGCACCCCGATTACGTGTATTGAAAAGCATCGTAGTGGACACAGATCAAGGCTTGCGTGGCCGCGGGCGGCCTCCCCCGACTGGAGCGTGGCCTCCATTGCGCGGCGGCCACCCCGCCCGAAGTGGGGGCAGCGCCTAAAATGGGCGGTTTTCATCCAGCGCACCGGCGCCATTGCTTCTCCATGCCCAAGGCCACCACCCCGCCAGCACCGCCCGCCGAACCTGCCAGCTACGAGGCGGCCCTGGAAGAGCTGGAGCAGCTTGTGGCCCGCATCGAGGCGGGCCAGCTGCCGCTGGACCAGATGCTGGCGGGCTACCAGCGCGGCGCCACGCTGCTGGCGTTCTGCCGGCAGCGGCTGGAGGCGGTGCAGGACCAGATCAAGATCCTGGATGAAGGCCAACTGCAACCATGGAACCAGGAATGAGCGCTGTGCCCCTGACGGCTGCGGCCGGGTCTTTCGAGATAAGCCCTTGGAGCCAGCACCACCTGGCGCGCGTCGAGCAGGCGCTGTCGCAGTGGGTGGGGGTGGATGCGCCCGCCGGGCTGGGCGACGCGATGCGCTACGCCGTGCTTGACGGCGGCAAGCGCCTGCGGCCTCTGCTGGTGCTGGCGGCCTATGAGGCGGTGTGCAGCGGGGCGCCTGGCGAAGCCGCGCCTGCCGTGGGTGCCGCGATGGGCGATGCGGCCCTGCGCGCGGCCATGGACGATGCGGCCCTGCGCGCCGCGTGCGCCGTCGAGCTGATCCATGCGTACTCGCTGGTGCACGACGACATGCCGTGCATGGACAACGACATCCTGCGCCGCGGCAAGCCCACGGTGCACGTGCGCTTTGGCGAGGCGCAGGCCTTGCTGGCCGGCGACGCGCTGCAGGCGTTTGCGTTTGAGCTGCTCACGCCCGATGCCACCCTGATCCCCGCGGCCACCCAGGCCGCCCTGTGCCGCCTGCTGGCTCGCGCCGCGGGCTCGGCAGGCATGGCGGGCGGGCAGGCCATCGACCTGGCCAGCGTCGGCGTGGCGCTGAACGAAGAGCAGCTGCGCCAGATGCACCGGCTCAAGACCGGGGCGCTGCTGCAGGGCAGCGTGCTCATGGGGGCCGCCTGCGGGCCGGCACCCGCTGCCGCGCGCGATGCCCTGTCCGACTATGGCGCGGCCATGGGCCTGGCGTTCCAGGTAGTGGACGACATCCTGGACGTGGTGGCCGACTCCGCCACGCTCGGCAAGACGGCGGGCAAGGATGCCGCGGCCGACAAGCCCACCTACGTGTCGCTGCTGGGCCTGGCCCGGGCACAGGCCCACGCCCAGGAACTGCTGGGGCAGGCCCAGTCGGCACTGGCCCGCAGCGGCTTGGCGGACACGCGCGCCCTGGCCGCGCTGGCCGAGATGGTGGTGTCCCGCTCGCACTGAGCGCAGCCCTTGATGCGCCGCCCGCCCATGCCCTGTTTCCCCGCGGTGGTGAGTTTCAAGAAAAATTGGCCTCTGGCGCTTGATTGACAAGCGCTGGCAGCTATAAAAAGTGTAGTAAATGTCCACGACGTCTTATCCCCTGCTGCAGACCATCAACGACCCGGCAGACCTGCGCCAGCTTTCGCGGCCAGACCTGAAGGCGCTGGCCACCGAACTGCGCGAGTTCGTGCTGCAGAGCGTCTCGCAGACCGGCGGGCACCTCAGCTCCAACCTGGGCACGGTGGAACTCACCATCGCGCTGCACCACGTCTTCCAGACTCCGTACGACCGGCTGGTGTGGGACGTGGGCCACCAGACCTACCCGCACAAGATCCTGACCGGGCGGCGCGACCGCATGCACACCCTGCGCCAGCTGGGAGGCATCTCGGGCTTTCCGCAGCGCGCGGAGAGCGAGTACGACACCTTCGGCACCGCGCACTCGTCCACCAGCATCTCGGCCGCGCTGGGTATGGCGCTGGCGGCCCAGCGCAAGGGCGAGAACCGGCACGCCGTGGCCATCATCGGCGACGGCGCCATGACGGCCGGCATGGCCTTCGAGGCGCTGAACAACGCTGGCGTGGCCGACGCGAACCTGCTCGTGGTGCTCAACGACAACGACATGAGCATCAGCCCGCCGGTGGGCGCGCTCAACCGCTACCTCGCCCAGCTGATGAGCGGCCAGTTCTACGCCAAGGCCCGCGACGTGGGCAAGAGCGTGCTGAAGAACGCGCCCCCGCTGCTGGAACTGGCCAAGCGCCTGGAGCAGCAGGCCAAGGGCATGGTGGTGCCGGCCACGCTGTTCGAGAAATTCGGCTTCAACTACATCGGCCCCATCGACGGGCATGACCTGGATTCGCTCATCCCCACGCTGGAGAACATCCGGGGCCTCAAGGGGCCGCAGTTCCTGCACGTGGTCACCAAGAAAGGGCAGGGCTACAAGCTGGCCGAGGCCGACCCGGTGGCCTACCACGGCCCGGGCAAGTTCGACCCCAGCGTCGGCCTGACCAAGCCTGCCACGCCGCCCAAGCAGACCTTCACCCAGGTCTTTGGCCAGTGGCTGTGCGACATGGCCGCGCGCGACGGGCGGCTGGTGGGCATCACCCCCGCCATGCGCGAAGGCTCGGGCATGGTGGAGTTTGAAAAGCGCTTTCCCGACCGGTACTACGACGTCGGCATCGCCGAGCAGCATGCCGTCACCTTCGCCGCGGGCATGGCCTGCGAAGGCGTGAAGCCCGTGGTGGCCATCTACTCCACCTTCCTGCAGCGCGGCTACGACCAGCTCATCCACGACGTGGCCTTGCAGAACCTGCCGGTGGTCTTCGCGCTGGACCGCGCCGGCCTGGTGGGGGCAGACGGCGCCACCCATGCGGGCGCCTACGACATCCCGTTCGTGCGCTGTATTCCCAACATGGCCATGGCCTGCCCGGCGGACGAGCGCGAATGCCGCCAGCTGCTCACCACGGCCTTTGAACAAGACCATCCCGTCGCCGTGCGCTACCCCCGCGGCAGCGGGGCCGGCGTGGCGCCCCTGCCCGCACTGGACGGGCTGCCCTACGGCAAGGGTGAAATCCGCCGCGAGCGCAATGCAGCAGGGGCCCGCGGCGACGCGCCGCGCATTGCCATCCTGGCGTTCGGCACGCTGCTGTATCCGGCGCTGCAGGCGGCCGAGCGCATGGACGCCACCGTCGTCAACATGCGCTGGGCCAAGCCGCTGGACGAAGCCCTGTTGCGCGAGGTGGCCGAGCGCCACGATGCGCTGGTCACGGTGGAAGAGGGCGCGGTGATGGGCGGCGCCGGCAGCGCAGTGACCGAGGCCCTGAACGCCATGGGCCTCGTGCGCCCGGTGCTGCAACTGGGCCTGCCCGACGTGTTCATCGAGCACGGTGACCCGGCGCGCCTGCTGGCGTTGCAGGGGCTGGATGCCGACGGCATCCAGCGGGCCATCGAGCAGCGCTTCCTGCCAGCCGCGCAACCCGTGCCGGGGGCCTGAGACGGCCTGCCGCCGGGGCCACAAGCCGGGCAACATGCTTGCAAAAGCCTGAAGCCCCGCGCCCCTGTGAGAGCTTTCGCGGGAAAACCCCCAAAACCGCAGGGGGGCATGTTTCTACAATGAAGCCGGCTTAAAAGTCCTTGGCACGCCGCGCACAACGCGTGCGCCCAAGTTTCGCAATCACTACATCGGAGAGAACCTCATGGATCGTCGCTCAATCATCAAGCAGGCTGGCATTGCTGGCGTGCTGGCCGCAGGTGTGGCACCCGCCGTCCACGCGCAGGCCGCCATCCGCTGGCGCCTGGCCTCCAGCTTCCCCAAGTCGCTGGACACCATTTATGGCGGGGCTGACGTGTTCTCCAAGGCCGTCAAGGCCATGTCCGGCGGCAAGTTCGAAATTTCGGTGCACGCGGGCGGCGAGCTGATGCCTCCCTTCGGCGTGGTGGACGGCGTGCAGCAAGGCACCGTGGAAATGGCCCACTCCGTGCCTTACTACTTCTACGGCAAGAACCCCGCCTTCGCGCTGGGTTCGGCAGTGCCCTTCGGCTTCAACGCGCGCCAGATGAATGCCTGGATGCTGCATGGCAACGGCCGCAAGCTCATGAACGAGTTCTACGCCGGCTACAACATGGTCAGCTTTGCCGGCGGCAACACCGGCACCCAGATGGGCGGCTGGTTCCGCAAGGAAATCAAGTCCCCCGATGACTTCAAGGGCATGAAGATGCGCCTGGGCGGCGGCCTGATCGGCGAAGTGATGCAAAAAATGGGCGCGGTGCCCCAAAGCATCCCGGGCGGCGAAATCTACCAGGCCCTCGAAAAGGGCACGCTGGACGCTGCCGAGTGGGTGGGTCCGTACGACGACCAGAAG
>NZ_JAJTBB010000071.1 GCF_021287135.1 Acidovorax sp.
TGCCTTGCCAGTTCAACGAATTCCTGTCTCAGGTTCATGGTGTTGCAAGCCTTCCATGGCATAGCGACCTCCGGCGAAGTTCGCCGAAAGTGTTAACCATGTCCCCGCACACCTGTTAACCATGTGTCCGATCTGAACAGCCATCCCAAGCGGCTGCTTTATGGCGCAAAGCGCCTACTCGTTCGTTACAGCGATTGACCGCGCCCAGCCCAAGGTGACCCAGCACCGCTGAGCCAGCTGGCAGCGGCCTTTCACCACTCCGCAAAACTCCCATCCTTGTGCCGCCACACCGGGTTCCTCCATCGGTGTCCCTGCTGCGCCCGCTCCCTCACATATTCCTCGTTCACCTCAACTCCCAGGCCCGGCCCGTTGGGGATGGCGACCATGCCTTCCTGGTAGGCAAACACCTCGGGGTTGGACACATAGTCCATCAGGTCGTTGGCCTGGTTGTAGTGGATGCCCAGGCTTTGCTCCTGGATGAAGGCGTTGTAGCAAACCGCGTCCAGCTGCAGGTTGGCGGCCAGGGCAATCGGCCCCAGGGGGCAGTGCAGGGCCAGGGCCACGTCGTAGGCCTCGGCCATGCTGGCGATCTTGCGGGTTTCGGTGATGCCGCCGGCGTGCGAGGGGTCGGGCTGGATGATGTCGGCGTAGCCGCCTTGCAGCACGCGCTTGAAGTCCCAGCGCGAGTACAGGCGCTCGCCCAGCGCGATGGGGGTGGACGAGATGCGCGCGATCTCCTTCAGCGCCTCGTCGTGCTCGCTCAGCACGGGCTCTTCGATGAACATGAGCTTGTACGGCTCCAGCTCCTTGATGAGCACCTTGGCCATGGGGCGGTGCACGCGGCCGTGGAAGTCCACGCCGATGCCCACGTGGGGGCCCACGGCCTCGCGCACGGCGGCCACGTTTTGCAGGCAGCGCTCCACCTTGTCATGGCTGTCCACGTACTGCACTTCTTCGGTGCCGTTCATCTTCACGGCAGTGAAGCCGCGGGCCACGGCGGCCTGGGCGGCGGCGGCCGTTTCACTGGGGCGGTCACCGCCGATCCAGCTGTACACCTTGATGTGGCTGCGCACATTGCCGCCCAGCAGTTCTGACACGGGCACGCCCAGGGCCTTGCCCTTGATGTCCCACAGCGCCTGGTCGATGCCGGCCAGGGCGCTCATGTGCACGCCGCCGCCGCGGTAGAAGCCGCCGCGGTACAGCACCGTCCAGTGGTCTTCGATGTGGCGCGGGTCCTTGCCGATGAGGTAGTCGCCCAGTTCTTCCACAGCGGCGGCCACGGTGTGCGCGCGGCCTTCCAGGATGGGCTCGCCCCAGCCGGTGACGCCCTCATCGGTTTCGATTTTCAGAAAGCACCAGCGCGGGGGGACGATGAACGTGGTGAGCCGGGTGATCTTCATGAAACTGCGTGCCGGGAAATCAGAGGATAGGGGGCGTGGCGGCGGTGCGTGCCGTGCCGTAGGCCTGGTGCCACGCGGCCACAAAGGCGGCCGCCCGGGGGGCCACGTCGGCCGCGGTGTCGCCGGGGCGGTAGAGCGCGGAGCCCAGGCCAAAGCCGCTGGCGCCCACCGCCGCGTAGGTGCCGATCAGATCGGGCACGATGCCGCCCACCGGCACCAGCGCGATCGGCGGGCTGATCACGGCGCGCCAGGCTTTGAGCACGTGGGGCGGCAAGGCCTCGGCCGGGAACAGCTTGAGCATGTTGGCGCCTGCGGCCAGGGCGGCAAAGGCTTCGGTGAGCGTCGCAACGCCGGGCGCACACGCCATGCCGGCGGAGCGCGCGGCGCGGATCACCTGGGCGTCGCCGTGCGGCATGACGACCATCTGCCCGCCCGCCGCAGCCACCTGCGGGCAGGCCTCGGGCGTGAGCACGGTGCCTGCGCCCACCAGGCAGTCGCCGGGCAGGGCTTCGCGCAGCGCGCGGATGCTGGCCAATGGCTCGGGCGAGTTGAGCGGCACTTCGACGATGCGCAGGCCCGCGTCGTACAGGGCCTGTCCGATGGCGACCACTTCGTGCGGTTGCACGCCGCGCAGGATGGCGATGAGCCCGCAGCGCTGCAGGATCTGGAACAGGGCTTTGTCGACGGGGTTCATGCGGTCGGGCTCCCGGTGGCGGGGTTGACGGAGGAGAGGGTGGCCCCGGCAGACACCAATCCCGCCGCCAGTGCGATCTGCCACAACCCTGGGGCGGTGGCCTGGGTGGCGATGGCGGGCGTGGCAAAACCGTAGGCCTGCAGCGCCATGGCGTAGCGGCGGCACAGGTCGGGCTCGCCGCACAGCACCAGGCGCTGCGGCGTTGCGGCGCCTTGCTGCTGTGCGCGTGCCAGGCCGGCCACCTCGTGTCCGATCAGCAGGCCTGACAGGTAGTCGGCTTGCGCGGCGGGGGCCAACGCCCCGGTCAGGCCGAGCGTGCGTGTGCTAAAGAGGTGCGACAGCAGTCCCAGCGCGGCATCGCTGCCGCGTGCGACGTCCAGGCCCCGCGCGAAGGCTATGTCGTCGGGCACCGCGGCGGTCTGCATGGTCTTGCCCAGAATCGTGTGGCCGCGCAGCGCAGCAAAGACCTCGCCAGTCATGAAGGTGTGGAACTGCTCGATGCGGCCGCCGCGTGCCAGCACCCATTTGCTGTGGGTGCCGGGCAATCCGATGAGCACGGGCGCGTCGGCCGGCAGCGCAAGGCCCGCCAGCACGCCCAGCACCTGGGTTTCTTCGCCGCGCATCACGTTGGGCAGCATGCCCTGCTGCAAGAGACCCGGCACGATGTGCAGTGGGGCACCGCCGGGCCGCGCCACCTGCACCAGGCCGTGGCCGAGTGCATCCAGCGAGGCGGGCGTGGGCAGGTAGGCGGCCTCGCGCCAGCCCTGTGCGCTGCCCACCATGCCGCAGGCCAGCAAGGGCAGGCCAGGGTTGGCAGCCAGCCAGTCGCCGCAGATGCGTTGCAAGGCGCGTTCAAAAGCGGCGCCGGGCGCGGGGTCGGCCATGCCGTCGGCGGCAGGGGGCAGGCTCAGGATGCCCCAGGGGCGGTGCCGCGTTTCCAGCACCTCGCCGCTGCCGCCCAGGCGGAAGGCGCGCAACGCGCTGGTGCCCCAGTCCAGGGCGATCAGCCGCGTTGCCATGCACTCGGAATGCTCGGCCATGGCGGATTTAGCGGCCCCAGCGCAGCACCAGCGGGTCCAGCCGCCGCGCGATGTCGATCAGGCCGCGCCGCACTTCGGGGTGCATGGCCGGGAAGGGATGGCGACCTGCCTCGCAGGCGATCACGCCGCCTTCCTTCATCAGCGCCTTGGCCGTCAGGATGCCGCCCTGGCGGTTTTCGTGGTTGATGAGCGGCAGCCAGCGCTGGTAGAGCGCAAACGCCTGGTCCATGTCTCCCAGGCGGTGCGCCTCGATGATGGGGCGGATGCCATCGGGGAAGGCCCCGCCCGTCATCGCACCGGTGGCGCCCGCATCCAGGTCGGCCAGCAGGGTGATGGCTTCCTCACCGTCCCACGGACCTTCGATGGCATCGCCCCCCAGGCGGATCAGCTCGCGCAGCTTGCTGGCGGCGCCAGGCACCTCGATCTTGAAGTAGGCCAAGTTTTCAATCTCTTGCGCCATGCGCGCGAGGAAGGGGGCCGACAGCACGGTGCCGCTGGCGGGCGCGTCCTGCACCATGATCGGGATGCTGATCGCATCCGACAGGCGGGCGTAGAACTCGTAGATCTGCGCCTCGGGCACGCGGAAGGTGGCGCCGTGGTAGGGCGGCATGACCATCACCATGGCCGCGCCCATGTCCTGCGCGGCGCGGCTGCGCTCGGCGCATACGCGGGTACCGTAGTGGGTGGTGGTGACGATCACGGGCACGCGGCCCGCCACGTGCTCCAGCGATGTGCGGGTGAGGACCTCGCGCTCCGCATCCGACAGCGAGAACTGCTCGGAGAAGTTGGCCAGGATGCAGACGCCGTCCACACCGGCGTCGATCATGAAGTCGAGGCAGCGCTTCTGGCTGTCGAGGTCGAGCGTGCCGTCTTCGTGGAAGGTGGTGGGCACCACGGGGAAGATGCCGCGGTAGCGAGGGTTCTGAAGGGAATGGATGGCGGGCATGGCGGGTTCAGAAAATTAGATGAAAATGGGCTTTAGCGCTTTCCTATCAAGCGCTAGAAGCTATTGAATATGTAGCAGTTTCCGCAGAGGGCGGAGCCTAGACGCGGGCAGCCGCGCAAGGGCCGCCCCGCCGCGCTGGCTGCGTCCCCCTGCCCGCATTGCGCAGCACTGCGAGAGCGGGGGGAAGGCGCGAAGCGACTCAGGGGGGTGTTCCACATCAATGCGAATGGCGAGGCACGCCAGCACCTCGGCAGCCGACGAGAAAGTCAAAGTCGCAGCCATCGTCCGCCTGCAGCACATGGTCCACATACAGCCGCCGGTAGCCGCCGCGCCCGCCCTGGTCGGTGTTGTCCAGCGCGGCCAGGCGCGCGGCCAGTTCCTCGTCGCTGATGTCCAGATGCAGGCGGCCGTTCTCGCAGTCCAGCTCGATGAAATCGCCATCGCGCACGGCAGCCAGCGGGCCACCGGCGGCGGCCTCGGGCGCCACATGCAGCACCACGGTGCCGTAGGCCGTGCCGCTCATGCGGGCGTCCGAGATGCGCACCATGTCCTTCACGCCGCGCCGCAGCAGCTTGGGTGGCAGGCCCATGTTGCCCACCTCGGCCATGCCGGGGTAGCCCTTGGGGCCGCAGTTCTTCATCACCATCACGCAGGTCTCGTCGATCTCCAGGGTTTCATCGACGATGCGTTCCTTGTAGTGCTCCAGGTTCTCGAACACCACGGCGCGGCCCCGGTGCTTGAGCAGTTCGGGCGAGGCGGCCGAGGGCTTGAGCACCGCGCCGCGGGGCGCCAGGTTGCCGCGTAGGATGCAGATGCCGCCATCGGCAATCAGCGGGTTGTTGATGGGGCGGATGACCTCGTCGTTGTACTGCGGGGCCTCGCGCACGTTGTCCCACAGGCTCTTGCCGTTGACGGTGAGCGCGCCCGGGTGGGGCAGCAGGCCGTTCTCGCCCAGGCGGCGCAGCACGGCGGGCAGGCCGCCGGCGTAGTAGAACTCTTCCATCAGGAAGCGGCCCGAAGGCTGCAGGTCCACCAGCGTGGGTGTGCCGCGGCCGATGCGCGTCCAGTCTTCCAGGTCCAGCTGCACGCCGATGCGGCCGGCGATGGCCTTGAGGTGGATGACCGCGTTGGTCGAACCGCCAATGGCCGCGTTGGTGCGGATGGCGTTCTCGAAGGCTTCGCGCGTGAGGATCTTGGACAGGCGCAAGTCCTCGTGCGCCATCTCCACGATGCGCTTGCCGGACATGTGGGCCAGCACGTAGCGGCGTGCATCCACGGCCGGGATGGCGGCGTTGTGTGGCAGCGAGGTGCCCAGCGACTCGGCCATGCAGGCCATGGTGCTGGCCGTGCCCATGGTGTTGCAGGTGCCGGCGGAGCGGGACATGCCGGCCTCGGCCGCAAAGAACTGGTGTTCGTTGATCTCGCCGGCCTTCAGCGATTCGTGCAGACGCCACACGGCGGTGCCCGAGCCGATGTCCTTGCCGTCGAGCTTGCCATTGAGCATGGGCCCACCCGTGACCACGATGGCGGGCACATCGCAGCTGGCGGCGCCCATCAGCAGCGCGGGCGTGGTCTTGTCGCAGCCCACCAGCAGCACCACGGCGTCGATGGGGTTGCCGCGGATGGCTTCTTCCACATCCATGCTGGCCAGGTTGCGCGTGAGCATGGCCGTGGGGCGCAGGTTGGACTCGCCGTTGGAGAACACCGGGAACTCGACCGGAAAGCCGCCCGCTTCGTAAATGCCGCGCTTCACGTGCTCGGCAATCTTGCGGAAGTGCGCGTTGCAGGGCGTGAGCTCGGACCAGGTGTTGCAGATGCCGATGACCGGGCGGCCGTCAAAGACATGGTCGGGAAGACCCTGGTTCTTCATCCAGCTGCGGTACATGAAGCCGTTCTTGTCGGCCGTGCCGAACCATTCGGCAGAGCGGAGTTTGCGCTTGGGGGTGGTCATGGTGGGGGTGAGAGAGAAGAGGGAAGACAAAAGATCAGCGGGCCTTGCCCGAGCGGCGCGAGAGCAGCCGCTGCAGCAGGCAGAAAGCGAACAGCAGCACGCCGACGACGATGCGCGTCCACCACGAGCTGAGCGTGCCGTCGAAGGAAATCAGGGTCTGGATGATTCCGAGCATGAGCACGCCAAACAGCGTGCCCGCCACATAGCCCACGCCACCGGTGAGCAGCGTCCCGCCAATGACCACGGCAGCAATCGCGTCCAGCTCCATGCCCACGGCGTGCAGGCCATAGCCCGACAGCATGTAGAACGTGAACACCACGCCCGCCAGCGCCGAGCAAAAGCCCGACAGCGTGTAGACGCCGATCAGCGTGCGGCGCACCGGCAGGCCCATGAGCACGGCCGAGTGTTCGCTGCCGCCCACCGCATACACGCTGCGACCGAACGGCGTGCAGTGCGCCACAAACAGGGCCACCAGCAGCACCGCGATGGCGATGAGCGCGCCCAGCGAGAGGGATGTGCCTTCCCACAGCGGAAAGCGCCACTGCGCCAGCTCCGAATAGCCCTCGTGGGTGATGCTGATGGAGTCGATGCTGATCAGGTAGCACAGTCCCCGCGCCAGGAACATGCCCGCCAGCGTGACGATGAAGGGCTGCAGCCGAAAGCGCTCGATGAGGAAACCCATGAACGCGCCAAATGCCGTGCCCATCAGCAGCACCAGCGGGATGGCGACCATGGGGTTCCAGCCGTGGTGCTCCACCAGCGCGGCCAGCACCATGGTGGTCAGCGCCACCACCGAGCCCACCGAGAGGTCGATGCCGCCCGAAAGGATCACAAACGTCATGCCCACCGCCACGATGATGAGGAAGGCGTTGTCGATCAGCAGGTTGAGGAACACCTGGGCCGAGAAGAAGCCGGTGTACAGCACCGAGCCCAGCGTGGCCATGGCCACAAACAGCGAGACGGTGGCGGCCAGCGGCAGGTACTTGGGGTGGAACCGCGCGCGCGTTGCGGCGGCCTGGGGGGCGGCGGGGCTCGCAGCGCCGAAGCCCGCAGTCTTGGGCACGGCGCTCATTGCAGGGCTCCCGCGCCAGGGCGGCGTGCCAGGGCGCCCACTTGCGCCCGGAACTCGGGCGACTGGAGCAGCATCACGGCGAACACCACCACGGCCTTCACCACCAGGTTGATCTCGGGCGGCACGCCCAGCGAATAGATGGCGTAAGTCAGCGTCTGGATGATGAGCGCGCCAATCATGCTGCCCACCAGGCTGAAACGGCCGCCCGTGAGCGCTGTGCCGCCCAGCGTGACAGCCAGTATGGCGTCCAGCTCCAGCAGCTGCCCGGCGTTGTTGCCGTCTGCACTCTTGACGTTGGAGCTGATGAGCAGCCCCGCAATGCCCGCGCAGACGCCGCAGAACACGTAGGCCGCCACGATGAGGCGCCCCGCCTGCACGCCCGCCACGCGCGCTGCCGTGGGGTTGATGCCCACCGCCTGGATGAACAAGCCGAGCGCCGTGCGCGTGATGGCCAGGTACAGTACGGCAAAGACCACGGCCACCACAAACAGCGAGAACGGCAGCCCCGCCAGATAGCCGCCGCCCAGGAAGAAGTAGGGCGTGTAGTAGATGGTGATGATCTGCCCGTCGGTGATGAGCTGGGCAATGCCCCGGCCCGCCACCATGAGGATCAGCGTGGCGATGATGGGCTGCATGCCCACCTTGGCCACCAGCACGCCGTTCCACAGACCGCACAGCAGTGCGATGCCGATGGCGCCCAGGATGGCAACCGGCAGCGGGAACCGGCTTTCGGTGCCCGACACCGAGCCGCCGATGAGCCACGCCGCCCCTGCGGCGGCAATGGCGACCACGGCACCCACCGAGATATCGATGCCGCGCGTGGCGATCACCAGCGTCATGCCCAACGACACCAGCACCAAGGGCGCGGCGCGGTTGAGGATGTCGATGAGGCTGCCGTACAGGTGCCCGTCGCGCCATTCAATGTGCAGGAAGCTGCTGTTGAACACCGTGTTCACGATGAGCAGCAGTGCCAGCGTGATCAGGGGCCAGGCCAGGCGGTGTCGCAGCAGCGCGGAAACAGGCAAGGTGGTGCTGCGTTCAGACATACAGGTCATCCACGGCGCTGCGCCCGATACTGGCGCGGTCCAGGCGAGGGCAGCCAAGCAAGGGCCGCCCCGCAGCGAGGGCTGCGTCCCCCTGCCCGCAGCGCGAAGCGGTGCGAGAGCGGGGGGAAGCCGCGAAGCGGCTCAGGGGGGTGTTCTTTATTTCAAGCATGTTCGGCAGCAATCAGGTCGTAAACGGCGTCTTCACTGCTGCCCGCAGGCAGCTCACCCACCTTGTGGCGGTCGCGGAGCACCACGATGCGGTGCGCCACGCGCACCACCTCGCTCATTTCGGAAGAGATGAACAGCACGGCCATGCCGCCCTGGGCCAGGCGCAGGATCTGGTCCATGATTTCCTGCTTGGCGGCCACGTCGATGCCGCGCGTGGGTTCGTCCAGGATGAGCAGGCGCGGTTCGATGGCCATCCAGCGCGCAAGAATGGCCTTCTGCTGGTTGCCGCCCGAGAGCAGGCCAATGGGCTTGTCCACGGTGTCGGTCTTGATGCCCAGCAGCTTGACGTAGCGCTCAGCCAGAGCCGTCTGTTCGGCGCGCGAGAGGAATTGGCCCACGCCCATACGGGCCTGCAGCGCCAGCGCAATGTTCTCCCGCACCGACAGTTCGGCCACGATGCCGTCGGTCTTTCGCTCTTCGGGGCACAGGGCCAACCCGTGGCGGATGGCATCCATGGGGTTGGCAAACTTCACCACCTGCCCGTCGATGCGCAGCGCGCCCCGGTCGGGCGTCTCCAGCCCGAACAGCAGGCGCGCCAGCTCGGTGCGGCCCGAGCCCAGCAGCCCGGCCAGGCCCACCACTTCGCCCGCGCGGATCTGCAGGTCCAGCGGCTGTAGTTGCGTGTCCTGCCCCAGGCCCTCGGCCTGCAGCAATGTGGATGGGCGGGTGTCCACGGCGGGCGCGGGTGCGGGTTGTTCGGATGCGGCCGCCAAGTCACGGCCCAGCATGGCGGCGATCAGTGCCTGCGGCCCCAGGTCCTTTGCCAGCCACTCGCCCACCCAGCTGCCATTGCGCAGCACGGTGATGCGGTCGGACACGGCATACACTTGGTTCAAGAAATGCGTCACGAAGACGATGGCCAGGCCCTCGCTGCGCAAGCGGCGCAGCACTTCGAAAAGCTTTTGCACCTCGTCGTCGTCCAGGCTGGAGGTGGGCTCGTCCAGGATCAGCACGCGCGATTCGATGCTCAGCGCCCGCGCAATCGCCACCAGCTGCTGCACGGCCACGGGGTAGTCCGACAGCAGGCGCGTCACGTCGATCTGCAGCCCGATGCGCGCCACCAGCTCGCGGGCGCGCTGGTGCAGCGTGGCCCAGTCGATGCGAAAGCCCTGCGCAATGCCGCAGCGCGGGTAGCGGCCCGCAAAGATGTTCTCGGCCACCGAGAGATTGGGGCAGAGGTTGACTTCCTGGTACACCGTGCTGATGCCCAGGCGCTGGGCCGCCAGCGGCGAATCGGGCCACACGGTCGTCAGCCCCCGCGCTCCGCCGCTGCGCGGGTCGCTGCCCCCCGAGGGGGTGTCGCCTTGCTTGGGGCGGCCCGGCGCTGCGGCTGGACCGCCCAGCCGCATCTGGCCGCCGCTGGCCTCCAGCACGCCCGTCAACACCTTGATCAGCGTGGACTTGCCCGCACCGTTTTGCCCCATCAGCGCATGGATCTCGCCAGGGTAAAGGTTGAGCTGCACGTCGCGCAGCACAGGGATGCCCGCAAACTGCTTGTGGATGCCCGAGAGCTGCAGGACGGGATTTTGGGATGGGGTGCTCATGGTGTTCCAGACACTCGTCGTTGTCTGCACTGCCAGCCGAACTGGCACGGCCCAGACGAGGGCCCCCGCGCAAGGGCCGCCCCGCCGCGCCGGGGGCGTCCCCCACCCGACACGCGTAGCGAGTCGAGAGAGGGGGAAGGCGCGAAGCGACTCAGGGGGTGCTTCATTTCTATGCCTTGTTCTTGTTGTAAACGTCCACGAGCACGGCGGCCAGCAGCACCACGCCCTTGATGACCTGCTGGTAGTCGATGCCGATGCCCAGGATGGACATGCCGTTGTTCATCACACCCATCACAAAGGCGCCAATGACCGCGCCCATCACCTTGCCGACGCCGCCCGAGGCCGATGCGCCGCCGATGAAGCAGGCCGCAATCACGTCCAGTTCAAAGCCCAGGCCCGCCTTGGGCGTGGCGGTGTTCAGCCGCGCCGCGAACACCAGCCCGGCCAGGGCCGCGAGCACGCCCATGTTGATGAAGGCGTATAGCGTGAGCCGCTCGGTCTTGATGCCGGAGAGCTTGGCCGCTTTCTCGTTGCCGCCCATGGCGTAGACGCGGCGGCCGATGGTGGTGCGGCTGGTGACGAAGTCGAACAGCACGATCAGCAGCGCCATCACGATGAGCACGTTGGGCAGGCCCTTGTACGACGCCATGAGGTAGCTGAAGTACACGAGCAACCCGCTGAACACCACGGTGCGGAAGACAAAGAGGCTGGCGGGTTCTGCCTGTACGCCGTGGCGCTGGCGGTTGGCCCGCTCGCGCAGCCCGCCCAGGGCGAGCGCCGCGGCCACGGCAGCCCCCAGCAGCAGCGAGGTGAGGCGCAGCCCTTCCATGCTGAACAGGTCGGGAATGAAGCCCGAGCTGAGCATCTGGAACTCCGGGGGAAAGGGCCCCACCGACTGCCCCGCCAGCAGGGCCAGCGCCAGCCCCTTGAACACCAGCATGCCCGCCAGCGTGACGATGAACGACGGTATGCGCGAGAAGGCGACGAAGGCCCCCTGGATCGCGCCGATGAGTCCGCCGCACAGCAGGCACACCAGCGTGGCGGGCACGAAGTGCCAGTGGTACTCGACCATCAGCACCGCAGCCAGCGCGCCGATGAAGCCGCACACCGAGCCCACGGACAGGTCGATGTGCCCGGCCACGATGACCAGCAGCATGCCCAGCGCCATGATGACGATGTAGCTGTTCTGCAGCACCAGGTTGGTCAGGTTCAAGGGCTGCATCAGCGTGCCCTCGGTCATGTACTGGAAGAAGCCCATGATGGCCACCAGCGTGATCAGCATGCCGTACTCGCGCAGGTTGTGCTGGAGGTGGTGCAGCAAGGGCTTGCCGGGGTGCTGTGCCGACGGTGGCTGGTGGTCAGCCACTGTTGCGTCAGTCGGATGGGTGGTCTGGCTCATTTCGTCTCTTGTCGATTTAGCGTGGTTGGGGGGCGCAATCGGTCGCTACTGGCGCGACCGCTACGCGCGGCCGCCGTGCAAGGGCCGCCCCGCCGCACGGGCGGCGTCCCCCGCGGGGGGGACGGCGCGAAGCGCCTCAGCGGGGGCACCCACAATCGCGCGCATGATTCGTTCTTGGGATGCCTCCGTGGTGGGCATCTCGGCCACAAAGCGGCCTTCGTTCATCACATAGATGCGGTCCGTGATGCCCAGCAGCTCGGGCATCTCGGACGAGATCACGATCACGCACTTGCCCTCGGCCGCCAGCTGGGCGATGAGGGTGTAGATCTCGTACTTGGCGCCCACGTCGATGCCGCGCGTGGGCTCGTCGAGGATGAGCACCTCGGGGCTGGTGAACAGCCATTTGCTGAGCACCACCTTCTGCTGGTTGCCGCCCGACAGGTTCAGCGTCTTCTGGTCCACGCCCGAGCAGCGGATGCGCAGCTTTTCGCGGTAGCCTTGCGCCACGCGGTGCTCCTGGCCGCTGTCGATCACGCTGGCGAACGACACGCCGGGCAGGTTGGCCAGCGAGGTGTTGAACTGGATGTCTTCGTTCAGCACCAGGCCGTTGCCCTTGCGGTCTTCGGTCACATAGGCCAGGCCGTGGCGCACAGCTTTCTCTACCGTGCTCACGTCGATGGGCTGGCCGTGCAGCCGCACCTCGCCGCTGATGCGCTGGCCCCAAGAGCGGCCAAAGAGGCTCATGGCCAGCTCGGTGCGGCCTGCGCCCATCAGGCCGGCAATGCCCACAATCTCGCCGCGCCGCACGTTCAGGTCGATGCCCTTGAGGTGCTCTCGGTCGCTGCGCTGCGGGTGGTGGGCGCGCCAGTTGAGCACCTCAAAGACGATGTCGCCAATCTGCGGCTGGCGCTGGGGGTAGCGGTCGCTCATCTCGCGGCCCACCATGGCCTGGATCACGCGGTCTTCGCTCACCGGGCCTTCGCGGCAGTCCAGCATCTGCACGGTGCTGCCGTCGCGCAGCACGGTGATGGCATCCGCCACGCGCGAGATCTCGTTGAGCTTGTGGGAGATGAGGATGCAGGTGATGCCCTGGGCCTTGAGTTCCAGCAGCAGGTCCAGCAGGGCCTGGCTGTCGTTTTCGTTGAGGCTGGCGGTGGGCTCGTCCAGGATCAGCAGGCGCACCTTGCGGGACAAGGCCTTGGCGATCTCCACCAGCTGTTGCTTGCCCACACCTAGCTGGCCGACCGGCGTCTCGGGTGACTCGCGCAGCCCCACTTTGGCGAGCAGCACCTGGGCGCGGCTGTGCGCGGCCATCCAGTCGATCACGCCGTGCCGCGCGGTTTCGTTGCCAAGGAAGATGTTCTCGGCAATGGACAACAGGGGCACCAGGGCCAGCTCCTGGTGGATGATGATGATGCCCAGGTGCTCGCTGTCGCGGATGCCCGCGAACTGCCGCACCTGGCCGTCGAAAACGATCTCGCCGCTGTAGCTGCCGTGCGGATACACACCCGACAACACCTTCATCAGCGTCGACTTGCCCGCGCCGTTTTCGCCGACGATGGCGTGGATCTCTCCGGCGCGCACGCCCAGGTTGACCTGGTTCAGCGCCACCACACCGGGAAAGGTTTTGCGGATGTTCCGCATTTCTAGAAGCATGGTCTCAGAGTCTCTTGGCAGGCCCGGAGGCCGCCCTGGGCAAGCGGTGGGGCGTGGAGGCCCCTTCTGCGGAAGGCCGCGCGCGGGCCGGCGGGCCCGCACGCGGCGCGGACTCACTTGAGCTGCGATTCCTTGTAGTAGCCGCTGCCCACCAGCACGGCGTTCCAGTTGGAGACATCCACCGACACCGGCTTGAGCAGGTACGAGGGCACGACCTTCACGCCGTTGTTGTAGGTCTTGGTGTCATTGATTTCAGGCTGCTTGCCCGACAGCACGGCATCCACCATGTTGGCGGCCACCTTGGCCAGCTCGCGGGTGTCCTTGAACACGGTGGAGGACTGCTCCCCCTTGAGGATGGACTTGATGGAAGGCACCTCGGCATCCTGGCCGCTCACCACGGGGCATGGCTGCTGCGCGGTGCAGTAGCCCACGCCCTTGAGGGACGACAGGATGCCGATGGAGATGCCGTCATAGGGCGACAGCACCGCGTGTACCTTGTCCTTGCCATAGTAGGCCGACAGCAGGTTGTCCATGCGGGCCTGCGCCGCGGCCCCGTCCCAGCGCAGCGTGCCCACCTTGTTCATGCCGGTCTGCTTGCTGCGCACCACCAGCTTGCCGCTGTCGATGTAGGGCTGCAGCACGCTCATGGCGCCGTCGTAGAAGAAGAAGGCGTTGTTGTCGTCGGGCGAGCCGCCGAACAGCTCGATGTTGAACGGACCCTTGCCTTGCTTGAGGCCCAGCTTGTCCACGATGGAATTGGCCTGCAGCACGCCCACCTGGAAGTTGTCGAACGTGGCGTAGTAGTCCACATTCTTGGATCCCTTGATCAGGCGGTCATAGGCGATGATCTTGACGCCCTTGTCCGCCGCGTTTTGCAGCGCCTTGGACAGTGTGGTGCCATCGATGGATGCGATCACCAGCACCTTGGCGCCCTTGGTGATCATGTTCTCGATCTGCGCGAGCTGGTTGGGGATGTCGTCCTCAGCGTACTGCAGGTCGGTCTTGTAGCCGCGGTCCTTGAGCACCTTGACCATGTTGTCGCCATCGGCAATCCAGCGCGCCGAGGACTTGGTGGGCATCGAGATGCCGATGGTGCCCTTGTCCTGGGCCGATGCCACGGACGTGGCGCCCATGGCCGCCAGGGCCACGGTGGCCAACACGGCCTTGAAAATTGCACGCTTCATTTGGTTTTGTCTCCTGTTGTTGCGAATGTCGGCGTCGCTGCGGCAGGTCGAGAGCAGCTTCAGAGCCGTTCGGGCTGAGCGCGTCGAAGCCTTGCGCGGCGCTTCGACAGGCTCAGCGTGAACGGACGGGGGCTGTTTGAACGCTTGCCGGTATCAGTACTTCCTGTTCGGCATTTCTTTGGCCGCCACTTCCATCGGGAAGATGCCTTCCTCGGTCACGATGCGCTTGGGCACGGCCTTGCCGGCCTTGATGTCCTTCACGGCGCTCATCAGCTGTGGGCCCAGCAGGGGGCTGCACTCCACGCTCACGTTGAGCTTGCCGGCGATCATGGCTTCGAAGGCGCCCTTCACCGCGTCGATGGAGATGATCACGATGTCCTTGGCGGGCTTCATGCCGGCCTCTTCGATGGCCTGGATGGCGCCAATCGCCATGTCGTCGTTGTGTGCGTACAGCACGTTGATCTTCTTGCCCTCGGCCTTCAGGAAGGCTTCCATCACTTCCTTGCCCTTGGCGCGGGTGAAGTCGCCGGTCTGGCTGCGGATGATCTTGAACTTCGGGTCGGCCTTGATGACTTCCTCAAAGCCCTTCTTGCGGTCGATGGCGGGGGCGGAGCCCACGGTGCCTTGCAGCTCGACGATGTTGACCTCGCCCTTGTGGTCCTTCATCTTTTCCACCAGCCAGCGGCCAGCCTTGCGGCCTTCCTCCACGAAGTCCGAGCCCATGAAGGTCACGTAGAGCGAGGTGTCCTTGGTGTTGACCGCACGGTCGGTCAGCACCACGGGGATCTTGGCAGCCTTGGCCTCGCGCAGCACGGGTTCCCAGCCGGATTCCACCACGGGCGAGAACGCGATCACGTCCACCTTCTGCGCGATGAACGAGCGGATGGCCTTGATCTGGTTCTCCTGCTTTTGCTGCGCGTCAGAGAACTTCAGCTCGATGCCCGCCTCTTTGGCGGCGGACTTGATGGACTCGGTGTTGGCCGTGCGCCACTCGCTCTCGGCCCCCACCTGGCTGAAGCCCAGTACGAGGGGCTTTTGCGCCCAGGCAGCGCCGGGCAGCAGGGCGGCCACGGGCACGCTGGCCAAGGCAGCTGCAACGGTGCGGCGGTTCATTTTCATCATCTTGTCTCCTGGTTTGAATGGTTGGTTGACGATGGTTGCGGGATCGAGAAGCGACTAGGCCAGCATGTAGCCCGTCTTGACCGTGGTGTAGAACTCTGCGGCGTAGCGGCCCTGTTCGCGGGCGCCGTAGCTGGACTCCTTGCGGCCGCCAAAGGGGACGTGGAAGTCCACACCCGCCGTGGGCAGGTTCACCATGGTCATGCCCACGGCGGCATGGCGCTTGAAGTGCATGGCGTGCTTGAGCGAGGTGGTGCAGATGCCCGCGCACAGGCCGTAGGGTGTGTCGTTGGCCAGGGCCAGCGCGTGCTCGTAGCCATCGGCCCGCAGCACGCAGGCCACGGGGCCAAAGATCTCCTCGCGCGCCACGCGGTGCTCAGGGCGGGCCAGAAAAAGGGCGGGGCTCATGTAATGGCCCGGGGTGGGGCGCTCCAGGCGCTCCCCACCCCAGACATGCTCCGCCCCCTCACTGCGCGCAATATCGATGTAGCCCAGGTTCTGGGCCAGCTGGTGTTCATCCACCACGGGGCCCATTTCGGTGGTCCGCTCCAGCGCGTGGCCCACCTTCAGGTGGGCCAGCCGGTTGCGCAGGCGGGCCACAAAGGCATCGTGCACCTCGGCTTCCACGATGAGGCGGCTCGATGCCGTGCAGCGCTGGCCTGTCGAAAAATACGAGCCCTGCAGCGCGCAGTCCACGGCCTGGTCCAGGTCGGCATCGGCCAGCACGATGAGCGGGTTCTTGCCACCCATCTCCAACTGCACCTTGGCACGGCGCTGGGCGGCGGCACGCAGAATGCGCTCGCCCGTGGCCACCGATCCGGTAAAGCTCAGTGCGTTGACCAGCGGGTGGTCCACCAGCGTCTGCCCCACCTCACGGCCGCTGCCCATGATGAGGTTGAACGCACCGGCGGGCAGGCCGCTGCGGCTGATGATCTCGGCCAGCGCCCAGCCGCAGGCGGGCACCAGCTCGGCGGGCTTGAAGACCACGGTGTTGCCGTAGGCCAGGGCCGGGGCGATCTTCCAGGCCGGGATGGCGAACGGGAAGTTCCACGGCGCGATGATGCCCACCACGCCCACGGGCTCGCGGGTCACGTCCACCTGCACGCCCTGGCGCACCGATGCCATCAGCTCGCCCTGGATGCGCAGCGCCTCGCCGGCAAAGAACTTGAAGATCTGTCCGCTGCGTGCCACTTCGGCAATGCCCTCGGGCAGGGTCTTGCCTTCTTCGCGCGCCAGCAGCGCGCCCAGTTCGTCCTTGCGCGCCAGCAGTTCGCTGCCGACGAAGTCCAGCACGTCGGCGCGGCGCTGGGGTGTGCTCTGGCTCCAGGTGGGCAGGGAGTCGGCCGCGGCGCGCACGGCCAGCTCGGTCTGGTTGCGGTCGGCGCGGGCGTATTCGGCGACGACTTCGCGGGTGTCTGACGGGTTGGTGCTGACGCCGGTGGTGGTACCGATCTCCCAGCGGCCATTGATGAGGTGCCGGGGCTTGAGCTGGAGTTCGCCGTGCTTCATGGACGCGGGCCGTGGCCGTGGTGGTTGCAAGTGCGGCGAAGTCTAGGGAAGGTTTTGATATCAATCCAATCAATTTTTCGACAAAATAGATATCGTTCCTTGCATCCTGGAAAACCCCTCCCGTTCTTTCCGCTTCTTCACCTGTTCATGAGTACCTACAACCACTGGTTCATCCGCGCCCGCCTCAAGACGCGCCAGCTGCTGCTGCTGGTGGCGCTGGCCGAAGAGGGCAACATCCACCGCGCCGCCCAGGTGCTCAGCATGACCCAGCCAGCAGCGTCCAAGCTGCTCAAGGACCTGGAGGACGTGCTGGAGGTGCCCCTGTTCGAGCGCCTGCCGCGCGGCATGCGGCCCACCTGGTACGGCGAAACGATGATCCGCCACGCCCGCATGGCCCTGGCCAACCTGAACCAGGCGCACGACGAGATCGGCGCGCTCAAACGGGGGCACTACGGCCAGGTGGGCATTGGCGCCATCACCTCGCCGGGCCTGAGCCTGCTGCCCGCTGCGGTGGCGCTGGTCAAGCAGGAACACCCCAGCCTGCGCATCTCGCTGGACATCGAAACCAGCCCCGTGCTGCTGGAGCGGCTGGAGCAGGGCAAGCTCGACATCGTGGTGGGCCGCCTGTACGAAGAGCACGACAAGGAGAACCTGCGCTACGAGTCGCTGACGGAGGAGCTGGTCTGCGCCATCACGCGCCCGGGCCACCCGCTGTCGGGCATGAGCGGGCTGACGCTGCGCGACGTGGTGTCGGCCAGCTGGATTGTGCCGCCTGCCGGGAGCGTGCTGCGGCACCGGTTCGACCTGATGTTCCAGCAGGACGGGCTGGCGCCGCCGCTGCACACGGTGGAGACCTCGGCGCTGCTGTTCATCACGCGCATGCTGCAGCAGAGCGACATGATCGCGGTGGTGGGGGCGGACGTGGCGCACTACTACGCAGCCCACGGCATCGTGACGGTGCTGCCGCTGGAGATGCCGTGCCATATGGATGCGTTCGGAATCATCACCCGGTCGGACCGGCTGCTGTCGCCGGCGGCGAAGGTGATGATGCAGGCGCTCAAGCAGGCGAGTCTGGTGCAGTACGGGCGGAGGTTGGAGGTGGGGGATTGATTTTTTTTTGAGTGAATTGGCTGCCGGAGCTTGTGGGTAAAGCGCTGGAAGCTATCAATTTTGTAGTATTGCCTGCTGTCCGTTCGGGGTGAGTTGGTCGAAGCCGCGGCGCTAGTCCCTTGTCCGTTCGGGCTGAGCTGGTCGAAGCCGGGGCGCTGCTCGCAAGCTCGCTGAGGGGCGGCATGCCTATGCAGAGGGCGGGAGCCGGGTCTCGGCCCGGCGGCCGAGGTACTTGTTCTTTGCTTCGCTGTTCAGACCGGACACATGGTTAACAGGTGTGCGGGGACATGGTTTACAGATTTGATTAAACGGCTTCGGTGTCGGTCAGGTCAATCACC
>NZ_JAJTBB010000088.1 GCF_021287135.1 Acidovorax sp.
CGGCGGGCAGGCCGCGGGGCGCCGCGGAGGCCTGTGCCGGCACGGGGCGCAGGCCGCCGTGGGCCTGCTGCGCGTCGGAAGACAACTTGAACACGGCCACGACCTGCACCAGCTCCTGCGCCTGGTTGCGCAGGCTGCTGGCGGCGGCGGCCATTTCCTCCACCAGGGCGGCATTCTGCTGCGTCGCCTGGTCCATCGACGTGACGGCCTCGCCCACCTGGGCCACGCCGGCGCTTTGTTCGTTGCTGGCTGCGCTGATCTCGCCCATGATGTCGGTGACCCGGCGGATGCTGCTCACCACCTCGTTCATGGTCTCGCCGGCCTTGTCCACCAGCGAGGTGCCCTGCTCCACGCGCTCCACGCTGGCGCTGATCAGGCCCTTGATCTCCTTGGCGGCCTCGGCGCTGCGGCTGGCCAGGCTGCGCACCTCGGACGCCACGACGGCAAAGCCGCGGCCCTGCTCGCCCGCGCGGGCCGCTTCGACGGCCGCGTTCAGCGCCAGGATATTGGTCTGGAAAGCGATGCTGTCGATGACGCTGATGATGTCGCTGATCTTGCGGCTGGCTTCGTTGATGCCCTTCATCGTCTCCACCACTTCGCCCACCACGGCACCGCCCTGCGCGGCGACGTTGGAGGCGGTCAGCGCCAGCTGGTTGGCTTGGCGGGCGTTGTCGGCGTTGTGGCGCACGGCGGAGTTGAGTTGTTCCATGCTGGCCGCCGTTTCCTCGAGCGCGCTGGCCTGGTGCTCGGTGCGTGCGCTCAGGTCGTGGTTGCCCTGCGCAATCTCCGCGCTGGCGTTGGAGACCGATTCCGACCCCCGCCGCACATTGCTGACCACGTTGGCCAGGTTGTCCTGCATGCGCTGCAGGGAGGACATCAGGTGGCCCACTTCATCCTTGCCGTGGACGGGCACCGGGGCCGTGAGGTCGCCTTCGGCCACGCGCTGGGCCAGGTGCGAAGCCTGGGCCAGCGGCACGGTGACGGAGCGCGCCAGGATCCACGAGAACAGGGCGCCCAGCGCCAGGCTCAGCAGGCCCAGCACGACCAGCAGCTGGCGGCTGGACTGCCGGTTTGCCTGGATGGCCTTGCCCAGGGCATCCACCTGGTCGCGCTGATTGCTTTGCAGCTCGTCCATCTTCGCGGCGTACTTGTTGGCGTCGGGAATGAACTGCTTTTCCAGCAGCGTGTTGGCCTCGTCCACCTTGCCTTCCTTCTTGAGGGCAAAGATGGTGTCGCGGTTCTTCAGGTACAGCGTGCGCAGCTCGCCGATTTCACGGAACAGTTTCTTCTCGGAGTCCAGGAACATCAGCGCCTCGACGGCCTTTTGCAGTTCGCCCGAGCTCTTGGAGGAGGCCTTGCTGTCTTCCGCAAAGAAATCCGCCAGGGCCGGGTCGCTGCTGCGGGCCACCGCGGCCGTGCGGGTGATGCCCACGCGCAGGTTGCGCGACCAGTCGCTCACCAGCCGCTCCGTCTTGATGGGGTTCTGCACCATCTCCTCGGTGGCGTCGGCCAGCGTGTTGAGCCGGGAAATGCTCAGCCCGATGACCCCCATCGAAAGCAGCAGGACCAGGGCAAAGCCCAGCGCAAGGCGCTTGGCCACAGAGAGGTGGGTGAGGAAGTTCATGGGGTTGCCTGTCGTGTCGAGAGAGCCGTGACCCCTCCCGGGTGGAAGGGGAAATGTGGCTTAGTGTAAAAGCCTCAAGCGTTTGTGCGGAATCGTGTGGCGTTCATACATCGGCCGTCGCGGCTGGTGGCCCGCCGCGCCGGCTCCGGCGGGGCGAGGTCCCTAGACTCGGGGGATGAACCTGAATTGGTACGCGGTGCGGCGCATCGCAACAAGAACGCTGGGTGCGCTGGCAATGGGTTGCAGCGCGCTGGGGTGGCCGGCCGTTCACGCCCAGACGGGGGCTCCCTTGCCACCCGAAGTGGAGGCCGCGCTGGCCCGCGCGAAGCTGCCCCGCGACGCCCTGAGCGCCGTGGTGGTGGATGCGCAGGGCGGCGGCAAGGCCGTGCCACGGCTGGCCCACCGTGCCTCGGTGCCGATGAACCCCGCTTCGGTGATGAAGCTGGTCACCACCTATGCCGCGCTGGACCAGCTGGGGCCGGCCTATGTATGGAACACCCCGGTCTATCTGCAGGGCACGGTGCAGGACGGCAGCCTGCGCGGCACGGTCTACCTCCAGGGCCTGGGCGATCCCAAGCTCGTCATGGAGCGCCTGTGGCTGCTGATGCGCCGCCTGCAGGGCCAGGGAATCCAGGTGATCGTGGGGGACATCGTGCTCGACCGCACGGCCTTCGACGTGCCGGACCACGATCCCGCCCGCTTCGACGGCGAGCCGCTGCGTCCCTACAACGCGGCGCCGGACGCGCTGCTGCTCAACTACAAGTCCTCGGTCATGACCTTTGTGCCCGACGCCACGGCCGGCCTGGCGCGCATCCAGTACGACCCGCCGCTGGCCGGCGTGCAGCGGCAGGCCACCGTGGCCCTGGCGGCGCCCGGCACGGACTGCGGCGACTGGCGGGCCGCCTTGCGCGCGGAGCTGGCCGACCCCGCGAAGGTGAGTTTCCAGGGGGTGTACCCGGCCGCCTGCGGTGAACGGACCTGGCCCGTGGCCGCGGCGGACCCGCGGGGCTTTGCGGCGCGTGCGGTGGAAGGCATGTGGCGGGAGCTGGGCGGCAAGCTCACGGGCAGCGTGCGCGAGGGCAAGGTGCCCGCCGGCCTCAAGCCGGCCTTCACCGCCGTCTCTCCCACCCTGGCCGAGGTGGTGCGTGACGTGAATAAATACAGCAACAACGTGATGGCGCAGCAGCTGTTCCTGACGCTGGCGCTGCAGAAAAACGGCGTCGGCACCTTTGACGGCGCGCGTGAGGCCCTGCGGCAATGGTGGATGGCCCGCGTGGGCGATGCCGACCCGCCGCAGGCCGACAACGGGGCCGGTCTCAGCCGCGAGGCACGGCTGACCGCCCAGGGCCTGGCACGCATGCTGCAGGTGGCGTGGGCCTCGCCGGTGATGCCGGAGCTGGTGGCGTCGCTGCCCATCAGCGGGGTGGACGGCACGCTGCGCCGCAGCCAGAGCCGCGCCGGCATGGCCCACCTCAAGACCGGCAGCCTGCGCGACGTGATGGCCGTGGCAGGCTACGTGCATGCGGCCAGCGGGCGGCGCTATGTGCTGGTGGCGATGGTCAACCACCCCAACGCAGGCGCGGCGCGGCCGGTGCTGGACGCCCTCACCGACTGGGCCGCGCGCGACCAGTGAATCATGCGCATCGCTCCGGCCCCTTGTGCGGCCGGGCCCTTGCGCTCCATTCCATGCGCTGGCGCTGGCCGGCACCCTCCTGGGCATGAAGCTGGTCTATAGCACGCGCGGCCGGCGGCGCTGACCAGGCCCCGCAGCCGCCGCTTCCGTGGCGGCCGGGCGTGCTGTCACCTGGGTGTCTTGGCGCGGCGGCGGTGCGCGTTATCCCCTATGGATGGTGCAGCGCAGGTGCGCGCACGATGCGTCACCGTTTTCTGGACACAAGGATGCTCCCATGACGTATTTGCGCCTTTCCTGCGTGGCCGCCGCGGCGGTGTTGCTGGTCGCCTGCGGCGGCTCGGACGACCCGGCCCGGGGTGCGCTGATCGATCCCCCCGCCGTGGTGGCGACGCTGACGGCCGCGCAGATCGATGCAGGCACGGCCAGCAGCGGCCTGCAACCGCTGAGCGGCAAGGCCAAGTGCGATGTGAAGGTGGTGGCGCTGAACTACGCCACGGTGGGCGCCCGGGCGGGCGAAAGCACCAATGCCTCGGGCGTGATGCTGGTGCCTGCGGGGGCCTGCTCAGCGGCCGCGCCGCTGGTGGCCTATGCCAAGGGCACCGACGTGCAGAAGCCCCGCACCCTGGCCAACCCGCAGGACAACGAGACCTTCCTGCTGGCCGCCATGTACGCGGCCCAGGGGTATGCGGTGGTCGCCACCGATTACCTGGGCTTCGCCAAGTCCGGCTACAGCTTCCATCCCTACCTGCATGCCGACTCCGAGGCCACTTCGGTGATCGATTCGGTGCGGGCCGCGCGCAATGCAGCCGGCGCGGTGGGCGCCAGCCTGTCGGGCAAGGTCATGTTCACCGGCTATTCGCAAGGGGGCCATTCCTCGATGGCAGCGCAGCGCGCCGCGGAGCGCGACTACGGATCGGAGTTCAACGTGGTGGCGGGGGCGCACCTGGCGGGCCCGTACAACCTGTCCGGCTCGCTGCGCATTCCCGATGCCATTGCCGGCGTGCAGTTCTTTGTGCCCTACCTGGTGACCGCATGGCAGAAGGTCTATGGCACCGTCTACTCGGATGTGAAGCAGGTCTTCAAGGCACCGTACTCGGGCTACATCGAGAACCTGCTGCCCCACCCGACCATGACCTACACCACGCTGGTCACGTCGGGCACCCTGCCGGGCGGCACCCCCAACCAGGCGCGGGATGCGCTGTTCCAGAGCGACTTCATCACCGGCTCACAGACCAGCACCACCCACCCGCTGTACCTGGCGGCCCAGAAGAACGACCTGCTGGGTTGGAGCCCCAAGGCGCGGGTGCTGCTGTGCGGCGGCGCGGGCGATCCCACCGTGCCGCCGGCCGTCCACCAGAAGGTCATGAAGGCCGACTTCGACAGCCGCGGCCTGGCCCATGTCACCTCGGTGGACGTGGACCCCGCCATCCAGGCCACCTTCGGCCCTGGCGGCAAGGCACCCACGGACCCCCAGTCCGCGGAGTTCGCGGCCTACTACGCCGCCTACCACGGCACCTACGAGCCCCCGTTCTGCCACGCGCAGGCGCGCGCAGTGTTCGACACGGTCAAGTAGCCAGGCGGCGGGCGCAAGCCTGGGACGCCAAGCCGACCTGCGGGTCGGCTTTTTTGTGGGCGTTTGTAACGGGCGGTGCCGGCTCGGTAGTTTCCCGGGCGGGCAGCCGAGGGGCTTCAGCGTAGCATGGAAATGCGAAAAAAGCACGGTCGTTCGTTTTTTTGCTTCCACCTGGAGAATCCCTTGAATACACAACAATGCAAAGCCTCCCTGTCGGCCCTGGTCGCGGCCTGCCTGCTGGCCGCCTGCGGCGGCGGCGGTTCGGACACCACCCCCGCGGCGTCGGTCACCTCGGTCAAAGTGGCGGGCGACAGCCTGGCCGATAGCGGGACCTTCGGCTACAAGTTCACCGTCCAGGGCACCGCCGCCACTGGCGAGGGCTCCACGCCCATCTGGCCCGAGCGCGTGGCCACGAGCTACGGCCAGCCGCTGTGCGCCTACTACCGGTTCAATGGCTCGGCCTTCGGCGCCAACGCGGCGTGCACCAACTACGCCGTGGGCGGCGGGCGCATCAACAACGCCACCGCACCCACTTCGCCGGTCTCCATCACCCAGCAGCTCAAGGACATGGGTGCGCGCGGCTACAGCGCCAGCGACCTGGTGCTGGTCGACGGCGGCGGCAACGACGCGGCCGACCTCATCGGCGCCTACCTGCGGGCCTCCAGCGACAACGGCCAGACGTATGCAGCGCTGCTGGGCAGCCTGCTGCCGCCCGCCACCGTGAGCGCGGCCCTGGCCGGCGGGGCCAGTGGCATGGCGCAGGTGGGCGGCGCGTACATGCAGGCCCTGGCAAAGAACTTTGCCGACACCATCAAGGCCAACACCATCGCGAAGAACGCGCCGCGGGTGGCCGTGCTCAACGCCCCCGGCATCACCCTCACGCCACGCTTTCGCCTGGTGCTGGCGTCCGTGAGCGCCGCGCGCGGCGCGGCCGCGGCGGCGCAGCTCGAGGCCTTGTTCGACGGCTGGATCCAGGCCTACAACGCCCAGCTGGCAACCAGCCTGGCGGGTGACAACCGCATCGCGGTCGTGGACTTCTACGCGTCCTTCAAGGACCAGGTGAACAACCCTGCGCAGTACCAGCTCTCCAACGCCACCACACCGGCGTGCCCCGCCACGGGCGTGGGCGCGGATGGCCTGCCGACCTACAACTTCCCCACCTGCACCGCCACGGCCCTGTCGGCCATGACGCCGCCCGCCGGCGCGACGGGTGGTGCGGACTGGTGGAAGAGCTATGGCTTTGCCGACAGCTTCCATCCGACGCCCTACGGGCACCAGCTGATGGGCCAGCTCGTGTCGCGCTCGCTGTCCCGTGCGGGCTGGCTGTGAGCCACCACCGCGCTGCATTGCATCCCCACCAGGAGTACTTCATGCACCAATTTTCCAAGGCAGGTCTCGCGGCGGCAGCGCTGCTGCTGGGCGCAGGCGCCATGGCGCAGGTCGCCGGCACGTTGAGCGCCCGCGCAGGCTTCACCCACATTGCGCCGCAGGTGGACAGCGGCAACCTCAGCGCCCCGGCGTTCCCCCACACCACGGTGGATGTGGATGCCGCCACGTCGCTGTCGGGCGGCATCAACTATATGGTGACCGATCACTGGGCGGTGGACGTGCCGCTGGCCCTGCCGTTCAAGCACGACATCGTGGGAGACGGTGCGATTGCCGGTGTTGGCAAGTTGGGCGAAACCAAGGTGCTGCCCTTCACGGTGTTCGCCCAGTACCGCTTCGGCGAGCCGGAAGCGCGGTTCCGTCCGTATGTGGGCGTGGGCGTGACCTATAGCCGGTTCTTCAAGAACCGCACCACGGCCACGCTCAGCGGCCTGACGGGCGGCACCCCGAGCCACCCCACCACGGCGTCCATCGACAACAAGTGGGGCATTACCCCCCAGATCGGCTTCGTGTGGAAGATCAACGACCGCTGGTTCATCGATGCGGCCTACTACAAGAGCTTCCTCAAGACCACCACCCACCTGTCGTCCGGCCAGTCGATCACCACGCGCCTGAACCCCAATGTGATCGCCGTAGGCGTGGGCTACCAGTTCTGACGGCCGGCGCGATCCATGCAAAAAGGCCGCCCGAAGGGGCGGCCTTTTTTTGCGTGCGGGGGTGCAGGGCTTACCAGCGCGCGCGCAGGCGGTCGTACGCGTAGGTGCCGAACTGGCGCTGTGCGGACGGGGTCAGGTACACCGGGTCGGCAAAGACGTAGGAGGTCTGGCTGGCGCCCGGCAGCAGCGTCGACGGCGTGCACAGGGCCGAATTGACCTGGCCCGCGCCGATGCCGATGCCATTGGCCGCGTCCACCGAGGTGCACACCGCCGCGGTGGAGTTGTTGAAGCCGTAGTTGGCGGGCACGCTGGTGTACAGGTTCACGTAGTAGGCGGAATCCACGTACAGCACGTTGCCACCCAGGTCCACGATGCCCACGAGCAGGCCTTCGTTGAAGCGGGCGCTGGCATCGGCGAGCAGCGCTTCGCGGCCGATGGTCTTGGCCCAAGGGGTCTTGCTCAGGTCGTAGGTGCCGGTGACCACTACGTACTTGGCGCCGGCCGCGACCAGGCGGCGCACCTGCGCGGCAAAGTCCTCGCCCGCCTGGCGGGCCGCAGCCACCATGGCCGCTTCGGTCTGGGTGCCGCCTTGCACGGCCGCCATGCCGGCAATCACATCGCTGATGCCGCCGCTCAGGAACACGACGTCCTTGCCCCCGAACGTGCCGCCGCCCGCCAGAAAGGTGTCGATCTGCTCGGTGATCGTGGGCGTTGCGGCGTTGCCGGTGGCGTCAGGCTTGAGCTTGACGCGTGCATTGCCCACGGCATAGCTCGTGCCGCCGGCCGAAGCCGCTGCCAGCGGCTTGCCGTAGTTGGCGGCCACCTGCAGAGTCCAGTTGTTCACGCTGCCGTCGTTGACGGTATAGCGCGTGCCCTTTTGCCCCACGTCGGTGTGGGCATCGCCAAACGCGATGAAGCGCTCGGGCGTGATGGCCGATTCGGTGGTGCTCGAACCACAAGCCGCGAGCAACGCGGCCGATGCAACTGCGGCGACCAGGGCGGTGCGGCGCATCCAATTAGCTGCCATGTATTTCTCCAGAAAAGGTGGCGGGTAGTTTAGCGGCGCCACGTCAACGCATGTAAAGCGGCCGGCCAGTGCAGGCCCGCCAAGTTCGACGCAGCGGTCGCACTGGCACGATCCCAGGCCAGCGGCCGCCGCGCAAGGGCCGCCCTGATGCGGATGCGGCGCCCTGCTTGCGTGCGCCGGCGGCGTCCCCCTGCCCGCAGAGCGCAGCTCTGCGAGAGCGGGGGAAGGCGCGCAGCGCCTCTGGGGGGCTCAAGATGCAGCCGCACGCTGCAAGCGGTCGCGCACGCCCTCCCATTCGGGCGCGGCGGGCGGGGTTTCGATCCAGATCAGCTTCACGCCGTCGTCGTCAAAGCCGCGCAGCACGGCAAACAGCTGCTGGGCGGTGGCGGCGGCGTCGTCGGGCATGCGGCGCATGACCAATTGGGACGATTTCGTGCGCAGCGCGGCGCGCGCGTACACCGCGATGTGCGCCGCCTCGGCGCCCAGCAGGTCCAGGCCGGTCTGCAACGCCTTGGCGTCCATCAGGCGCACCTTGGCGGCGGGGGCATAGTGCGACTCCAGCGTGCCCGAGGCGCGGGGCGTGTGGTCGGGCAACTCGTCCTTCGACAGGGGCGCCAAGCCGCAGGCCTGCGCAATCTGCGCGCGCGTGACGGCGCCGGGGCGCAGCAGCACGGGCACGCCGCGCGTGCAGTCCACGATGGTGCTCTCGATGCCCACCTGGCAGGGGCCGCCGTCCAGCACCAGCACATCGGTGCCCAGCTCGTCCTGCACATGCTGCGCGGTGGTCGGGCTCACGCGGCCAAAGCGGTTGGCGCTGGGCGCGGCCACGCCCCACACGGGCGGGCCGCCGGCCTCGGGCCCATCGCCTGGCGCGGCGCAGGCCACCAGCAGGGCATGCGCGACGGGGTGGGCCGGGCAGCGCAGGCCTACGCTGTCCTGCCCGCCGGTGGCCGCGGTCGCCACACCGGCCAGGCGCGGCAGGATCACGGTGAGCGGGCCGGGCCAGAAGGCGTCCACCAGCTTTTGCGCAAACGCGGGCACCTCGCGGGCGAAGTGCGCAATGCCCTCAGCATTGGCCACGTGCACGATCAGCGGGTGGTCGCTGGGCCGGCCCTTGGCCGCGAAGATCTGCGCCACGGCCGCGTCGCTGCTGGCGTTGGCTGCCAGGCCGTACACCGTTTCGGTGGGCAGGCCGAGCAAGGCGCCGCTCCGCACCGCACGGGCCGCGGCGGCGATGGCCTGGGGGTCGTTGCCGTCGAGGACCATGGTCAGAACGCGGCGATGCCGAGCCGTTCGGCAGCCTGCAGCGCCGTGGCGCGCGCGGCCTCGGGCGTGGGGCCGGTCACGTTCAGGTGGCCCATCTTGCGGCCGCGCTTGGCGTCGCGCTTGCCGTACAGGTGCAGGTGCGTGCCGGGCAGGGCCAGTACCTGGGCCCAGGGTGGCGTCTGCGCGGCATCGCCGTGGGCAAACCACAGGTCGCCCAGCAGGTTGAGCATGACGGCCGGGCTGTGCTGGCGCGGCTGCGTGAGCGGCAGGCGGGCCAGGGTGCGCACCTGCAGCTCGAACTGCGAGACGTCGCACGCGTTCTGGCTGTAGTGGCCGCTGTTGTGCGGACGCGGCGCGATCTCGTTGACCACCAGGCTGCCGTCCTGCAGCACAAAGAATTCCACGCACAGCACGCCCACGTACTGCAGGCCTTCTGCTACAGATTTTGCAGCTGCTACCGCTTGTGCAGCAAGCGCTGGAGGCAGATTTTTTTCATATACCTCCGTCACGGCCAGGATGCCGTCCCGGTGCAGGTTGCGCTGCACGGGCAGGTGCACCATGGCGCCATCGTGGCCCCGCGCCACGATCACGGAGCATTCGAGCGCCAGCGGCAGCATCTTCTCCAGCACGCAGGGCACGCGGCCGACGGACTCCCAGGCGGCGGCCAGCTCGGCGGCGGTCTTCACGCGCACCTGGCCCTTGCCGTCATAGCCCATGCGGGCGGTTTTCAAGATGCCCGGCAGCAAGTCAGAGGAGGTGGCTGCCAGCTGCGCTTCGGTCTCGATGACGGCATACGGCGCGCACGGCACGCCGCAGGCCACGAAGTGCGCCTTTTCGCGAGCGCGGTCCTGCGCCACCGACACCGCGCCGGCCGCGGGTGACACGGGCCGTTGTGCCGCCAATGCGGCCAGCGCGGCGGCCGGCACGTTCTCGAACTCGGTGGTCACCGCGTCGGCCACACGCGCCAGTTCGGCCAGGCCGGCCGGGTCTTCGTAGGCGGTGCGGATGTGGTGGTGGCTCACCAGCCCGGCGGGGCTGTCGGGGTCGGCGTCCAGCACGGCGGTGAAGTAGCCCATGGCCTGGGCCTGGTGCACGAACATGCGGCCCAGCTGGCCGCCGCCCAGCACGCCCAGGGTAGAACCCGGCAGGATTGGCTGGCTAAAAGTCATGCGGAGGGCGGCAGGGTCATGTTGCGCGCCGCCTCGGTCTGCTCGGCGCGGAAGGCTGTGAGGCGCTGGCGCAGTTCGGGGCTCTCATTGGCCAGCAGCGCCACGGCAAACAGGGCCGCGTTGGCTGCGCCCGCCGTGCCAATGGCAAACGTGGCCACCGGGATGCCCTTGGGCATCTGCACGATGGAGTGCAGCGAATCCACGCCCTGCAGGTGGCGGCTGGCCACCGGCACGCCCAGCACGGGCACGGGAGTCTTGGCGGCGATCATGCCCGGCAGGTGGGCGGCACCGCCCGCGCCCGCGATGATGGCCTTCAGGCCCCGGCCGGCAGCGGCCTCGGCGTAGGCGAACATGTCGTCGGGCATGCGGTGGGCCGAGACCACGCGGGCTTCGTGGCCAATGCCGAACTGCTCAAGAATCTGCACTGCATGCTGCATGGTCTCCCAGTCGCTGCTGGAGCCCATGACCACGCCGATCTGGATGGTTTTCATGGTGGTTGCGGGTGCGCGGCAACGGGGGCGCCCGCTGCACGGCTGTAGGTGGAACCCGCGATTTTACTTTTTGCGCCCCGCGGCACGGCGCCAGCGTGCCGCCATGGGCCAAAATAGCGCCGACCCACAGTTGCACCGTTGGCTTCGGCCCCGACCCATCATGATTGACGTCACCGTAGAAAATTTTGAAACCGAGGTGATTGCCGCCTCGATGAACGTGCCCGCGCTGGTGGACTTCTGGGCGCCGTGGTGCGGCCCCTGCAAGTCGCTGGGCCCGGTGCTGGAGAAGCTGGAAACCGAGTACGCCGGGCGCTTCAAGCTGGCCAAGATCGATTCGGACCAGGAGCAGCAGATTGCCGGCATGTTCGGCATCCGCAGCATTCCCACCTGCGTGCTGATGATGAATGGCCAGCCGGTGGACGGCTTCATGGGCGCGCTGCCCGAGGGGCAGGTGCGGGCCTTCCTCGACAAGCATGTGCCCACCGCCGAGGAAATGGTGGCCGAGGCCGAGGAGGAAGAGGCCCTGGAAGCCCTGGCCGATGGCGACACCGACACCGCGCTGGAGAAGCTGCAGCACGCCGTGGTCACCGACCCGGCCAATGACGACGCGCGCTTCGACTACGTCAAGCTCCTGCTCCAGCTGGGCCGGGACGACGACGCCAAGGTGGCGTTCGCCCCGGTGATCGCCAAGGCCGGCACCTCGCGCAAGCTGGGTGCCTTGAAGGCGTGGATGGATGCTATTGATTTTGTAGCTGCTAGCGCTTATGGGGAGAGCGTTGGAGCCGAATTTGATGCCAAAATTGCCGCCAACAAGCGCGACTTTGACACCCGCTACGCCAAGGCCCGCTGGCTGCTGGCCCGCCAGCGCTGGACGGACGCCATGGACGAGCTGCTGGAGATCCTCATGCGCGACAAGGGCTGGAGCGACGAAGCCGCACGCAAGACCTATGTGGCCATCCTGGAAATCATCGAGCCGCCCAAGGTGAAGGTGGCCGACGGCCAGATTCCGCCGGATGATCCGGTGGTGGCCACGTACCGGCGCCGGCTGTCGAGTGTGGTGCTGAGCTAGGCGGCCCGCACCGTCCAAGAACAAAGGCCCTGAACGGGCCTTTGTTGTTTGTTTCTACAGGGTCTGCCGCGAGGATCAGGCCGTCAACCGCTCCAGCGCCTCGCGGTACTTGGCGGCGGTTTTTTCGATCACCTCGCGCGGCAGGCGCGGTGCGGGCGCGGTCTTGTCCCAGGGCTTGCCGTTGACCTGCGCCTGCTCCAGCCAGTCGCGCACGAACTGCTTGTCGTAGCTGGGCGGGTTCTGGCCGGCGGCCAGCGCGGCCTGGTAGCCCTCCACAGGCCAGTAGCGCGAGCTGTCGGGTGTGAGCACCTCGTCCATCAGCACCAGCGTGCCGTCGGGCGCCAGGCCGAACTCGAATTTCGTGTCGGCAATGATCATGCCCTTGGTGAGCGCGATCTCGGCCGCCGCCTTGTAGATGGCGATGCTCAGGTCGCGGATGCGCGTGGCCAGGTCGGCGCCGATCATCTCCACCGTGCGCTCGAAAGTGATGTTCTCGTCGTGCTCGCCCACAGCGGCCTTGGCGGCGGGCGTGTAGATGGGCTCGGGCAGCTTGGCCGCGTTGGTCAGGCCCGCGGGCAGGGGCACGCCGCACACGGAGCGGCTTTCCTGGTATTCCTTCCAGCCGCTGCCGGCCAGGTAGCCGCGCACCACGGCCTCCACCGGAATGGGCTTGAGGCGCCGGACCAGCATGGAACGGCCGCGCACCTGGGCCACCTCGTCGGGCTGCACCACGCTCTCGGGGGCCTCGCCCGTCAGGTGGTTGGGGCAGATGTGGCCCAGCTTGTCGAACCAGAACAGCGCCATCTGCGTGAGCAGCTCGCCCTTGCCGGGGATGGGCTCGCCCATGATCACGTCGAAGGCCGAGAGGCGGTCGCTGGCCACCATGAGGATGCGGTCGTCACCCACCGCGTAGTTGTCCCGCACTTTGCCGCGGGCCAGCAGGGGCAGCGAAGTCAGGGCAGAGGTGTGCAGGGCGTGGGAGCTGGGCTGGTTCATGGTGTGGTCGGGTCGGTTTTGCGCCGGCAAGGGGCCGCGGGGCGGCGGGCCGATGGCGGCGGGGACAGGCGTGCGGGGGATGGGGGTCGATCAGGCGGCAAGCGCGCAACCCGGCAATTTTACGCGGAGGCCGGCGCGGACCCGCGCGGCGCGCGCCCTGGGTGGGGCGGGCCAACTCGCTCATTGTGCGCGGTTTTAGGGCGCTTGGCACCCCGCCGGCCAAAACCCAGCAGGCCGGGGCGGAATGGGATTGCATTTCGGGGGAGCCCGGCGCATAGTGACTTCACGTCAACGGGATGCATCCAAGTTCGCCGGGCCGCCCTCTGACCCAGGGTGGCGTTTCTTCCACAGAGCGTGTTACAGGAGACTTATTTATGAACTTGACGATCAGCGGTCACCACCTCGAAGTTACCCCCGCCCTGCGCAGCTACGTGACCACCAAGCTGGACCGGATCACCCGCCATTTCGACCAAGTGGTCGACGTCAAGGTCCTGCTCACGGTAGAAAAGCAAAAGGAAAAGGAAAAGAGACAGCGAGCGGAATGCAACATCCACGTCAAGGGAAGCGACCTGTTTGCGGAAAGCTCCCATTCCGACCTGTATGCGGCCGTGGACGAGTTGGTCGACAAGATGGATCGCCAGGTCGTGCGCCACAAGGACCGTTTGCAGGACCACCACCACGACGCTGCCAAGCGCGAACTGCACGCCTGATGCGCCAGCCCTGAGCCTGGCCACCGCAGCCGCCCCCACCGGGCGGTTTTTTTGTGGCCTGCCGCGCGGCACTCAGGGTTTTCGCCGACATGTGCATAATTGTTACCCTTGACCATGAACCGACTCGCCTCCATCCTGCCCCCTGCTCAAGTGCTCGTGAGCGTGGACGCCACCAGCAAGAAGCGTGCTTTTGAAGAAGCGGGTCTGCTGTTCGAGAGCCAGCACGGCCTCTCGCGGGCATTGATCACCGACAGCCTGTTCGCGCGTGAGCGCCTGGGCTCGACGGGCCTGGGCCACGGCGTGGCCATTCCGCACGGGCGCATCAAGGGCCTGAAGGCACCCATGGCCGCCGTGTTCCAGCTGCTGCATCCCATCGGGTTCGATGCGCCGGACGAAGCACCGGTCGGGCTGCTGATCTTTCTGCTGGTGCCCGAAGCGGCCACGCAAAAACACCTTGAAATCCTGTCCGAAATCGCCGAGCTGCTCAGCGATTCGGCCCTGCGCGAAAAGCTCAAGGCCTGCACCGACGCGCAGGAGCTGCACGGCATGATCGCCGGCTGGCAGTCCACCCAGGCCGCCTGAGCCTTTTCCTGAGCCTTCCCCCGGTACCGCCTCCCGCGCGACGTTCCGCCAGCCTGCCGTGAAACCCAACGTTGTCAGCGCCGATGTCCTGTTCGAGGAATTCCGCGGCCTCCTGAAATGGGAATGGGTCGCCGGCCTCGGAGCGTCCGAGCGGCGTTTTGACGAGGTGGCCGTGCGCTCGGCCCGCTCCGGCGCCGATCTGGTGGGCTACCTCAACTACATCCACCCCTACCGCGTCCAGATCCTGGGCGAGCGCGAGATCGCGTACCTGGGCACAGCCTCTGCAGAAGACTGCAAGCGGCGCATCTCCCGCATCGTGACGCTGGAGCCGCCGGTGCTGGTGCTGGCCGACAACCAGACCGCGCCGGACGAGCTGGTGTCGATGTGCGAGCGGGCCCAGATCCCGATGTTCTCCACCCACGAGTCGTCGGCCTTTGTCATCGACGTGCTGCGTGCCTACCTGTCCAAGCACTTTGCCGACCGCACCACCATGCACGGCGTGTTCATGGACATCCTGGGGCTGGGTGTGCTCATCACGGGCGAGTCGGGCCTGGGCAAGAGCGAGCTGGGCCTGGAGCTGATCTCGCGCGGCAACGGCCTGGTGGCCGATGACGCGGTCGACTTCTACCGCATCAACCAGACCACCATCGAGGGCAAATGCCCCGAGCTGCTGCAAAACCTGCTGGAGGTGCGCGGTATCGGCCTGCTGGACATCCGCGCCATCTTTGGCGAGACGGCCGTGCGCCGCAAGATGCGGCTCAAGCTCATCGTCCACCTGGTCCGCAAGGAAACGCTGGAGCGTGAATACGAACGCCTGCCCTACGAGCCGCTCACCCAGGATGTGCTGGGCGTGCCCGTGCTCAAGGTGGTGATCCAGGTGGTGGCCGGCCGCAACATCGCCGTGCTGGTCGAAGCCGCCGTGCGCAACACCATCCTGCAGCTGCGCGGCATCGACACCTACCAGGAATTCGTGGAGCGCCACCGCCGCGCCATGGAGCGTGACACGGGCGGCTGATGCTACGTATTTGATAGCTGCTAGCGCTTGGTGGACAAGCGCTGGAGCTGTTTTTTATCAAAATCCGGTAAAACTGGGCGCTGCCCAGCCCCGTGCACCCGTGGAACCGGCTTTGCCGGGCCACCGGGTGCGTCCCCCTCTGGGGGGAAGGCGCCGAAGGCGACCCAGGGGGGTTACTTTCCAGCGCAGGAAGCGCACTGCCCGTACAGCGCCATCGTATGGTCCTGCACCACCCAGCCCTTGGCCTTGGCCACGGCGTGTTGGCGCTTTTCGATCTCGGGGTCGTAGAACTCCTCCACCTTGCCGCACGATGTGCAGATGAAGTGGTCGTGGTGCTGCCCTTCATTGAGTTCGTAGATGGCCTTGCCGCTCTCGAAGTTGCTGCGGATCAGGATGCCGGCCTGCTCGAACTGCGTGAGCACCCGGTACACCGTGGCCAGGCCGATGTCCGAACGTTCCTCCAGCAGCACGCGGAACACGTCTTCAGCCGTCATGTGGCGCTGTCCGCCTTTCTGGAAGATCTCCAGAATTTTCAGGCGGGGCAGCGTGGCCTTGAGACCCGTGCTTTTGAGTTCGTCAATGTTCGTCATGGCATGCTCTTTCCGGTTGCGTGGGGCCGTTCTCCTGGCAAAAGGCCTGCCGCTACAATGGGGCGATCATATCCTCAGCCCTTTTACCCATGCCCGTCAAAGCCCGTTGCAGCGCCCGCCTGGGCCTGGTCCTTTTGGCCGGTGCCGGCTTGGCTGCCCTGGCCGGCTGCAGCAGCCTGGATGGAGCCAGCACCCGCATCGCCAGCATCGTCACGCCCTACAAGGTCGACGTGGTGCAAGGCAACTTCGTGTCGCGCGAGCAGGTCGAGGCCCTGCAGCCCGGCATGAGCCGGCAGCAGGTGCGCGAAATCCTGGGAACCCCGCTCGTCACCAGCCTGTTCCATGCAGACCGGTGGGAATACGTGTTCACCCTCAAGCGCCCTGGCGAGGATGCACAGACGCGCAAGCTGACCGTGTATTTCAAGGGGGACGCGCTGGAGCGCTCCGAAGGCGACCCCATGCCCACGGAGACCGAGTTCGTGGCCACCCTGGGAACCCGCGGCGCCAAGGGCAAGGTCCCGGTGCTGGAGGCGACGCCCGAGCAACTGGCCCGCTACCCCGCATCGCCCCGCCCGACGACGCCGCCCACTGCGGCGCCGCTGGAGCCCGCGTCGGTGAGCTACCCGCCGCTGGAATCGCCCGCGCGCTGAGCCAGTCCTTCAGCGGCCGGCCGCTGAAGGACGCAGGTGGTTGGCACAGGCTGACCGGATCCACCCCCTACCCACCACAGGAATCTCATGACAGGGACACTTCCGCCCGCCGCTCCCCGCGCCTACACCCCCGAGAACCCTTGCCGCGTGGCCGTTGCCGGCGCATCCGGCCGCATGGGCCGGATGCTGATCGAGGCGCTGCGCGCCGCGGACGACTGCATCCTGGCGGGCGCGCTGGACGTGCCGGCCAGCCCGGCCATCGGCTCGGATGCCACGGCCTTCCTGGGCCACGCCAGCGGAGTGGCCATCACGGCCGATGTGGCTGCGGGCCTGAAGAATGCCGAGGTGCTCATCGACTTCACGCGCCCCGAGGGGACGCTGGCCCATCTGGCGGTGTGCGCCGACCTGGGCGTGAAGGCCGTGGTGGGCACCACCGGCTTTTCCGAGGAGCAGAAGGTCGACATCGCGGCACTGGCGCGGCGCACGGCCATCGTCATGGCCCCCAACATGAGCGTGGGCGTGAACGTCACGCTCAAGCTGCTGGAGATGGCTGCCAAGGCCCTGGCCACCGGCTATGACATCGAGATCATCGAGGCCCACCACCGCCACAAGGTGGATGCCCCCTCGGGCACCGCGCTCAAGATGGGCGAGGTGATTGCCCAGGCGATGGGCCGCGACCTCAAGGAGTGCGCCGTGTATGCCCGCGAAGGCGTGACCGGCGAGCGCGACCCGTCCAGCATCGGCTTTGCCACCATCCGGGGCGGCGACATCGTGGGCGACCACACCGTGCTGTTTGCCGGCGTGGGCGAGCGCATCGAGATCTCGCACAAGTCGTCCAACCGTGCCGGCTACGCCCAGGGCAGCCTGCGCGCCGTGCGGTTCCTGGCGCAGCACAAGACGGGCATGTTCGACATGTTCGACGTGCTGGGCTTGAAGTGAAGCGCCCCCTGAGATGCTTCGCATCTGCCCCCTCCTGGGGACGCCACCCCTGGCCTGGCAAAGCCGGCTCCACGGTGGGTCGGATTTCGGCAGCACCCGTAGCGGGCCACGCGCCAGGTAGCAGGAGGGCTTGATGGACGCGCTTCACTGGTGGCGCCAGGGCGATGCGGTCACCCAGGGCGCGGCCCTGGTCCTGCTGGCCATGTCGGTGGCCAGCTGGGTGGTCATCCTCTGGAAGCTGTGGCTCATGCGCCGCGCCAACGCCGACGTGGCGCGCAGCACGGCGGCGTTCTGGCAGGCGCCGTCGCTGGAGCTGGCCGTACAGCGGCTGCAGTCCTTTGACCGCTCGGCGCTGGTCCTGCCCCTGGTGGGCGCGGCAAACGCGGTGGCCCAGGATGGCCAGCACGGCACGCTGGCCGGTGCCGGCAGCCTGTCGCAGCGGCTGACCCGCGTGCTGCGCGACGCCCTGCACGGGGTGCTGGGCCGGCTGCAATTCGGCCAGGTGCTGCTGGCCACGGTGGGTTCCACGGCCCCCTTCGTCGGGCTGCTGGGCACCGTGTGGGGCATCTACCATGCGCTGACGGCCATGGCCGGCGCCGGCCAGATCACCATCGACCGCGTCGCGGGTCCGGTGGGCGAGGCCTTGGTGATGACGGCCGCCGGGCTGGCCGTGGCGCTTCCCGCCGTGCTGGCGTACAACGTGTTCGGCCGCCTGGTGGGCCGCATCGAGGCCGATCTGGAAGGCTTTGCACGCGACCTGCGCGAATTGCTCATCGACACCGCCTCCGCCCCGGCGCAGGCCGCCAGCACGCACGGAGCGCGGCCATGAGCTTTGGCCGGCTGGAACGCACTTCCGGGCCCCAGCCCATGAGCGACATCAACATGACGCCGCTGGTGGACGTGATGCTGGTGCTGGTGGTGATCTTCATCCTGACCGCGCCGCTCATGGCCAGCTCCATCCGGCTGGAGCTGCCGCGCACGCAGGGCGCCACGCCGGCCGGGGCCCCTCAATCGGTGACCGTGGTGATCAATGCCGCCGGCCAGGCCTTCGTGCAGGACGAGCCGCTGTCCCAGGCGGCGCTGGCCGAGCGCCTGCGCCGCATCGGCACCGAGCGCCCCGACACCGAAATCCAGCTGCGCGCCGATGCCGCCGTGCCATACGGCCGTGTGGTCGAGGTCATGGGGGCAGCGCACCTCGCGGGCTTGCAGCGCATCGGCTTCGTGGCCGAGCCGCAGGACGCAGCCGCAAAGCCAGCCACCGCCGCCGCGCCCACGCGCTGACGCGGCCGCGCAGTATCCCGGCGCGGCGTGCGCTGCCGCGGTATTCCAGGCGCAGCGTCGCCTAAAATCTGCGCAGCGCGGCCCGCAGCTGCCCACTTCCCATCCCCCTGCCCATGCAAGACAAATACTCTCCCCAAGACGTCGAGCGCGCCGCGCACGACCACTGGACCGCACGCGACGCCTACCGCGTGACGGAAGACGCCAACAAGAAGAAGTTCTACGCCTGCTCCATGCTGCCGTACCCCAGCGGCAAGCTGCACATGGGCCATGTGCGCAACTACACCATCAACGACATGCTCACGCGCTACCTGCGCATGAACGGCTACAACGTGTTGATGCCCATGGGCTGGGACGCCTTCGGCCTGCCGGCCGAGAACGCCGCGCTGAAAAACGGCGTGCCGCCGGCCAAGTGGACGTACGAAAACATCGCGTACATGAAGAAGCAGATGCAGGCCATGGGCCTGGCCATCGACTGGAGCCGCGAGGTGGCCACCTGCGACCCCGAGTACTACCAGTGGAACCAGTGGCTGTTCCTCAAGATGCTGGAAAAGGGCATTGCCTACCGCAAGACCCAGATCGTGAACTGGGACCCGGTGGACCAGACCGTGCTGGCCAACGAGCAGGTGATCGACGGCCGCGGCTGGCGCACCGGCGCGCTGGTGGAAAAGCGCGAGATCCCGGGCTACTACCTCAAGATCACTGACTACGCCGAGGAACTGCTGGGCTTTGTGACCGGCGACCAGCTCCCCGGCTGGCCTGAGCGCGTGAAGCTGATGCAGGAAAACTGGATCGGCAAGAGCGAAGGCGTGCGCTTTGCCTTCACGCACGACATTGCGGGGGACGATGGTGCGCTGATCGGCGACGGCAAGATGTACGTCTTCACCACCCGCGCCGACACCGTCATGGGCGTGACGTTCTGCGCCGTGGCGCCCGAGCACCCGCTGGCCGCCCACGCCGCCAAGGGCAACCCGGCACTCGCAGCCTTCATTGAAGAATGCAAGACCGGCGGCACCACCGAGGCCGAACTGGCCACGCAAGAGAAGAAGGGCATGGCCACGGGCCTGACCGTCACGCACCCGCTCACCGACGAAAAGGTGCAGGTCTGGGTGGGCAACTATGTGCTCATGGGCTACGGCGACGGCGCCGTGATGGGCGTGCCCGCGCACGACGAGCGCGACTTTGCCTTTGCCCTCAAGTACGGCATTGAGATCAAGCAGGTGGTGCTGGTGGACGGCGAGACGTTCAACTACCACCAGTGGCAGGACTGGTACGGCGACAAGCAGCGCGGCGTGACCATCAACTCCGACAGCTTCAGCGGCCTCTCCTACAAGGACGCCGTGAACGCCGTGGCCCACGCGCTGCAGCAAAAGGGCCTGGGCGAGAAAAAGACCACCTGGCGCCTGCGCGACTGGGGCATCAGCCGCCAGCGCTACTGGGGCACGCCGATCCCCATCATCCACTGCGAAGAGCACGGTGCCGTGCCCGTCCCCGAAAAAGACCTGCCCGTGGTGCTGCCGCAAGACTGCATCCCCGACGGCTCGGGCAACCCGCTGCACAAGCATGAGGGCTTCCACGCGGGCGTGACCTGCCCCGTGTGCGGCAAGCCTGCCCGCCGCGAGACGGACACCATGGACACCTTCGTGGACAGCTCGTGGTACTTCATGCGGTATTGCGACCCCAAGAACGCCGAAGCGATGGTGGCGGGCGGTGCTGACTACTGGATGCCGATGGACCAGTACATCGGCGGCATCGAACACGCCATCCTGCACCTGCTGTACGCGCGCTTCTGGACCAAGGTCATGCGCGACCTGGGCCTCGTGAAGGTGGACGAGCCCTTCACCAAGCTGCTCACGCAGGGCATGGTGCTCAACCACATCTACAGCCGCCGCACCGCCAAGGGTGGCAAGGACTACTTCTGGCCGCACGACGTGGAGCATGTGCTGGACGAAGGCGGCAAGATCATCGGCGCCAAGCTGAAGAACGAAGCCGCCAGTGGCGACGGCCTGCTGCCCGTGGGCACGCCCATCGACTACGAAGGCGTGGGCACCATGTCCAAGTCCAAGAACAACGGCGTGGACCCGCAGGACCTGATCGAGAAGTACGGCGCCGACACCGCTCGCCTGTACACCATGTTCACGGCCCCGCCCGAGGCCACGCTGGAGTGGAACGACGCCGCCGTGGAAGGCAGCTACCGGTTCCTGCGCCGCGTGTGGAACTTCGGCGTCAAGCTGGCTGCTATGGATATGGAAGCGGCCCGCGCAAGCGTGGCAAGCGCTAGCAGCCTGAAAGATGTGGAATTCGGCAAAGAGGCCAAGGCCTTGCGCCTGGAGATCCACACCGTGCTCAAGCAGGTGGACTACGACTACCAGCGCATGCAGTACAACACCGTGGTCTCCGGTGCGATGAAGATGATCAATGCGCTGGAGGACTTCAAGGCCACCGACTCGGCTGGCGCCCAGGTCGCGCTGATCGAAGGCTTCGGCATCCTGCTGCGCTGCCTGTACCCCGCCACGCCCCACATCGCCCACAGCCTGTGGCAAGGCCTGGGCTACGCCGGCGAGCTGGGCGACCTGCTGGACACGCCCTGGCCGCAGCCCGACGCGAGCGCGCTGGTGCAGGACGAGATCGAACTGATGCTGCAGGTCAACGGCAAGCTGCGCGGCTCCATCCATGTGCCCGCGCAGGCCGACAAGGCCGCCATCGAACGCATCGCGCTGGCCAGCGAAGCCTTCACCACGCACGCCGCGGGGGCCGCGCCCAAGCGCGTGATCGTGGTGCCCGGCCGCCTGGTCAACGTCGTTGTCTGACCCTCAACCCACGGAGTGAAGACGATGCGCAAACGCACGCTGCTGCTGACCCTGGCCCCGGCCGCCCTGCTGGCCGCCTGCGGCTTTCGCCTGCGCGGCGTGCCCGAGTTCGGCTTTGAAACGCTGTACATCGCGGCCCCCACGACCTCGGCCCTGGCCCGGGAACTGCAGCGCACGCTGGAGGGCTCCGGCGGCAAGCTGCAGGTGCTGCGCGATCCCGCGTCGCTGCCCCAGGCACAGGCCATTCTCGATCTGCTGCAAGAGCAGCCGGAGCGCGTGGTGGTCGGCCTCAACGCTTCAGGGCAGGTGCGCGAACTGCAGCTGCGGCTGCGCATCCGCTTCAAGCTGCGCACGCTCGAAGGCACCGAGCTGATCCCCGAAACCGAACTGCTGCAGCAGCGCGACATCAGCTACAACGAAACCATCGCACTGGCCAAGGAGGCTGAAGAAGCGCTACTCTACCGCGACATGCGGACCGACCTGGTGCAGCAGCTCATGCGGCGGCTGGCCGCGGCCAAGCGCTCCTAAAGCGCCTTGGATGGACGCCTCCAGGAGAGCAAGGTCTGGCGGCGCGAGGCTTCGACAGGCCCAGCCCGAACGGGGACGGAGGACGGCGCGCGTGCATTCGGATGCATGACGCCTGTCCGTAAAAACTGGCGCGATCTAAGGCCAGTGCAGCCGCGCAAGGGCCGCCCCGCCGCGCTGGCTGCGTCCCCCTTCCCGAATCGCGCAGCGATTCGAGAGAAGGGGGAAGGCGCGCAGCGCCTCAGGGGGATCGCCTCATACCGATCGCCGCATCAGCGTGCTCTTGCCAAACAGCGATTCCACCAAATCCACCGCCAGCTCGGCCGTGCGGTTGCGCACGTCCAGCGCGGGGTTCACCTCCACGATGTCCAGCGACGCCAGGCGGCCGCTGTCGGCAATCATCTCCATGCACAGCTGGGCCTCGCGGTAGGTCGGCCCGCCGGGCACCAGCGTGCCCACGCCGGGGGCGATGTCGGGGTCCAGAAAATCCACGTCGAAGCTCACGTGCAGATGGGTGTGCTCGTCCACCCCGGCCAGCGCCTGCAGCATGGTCTGGCGCATGCCGACCTCGTCGATGTAGCGCATGTCGAACACCTCCAGCCCCTGCTCGTGCACAAAGCGCTTCTCGCCGGGGTCCACGCTGCGGATGCCGATCTCGCGGATTTGCGAAGGGTGCAGCGCCGGCCCGCCGCCGGGCATGCCGCCCAGGTGCGTCAGCTCCCGCGGCCCGAAGCCGCACAGGCACGCGACCGGCATGCCGTGCACATTGCCGCTGGGCGTGAGCGCGCTGGTGTTGAAGTCGGCATGCGCGTCCAGCCACAGCACGCGCAGTGGCTTGCCTGCTTCGGCGCAGTGGCGTGCCACGGCGCTGATGCTGCCCAGGCCCAGGCAGTGGTCGCCCCCCATCAGGATGGGCAGGTGGCCGCGCTGCAGCTCGGCATACACGGCGTCGAACACGCGCTGGTTCCACGCCACCACCTCCTGCAGGTGGCGGTATCCCTGCTCGGGGGGCTGCCAGGGGTTGGTGGGGCCGCTCAGGTTGCCGCGGTCGACCACCGTAAGGCCGTGGCTCTCCAGCGCGGGCTGCAGGCCCGCCACCCGCAGCGCCT
>NZ_JAJTBB010000002.1 GCF_021287135.1 Acidovorax sp.
CTACCGACAAGCCCAGGGTGGCCCCCTGGGCGCAGGAGGTAGTACCGCGCGAGACCGGTTTATCGCGCGTTGCAGCCGATGCTCCTTCTGCCGCGCAGACTCCTAGCGCCCCCTGGCGCCCGCACACCACGACAGGACACCACCCATGCACGAAACCATTGCCGCCTTGCCGGAAGCGCCCTCCGGGCCCGCCACGCCGCGCCGCGCGGGCAGCGAGGCCGCGCTGCCGCCACGGCAGCCGCGGGTGCGCATGGAAGTGCAGATCGACCTGGCCTACGACATCCTGGACGCCCAGGGTGCGGATTTCGTGTTCAACATCCACGCCGCCGAGACGGCCTGCCAGACCGTCCTGGCGGAACGGCTGGTCCTGAACCAGGACATTGCAACCGAGCTGCACACCGACCCCGCCACGCGCAATCGCACCCTGCGGCTGCACGGCGAGCCGGGCACGCTGGAGCTGTCGTACTGCGCCACAGTGGACATCGCGCACCACCGCAGCGACCCGGCCATGCTGGCCGAAGTGCCCGTGCGCTACCTGCCGCCCGAGGTGCTGGGCTACATCTACCCCAGCCGCTACTGCCAGTCCGACCGGCTGCTGCGCCTGGCGGCCAACACCTTCGGTGCCTTGCCGCAGGGTTATGGCCGGGTGCAGGCCATTTGCGACTGGGTGCGGCAGCATGTGGCATTCACATCCAACACCTCCAACGTCAACACGGCCGCCGTGGACACGCTGATCGAGCAGGTGGGCGTGTGCCGCGACTTTGCCCACCTGATGATTGCGCTGTGCCGGGCGGTGAACATCCCGGCCCGCTTCACCACCGGCACGGACTACGGCGCCGATCCGGCCCTGGGGCCGCCCGACTTTCACGCCTACGTGGAGGCGTACGTGGGTGGCCGGTGGTACCTGTTCGACCCCTCCGGCACGGCCATTCCCCAGGGGCTGATGCGCTTCAGCACGGGCCGCGACGCCGCGGACGTGGCCTTTGCCACCCTCTTTGGCGCCGTGCGCGCACAGGCGCCCGTGATCCGCACCCGCGCCCTCGAAGACGCCGAGCGCGGCCTGGTGCTGCCGCAGCATGGCGTGCTGGCGCTGTCCACCGATCCAGGCCCCGGCGCACAGGCCGCGCGGGCGGCCTGAAGCCTGTGGAAAAAGACCCTTCGCCCGGCTGTGGCCTAATATCCCCCTTTTTCTCCACTTTCTCTGAGACCTACCATGGGCAACAAGATCGTCACCGAAGCAGACCGCAAGCGCACTCCCCAACCCCAGCCCCTGCCCGGCTACACCCTGCGCACCCCTGGCCGCGGCCAGCGCGTGAGCCTGGAGCGCGGCGTGGCCACGCGCAGCAAGAAGAACCCCGGCAAGCGCTCCAAGAAGGGCGGCTGATCGCCGAGCCACCCGGGCCTGGCGACTGTCGGCCCGCGGACACTCCCGCAAAAAAGCCCTCGCAAGAGGGCTTTTTGCTGGGCGCCAGCACCGCGCGCCCGTTGCAGCAGGCAGGCGGCTGCTGTTCCAATAGCCGCCATGATCACCGTCCACCACCTCGAAACCTCGCGCTCGCAACGTGTCCTCTGGCTGCTGGAGGAGCTGGGCGTGCCCTACGAACTCAAGATCTATCCGCGCGACAAAGCCACCAAGCTGGCCCCGCCGGAACTCAAGAAGATCCACCCGCTGGGCAAGTCGCCCGTCATCACCGACAACGGCCTGGTCATTGCCGAGTCTGGCGCCATCATCGAATACCTGGTGGAGACCTACGGCGCGCAGGCCGGCGGCGACCTGGCCCACCTGCAGCCCGTGCGCGGCACGCCCGAGCACCGGCAATGCCGCTTCTGGATGCATTACGCCGAAGGCTCGCTGATGAACTGGCTGGTGATGAAGCTGGTGTTCATGACCATCCCAACCCAGCCCATGCCCTTCATCGTGAAGCCGATTGCCAAGGCCCTGTGCGCCAAGGTGCAGGACAAGGTCATCGACCCGAACGTGAACACCGCGCTGGAATTCATGGAGCAGCACCTGGCCCAGCACACCTGGTTCGCGGGCGAGCACCTGACCATGGCGGACTTTCAGATGAGCTTTGCGGTGGAAGCGGCGCTGTCGCGCACCGGCAAGGCCAGCGCCTGCCCGCACCTGCAGGCCTACCTGCAGCGCATGCAGGCCCGCCCGGCCTACCAGCGCGGCATCGCCAAGGGCGGGCCGGTGGTGATGGGCGCCTGACACCCGGCCCGGGGTTCCGTCCAGCGCTCAGCGCACCCCGCACACCCGCGCGCCGGGGTCGTTGTGCGCCAGTTCGCGCTCGTTCTTGGCTTCGGCCACCGCCATGTCGCGCGGCAGGGTGACGCCGTTCTTCACGGCCAGGATTTCGGCCATCACGCTCACCGCGATCTCGGGCGGCGTCTTGCTGCCGATGTAGATGCCAATCGGCCCGCGCAGGCGCGCCAGGCTGGCTTCGGTCTGCTCGAAGTGCTCGATCATGCGGGCACGGCGCGCCTCGTTGTTGCGGCGCGAGCCGATGCCGCCCACGTAGAAGGCGTCCGTTTCCAGCGCTTCCAGCAAGGCCAGATCGTCCAGCTTGGGGTCGTGCGTGAGGGCCACCACGCAGGTGCGCCGGTCGGGGTGGAAGGCGCGCACCACGTCGTCGGGCATGTCGCTCACCACCGTGGCGCCGGGCACGTTCCACGCGCCGCGGTATTCCTCGCGCGGGTCGCACACCGTGACGGCAAAGCCGCTGAACAAGGCCATGGTGGCCAGGTACTCGGCCAGTTGCCCGGCGCCGATGAGCAGCATGCGGTACTCGGGGCCGAAAGTGTTGGTGAGCTGCACGGCATCCACCACCAGGTCGGCGGGCGCGGCGGCGGGCTGCAGCGTCACCGCGCCATCGGCCAGGCGCACGGTGCGCTGCACCAGGCGGCCAGCCTCCAGGTCGGCAATCAGCGCGGCCAGGCCGGCAGGGTCGGGGTCGTATTCGAGCAGCAGCTCCAGCGTGCCGCCGCAGGGCAGGCCAAAGCGGTGCGCCTCGTCGGCCGTGACGCCGTACTTCACGAAGGACGGCGGCCCGCTGGGAATGCGATGGTCGTGCCCGGTGGCACCGGCGTGCTCTTGCGCATAGGCGCGCGTGTGCCGGTCGATCAGATCATCCTCGATGCACCCGCCGGACACCGACCCCACCACCGCCCCGTCCTCGCACAGCGCCATGATGGACCCGACCGGCCGCGGCGACGAGCCCCACGTGCGCACCACCGTCGCCAGCAGCGCCCGCCGCCCCGCCGCCCGCCAGCCCTGCAGCGTGCGCAACACCATCACATCGAGGTTTTCCATCGTTCATCCACTCGCTAAAGCTGCTTGACGCCGTTCTTGGGTCATCTTTCCGTTCTAGGCGCCCCCTTCCCGCGCAGCGAGGCGGAGCGAGAGAGGGGGGTGAACCTCAGTTCAGCCACCACGCTAGCAGGATCAGTGCGCCAGCGCCGGCCACCCACACCCATACCGGGATGCCGCCGTCAGGAATTTGCGCCTCGGCCGACGCGGACAGCGGGCTGCTGCCTGGGCCGGCAGCGGCGGCGGCAGCAGGTGCGCTGCCCCCTTCTGCCGGCTCCGCCATGCCCTGCACAGCGGCCGCCTCGGGGCGCGGGTAGCGGCGCTGCATCTCCTCGTCAAAGCGTTTGAAGAAGTCCTCGGCCATGCTTTTGGCGGCGCCGTCGATCAGCCGCTGGCCCAGCTGGGCAATCTTGCCGCCGACGGTGGCGTGCACGGCGTAGTGCAGCTCGCAGCTTTCCTGCCCGGCGCCGTCGGCCGGCAGCGGTACCAGCTTGACCTGCGCACTGCCCTTGCCAAAGCCGGCCACGCCGCCCGAGCCGTCGAAAGCGATGGTGTAGCTCTCGGGCGGCACGATGTCCGAGAGCGTGATCTTGCCCGCGAACTTGGCCGACACCGGCCCGATCTTGAGCGCCATGGCCACGCTGTACTGGTGTTCGCCCGTGGGCTCGACCTTGTCGCAGCCGGGGATGCACAGCTTGAGCACTTCGGGGTCGTTGAGCGCGTCCCAGGCCTGCTGCTGGGCGACGGCAAGGGTGCGGCTGGCTTGCATTTCCATGGTGAGTCCTCTCGTTCTTTCAGCGTCTCAACCAACGCGACTGCGTGGGATGGGCGGCGTACACGCACCCCCGTCCGTTCGTGCTGAGCCTGTCGAAGCATTGCGCTGCGCTTCGACAGGCTCAGCGTGAACGGTTGGGGTGGCATGCATGGGGCGGCGCATCTTTGTCTATCGGTATCCGACCTGTCACTGCCGCAGAAGCGTGGCCAAGCTGGCCGCCAAATCCTGCAGCCGGGCGAGGTTGTGCACCGCCAGCATGCCGTGAGCCTGGCGGTGCAGCGCCGCGGCGCCGCGGGCCGTGGGGGCGTAGCCTTCATAGCGCAGCAAGGGGTTGAGCCAGAGCAGGCGGCGCGTGTGCCGGCGCAGCCAGGCCAGCTCACGCTCCAGCAGCGCGGGCTCGCCGGTGTCCAGCCCGTCGCTGATGAGCAGCACCAGCGTGCGCCGCCCCACCAGGCGCCGGGCGTGCTGCTGGCGCAGCGCGGCCAGGCTGTCGCCCATGCGCGTGCCGCCGGCAAAGTCGGCAATGGAGTGGCCGGCCGCCTGCAGCATGGCGTCGGTGTCGGCCAGGCGGAAGGCGGGCGTGAGGTCCGTGAGGCCCGTGCCGAACGCGAACACATCGCGCCGCAGCCCGGGCCCTGCGTGGCGGGGGGCGGTGGCGGCGTGCAGAAAGGCCAGCAGCAGGCGCGCATACCGCTCCATGGAGCCTGACACATCCACCAGCACCAGCAAGGGCAGCGGCTGCTGGCGCCGCTGCAGGCGCGGCAGAGCCAGCAGTTCGCCGCCTGTGCGCGCGGCCTGCTGCATGGCGCCGGGCCAGTGCGGCCGGCTGCCGCGCCCGCCGGGCCGGGTGCGGCGCGCCGCGTAGTGCGGCAGGGGCAGCGCAATGTCGCGCGCCAGGCGCTCCACCAGCTGGTATTCGCTGGCCGAGAGCTGGTTGAAGTCCGCATGGTGCAGGCGCTGGCGGTCGCTGGCCGTCATGGCGGCGTCGAAGTCGATCTTTTCATCTTCGCGTGCAGGGGGCGCATTGCGCGCAGCCCGCAAGGGTGCCAGGGCCTCGCTCACGCGCGGGCGGCGCTGGGCGGGTTCGGCCTTGGCCTCGGCGCTGGGCAGCATCTGGGCCAGCAGCTTCTGCGCGATGTCGGGGTTCTTGAAGTAGGCATCGAACAGTTCGCGAAAGACCGCGCGATCTTGCTCGCGGCTCACCAGCACCGACTCCAGCGCGGCGCCGAAGTCCTCGCGCGCCAGGCCCGCCAGCATCACGGCCTGCTGGGCCAGAGCCATGCGCGATGCATCCACGCGCACGCCGGTGCGGCGCAGCGCGCGGCCGAAGCCGGTGAGGTTGTCGGCCAGCTTGCCGGCGCGGGCATCGCCGAGTTGGGAGATGGTTGTGCCTTTCGTCATGGTCGCGGCTTCACAGATTCGTTTGCACACAGGTTGCGAAGGCGCATTCGATCGTTCCAGGCCGTTCGGGCTGAGCCTGTCGAAGCCTCGCGCTGCGCTTCGACAGGCTCAGCGTGAACGGTCTCGGAGGTTGGAAGGCTGGCAGTCCACTGAATCCGAGAAATCGGCGGTGCGCCGGGGCTGCGGCGGGCGGGCGGCAAGGCGCCTGGCGCAGTCAAGGCTGGCTGCCTTGACAAGGCAGGCAACGCCGCCGAGCGCCTGCCGCAACCCCGGCCCACAGGGTGAGGGACTGGCAAGGCCGCACTCGTCGTTGCCGTGCTCGCCGGGTGTCCAACCCGGCTGCGCCCGGCGTCTAGATTGCGGCCTTGCCAGACCCTCACGCACCGCCGATTTCTCGGATTCAGTGGACTAGGCATCACGAATCCGCAGGCTGCAGCAGCTGCGCCGCCATGTCGCGCGTGAGCGCGGCCACGTCTTCGCGCTGCTTGAACAAGATGCCTGCGGTGTCGGACACGACCTCCGGGTCCACCACGATGGTGTCCAGCGCCACCAGCGCCCTGGCCCATTCCACGCTCTCGGCAATGCCCGGCGCGCGCTGGAAGGCGTTGGCAAACGGCTGGCTGCGCAGGCGGCCCACGAACTCGGCCACCTGCTGCGCCAGCGCCGCGCTGGCGCCGGGCACCTGCGCGCGCACGATGGCCAGCTCGCGCTCGCGGTCGGGGTAGTCAAGCCAGTGGTACAGGCAGCGGCGCTTGACGGCGTCGTGCAGGTCGCGCGTGCGGTTGCTGGTGAGCAGGGTCACGGGCGTGGCCTGCGCGTGCACGGTGCCGATCTCGGGAATGCTGACCTGGTACTCGCCCAGGTATTCCAGCAGGAAGGCCTCGAAGGGCTCGTCGGCGCGGTCCACCTCGTCGATGAGCAGCACCGCCCCCGGCGCAGGGGCCTGCAGGGCCTGCAGCAGTGGGCGGCGGATGAGGTAGCGGTCCTGGTAGACCTCGCGCTCCACCTGCGCCATGTCGGCGGCGCCTTGGCCTTCCGCGGCTTTCATGTGCAGCAGCTGGGCGGCGTAGTTCCACTCGTACAACGCCTCGCGCTGCTCCAGGCCGTCGTAGCACTGCAGGCGGATCAGCCCGCGCCCGAGCACTTCGCTCAGCGCCCGGGCCAACGCGGTCTTGCCCACGCCGGGTTCGCCCTCCAGCAGCAAGGGCCGCTGCAGCTGCAGCGCCAAGAACACCGCCGTGCCCAGCCGCCGGTCGGCAAAGTAGCCCACGGTTTGCAGGGCCTGCAGCAGGGCATCGACGGAGGCGGGGGAACTCATTGCTTCTCTTTTGATAGCTGCTTGCGCTTACTGTATAAGCCTCAGAGGCCAATTTGATTCAAAAATCGTAGGTCGGGTTAGCCCGTGAGGGCGTAACCCGACACCACCGCACGGGGCGCAGCGAACCACGTCGGGTTACGCCCTTTGGGCTAACCCGACCTACCCGGATGCTAGGCGCCCAGCATCTTCTGCACGGCCCGCTGCGTCTGCACGCTGATCAGGTTGGCGCGATAGGCGGCACTCGCGTGGATGTCGCTGTTCAGCTCGCTCGCGTCGATCGCCACGGCGGCTGCGGACTGCGGCGTGAAGCTCTGGTTCAGCGCCGCCTCCAGCCCCGCATGGCGGAACACGCTGGCCGCCGCGCCGGTGATGGCCACGCGCACACCAGCGTCCGTCTGCGCCACGAACACCCCCACCAGCGAAAAGCGCGAAGCCGGCTGTTTGAACTTCAGGTAGGCCGCACGTTTCGGGATGGGGAAGCGGATGGCCGTGATGATCTCGCCCTCTTCCAGCGCCGTGGTGTACATGCCCAGGAAGAAGTCGTCAGCTTTGATATCGCGGCGGTTGGTGATCACCGTCGCCCCCAGGCCCAGCACGGCGCTCGGGTAGCAGGCGGCGGGGTCGTTGTTGGCCACCGACCCGCCCAGCGTGCCGCGCGCGCGCACCTGGCGGTCGCCAATGTGCGCGGCCAGGTCGGCCAGCGCGGGGATGGCGGCTTTCACGTCCGCGCTGCTCGCCACATCCATGTGGCGCGTCATGGCGCCGATGACGAGGGCATTGCCTTCGCGGCGGATGCCCGCCAGCTCGGCGATGCCGTTCAGGTCCACGATCTTCTCGGGGTTGGCCAGGCGCAGGCGCATCGAGGGCAGCAGGCTCTGCCCGCCCGCGAGCAGCTTGCCTCCCTGGGCAATCAGCTGTGCGGCTGCGGCGGTGGACGAAGGCGCTTCAAAGGTGAATGCGTACATGGTCGAATCTCCTTATGCCTTGGCCGACTGGATGGCTTCCCACACGCGGTGCGGCGATGCTGGCATGTCGAACTCCTTCACGCCCAGCGGGCGCAGCGCATCGAGCACGGCGTTGATCACCGCGGGCGGCGAGCCGATGGCCCCGGCCTCGCCGCAGCCCTTGGTGCCCAGCGGGTTGTGCGTGCAGGGCGTGCAGACATGGCCGAGCTTGAACTCGGGGAAGTCATCCGCGCGCGGCATGGCGTAGTCCATGAAGCTGCCAGTGAGCAGCTGGCCGGTCTCGCGGTCGTACACGCAGTTTTCCAGCAGCGCCTGGCCGATGCCCTGCACCAGCCCGCCGTGCACCTGGCCTTCCACGATCATGGGGTTGATGATGGTGCCGAAGTCATCCACCGCGGTGAACTTGTCCACGCGCGTACTGCCCGTGGCCGGGTCCACTTCCACTTCGCAGATGTAGGTGCCTGCGGGGAACGTGAAGTTGGTGGGGTCGTAGAAGGCCGTCTCGTTGAGCCCAGGTTCGAGCTTGTCGAGCGGGTAGTTGTGCGGCACATAAGCCGTGAGCGCCACCTGGCCGAAGGGGATCTTCTTGTCCGTGCCGCGCACGGTGAATTCGCCGCCCGCAAAGTCAATATCGGCGTCGCTCGCCTCCATCAGGTGCGCGGCGATCTTCTTGGCCTTGGCCTCGATCTTGTCCAGTGCCTTCATGATGGCCGCCCCGCCCACGCTGATGGAGCGCGAGCCGTAGGTGCCCATGCCAAACGGAACGCGGCCCGTGTCGCCGTGCACGATGTCCACGTTCTCCACGGGGATGCCCAGGCGCCCGGCCACCACCTGCGCGAAGGTGGTCTCATGCCCCTGGCCGTGGCTGTGCGAGCCCGTGAACACCGTCACGCTGCCCGTGGGGTGCACGCGCACCTCGCCGCATTCAAACAAGCCTGCGCGCGCACCGAGGGCGCCGGCGATGTTGGACGGGGCAATGCCGCAGGCCTCGATGTAGCTGCTGTAGCCGATGCCGCGCTTGAGGCCCTTGGCCTCGCTGGCCGCCTTGCGTGCGGCAAAGCCCGCCACGTCGGCCAGTTGCTGCGCTTGCGTCATGCAGGCGTGGTAGTCGCCCACGTCGTACTGCAGCGCCACGGGCGTCTGGTACGGCCAACTGGTGATGAAGTTGCGCTTGCGAATCTCATCCTGGCCCAGGCCCAGCTCCCAGCCGCAGCGCGACACCAAGCGCTCCAGCAGATACGTGGCCTCGGGCCGGCCGGCGCCGCGGTAGGCATCCACGGGCGCGGTGTTGGTGAACCAGGCGTCGACCTCCACGTACACCTGCGGCGTGCTGTACTGGCCCGCCAGCAGCGTGGCATACAGGATGGTGGGCACGGCCGTGGAAAAGGTGGAGAGGTAGGCGCCCAGGTTGGCATCGGTGTGCACGCGCAGGGCCAGGAACTTGCCATCCTTGTCCATGGCCATCTCGGCGTGGCTCACGTGGTCGCGGCCGTGCGCGTCACTCAAGAACGCCTCGCTGCGGTCGGCCACCCACTTGATGTTGCGGTTGAGCTTCTTTGCGGCCCAGGTCAGGCACACGTCCTCGGCGTACAAAAAGATCTTGGAGCCAAAGCCGCCGCCCACGTCCGGCGCGATCACGCGCACCTTGTGCTCGGGCAGGCCCAGCACGAAGGCTGTCATCAGCAGGCGCTCCACGTGTGGGTTCTGGTTGCTGACGTACAGCGTGTACTCGTCGCTCGCGCGGTTGTAGCTGCCGATGGCCGCGCGCGGCTCCATGGCGTTGGGGATCAGGCGGTTGTTGACCAGGTCGAGCTTGGTCACGTGCGCAGCGTTGGCAAACGCCGCATCCACTGCGCCCTTGTCGCCAATGGCCCACTTGTAGCAGTGGTTGTCAGGCGCGATGTCGTGCAGCGCCGCGCCGGCCACGCTGCCAGCCGCCGCATCGGCCACGCTGACCACGGCGGGTAACACGTCGTAGTCCACCTCCACCAGCTCGGCCGCGTCGCGCGCCTGCTGCTGCGTGAGGGCCACCACCATGGCCACATGGTCGCCCACGTAGCGCACCTTGCCCTGCGCCAGGATGGGGTGCGGCGGCTCCTTCATGGGCTGGCCATCCGTGCTGGTGATGAGCCAGCCGCAGGGCAGGCCGTTGATGTTGTCGGCCGCCACATCGGCGCCGGTGAACACGCCCAGCACGCCCGGGGCGGCCTGGGCGGCATCGGTGTTGATGCTGTTGATCCTGGCGTGCGCGTGCGGCGAGCGCACGAACACCGCATGGCTTTGCGCGGCCAGCACCACGTCGTCGGTGTACTGGCCCGCGCCGGTGAGGAAGCGGTAGTCCTCTTTGCGCTTCAGGGATTCGCCAATGTGCGGCAGCTTGGAAAAGTCGGATGCACCCATGGTCGTTCTCCTTTTTCCGGGTTATGCCGAAGCCATGGCTTTTTGGCCGACCCGCACTGCGCGCACGATGTTCTGGTAGCCCGTGCAGCGGCAGATGTTGCCTTCGAGCAGTTCGCGGATCTCGCCCTCGCTCGCGTGGGGGTGGCTCTTGCACAGGTCCACCGCGCTCATCACCATGCCGGGGGTGCAGAAGCCGCATTGCAGGCCGTGGCATTCCTTGAACGCTGCCTGCATGGGGTGCATGGTGCCGTCCGCCGCGGCCAGGCCTTCGATGGTGACGATGTCGGCGCCCTGCGCCTGGGCCGCCAGCATGGAGCACGACTTCACCGCGCGCCCATTCACATGCACCGTGCAGGCGCCGCACTGGCTGGTGTCGCAGCCCACGTGGGTGCCGGTCAGCTGCAGGTGCTCTCGCAGCGCATGCACCAGCAGGGTGTTGGGAGGAACGTCAACACTGGCCGCGCGCCCGTTGACCGTGAACTGGACTTGCATCTGGCTGTCTCCTCAAACGAGTTTGTGGATGAATCGGCTAAGCCGCTGCATCTTCTGCCTCGCCTCTTCCCACATTCCTAGGGACAACCCTGAATCCGCCGTGCTGCGCCGTGGATATTCTCAAAATGAAACATGTTGCGCCGCACACTGGCGCATCATCGGCGGCCTGCAGGATGGCTTCGGGAACGATCGCTCATCCGCTGCACGTTTGCCGACGCCGCCCCATCGGAAACCTGGACCGGACCCGCCATGCACAGTGCCGCCGCCCTTCCCGCCGTCGCCCCCCTGGCTGGCACCGACCGGCCCGAGCGGATTGCACACGCGCGGCGCACGCTGCTGGAGCAGGGTGGCCTGTCCGCGCACGCCGACGTGGAGCCCTGGATTGCGCGCTCCTGGCAACGCTGCCTTGCACGGGGTTTGCAGCCCACGCAGCGCGTCGTTTTCGACGTGGTCACTGCGCAAGCGCTGCGCCGCAGCCAGGATGAAAACCACGAGCTGCTGCGCGCCGCGCGCCCTGTGCTGGCCCAGCTTGCGCGGGCCATCGGCGGCATGCGCTACTTCGCGCTCCTCACCGACGCGCACGGTGCCGTGGTGGACGTGCAAGGCGCACTGGACCGCCACGACCCGCGCGCCCGCGCCATCGGGCGCGTGGGCATCGACCTGTCGGAAGCCGCCGTGGGAACCACCGCCATCGGCGCCGCGCTGACCGAGCTGCAGCCCGTGTGGCTGCACCGGGGCGAGCATTTCTTTGACGACAACGGCGCCTACAGCTGCGCGGGCGCCCCCTTGTTCGGCCCCCATGGCCAATGCATGGGCATGCTGGACCTGACGGGTGTCGACGTGCCCGAGCGGCCCGAATTGCGCCATCTGGTGGCCCGATCGGCCCGTGCCATGGAAGACGCCCTGCTGCAGCAGCGCCCACACGCCCTGCTGCTGCGCCTGAACTGGCCCGGCAGCTCGCTGGGCGGCGAAGGCGATGGGCTGTTGGCGCTGGACCGCGACGGGTTCGTCGTCGGCACCAACAGCATGGCCCGCCAGCTGGTGCCACAACCGCTTGCCGCCCACGAAATCCCCGCCCATGCCAGCGACCTGCTTGCGGTGCCGTGGGCCAGCTTGTTCGATGCCGCGCGGCGCCCGGCGCAACCCCTTGATTTGCCGCTGTGGTCGGGCTTGCGCCTGCAGGCCCTGGCGCAGCGGCCGGAGCTCGCCCCCGGCACCCAGCGCCCGGTGCCTGCGCTGGCGAGCATGCCCGCCGCGGGCGCTCCGCTGCGCGAGGCCGAGACCGCCCTGATTCGCCTCGCCGTGCAAAACGCCCGCGGCAACGTGGCCGAAGCCGCCCGGGCCCTGGGCATCAGCCGCGCCACGGTGTACCGCAAGCTGGGGCGCTGACCGCCCCGGGGACCTGCCGCGGGCCCGCTAAAAAATTCATTAAAAACGGGCTCCATCGCCCGTCCCATTTGGTCGAGCAGCTATCATAAATATAGCAAACAAAGGCGCCCACCGCTGGCACCTCATCAGCCATCAGATATCGGCCAAGGCCAGCACCACCGCGTGGTCCTCCACCACCAGCACCACCGGGCTGCCCACGCGCAAGCCACTGCGGGGCACCGCAAAGCCCACCATCTGCAGGCCCCCGGCGAGTTCGGCAGACACCTCGTCGCCCGATTCCCCCCGCACCACCCGCGTGGCCCGGGCCAGCAGGCGGTGTGTGCCGGGGGCGCCCGCGGGAGCCGCCGCCGTACCACGTGCCGCCCGCTCGACCCGCACGCCCGTGGCCTTGCACAGCGCCTGCAGAGCCAGGCCCGGCTGCAGGCCGAGCAGTTCGGCGCTTTCGCGCGTGATGCGCGAGACCAGCGCGGCGGGCTCGACGCCATCGCCATCCCCCGGGCCCCCGTCACCCCAACCCAGCCGAAGGTGGACCCCGACGATCTGCCCTTGCGGCACCAGCCGCTCGACCACACAGGGCAACTGGTTGCGCATGCTGGTGCGCACTGCCAGCCGCGCCAGCGCCGGGCCCGCGTGCGGCGTGGCCTGCCACCGTGACAGCACCGCCCCACGCGCCTGCGCCATGGCATCGGCCGCCACCAGCAGCTGGCGCCCAGCGTCCGTCAACTGCGCGCCGCCGCCGCCAGCCCCGCCCACGGCGCGTGCCACCAGCGGCGTGCCCGCCAGATTGGTCAGCGTGTCCACCGCCTGCCACGCCGCTTTGTAGCTCACGCCGACGGCCCGCGCGGCCTGCGAGATGGAACCGCTGGCGCCGATCTGGCGCAGGATGTCGATGCGTTTGTCGGTCAGGGCGTGGCCCAGCGCATCCGTGAGTGAGGGTGAAGCGGACATGCGCCGATGATGCCTGAGCGCCCCTTCAGGCCCCCTTGCGGCGCAGGCCGGCGGCTGGCTGGGCCCGCTTTTGCTGGCGCGCCAGCGCACCGTCCGCCGCGGCCTTCAGCAGGCGCTGGAACGACGGGCACTGCGCATGGCTCTCGGCCGGGCAGGCAGCCGCGTGGCGCAGGCCATTGCTCATGGCCTTGAGGCGCTTGACCATGCCGTCGAGTTCATCGGCTTTGGCCGACAGCAGCTGCCGATCGATGCGGGGCTCGCCACTGGGCAGGAACATCGCGCGGATCTCGTCCAGCGAGAAGCCCGCCGACTGCCCCAGTGCGATCAGCGCGAGCTGGTCCAGCACACCCGGCGCAAACCGGCGGCGCTCGCCCGGCTGCCCCACCGAGCGAATCAACCCCTTCTCTTCGTAATACCGCAGCGTGGAGGCACGCAACCCGGCGCGCCTGGCCACTTCGGAAATATCCATCCCAGACCCCTTGACTTCAAGTTGACTTGAACTTCTATAGTGAATTCATACCGTTCTTCCGTCAACCGTCCAAGGAGTTTTTTTATGACTTTTCCATGGCAAGACCTCCCCCGTGCCGTGCTGATCGGGGTGGGCGCCACCGCCGTCATGGACGCGTGGCTGGTGCTGCTCCAGCGCCTGGGCGTGCCCACCCTCCACTACGCCTTCATCGGCCGCTGGGTGGGCCACCTCTTGCGCGGCCGGCTCGCCCACGCTGCCATCGCCAAGGCGCAGCCCATCCGGGGCGAACTGGCCTGGGGCTGGCTCACGCACTACGCCGTGGGCGTGGCCTTTGCCACGGCGCTGATCGCCATCCAGGGCACCGGCTGGGCACGCAGCCCCACCCTGCTGCCCGCCCTGGCCCTGGGCGTTGGCACCGTGGCCGCGCCGCTCTTCGTGATGCAGCCCGCCATGGGGTCGGGCTTTGCCGCATCACGCACCCCCACGCCGCTCAGGAACTGCCTGCGCAGCCTGTCCAACCACACGGTCTTCGGGCTGGGTCTTTATCTCTCCGCGCAGGCCATTGCACTGATTTCGCAATGACCCACACCGCGCTTTTCTCTGGAAATCACCCCCTCGCCCACCGCACCATGAAAACCATTGCCATCATCTACCACAGCGCCCATGGGCACACCGAACACATCGCCCGCCACGTGCTGGAAGGCGCCCGCCGCGTTCCCGGCATTCGCGCCGAACTGGTCCTGGCCGACGACCTGGCCCGATCGCCTGACGCCCTGCTGGGCTACGACGGCTTCCTCCTCGGCTCACCCACCTATCTGGGCGGGGTTTCGGGGCCGTTCAAGCGCTTCATGGACGCCACCGGCGGGCTGTGGAAAACCCAGCAGCTCAAGAACAAGCTGGCGGCGGGCTTCACCGTGTCGTCCCTGCCGGCGGGCGACAAGCAATCCACGCTGCTATCGATGTTCGTGTTTGCCATGCAGCACGGCATGGTGTGGGTGGGCAACCCCATCCTGCCAGAGCAGCACAGCGGGGTTCCCTACAACGAGGCCGCCAACCGGCTGGGCTCGTGGTCGGGCCTGATGGCGCAGGCCGGGCACGGCGCGGCAGCCGACGCATTTGTGCCCGGCGACACCAAGACGGCGCAGATGTTCGGCCGGCATTTCGCCGAGACCCTGCAGCGCCTGGGCAGCGCGGCCGCGGCCCCGGTCGCCGAGGTGGTCGTCGCATGATCCCCGCCCGCTACGGCCCGGTGCTGTTCAGCCTCATCCTGTCGGGGGTCATGTCGCTGCTGGTGTCGGGCATCTCCACCTTGCGCACGCTGCCAACGGACCAGAGTTTTCCGGATCTCTGGGCCCGCGCCTGGCTCACCGGATGGGTCGTTGCCTTTCCGGCGGTCATGCTGGCGGCGCCGCTGGCACGCAAGCTCGTGGCGCGGCTGACCGCGTCCGAATGCGGGTGACAGACGCGGCGGCCCTGCGCAGGCGTGTGCCTGCGGCTCTTCACCGTGTCCCACCCGGGCGCCATCGCTCAACGCCTTTCGTTGGCGAAAAGGCGCCCGGCTGCGTTGCCGAGCCCTATACTTTCGCTATTCACAATCGGAATAGCGCTTGCCGCGCTCGCATGCCATGGCTCAAGAATCGTTTCTTTTCGCACACGCCTGTCTGGCTGCGGGCCTCGCAGCAGTCGCCTTCCACCCCGCGCACGCCGACACGGTGCCTGTCGCGGTGGCGGCCAACTTCACGGCCCCCATGCAGAAGATTGCCGCGGCCTTCGCGGCCGACACCGGCCACAAGGCCGAGCTGTCGTTTGGCGCCACCGGCAAGTTCTACGCGCAGATCACCCATGGCGCACCGTTCCAGGTGCTGCTGGCGGCCGATGACACCACGCCCGCCCGCCTGGAGCGCGAGGGCCAGGCCGTGGCCAACACCCGATTCACCTATGCCGTGGGCACCCTCGTGCTGTGGAGCGCGCAGCCCGGCTATGTGGATGCCCAGGGCGCCGTGCTCAAGACCGGGGATTTCAAGCACCTGGCCCTGGCCAACCCCAAGCTCGCCCCCTACGGACTCGCCGCCACGCAGGTGCTGGACAAGCTGGGCCTGACCGCGCAGCTGCAGCCGCGCTTCGTGCAGGGCGAGAACATTGCCCAGACCTTTCAGTTCGTGGCCACGGGCAATGCCCCGCTGGGCTTCGTGGCGCTGTCGCAGGTGATGGAGGACGGCAAGATCCGCACAGGCTCGGCCTGGCAGGTGCCGGCCCACCTGCACGACCCCATCCGCCAGGACGCCGTGCTGCTGCTGCCGGGCAAGGACAGCGCGGCGGCCCGTGCCCTGATGAACTACCTGCGCAGCGACAGGGCGCGGGCCATCATCCAGGCCTACGGGTACAGTTTCTGAAAAGGCCGGCGCCCTGCAGCCGGCCTCCAACCCCTGCATTCACCCATGCCCCTGTTCTCCGGTGCCGACCTGACCGCCATCGGCCTCACGCTGCGACTGGCGGCCACCACCATGGCGCTGCTGCTCGTTCTGGGCACGCCGCTGGCCTGGTGGCTCGCGCACACGCCTTCGCGCTGGCGCGGGGCGGTGGCGGCCCTGGTGGCGCTGCCGCTGGTGCTGCCGCCCACGGTGATCGGGTTCTATCTGCTGATCACGCTCGGCCCCCAAGGGCCTGGGGGGCAGTTCACGCAATGGCTGGGGCTGGGCACGCTGCCTTTCACGTTCTGGGGCCTGGTGGCGGGCTCGCTGATCTACTCTTTGCCGTTTGCCGTGCAGCCGCTGCAGCACGCATTCGAGGCTATGGGCCCGCGCCCGCTGGAAGCCGCCGCCACGCTGGGTGCGGGGCCGCTGGATCGCTTCTTCACGGTCGCGCTGCCGCTGGCCTGGCCGGGCTTTGTCACGGCCGCCATCCTGAGCTTTGCGCACACGGTGGGCGAGTTCGGTGTCGTGCTCATGCTGGGCGGCAACATCCCCGGCGTTACCCGGGTGGTGTCGGTGCAGATCTATGACCACGTGGAGGCGCTGGAGTACGCGCAGGCCCACGGCCTGGCGGCTGCGATGGTGGTCTTCTCGTTTGTGGTGCTGCTGGGGCTGAACCTCACGCGCCGCCGCGCTGCACCGGTGATGCCGTGATACCCGCGCCCATGCCACCGCCGCCCTCCATCCACGCGCAACTGACAGTGGAGCGCCCCGGCTTCACGCTGGACGTGGACCTGCACTTGCCCGGGCGGGGCGTCACCGCCCTCTTCGGCCCGTCGGGCTGCGGCAAGACCACCTGCCTGCGGGCCATAGCGGGGCTCTTGCGTGCCCGCCCAGGCCGTGTGGAGGTGAATGGCGAAGTCTGGCAGGACGACGGCGCCGCCCGGCCCCTGTGGCGCCCCACGCACGAGCGCGGGCTGGGCTATGTGTTCCAGGAGGCCAGCCTGTTCGAGCACCTGAGCGTGAGCAGCAACATCCACTACGGCCTCGCACGAACGCCAGCGGCCCGCCGCACGGTGGCACTGGAGCAGGTGGTGGACCTGCTGGGCATCGCCCCGCTGATGGACCGCCGGCCCGCCGCGCTGTCCGGCGGCGAACGCCAGCGCGTGGCCATCGCCCGCGCCCTGGCCACCAGCCCGCGCCTGCTGCTGATGGACGAGCCGCTGGCCGCGCTGGACGCCGCCCGCAAGGCCGAGGTGCTGCCCTACCTGGAGCGGCTGCACCGCACGCTGGACATCCCCGTGCTGTACGTGAGCCACGCGCTGGACGAAGTGGCGCGCCTGGCCGAGCACCTGGTGCTGATGCGGGACGGCCGCGTGGAGGCCCAGGGCCCCACCCACGCCTTGATCACCCGCCTGGACCTGCCCCTGGCCCACGGCGACGCCGCCGCCACGGTGATCGAAGGCACCCTGCTGCGGCACGACGCGCACGACCACACCACCACGGTCGGCTTTGCAGGAGGCCAGTTGCTGCTGGTGAGCCCCGCGCCGCGCACGCCCGGCGAGCCCCTGCGCCTGCGCGTGCAGGCCCGCGACGTGAGCCTGGCCCTGGCGCGGCCCACCGACACGAGCATCCTCAACGTGCTGCCCGCCACCGTGGTGGAGGTGGCCGACGACAGCCCGGGCCAGCGGATGGTGGCGCTGGACCTGGGGTCCGTGCGGCTGCTGGCGCGTGTCACGCAGCGGTCGGCCCAGGCTTTGGGGCTGGCGCCCGGAACAGCGGTGTTTGCACAGGTCAAGGGCGTTGCCATCGTGAACTGAAAGCCTGCTGCGCGCCCCCGTGCCGGGGTTCGCCGTATCATGCCCGCCAGGACCGGCCGGCATGCCACTGCCTCCCGTCCACCACCCCATGAACGCCGCGCAGCAACGCCTTCTCCGCTACAGCCTGGTCGCCGTCTGGCTGGCCACGGCCTTGGTCAGCGTGTGGGAATTGCACGGCCAAAGCCGCGAGCTGCTGGCGGGCTTGCCGGCGGCCTGGACCACCGGCAGCCTGGCCTGGGTGCCCACGGCCGCCATCCTGGGCGGCGCGGCGGCCGATGGCGTGCTGGGGCTTTGGCTGGCGCTGCGCCCCGGCCGCGCCGCCTATCTCGCAGCACTGGCCCTGATGGCCGCGATGACCGTGCTGGCCACGGCCGTCCACCCCGCCTGGTGGCTCCATCCGTTTGGCCCCTTGACCAAGAACCTGCCGATTGCGGCGATCTTGTGGGTGCTTCTGCTCCAGCCGCAGGCGCCCCGGGCTGCTGCGCGCCAGCCAACTGTCGCTGCGCGTTCATGAAGTTGCGCAGGCTCTGGCGGGCCGCTGCATGCTCCGGCGCGGCGACATTCGGCCGCGGAGGCAGCGGGCACTATCATCGGCCTCCATGCTCATCGAGACGCTGGACACCGCGCGCGACCTGGGACGCCTGAAGGAAATCCTGGGCGTGATGGTGCGCCATGGCTTTGGCGACACCGTGCGCCGCCTGGGCCTCACCGACAAGCTCGAGCGCGCGGGCCAGGCGCTGAACTGGACGCACGCCGCCGACCTGGCCCGGCTGGAGCCGCCCGTGCAGGTGCGGCTGGCGCTGGAGGAGCTCGGACCGGCGTTCGTGAAGTTCGGCCAGATCCTGGCGGGCCGGGCCGACCTGTTCGGGCCGGAGTGGATCGCAGAGTTTGAAAAGCTCCACAGCCACGTGCCTGCCGTGCCGCTGGACAGTCTGCGACCGCAGTTGCGCGAAGACCTGGGCGCCGAGCCCGAAGAGGTCTTCGCCTGGTTCGACACCGCGCCGCTGGCGGCGGCTTCCATCGCCCAGGTGCACCGCGCCCGGCTGCACGACGGCCGCGAGGTTGTGGTGAAGATCCGCCGCCCCGGCATTGCCGACACCATCCAGGCCGACCTGCGGCTGCTGCAGCGCCTGGCCGCCTTGGCCGAGACCGAGTTGCCTGCGCTCAAGCCCTACCGGCCCCAGCAACTGGTGCACGAGTTCGCGCGGTCGCTGCGCCGGGAGCTGGACCTGGCGGGAGAGTGCCGGCAGGCCGAGCGCATTGCCGCCAACATGGCCGCCCTGCCCTACATCGTGATCCCGCGCGTGGACTGGGACCACACGCGCGAGCGCATCAATGTGCAGGATTTCATCGACGGCACGCCCGGCGGTGCGCTGGCGGCACTCACCCCCGAAGCGGGGTTCGACCGCACACTGCTTGCGCAGCGCGGGGCGCGCGCGGTGCTGCAGATGATCGTGCAGGACGGCGTCTTCCACGCCGACCCCCACCCCGGCAACGTGTTCTACCTGCCCGGCAACGGCATTGCCTTCATCGATTTCGGCATGGTGGGCCGCCTGTCGCAGCGCCGCCGCGACGAACTGCTGCAACTGCTGCTGGGCCTGGTGGAGCAGCGGCCCCAGGCGGTGGCCGACGTGCTGCTGGACTGGACGGACAACGGACAGGGCGTCAACATCGGCCAGCTGGAAACGGAGATCGAAGCCTTCGTGGACCAGTACCACGGCGTTCCGCTGGCGCAGCTGAGCCTGGGGCAGATGCTGGCCGACGTGACGGCCATCCTGCGGGAACACCAGCTGGGCCTGCCCTCCGACCTGGCCTTGCTGATCAAGGCCTTCATCTCGCTGGAAGGCATGGGCCGCAACCTGGACCCCGACTTTCACATGGCCTCCGAAGCGCTGCCGCTGCTCAAGGAGGTGGTGCGCAAGCGCTACGAGCCTCGCGTGCTGGCCGGCCGCGCCTGGACCACGCTGCGCCGCGCGCTCACCACCGTGGAGCAGTTGCCCGACGACCTCGGGCGGCTGCTGCGCAACGCGCGGCGCGGGCGCCTGCAGGTCAGCATCGACCTGGCCCACCTCAAGCGCGTGGGCGACCAGATCGACCGCTCAGCCAACCGGCTGGCCATGGCGCTGGTGATTGCGGCGCTGATCATCGGCTCGTCCATCGTGATGACCGTGAAGGGCGGCCCCACGCTGTTCGGGCTGCCGGCGTTTGGCTTCCTGGGGTTCACAGGGGCCGTGGTCTGCGGCCTGTGGCTGGTGCGGGCCATCTGGCGCAGCAGCCATCATCGGGATGATGAGTGAGAAGCGGCGGGCGCTGCGCCTGTCCGAAAAAGCCACACGCCGTGCCGCCCCACCAGGCCGGCGGACGCGGCGTGTGAACACAAAATCAACGCCCGCAGGGCGCCAAGGATCCTCGGCACGAACCAACGTGCCGTGCGCATCTGCGGGCTCGGCGGTCTGCCGCGCAAGCGCAAAACCTCGCAATCGCGCCGGCTATGGCTGCGTCTTGCGCCCTGCAGCCCCCCCGATCCGCGGCGCACACTTTCCCCTCGATCCGTGCAGAGGGTCCCTGGCGCTCAGGGCGCTGCAAACCCCAGCCGCCGCAGCACCGCCTGGGCCGACGGTTGCTGCAGTGCCTGGGCAAAGGCCTGTGCTGCCGCCGGCGCATCGGCTCGCACCGTCAGGCCATAGGCTGCGCCCACCTGCAGCGCCGGGGGCAACTGCACCACGCGCAAACGCGGCACCTCGGCCTGCGCGGCCACGGCATTGGTGCAGTAGGTCAGGAACACGTCGGCTTGACGCTGCTCCATGACCCAGGCATAGGTGCCCCGGCCTGCTGGCGGCTGGGGCGAATCGGCGCCGCCCGTGAGCTTCAGTGCCTTGGCATCCAGCAGCGCGTAGGCGCCGGGCTGCAACTGGTCGGCCCGGCGGAACAGCGCCCAGGCGTAGTCGCCCGAGGGGTCGGCCTTGGGGGTGGAGGTGCCTACGCGCACGCCACTGCGCAGCAAGGTGGCCAGCAGGGTGTCGGGGGTGGCGCTGATCTGGTCGCTGGTCAGCGCACACAGCGCATTGCGCGTGAACACCCTGGGGGTCGACCAGCCGCCCCGGGCCGCCAGGCGCTGGGGGTGCTCCGTGTCGGCCGAGGCGAAGACCTGCGCCGGCTCGCCCTTCTCGATGCGCTCGCGCAGCAGGCCTGAGGCGCCGAAGGTCAGCGCCACCTTCTGGCCCGTGCGGGCCTCGTGGTCGCGCGCGATCTCGGTGAAGGCCTCGCGCAGGCTCCCCGCCGCGTGGACCTGCACGGGGGCTGCGTCCACCACGGAGACTTTGGCCGGGCCCGCCGAGCAGCCTGCCAGCGCCCACGCGGCAGCGGCTGCCACGGCCACCAGAGAACGTCGATCCATGGCGCCGCTCATTTCGCCGCGTTGGGGAAGAACAGCTGCTCCCCACCGATCTTGTAGTTGGCGATGACCTGTTGGCCCGCGGGCGACACAACCCAGTCCACAAACTTCTGTGCGTCCTGCACCTTCACGTGGGGATGCTTGGCCGGGTTCACCACCATCACGCCGTACTGGTTGAAGAGCTTGGTGTCGCCTTCGACCAGAATGGCCAGGTCGGCGCGGTTCTTGAAGTTGAGCCATGTGCCCCGGTCGGCCAGCACATAGGCGCCGCTCGATGCGGCAATGTTCAGCGCGGGCCCCATGCCGCAGCCGCATTCCTTGTAGCCGCTGCCCTTGGCCGCCTCGGCCCCCGCCAGCTTCCAGTAGCGCAGCTCGGCCGCGTGCGTGCCGCTCTTGTCACCGCGCGAGACAAAGTTGCCGTTGGCCGCCGCCAGCTTGCGCAGCGCCGCGACGATGTCCTGGCCCTTCGCACCCAGCGGGTCGTCCTTGGGGCCGACCAGGACGAAGTCGTTGTACATCACGGGGTAGCGCTTGACGCCCCAGCCTTCGGCCACGAACTTCTCCTCCGCTGCCTGGTCGTGCACGAACAGCACGTCGGCATCGCCGCGGCGTCCCATGTCCAGGGCCTGGCCCGTCCCCAGGGCCACCACCTTCACGTCCAGGCCGCTGGCCTTCTTGAATTCCGGCATCAGGTGGCCGAACAGGCCGGACTGCTCGGTCGACGTGGTCGAGGCCATGGTGATGCTCTGCGCCCACACGGAGCCAGACGCTACCAAAACAATAGCTGCCAGCGCTTTAGGCACAAGCCCTGCAGCCGAAAAACACTTGAAATTCATACCAACTCTCCTTTGACAAACAGACGGGCGGCCTCCGGCAGGGGGCCGTTGAAGAAGTCGTGCACGGGCAGGTCGGCCACCAGCCGCCCGTGCTCCAGATAGATCACGCGGCTGGCCAGGCGCTTGACCTGGCCCAGGTTGTGGCTGCTGAACACCATGGTGACGGGGTGGGCGGGCCCTCGCGCGCCGTGGCCTGCGGCGAAGTCGGCCATCAGGGCCTCCACCTCGCGCTTGGCATGGGGGTCCAGGCTGGCCGTGGGCTCGTCCAGCAGCAGCACATCGGGCTGCAGCGCCCAGGCGCGGGCCAGCGCCACCCGCTGCTGCTGCCCACCGGACAAGGTGCGGGCGTTCTGCGCGGCAATGCCTGCCAGGCCCACCCGCGCCAGGGCGGCCAGCGCCCGTGCGCGGGCCTCTCGCCAGCGCGTGCCGCGCAGCCACAGGGCCAGCGCCACGTTGTTCTGCGCGCTGGTGCGCAGCATGTGCGGGCGCTGGAAGAGCATGGCCTGGCCCAGCGCGGATTGGCACTGGAAGCCACCCCCCGTGGCATCGGCCAAGCCGTGGAGCACGCGCAGCAGCGTGCTCTTGCCGCTGCCGTTGGCCCCCACCAGGGCCACGCGCTCGCCCGCGGCAATGCGCAGCGTGATCTGGTCCAGCGCGCGCACGGCGCCGTAGCGCACCGACACCTGCTGCAGGTCCACCCAGGCGGCGGGCGAAGCCTGCGTCATGCCGCCACCCCGACCGGCGTGCCGGAGGCGGCGCCGTCCACCCGCTCGCGCCAGCGGCGCAGCAGGCCCACCAGCACGTTGAGCGCCAGCACCACCGACAGCAGCACCAGCCCCAGCGCCAGCGCCAGCGGCAGGTCGCCTTTGCTGGTTTCCAGCGCAATGGCCGTGGTCATCACCCGCGTGAAGCCGTCGATGTTGCCGCCCACGATCATCACCGCACCCACCTCGGAAATGGCGCGGCCGAACGAGGCGATCAGCACGGTGAGCAGCGCGTAGCGCTCATCCCAGGCCAGCAGCAGGCTGCGCAGCAGCGGGCCGGCCCCCAGCGAGCGCAGTTGCTCGCCGTGCGCCCGCTCGGCGTCTTCCACCACCTGGCGCGTCAGGGCCGTGACCACCGGCAGCACCAGCAGCGCCTGGGCGAGCACCATCGCCTTGAAGCTGAACATCCACCCCAGCGCCCCCAGCGGCCCGCTGCGCGACAGCAGCAGGTACACCACCAGGCCCACGACCACGGACGGCACGGCCAGCAAGGTGTTGAGCACCGCCAGCGCCGCCCCCCGGCCGGCAAACCGGGCCACGGCCAGCCAGGCGCCCAGCACCAGGCCCACGCCGCACGCCATCAGGCACGCGGTCGCGCTGACCGACAAGGAGCGGCCCACAATGGCCCAGAGGGTGGGGTCGAGCGAGAGGGTGAGTTGCAGCGCTGTGTTCGCGCTTTCGGACAAGGTGGACATCGGCAGGCGGGGGGATGGGCTATCGTAGGCACCCTGTCAATATCCAGCGATATGAACACTTGTGCATAGGGTCCAGCTTCACTACACGCTCAGCCGCGATGCGGGCGACGCACTCATCCGCAACCCCCTGCCCGAGATGCTCCAGGCGGTGGCCGAACACGGTTCCATCTCCGGCGCGGCGCGCGCCCTCGGCCTGTCGTACCGCCATGTGTGGGGCGCGCTCAAGCGCTGGGAGGAGCAGCTGGGCGGCGAGCTGATCATTTGGGGCAAGGGCCAGGCGGCGCAGCTCAGCGCCTTTGGCAGCAAGCTGCTGTGGGCCGAACGGCAGGCGCAGGCGCGGCTGGCCCCGCAGATCGCCGCACTGCACGCCGACCTGGAACGCGCCTTCGCGGTGGCGTTTGACGAACACGCCCACGTGCTCACCCTGTACGCCAGCCACGACGATGCGCTGGTGGCGTTGCGGGCGCACGCGGCCGCGCAGTCGGACGCCGACGCGCCGCTGCACCTGGACATCCGGTTCACGGGCAGCGTGGACGCCATCCGCGCCCTGAATGAAGGCCGCTGCACCTTGGCCGGCTTTCACACGGTGGAGCAGCCCGCGGCCCTGTCGCTGACCGCGCGCACCTACAAGCCGCTGTTGCAGCCGGGGCTGCACAAGATCATCGGCTTTGCCCGCCGCACGCAAGGCCTGATCCTGGCGCCCGGCAACCCGCTGGGGCTGGCCAGCCTGGCCGATGTGGCCCGCACCGGCGCGCGGTTCGTGAACCGGCCCCTGGGCTCGGGCACGCGTGTGCTGCTGGACGACCTGCTGGCCCAGGCCGGCCTGGACGCCCAGCACATTGCGGGCTACACGCGCGACGAGCCCTCGCACACGGCCGTGGCGCAGGCCGTGGCCGCGGGCACGGCCGACGTGGGCATGGGCATCGAGCTGGCCGCGCGCGCCCGCGGGCTGGGCTTCGTGCCCCTGCTGCAGGAGCGCTACCACCTGGCCTGCCTCAAGGCCAGCCTGGACCAGCCCGCAACCCAGGCGCTGCGCACGCTGCTGCAGACGCCGGCCTGGCACGCCCAGATGGCCACCCTGGCCGGCTACACCCCGCTGCACTGCGGCGAAGTGCTGGCCATGAGCCGGGTGCTGCCGTGGTGGCGTTTTGCGCAAAAGAAGGACGGCGCCCGCGCCGGCAACATGCACGGGAGCGCTAGGAACAAACCCTAATTGCTAGCATTTCAATAGCTAAAGAACCAATGTCTGACAAGGGATAACACCGTCACGCATCCGTCAGGGTCCGCCTACAGTGCTCCGTAGAATCGCGCCGTTGTAAAAGTTTGTCCGGCCCTGCGCCTACCCTGCGCGCGCCGGCCTATCGCATGCACAGCCTTTTTTTGGAGACACCATGCAGGCTCTATTGAAGTTATCCAGAGGGATCGACTGGCTTAACACCCAGGTCGGCAAATACGTGGTCTGGTTGATCCTGGCCTCCACCGTCATCAGCGGCGTGAACGCCGTGGTGCGCAAGGCCTTCAACACCAGTTCCAACGCGTTCCTGGAAGTGCAGTGGTACCTGTTTGCCGCCTCGTTCCTTCTGGCCGCAGGCTACACGCTGCTGCAGGGTGAGCACGTGAAGGTGGACGTGGTCTCCAGCCGGTTTTCCAAGCGCACGCAGATCTGGATCGACGTGTTCGGCTACATCGTGTTCCTCACGCCCATGTGCCTGGCCGTGCTCTGGTACGGCATTCCCTTCTTCACCCGCGCCCTCGCGTCGGGCGAGATGTCGAACAACGCGGGCGGCCTGATCCGCTGGCCGGTGTACCTGATGATGCCGCTGGGCTTCGCTCTGCTGTGGCTGCAGGGCATCTCCGAGCTGATCAAGCGCCTGGGCTTCCTGCAGGGCCTGATCGAGGACCCGACGGTCAAGAAGGTGGAAAAGACGGCAGAGGAAGAGCTGGCTGAATCCATCCGCAACCTGGCTGAGGCCGCCAAGGGCAACGGCAAGAACAACAACAAGACCGAAGCCGTCTGAGGGAAGCGCACGCCATGGAATTCATCGCACACAACCTCGCCCCGATCATGTTCGCGGGGCTCATCTGCTTCTTGCTGATCGGCTTTCCCGTGGCCTTCAGCCTGGGCGCCTGCGGCCTGTTCTTTGCCTTCATCGGCATCGAGCTGGGCGTGCTGCCCGAAGCGCTGCTGCAGGCCGTGCCGCTGCGCATCTTCGGCATCATGCAGAACGACACCCTGCTGGCCATTCCGTTCTTCACGCTGATGGGGCTGATCCTGGAGCGAAGCGGCATGGCCGAGGACTTGCTGGACACCATCGGCCAGCTGTTCGGCCCCATCCGCGGCGGCTTGGCCCTGGCGGTGATCTTCGTGGGCGCGCTGCTGGCCGCCACCACGGGCGTCGTTGCTGCCTCGGTGATCTCCATGGGCCTGATCTCGCTGCCCATCATGCTGCGCTATGGCTACGACCGCCGCCTGGCAGCCGGGGTGATCGCCGCCTCCGGCACCCTGGCCCAGATCATTCCGCCGTCCCTCGTGCTGATCATCATTGCGGACCAGCTGGGCCGCAGCGTGGGCGACATGTACAAGGGCGCATTCCTGCCCGGCCTGATGCTGACCGGCTTCTACGCAGGCTATGTGATCCTGCTGGCCATCTTCAAGCCCCAGTGGGTGCCTGCGCTGCCGCCCGAGGCGCGCACGCTCAAGGACGACAACGGCAAGAGCGGCGTGCCATCGCTGCTCGTGCTCACCGGCATCTGCGTGGCCGCTTCGATCTATGTGGCCAAGCACATGGCGGCCCTGCACAGCTGGTGGTCGGGCGAAGCCGTGGAAACGGTAGCGCTGGACGAAACCATCGTGGTCTCCATGTGCTTCGGCGTGGCGCTGGCTTTCGTGGCCGCAAGCATCAACAAGATCACCCGCCTGGGCCTGCTCTCGCGCGTGGCCGAGCGCGTGACCTTCGTGCTGATCCCGCCGCTGCTGCTGATCTTCCTGGTGCTGGGCACCATCTTCCTGGGCGTGGCAACGCCCACCGAAGGCGGCGCCATGGGCGCCCTGGGCGCCGGCATCATGGCCATCGCGCGCGGCCGGCTGTCGATGGCCCTGCTCAAGCAGGCCATCACCACCACGACCAAGCTGTCGTGCTTTGTGGTGTTCATCCTTGTGGGCGCCACCATGTTCGGCCTGACCTTCCAGGGCGTGGACGGCCCGCTGTGGGTGGAGCACCTGCTGTCCAGCCTGCCCGGCGGCCAGCTGGGCTTCCTGATCGTCGTGAACATCATGGTGTTCTTCCTGGCGTTCTTCCTGGACTTCTTCGAGCTGTCCTTCATCGTGGTGCCGCTGCTGGCCCCGGTGGCAAACAAGCTGGGCATCGACCTGATCTGGTTCGGGGTGCTGCTGGCCATCAACATGCAGACCTCGTTCATGCACCCGCCGTTCGGCTTTGCCCTGTTCTACCTGCGCAGCGTGGCACCGGTCAGGGAGTACATGGACAAGGTCACCAAGAAGATGATCGCGCCCGTCACCACCCCGCAGATCTACTGGGGGGCCATCCCCTTCCTGGTCATTCAGCTGACCATGGTGGCGCTGGTGATTGCCTTCCCCGGCATCGTCTCCAGCGGCCTGGACAAGGCCGAGGTGTACGACCTGGACAAGGTGCGCATGGAGATGGAAGCCACCATGCCGGGCGCCATGCCCGAAGCGGCCGACCCGACAGCCGGCATGGATGGCTCGGCCGCTCCGGCGCCCGCAGAAGCGCCCCCTGCGGCGGATGACCCGCTCAAGGCCCTGCAGGACTCCATGGCCAACGACAAGAAGTGACCCGGGATGCCCGGAGACCTGTTGATCTGAGTCTCCGGTGACCCGCACCGAGCGCGCCACGCACGGCGCCACCAACCTCCGCAGATGGGACACCACTGCGGAGGTTTTTTGTGCCCGCCTGAAGGAGCCAGCAGCGCCGCGTATGTTTTACCGTGGTCGCCCCTGGCCCCGGCCACTCACTCCACCACGCAAAAGACCGTGGTGGGCACGAGCGAGAGCGCTCCAAGTGCCGGGGTGCGCGGGGGCATCAGCCCGCTGGAATCCGCCCCTGCTGAGCGTTGCGCAGGACATGGACAAGCTCATCAGCCCGAACGGCTGCGAGGCGGGTGGTACGTGGGCCGTGAGAAGGACAGCGACTCAACAAAACGCCTTCCGTTCACACCGTGCTGCGGGTCAAAACGCTTCCCGAAGCCCCGGCAGAGCCCCAACGGATGCGGGAGCGTGGACACCTGGTTCATCATGCTGAGCCCGCCGCTGCGCGGCGCAGGCCCCCGCCAGTCTGACGGGCGCCCCCCCTGCACCCATAAAAAAACCCGCCGTCGGAAGACAGGCGGGTTTCCAGCAGAGAAGAGAAGCGGGATGGCAGCTTGCACCGCCACCCCATCCACTCGGTCAGAGCTTCTGCGACGACATGAACGAGTCGTAGCGGGCTTCGGCAAAACGGAACCAGAGCACCTGGTCGCGCTGGAAGGCACGCATGTCGGCGTAGATCTTCTTCCACTCGGGGCTCTTGGCATCGTTGGCCGCGAAGACTTCCATCGAGGCCTTGAACGAAGCGTCCATCACCGCCTGCGAGAACGGCAGCACCTTGGTCTTGGCCGCCACCAGCTGCTTCAGGGCCGTGGGGTTCAGCGCGTCGTACTTGGCCAGCATGTCCACGTGGGCCACGTTGGTCGCGGCTTCGATGATGGCCTTGTTCTCGGCAGACAGGCCGTCGAAAGCCTTCTGGTTGATGAAGAAGTCCACCTCGGGGCCGCCTTCCCACCAGCCGGGGTAGTAGTAGAACGGTGCCACCTTGTTGAAGCCCAGCTTCTGGTCGTCGTACGGACCCACCCATTCGCAGGCGTCCAGCGTGCCCTTTTCCAACGACTGGTAGATTTCACCGCCAGGAATGCTCTGGGGCACGGCACCCAGCTTTTGCATGACCTCGCCCACCAGACCACCGCCCAGGCGCATCTTCAGACCCTTGAAGTCGGCAGGGCTCTTGATTTCCTTGCGGTACCAGCCACCCATCTGGGTGCCGGTATTGCCACCGGCAAAGCTGATGGCGTTGAAGTTGGCGTAGAACTCGTTCATCAGCTTGCGGCCATTGCCATGCATCATCCAGGCATTCATCTGGCGCGCGTTGAAGCCGAAGGGAATGGCCGAACCCAGCGCAAAGGCAGGGTTCTTGCCGTAGAAGTAGTACGGCACTGTGTGGCACATCTCGACCGTGCCGCTTTGCACGCCATCGAGCACGCCGAACGGAGGCATCAGCTCGCCGCCCGCATGCACCGAAATTTCAAACTTGCCACCCGACATGGCTTTGACCGCCTTGGCAAACACATCGGCGCCGCCATAGATGGTGTCCAGCGATTTGGGGAAGCTGGAAGCAAGGCGCCAGCGAATGGCGGCCTGGGCATGCACAGCAGGTGCCACGCCAGCTGCGAGCACGCCAGCAATACCAGCACGCTGGATGAGTGAACGACGATCCATATGGTTTTCTCCGAAGGTATGTTGCACAACACGCGCCACACCACATTGCTATCACGCGGCAGGCCATGGACTTGTGGAAGCCGTGGCCATTGTAGGAACCACCCCCGTCAAGCCCGTGAGGGTTTCCCCGCAAAAACGCCCGCGCGCAGGCGGGCGTTCAGGCTTCTGCAAGCATCA
>NZ_JAJTBB010000019.1 GCF_021287135.1 Acidovorax sp.
GACTGGGGCGTGAACCTCAACGGGGCAGCATTGTCGGGCTACGGCTGGAGCGAGACCGCGGGCTGGGTGCGTTTTGACCCCACGGGTGGCGGCGTCACGCTCAACTCCTCCAACGGGGTGTTTGACGGCTGGGCCTGGGCCGAGAACCTGGGCTGGATTCACTTCAAAGGCAGCGCACCCGCCTACAACGTGCTGTTCACCCCGTCCAAGCAGGTCAACGCCGTGCTGCTGAGCGCTTCCGATCCCCAGCAGCTGCGCGCTGCCGTGGCAGGTTCCGGGATGCACCTGTCGGACGATGGCGGCGCCACCTGGAGCGCCGCGATCACGCAGCCGACGGACCGCCGCCTGAAGGCCGCCGTGGCGCACCCCGCCACGGCGGCCACGCTGTACACGGCCAGTTACGGCAGCGGCATTTTCCGAAGTACCGATGGCGGGGCACACTGGGCCGCATGCGCCAACACCGGTTTGAACCTGAACGCGTATGCGCTCGTGGTGGACAGTGGCGGCACGCTGTACGCAGCGACGCAAGGCGGGGTTTTTGCCAGCGCCGATTGCGCCACCTGGGCCATCCACAGCACCGGCCTGCCCAATGCCGCAGGCCTGTACAGCCCCACCGTGCTGGCGGTGGACCCGGCCAACCCCGGCCGCGTGTACGCCGGGGTGGACGGGGCGGGCATCTACCGCAGCGGAAACGGTGGCGGCACTTGGACCGCCGCCAGCACCCAGCCAGCCAACACGGATGTGCGGGCGCTGCAGATCAAGCCGGGGAGTGGGGCCACGGTGTTCGCCGCCAGCTACGGTGGCGGGGCGTTCAAGAGTACCGACGGCGGCGCCACATGGGCGTCCTGCGCCTCGCAGCCCCCCAATCTGAACCTGCTGTCCCTGGCGATGGACAACGCAGGCTCGCTCTTCGCTGGCTCTGAAGCGGGGGTGTTTGTCAGCAGCAACGACTGTGCAAGCTGGGCCGCCCTGAGCGCCGGCCTGCCCAACTGAGTCCGCGGAGCACACCATGAATACTTTTTGGCTGCGCTGCATCGCCCTGTGTGCGCTGACCCCTTTGGCCCATGCTGCACCGGTATATGACCAGTGGGCGGGCACCGGTCCGTTTGCCTCAGGCCTGGGCAACCGGGTCATCACGTCATTGGCAGTACGGCCCAACGGGGCCCAGGTGTTTGCCGGAACCGGCAGCGGCACGGTGCTGGGCTATGCGTTTTCGAATACCACGCCCGGCGCGTTCAGCTTCATGCCTCAAACCGGCGTTCCCCTGAGCACGGCCATCACCTCCAACAGCATCACCGTGGCGGGCATCACCAACGGCGTGGCGATCAGTGTCACGGGAGGGCTGTACGCCATCAATGGTGGGGCGTACACCGCGGCCGCAGGTAACGTGAACAACGGCGATACGGTGACGGTGCGGCTGACCTCAGCCGCCAGCTTCAGCACCACCAGCCTGGCCACGCTGACCATTGCCTCGATGTCGGCGGTGTTCCAGGTGACGACGCTGGCGGCGGTGACCACCTACAGCGCACCCGCGGGTTCGGGGAGTGGCAACATCACCGCCAGCTTTACGGGGGGCGGCCCCGATTGCAGCCTGGCCACGTCGAGCTACGCGGCGGCCACGACCACGCCCGACAAGGTTTCGCTGCCCTACGGCACGTTCAGCTTCACGACCACGCAGTGCAATGCGGGGGCCACACTGAACTTCACGATCACTTACCCGCAAGCCTTGCCGGCAGGGGCCAAGTACTACAAGTACGGCCCCGAGTTTGGCGGTAGCTCCACGCCCCATTGGTACGCCTTGCCGGGGGCGGTGGTCAGCGGCAACCAGGTGACGTTCAGCATCACCGATAACGGCGTGGGCGACAGCAACCCCGCAGCGGGCTACATCACAGACCCGGGCGGCGTGGGGGTGCCGCTGGCCGGTGCGGTAGGCATCCCCGCCCTGAGCGAATGGGCGCTGATGCTGCTGGCGGGGTTGATGGCAACCCTGGGCCTGCGCCAAAGCCAAAGCGGCACCCAGCGCCGAAAACCACGGTTGCTTGCGCCTTAGCGGAAGGCTGGACGGCAAAAGGCGATCCCGAAAATCGGCCACAACGCGGCGGCGTGCACCCCCGGCACGGCCGTGGCGCCGCCAAAACGGCGGGCGAGATGCTGGGCCAGCCCCTCTCGCGCATGCACGGCAAGCCATCCCTTTCCGGGGCCTTTCCCCACAACCGCTTTCAAGCAAGCGATCCGCGAAGACACGGGCGCGAGCGATGGCGGTGGAGCCACTCCACAGCAGGCAGCCAGGCGGTCGCGGACGGCGCACGTGCTTGCGCACGACGCAGCCCGCGCTGGGCCACGCCTTGCGAGACGGTGTGCTACAGAGGTGTCAGTCGCCAATCCCCTCCTGCTGCGCCTGTCCGATCGACGCGACCGCGCCCGTGCGCTCTCTCAGGCGAGATGGTTCTTGAAGCCTTGAGGGGCTTATGCCCCCTCGCTGCGCAGCGTGCCCAAGGGCAACACATGCAGCTCCTGCAACAGCGCCACCAGTTGCGTGGCCGCCGCCTGCACCACGGCGCACCCCTTCTCGGCGGTGGCTGCGGCGGCGTTGCCCACGGCGCCCGCGGGGTGGTAGTCCTGCATCTGCCAGCCCAGCTTGGCGCTCCGGCCGTTGCCCAGGATGGCGTAGCGCTCGGCGCGGTCCTGGGACGTGGAGCGGAACGCCTGGGCGTGCGCCATCTGCACCGTGCCGGGCGACAGGTGCAGCATCATCGAGGTCTCGATCTCGCCCGCATGGATGCCAAAGCGGTGCTCCTCGGCGCTGAACTGGCCGGCCACCGCATCCGGCAGCGGCAGGCTGAACCAGCTGGCGCTGTAGACGAGCAGGTCGCAGCGCGTGCGCAGCTCGCGCGCCACGATGTCCATCACGCTCACCTGGCCGCCGTGGCCGTTGAAGAGCAGCAGCTTCTTGACGCCCGCACGGGCCACGCACTCGCCGATCTCGGTCCACAGCGCGATCACCGTGGCGGGCGACAGCGTGAGCGTGCCGGGAAAGCGCAGGTGCTCCGGGCTCAGGCCCACGTTCTGCGGCGGCAAAAACAGCGCGGGCAGGCCGGCGGGCAGCTGCGGCAGCGCGGCGTCGATCACGCCCTGCAGCAGGGTGGCATCCACCGACAGCGGCAGGTGCGGGCCGTGCTGCTCCACGGCCGCCACGGGCAGCACGGCCACCACCTGCTCCGCCTGGCCGCTGGCTTGCAGCGCGGCAAAGTCGCGGGTGGACAGGTCGGCCCAGAAGCGGGAGGGCAGCGCGAGGGGCGCGGACGAAGGGGAAGGGGCAGCGGCGGCGGTCATGCCCGCGATGGTAGCGGCGCAGGGGCCCGCGCTACCATCACCGCATGACCACCGACCTCTTCCGCCAAGACGCCTACCTGCGCGAGTGCAGCGCCCACATCACTGCCGTCACCGACACCGGCATCGTGCTGGACCGGACCGTGTTCTACCCCCTGGGCGGTGGCCAGGCGGGCGACAGCGGCGTGCTGGCCCTGGCGGACGGCACCGAAATCGCCATTGCCGACACCCGCAAGGGCAAGGACGCGGACGGCAACCCCACCAGCGACATCGTGCACCTCCCCGCGCCAGGCCAGGAGGAGCGCGTGGCCCGGCTCACGCCCGGCACCGCCGTCACGGCCCGCATCGACTGGGAGCGCCGCCACCGCATGATGCGGCTGCACACCACCAGCCACCTGCTGTGCCATGTGGTGCCCCAGCTGGTCAACGGCTGTTCCATCACGCCCGACTATGCCCGGCTGGACTTCGCCATGACCGACCCGCTGGACAAGGACCAGCTCACGGCAGGCATCGCCGCCCTGGTGGCCGCCGCCCACCCGATCACGGTGGCGTCGATCAGCGACGAAGAACTGGACGCCAACCCCGGCCTGGTCAAGAGCATGAGCGTGCAGCCCCCGCGCGGCACGGGCCGCATCCGCACCATCCGCATCGGCGGCGACGGCGGCGCGCCGCTGGTGGACCTGCAGCCCTGCGGCGGCACGCATGTGGCCAACACGGCCGAGATCGGCGCCATCGTGGTCACCAAAATCGAGAAAAAAAGCGCTACGACCCGCAGGGTGGTGCTGGGCTTTGCCCAGTGAGCGAAGCGAAAGCGCTTTTCTTTGGGGTGCACTCATTTGCGCGCAGCGCAAGTGGGTGCGCACCAGAAGCCTCCCCCGAAGACCCACCACACGCAGGGTGGTGCTGGGCTTTGCCCCCTGAACTGCCAATGTCAACAATATTGAACTGACGCAACGCGCCCGTTGCAATGGTTTACGCGGCCGGACGGCCGCCGGGGACAATAGCGCCCGCGCGCCTTGGCGCTCCGGTGCCCCGCGCCCTGGAGCCCCCGCCGGCGCGCCACGCCGCCACCACAGCCTTCCGCCATGCCGACTTCCCTGCGTTCCGCCCCCGCTTCCCTTGCCACCCTGCGCCAGCACCGCTGGTTCCGCCCTGCCCTGCGCGCCGTGGCGGGGCTGGGCGCGTTGTGGCTGCTGGCCTGGCTGGCCGTTCCGCCCCTGGCCAAGGGGCCGCTGGAGCGTGCGGCCTCCGAGCAGCTGGGCCGCCAGGTGACGATCGGCGCGCTGGACTTCCGGCCGTGGAGCCTGGAGCTCGCGCTGCGCGACGTGACCGTGGCCGGCGCCGAGGGCGCGCCCCCGCAGCTGACCATCGGCCGCATTTATGCCGACGGCGAGCTGCAATCGCTGCTGCGCCTGGCGCCGGTGGTGGACGCCTTCACCGTCGAGAACCCGGTGCTGCGCCTCACGCACCTGGGCGACGGGCACTACGACGTGGACGACATCCTGGCCAAGGTCACCGCGCGCCCCACCGAGCCCGAGCCCGAGCCCGACAAGGGGCCCGCGCGGCTGGCGCTCTACAACCTGGCGCTCACCGGCGGCAGCATCGATTTCACCGACCGCACGGTGGGCAGCACCCACCAGGTCCGCGCACTCACGCTCAACGTGCCGTTCATCAGCACCCTGCCGTCGCAGCGCGAAATCAAGGTGGAGCCGCGCCTTGCGTTCACGCTCGATGGCAGTGCCTTCGACTCGTCGGCCGAGGGCACGCCATTTGCGCAAACTGGCCACACGGACGCCCACCTGCGCCTGGACGGGCTGAACCTCGCGTCCTACCTGGGCTACCTGCCCGCAAGCCTTCCGGTCAAGGTGCAGGGCGCCACGCTGGACGCCGATGTGAAGGTGGCCTTCGAACAGCACCCGCGCATGGCCGTGAAGCTTACCGGCACGGTGGCCGCCCGCGGCGTGCGCGTGGCCGACCGCCAGGGCGCCGACCTGCTGAGCTATGAGCGCCTGGCCATCGACATGGACGACGTGCGCCCGCTGGAACAGGTGGTGCGCCTGAAACACGTCGAACTGACGGGGCCGGTGCTCACCGCCACGCGCGATGCGGCGGGGCAGATCAACCTGGCGCAGCTGGCGGCGTCCCCGGCCGGCGAATCCAGGGCCACAGCCCCCGCGCCGGCGCCCCAGCCCCGCAGCAAGGCATCCAAGGCCTCCAAGGCATCGGCCGCAGCGCCCAAGCCGGCGGCACCCGCCTGGACGGTGGAAGTGGCCACGGCCGCCGTGCGCGGCGGCACCGTGCGCTGGGCGGACCAGTCCACGCGCCCGGCGGCCGCGCTGCAGGCCACGGACCTCACGCTGGACGCGTCCGGCCTGGCCCTGCCCTGGGCCAAGCCGCTCACCTTCCAGGGCAGCCTGAACCTGCAGGGCAGCCCGCTGCAGTTTGCGGGCGAGGCCACCGACCAGAAGGCCCGCGTCACCACCACGCTGAAGGCGCTGCCGCTGCAGCTGGCCGCCCCCTACCTGGCCCAGGTGCTGGAGCCTGCCGTCTCCGGCCAGCTCACTGGCGACGTGGGCGTGCAGTGGGAGGCACCGGCCCAGCCCGCGCAGGGCGCACAGAGCGGCGCCACCGGCGTCACCCTCACGGCCGGCCCGCTGGTGCTGGAACAGCTGGCGCTGCGGCAGGGCAAGTCCACGCTCGCGGGCCTGGGCCAGTTGGAGCTGGCGGGCGCCCAGGTGCCGCTGGACGCGCGCACCGCCACGTTGGAGCGCCTAGCGCTCAACCGCCCGCAGATCGCCGTGGAGCGCGGCGCCGACGGGCGCTGGATGTTCGAGCGCTGGCTCAAGGCCGCCCCGGCGCAAGGCGCCACGCAGGCCGCCGAGCCTGCGGCTACGCAGCGCTCCGCCACGCCCTGGAAGCTGCGCGTGGCCGAACTCTCGGTGCAGGACGGTACCGTCAGCCTGGCCGACAACGCCCAGCCCCGCCCGGTGGCGCTGGAGCTGACGGCCCTGGGCCTTTCGGCCCGCAATCTGGCCACCGACGGCAGCAAGCCGGAGCCCGTTCAGCTGACGGCCCGCGCGGCGGTGCCCGGCCGGGGCAGCAAGGCTGCCGCCGCCGGCAAGCTCGACTACCAGGGCACGCTGGCGCTGCAGCCGCTGGCCACGCAGGGCAAGCTGGAGGCCACGCGGCTGCCGCTGCATGCGCTGGACGGCTACCTGGCCGGCCAGCTGGCCGTGGAACTGCTGCGCGCCGACGTGGGCTACCGGGGGCAGGTCAGCGCCTCGCAGTCCGACAAGGGACTGAGCCTGCGCCTGGCCGGCGATGCGGTGGTGGAAGACCTCAAGGCCAACAGCACCGCCGCCTCCACGCCCAAGACCGAAGCCCAGGTGGGCGAGGAACTGCTGGCCTGGAAGAGCCTGAACCTGCGCGGCCTGGCCGTGGCTACCGCGCCCGGCACCGCGCCGCGCGTGGAGGTCAAGGAAACCAGCCTGGTGGATTTCTTTGCGCGCATCACGGTGAACGAGGCCGGGCGCATCAACCTGAGCGACATCGCCAAGACGCCCGAAGAGGCCCGCGCCGCCAATGCCGCGGCCAGCGCTGCCGGCCCGGCCGCGGCACCGGCGTCCGCGCCCGCAGCCTCCGCTCCGGTTGCTGCCGTGGCCGCCGCGCCGGCCTCTGCCGCATCCGCCCCCGCCGCCGTGGCGCAGGCCAACCCGCTGGCGCCGGTGGTGCAGTTCGGGCCGGTGAGCCTGGTCAACGGCCGCGTCGCGTTTTCCGACTTCTTCATCAAGCCCAACTACTCCGCCGACCTGTCGGAGCTGACGGGCCGGCTCAGCGCCTTCTCCTCGCAGGCGCCGGGCGGCGAGCCCGTGCTGGCCGACCTGGAGCTGCGCGGCCGGGCCGAGGGCTCGGCCTCGCTGGAAGTCACGGGCAAGCTGAACCCGCTGGCCAAGCCGCTGGCGCTGGACATCGTGGGCGCGGTGCGGGGCCTGGAACTGCCGCCGCTGAGCCCCTATGCGGTGAAGTACGCAGGCCACGGCATCGAGCGCGGCAAGCTCAGCATGGACGTGACCTACAAGGTGCTGCCCAACGGCCAGCTCACGGCCAGCAACCGGCTCGTGCTGAACCAGCTGACCTTCGGCGAGCCCGTGCAGGGCGCGCCCGCCAGCCTGCCCGTGAAGCTGGCCGTGGCGCTGCTGGCCGACCGCAACGGCGTGATCGACCTGGACCTGCCCATCAGCGGCTCGCTGAACGACCCGCAGTTCCGCCTGGGCCCGGTGATCGGCCGCATCATCCTGAACCTGATCGGCAAGGCCCTGACGGCGCCGTTCGCGCTGCTGGCCAATGCTTTCGGCGGCGGCGAGGAAATGAGCAACGTGGCGTTCGCCCCCGGCAGCGCCACGCTCACCCCCGAGGCGCAGCAACGCCTGGACAAGGTGGCCAAGGCCCTGGGCGACCGCCCCGCGCTCAAGCTCACCGTGACCGGCCTGGCCAGCCTGCAGGACGAGCGCGAGGGCCTGCAGCGCGAGCGCCTGCGCCAGCGCGTACTGGCCGAAAAGCGCCGCGCCAGCCCGGACGACGCCACCCCCGTGTCGGACGCCGAGTACCCGGACCTGCTCAAGGCGGTGTACCGCCGCGCCGACATCCCCAAGCCGCGCAATCTGGTGGGCCTGGCCAAGGACCTCACGGTGCCGGAGATGGAGGCCCTGCTCATCGCCAACCAGCCCGCCACGCAGGCCATGTCTGCCGAACTGGCCCAAGCGCGCGGCGAGGCCGTGCGCGACTACCTGGCCGCGCAGAAGGTGCCGGCGGAGCGGCTGTTCATCGCCGCGCCCAAGGCCGACCCCAAGCCAGCGGACAAGTGGCAGCCGCACGCGGAGCTGTCGCTGGGAACGTAGCAGGCCAGCGCGCTGCGCCGGCGGGCGCGGGTTCGCCCGCCCCGCCCTGGGGCACGCACGCCCCCGCGTGCCTGCGGGCGGCCGGGCGGCCGGGCGGCCGGGCGGGACGACAATGCGGGCTGCGGGGACCTCCGCAGCGCCGGAACCAAACCCACCCACCCCGCTCCCACACTGCAACCATGCCGCACCGCCCGCTCCGACACGTTGTCGTCACTCTCTTTTTGATAGCTGCCAGCGCTTTATGGACAAGCGCTAGCGCCCAATTTCCCACCAAATCCTCAGGCCAGGGCACCAGCGGCGTTTCCACGCCCCACGTGCGCGCCGACCTGGTCGCCCACGCGCCGCAGGGCGTGGCGCCCGGCCAGCCGCTGTGGCTGGGCCTGCAGATCACCCACCAGCCGGGCTGGCACACCTACTGGCGCAACCCCGGCGATTCCGGCCTGCCCACCGAGCTGGCCTGGCAGCTGCCGCCGGGGCTGGACGCGGGCGAGATCGCCTGGCCGCTGCCCCGCAAGATTCCCATCGGCACGCTGGCCAACTACGGCTACGAAGGCACGGTGCTGCTGCCGGTGCCGGTCACGGTGGCCAGCACCTTTGCGCCCGGCCCGCTGGCGCAGGACGTCACCGTCAAGCTCCACGCCACCTGGCTGGTGTGCCGCAAGGAGTGCATCCCGGAAGAAGGCGACTTCACCCTGCAGCTGCCCCTCAAGAGCACCACGGCGCTGAACGCCGCCGCGTTCGAGGCCGCGGCCCAGGCCCAGCCCCGGCCCCTGCTGGCCGACACGCAGGGCGTGCTGCCCGACAGCCAGGCCCGCATCACCGACGACCACGCCCTGCAGATCAGCGTGCACGGCCTGCCCGTGGCCCTGCGCGGGCGGGTGCTGGACCTGTTCCCCGAGGCCAGCGGCGTCATCGACAACGCCGCGCCCTGGGGCCAGGCCTGGAACGGCAGCGTGTGGACCGCGCAGATTCCCCTGTCTGCCCAGCGCAGTGCCAGCCCCAGCCTGATGCCCGTGGTGCTGGCCGAGCAGGCGGCCCCGGGCCACGGCACCGGCCCCGACACGCGCACCGGCTACCGTGCCGAGCTGAAGGTGCTGGGCACCTGGCCGCAGGTCGCGTCGGTTGCCAGCGTGTCGC
>NZ_JAJTBB010000032.1 GCF_021287135.1 Acidovorax sp.
GTCGTACTGCCACAGGGCCGGGTCCAGTGCGGGCAGCCCGGCCAGCGTGGGCGAGATGGTGGTGGTGCCTGCTTGCTGCACCACGGTGCCGCTGCCGGCCAGGGGCAGGTTGAAGCTGATGCTGCTGGTGTGGTTGAAGCGAAGCTGCGAGGTGGCGTCCGCCAGGCTGATCTGCGAGGCTTCGATGGTGCCGGGGGCCGTGGCCGTGGCGGTTTCGGAGCCGTAGACCACGCTGCCCGCGCCTGTCACGTTGATGGGGCCCATACCGCCCACGGTGGTGTTGGTGGTATAGCCGTACATACTGCCACCCACGGGGGCTTGCGCCAGCAAACGACTCACGCCCACCTTGACGGTGGCGGCATCGGCCGTGACCAGAGTGCCCCCCGAGCCTATTTGAATCCGGCCAATGTGGTGCTCCTGCACCAACTGTGCAGGCGTGGGGTTGAAATTGTTGGTCGTCTTGCCCGACACCAGCAATTGGGCACTGCTGCCCGTGGCCCGAACCAGCCCGGTGGAAGCGCCGTCCGCGCTGATCTGCAGCGGGGCGGGCGCCAAGGGATAGCTCGAAGGGCTGGAGACTTGGCAAGCGCCCGGCGAGCTGGCGTAGGTCATGCCATTGGTGATGAGGGACTTTCCGGCGGCCAGCACATTGAGCGCGCCATTGCCCCCCGTGCTCCCGACAGATAGTCCACCGTAGAAATCCGCCTGGTTGGTGTAGCTGCCAGTCGTCGGCTGGACCGTGATCACGCCCGTGCCCGCCGCCTTGCCGATGAAATTGAAAGGCAGAACGGTCCCGCCGCCCGACGTGTTCTTGTAAATCGGGTCGCCGGAAGCCAGCTTGCCGCTGCCCAGCACGTTGACGGACCCCGTACTTCCCGCGCCCTCGCCCACGGCAAAGTACTTGATGGAAGTCGACCCGATATTGCCTTCGGAAGTGACCAGCTCCAGCCCTGCACCATTGATGTTGAGTTGCCCGCTGCCTCCTGCTTGCCCCACGTAGGTGTTTTGAAAAAAAGCGCCGACTGCAGCACTGTTGGGCGAGTTAAACCCCTGCTCTTCCACCTTTTTTCCGGCACCCAGCAGGTTGACCTGTCCGGTACTACCAGCGCCCAGTCCGACGCCCAAGGAGTCCATACCGAGCCGGTAGGTATCGAGGACTGAGGTTACAGGTGCACTCACATCAATGTTGACGGTACCCACCCCTCCGCCATCTCCCACACGGAAAGTGGGATCAAGAGCCGCCAGGGGGGGGCATGCTGGTGTCATCCGGCGCACTCGCATTCATGCCGCCGTTGTTGGGCCCGCCCGTAATGTTGAGAGTCCCGGCGTTACCGCTGCCATAACCTACGTACAGGCCGTTGGTATAAAACGACGAGTTGGTGCTGCCTACATTCCACCATGCAGCCGGCGATGACGAATTGACAATATTCGCCGCCCCGGAAGTGAATACCGCCCCGGTCGACCAAGAAGCCCCAGCCGTCACGTCTCCAGGCCCTTGCCAAACATTCGGCGCGGCCCAGGCGCCTCCGGCGGACATCACGGAGAACGCTCCCGCCAGCGCACCTTGCAGCAGGGTGAGCGTATGCCGGGAAACAGGAGTCTTTTTTTTCATGGGTGCACCCAGTGGTTTCAATACCAAGCCAGACAGTCCTCAAGCTTGCCTCGGCGTACCGCCTACTGGACGGTGCGGCCGAAGAAAGGCCCTTATAGGAAACATTTCTGCAATTCCAGCACGCACTTTCAAAATGCTGCACCGCAGCATTGTCAAATATCGTCAAATACCCCAGAAAATCAGTCGCATAGTCATTAAAAAATGTCACCAGCCTCAAAAAGAACAGCATCACTGAATATCCATCCATCAGTTGACGGACTGCTGAACATTCATCCCAGCGATAAAAATTGATTTGCATCAGTAATTAATAGTCTAGAGCGCCGCGTTGGCGCGACCCTCAGCAACTCGCCCCTTCCCCAGACAACCCCCCGTCAGTGCTTGATGGATAGGCCTGGATGCAAATTCCGCCCGCAGCCCGGCAGGCGCCTCCGCGCGCATAAAATCGCGCGGTGCTGCAAGCGCCGCCCTGGCAGCGCAACCCGCCCCATCACGCCCCGTCCGCGCGGCCCCTTCCGCATCCGCTCTGCACGCCATGAACCACGCCCCAGCCGCCCCCGCCAGCCGCCCCGTGCGCTCCCAGTACGAAGACTTCATGCGCCATGTGTTCACCCACGGCGTGCACAAGTCGGACCGCACGGGCACGGGCACGACCAGCGTGTTCGGCCACCAGATGCGGTTTGACCTGAAGGAGGGTTTTCCGCTGGTCACGACCAAGAAGGTGCACCTCAAATCCATCATCCAGGAGCTGCTGTGGTTCCTGACGGGATCGAGCAACAACAACTGGCTCAAAGAGCGTGGTGTGACCATCTGGGACGAGTGGGCACGCGAGGACGGTGACCTGGGTCCCGTGTACGGCGTGCAGTGGCGCAGCTGGCCCACGCCGGACGGCGGGCACATCGACCAGATCAGCGACGTCATCAAGACGCTGAAAACCAACCCCGACTCGCGCCGCATCATCGTGAGCGCGTGGAATGTGGCCGAGCTGCACAAGATGGCGCTCATGCCCTGCCACGCGTTCTTCCAGTTCTACGTGGCGCCGGCGCAAGTGCCCGGCGGGCGCGGCACGCTGAGCTGCCAGCTGTACCAGCGCAGCGCCGACATCTTCCTGGGCGTGCCCTTCAACATCGCCAGCTATGCGCTGCTCACCCACATGGTGGCCCAGCAATGCGACCTGGACGTGGGCGACTTCATCTGGACGGGCGGCGACTGCCACATCTACAGCAACCACCACGAACAGGTGCAAACCCAGCTGGCGCGTACGCCCTACCCCTACCCCGTGCTGAACATCAAGCGCAAGCCCGACAGCATCTTCGACTACGAGTACGAGGATTTTGAGGTGGTGGACTACCAGTGCCACCCGGCCATCAAGGCCCCGGTGGCGGTTTGATCCCCCCACGACAGCGGCCCCACGGCAGCCCGCCCCTGGGGCCGAACCCTGCCGGCACGGCCCCGGGCAGTGCGCGCCTTTTTCAATAAACCCTCCAACGCTTTTTCCACACTCCCATGTCTTCCGGCGGATTCCACGTACACGGCCCCCACGACCACGCGGTCGAGCACGCCACCCATGGCCACCATGACGCAGCGCCCCACGGCGGCGACACCGGCGGCCACCACGCCTCTTCGACCAACAAGATCGCCATGTTCACGGCCATCGTCGCCACGGTGGGCGCCATCTTTGCCTACCTGGGCGGCGCCACGCAGGCCAACGCGGGCCTGATGAAAAACGATGCGGCCATCAAGAAGACCGAGGCCTCCAACCAGTGGAATTACTTCCAGTCCAAGAGCACCAAGCAAAGCTTGGCCGAGCTGGCGCGCGACCTGACCCCGGCCGAAACGGAAAAAGCCAAGTACCAGGCCAAGATTGACCGGTACGAGAAGGAAAAGAACGACATCAAGACCGCGGCGGAAAAGCTGGAAGCCGAGGCGCACGCCTTTGACCAGCAGAGCGAAGCGCAGATGCACCAGCACCACCGCTGGGCCCAGGCCACCACCGCGCTGCAGGTGGCCATTGCCCTGGCCGCCATTGCACTGCTGACCAAGAAAAAGTGGCTGGAATGGGGCATGTACGGCGTCGCGGCCGTGGGCCTGGGCGTGGGTGCTTTGGCCGCCTTGCACATCTAAACCTCCGCCTACACGCACGAAAGACCGCCATGCCGCTGCACCTCATCTACGCCCGCGCCGCCAACGGCGTGATCGGCCGCGACAACAAGATCCCCTGGCGCCTGCCGGAGGACCTGGCGCACTTCAAGCAGCTCACGCTCGGCTGCCCCGTGGTGATGGGCCGCAAGACCTGGGATTCGCTTCCCCCGCGCTTTCGGCCGCTGCCCGGGCGCACCAACATCGTGGTGACGCGCCAGCCCGGCTGGGAAGCCGCGGGCGCCCAACGCGCCGCCAGCCTGCAGGACGCGCTGGCACAGTGCAGTGCCGCAGGCCAGACGGTGTGGGTGATCGGCGGCGCACAGATCTACGCCGAAGCCCTGCCCCTGGCGGACCGGGTGGAAGCCACGGAACTGGCGCAGGATTTCGAGGGCGACGCCTACGCCCCCACGCTCGGCCCCGAATGGACGGAAGCCGCGCGCACCCACCACGTCAGCAACAACGGGCTGCCCTTCAGCTTTGCAACCTACGTGCGCGCCAGCTGACTGCCGCACTTGGGCGGCGTCTGCCCGGCGCTCACTATTTGATAGCTGCTTGCGCTGATTCCACGGCGGCTCCACCCATCAAAGGCTTGCGCCTGCCGAGCCGTACACGCCAGCGCCCAACCCAGTGGCCCGAGCTCCGGCTGCTGCCCGCGCGGGTTCAGCGCTTGATCTGGTAGACGGGGCCGCCGCCCGGTGCGCCCGGCGCGGCCGGCGCCGCAGGGGCGGGTGTGACGGGAGTGCTCGGCATGCCGGGCGCCACTGGCTGCGCGCCGGGCGGCGAGGGAACGGGAACGGCACTCGACCCGCCCACCACTGGTTGCCGCGGAGCCAGGGCGCGATCAGCGCCCACGCCCGGCGTGGGTGCGCCGGTTTCCGACGGCCTCACGGTGGCAGCCGGCGGTGCTACGGGCGGGGCGGCGTGGGTCTCTGCAGGGGTCTGGGCCGGCGGCGCAGCCGGCGTCTGCGAGGGCGTTGCCGAGTCGTCCGGCGAGGTCGTCTGGGGCGGCGGAACGCCCGGTGCCGCCTGCGGCAGCGAGTTCACGCCCTGCGCCGCAACGGTCGTGGCAACCGTCAGCGCTGCTGCGGCGATCAAAGGAACGGTGGTCTTGCGCATCTGGGTCTCCTTGCGATGCCCCCACTCTCGCCCTGCTGCCGACGCCCGGTTGTCAGCGCTTTTCCCGCCGATCCGTCCGACCGGGCCGGCCCCTCTGCCCGACCGCTGCACGCACTTGTGCTGCTCGGTAAAAAGCTGGCCGAACACCTCGCTTCGCGTGGCACACACAATGGCGGGTAGCATCCCGGCGGCGCGCAATTTCTCACGGCCTGGAATCGGGTCCCCCCTTCTGGGTAGCTCAGCCCATATTCTCAGCAACGGGATCACCCACCCGTTGATTCACAAAAGGATTTTCATCAAATGCAAATTGCCACCTGGAACGTCAATTCCCTGTCCGTCCGCCTGCCCCAGGTGCTGGCCTGGCTGGCCGCCCACCCGGTGGACGCGCTGTGCCTGCAGGAGCTCAAGCTCACCGATGACAAGTTTCCCTTCGATGCGCTGAAAGAAGCGGGCTACGAGTCGGTGGCTTTTGGCCAGAAGACCTACAACGGTGTGGCCATCCTCAGCCGCCACCCGCTGAGCGACGTGGTGCGCAACATCCCGGGCCACGATGACGAGCAGGCCCGTGTGATTGCCGCCACGCTGGCCACGCCGTCGGGGCCGCTGCGGCTGGTGAACGGCTACTTCGTGAACGGTCAGGCGCCGGGCACGGACAAGTTTGCGTACAAGATGCTGTGGCTGACCGCCCTGCACCGCTGGTTGCGCGAGGAACTGCAGGCCCACCCGCGCCTGGCGCTGGTGGGCGACTTCAACGTGGCGCCGGAAGACCGGGACTCGTTCGATCCGGTGGGTCTGAAGGACACCATCCACCATACGGTGGAGGAACGGCAGCATTTCCAGGATCTGCTGGCCTTGGGGCTGACCGATGCGTTCCGCCTGTTCGAGCAGCCGGAGAAGACCTATTCCTGGTGGGACTACCGCATGCTGGGGTTTCAGAAGAACCGGGGCCTGCGCATCGACCATATCCTGGTGAGCGAAGCGCTCAGGCCGCTGGTCACGGCCTGCGTGGTAGACCGCGCGCCCCGCAAGAACCCGCAGCCCAGCGACCACGCCCCGGTGGTGGCCACGCTGGCCTGAGGAGCCAGGAAAGCGGGGTAGCCCCCCGCACTGCAGTGGGCTCCCGCAGCAAACAAAAAGAAAGCCACAGGCTGCGGAAGCAGCTGTGGCTTTCTTTCCAACGGCACAACGGAAGGACCGCCGTACAACGGCTAAGGTCCCGCGGGTGCGACTGGCCCGGCGCCCTGCGCCCTCACGAGACCGGCAGGCGATCAGGCACGAAAGCTGTCGCGCAGTGCGCGCACCTCGTCGTGGTTGCGCTGCGCGCCTTGTGCCTGGCGTTCCACCAGTGTGCGCACGTCGGCTGGCAGCCCGTTCTTCAGTGCCTTGCGGTAGCGCGCCACGGCCGCGTCTTCGCCGCGCTCACATTCCTGCAGCACAGCCTTGTCGTCGCGGATGGACAGGGCCGACTTCACGGACACCCAGCCGCGGTGCAGCGCCCCCGCCACCGTGCCGCCAGAGGCCGGCTCCCCGCCCAGGCGGCGGATCTCATGCTCCAGCTCCACCGCAGCAGCGGCGCACTCCTGCGCATGGCGCTGGAACACGCTCTTGAGCTGCGCGGAGTCGGCATGCTCGGCGCACGACATGAAGCCATATTCACCGTCGCGGGCTGACTCGATCAGGTCGTTGAGCACATCGACCACGTCGTCGGTATCCAGGACCTCCATGGGGCGGTCATCGCCCATGCGGGTCGACGCGCGCTCCCACGCGGCCCGGGTGGCGGGGCGGGCATCTGTCCAGGCCAGGCCGTCCGAATGGCGGGCGCGCCAGTCGTCGGCCAAGCGGGGTTCCACCGCGTCGAAGTCGCCTTCGTAGCGGCCCACGGACGACCAGCCCAGTTCATAAGCGGGGCGGTATTGGTCGTAGGTGCGGCCCCCTACGTAGTAGGGCTCGCGCTGGTAGCTTTCGCGCCAGTAGGCGTCTTCTTCGGTGGGGTTGACGGCTTCGGCCGCAGCCTTGCCGGCCAGGCCGCCGGCCACGGCACCGGCCACGCCGCCCACCGCTGCGCCGACGGGGCCGCCCAAGGCCCCCGCCGCGGCACCGGCAGCCGCGCCGCCCACTGCGGCCCCCACCCCGGTTCCGACAGGATGGGCGCCCGGTTCATTGGTCAAAGGGTCGCGGTTGGCATCGTTGAAATCCGACATAGAAGCTCTCCGGTTGGTTGACAGTGCCTTCATTGTTGAAGTCACCTACGGAGGGTCGGGTCGGCCCATGGAGGGCCTGGATGTAGGACGCCACCCAGCGCCGCAGTGGCGGAACACCGCAGCGCCGGGGCCTGGGTCGCAGAGGCGGCACCCTGTGGTGTCGCCCTTCTATTTGCTACAAATAATATAGCTGCTTGCGCTTACTACATAAGCGCTAGAGCCACTTTTCATGCCTCATCCGGCGCATCCAGGCCCAGTTCCTGGATCTTGCGGGTGATGGTGTTGCGGCCAATGCCCAGCCGCTGCGCTGCCTCCATGCGCCGGCCATGCGTGGCCGACAGTGCCGTGCGGATGAGTCGCGATTCGAAGCGGCGCGTCAGCGCATCCCACACTTCGGGCTGGCCGCCCGCAAGCAGCTTCTGGGCCTCCGTTTCCAGCGCCTGTTCCCAGGTGTGGCCGGAGGCCGGGCTGCTCTGCGCAGAGGTCTCGGCAACGCCGACCGGCACGCCGCCGCCCCACGCCGCCGAGGCGGCCGGCGCAACCGCAGACGGCACAGGTGCTGCGGTAGCGCTGCCGACCGGCAAGGCCGCCGCGGAGTGCTGCGCTGCGGCCTGCGCCGCGCTGGGCAGTTCTGGCGACGGCACGGCCGGCGTCGGGTTCGGTCCGCCCAGCGTCACCGCCCCCGCCACGGCCGATGTGCCCGATGGTTCGCCGCCCGCGCGCTGCGGCGGCTGGTAGAGGGGCGCCTCCAGCACTTCGGGCGGCAGGTCCTGCAGGGAAATCACCTGGGCCGGCGCCATTACCGTGAGCCAGTGGCAAATGTTCTCCAGCTGCCGCACGTTGCCGGGAAAGGCAAACTGTTCCAGCCGCGCCAGCGCGGCGTCGGAAATGCGCTTGGGCTCCACGCCCAGCTGCCGTGCGCTCTGCTGCAGGAAATGGCGGGTGAGCACGGGCACGTCCTCGTGCCGCTCGCGCAGCGCGGGCAGGCGCAGGCGGATCACGTTGAGGCGGTGGAACAAGTCCTCGCGGAAGCCCCCTTCCTTGACGCGCTTTTCCAGGTCCTGGTGGGTGGCAGCAATCACGCGCACATGGGCCTTCACGGCCGCATGGCCGCCCACGCGGTAGAACTGCCCGTCCGACAGCACGCGCAGCAGGCGGGTCTGCAGGTCAAAAGGCATGTCGCCGATTTCGTCCAGGAACAAGGTGCCGCCCTCGGCCTGCTCGAAGCGCCCGCGCCGCTGCGTCTGCGCCCCGGTGAAAGCGCCGCGCTCGTGGCCGAAAAGTTCAGACTCCAGCAAATCCTTGGGAATGGCCGCCGTGTTGATGGCCACGAAGGGGCCGTCCGACACGGGCGAATGCTTGTGCAGCGCGCGCGCCACCAGCTCCTTGCCCGAACCGGATTCGCCGGTAATCAGCACCGTGACCTGGCTTTGGCTCAGCCGGCCAATGGCGCGGAACACGTCCTGCATGGCGGGCGCCTGGCCCAGCATCTCGGGGGCTTCGGTCTGGCGCTCCTCCGTGACCTCTTCGCGCTGGCTTTCCTCCACGGCGCGCCGGATCAGCTCCACCGCCTTGGGCAGGTCGAACGGCTTGGGCAGGTATTCGAATGCGCCCCGCTGAAAGGCGGAGACGGCACTGTCCAGGTCGGAGTAGGCCGTCATGATGATCACCGGAAGGCCAGGCTGCAGCTCCCGCACTTTTTCCAGCAGCTGCAGGCCCGAGCCCCCCGGCATGCGGATGTCGCTCACCAGCACCTGCGGCCCCTGCCGCGCGGGGTCGCCGGGCGTTACGTCGGCCAGCGCATCCAGCACCTCCCGCGGGTGCGTGAAGCTGCGCGTGGGCAAGTTCTCGCGCGCCAGCGCCTTCTCCAGCACGAAGCGGATCGAGGGGTCGTCATCCACTATCCAGATCGGCTTCATATGTTTTTCTTACCTTCCCTGTGTTGCGTGTCTGGGACCTCAGGGCAAGGGGATCAGGATGCGGAAGTCGGTGCGACCCGGCACGCTGTCGCATTCGATCAATCCATGGTGCCGCTGCACAAAGGTTTGTGCCAGCGTCAGCCCCAGTCCTGACCCGCCGTCCCGACCCGACACCAGCGGGTAGAAAATCCGCTCCTTGATCGCGTCGGGCACGCCCGGTCCGTTGTCGATGACATGCAATTCCAGTGCCAAGCGATAGCGTTGGCGACCAAAGGTTACTTGCCGGGCCACGCGCGTGCGCAGCGTGATGACAGCGTCTCCAGCCTGGATGCGCTCGGCCAGCGCCTGGGCGGCGTTCTGGACGATGTTGAGCACCGCCTGGATGAGCTGCGCGCGGTCCCCCCGGAATTCGGGGATGGAGGTGTCGTAGTCGCGCAGGACCTTGAGCCCGTGCGGGTGCTCCACCAGCACCAGGGAGCGCACCCGCTCGCACACTTCGTGGATGTTGACGTCGCCCACCAGGTGGGGGTGGCGGTGCGGCGCGAGCAGCCGGTCCACCAGGCTCTGCAGCCGGTCCGCCTCGTGGATGATGACCTGCGTGTACTCGGTGAGCTCGCGGTTCTCCAGCTCCATCTCCAGCAGTTGCGCGGCACCGCGGATGCCGCCCAGCGGGTTCTTGATTTCATGGGCCAGGTTGCGGATCAGCTCCTTGTTGGCCTGCGCCTGGTCCAGGATGCGTTCCTCGCGGTCCTGCCGCGCCTGCTGCTCCAGCGGCCACAGTTCGACCAGGATTTCCCCGGCCTGCTCGGCATCGGCCACGCTCACGTGCACGGGCACGGGGTCCTGATGCTGGCGCTTGAGGCTGGCTTCGTAGCGCAAGGCCGCAAAGTCCTTGCCCCGCGCACCGGCCAGCGCGGTCTGCAACAAGGCGGGGTCGGTGAAGAACGTGGAGAAATCCACCCCTTCCAGCGTGCGGCGCGACAGGCCCAGCGCGTTTTCCAACGCTGCATTGGCAAATTGCACGGCGCCGTCGGCGCGCAGCACGGCCACAAGGGTCGACATGAGATCCAGCGAATGGAAGCGCTCCATGTCGGGCGAAGAAGGGTCGGGAAGGGGCGGCAAGGAGTTCACGGCAATCTATCCAGCAAGGAATGGACCCGCTTGCCTGACCTGCCGCCGCTCACGCGGCGAGGTGCGCGCTGGCCCGGCCGGAGCAGGCAGGCCGCCGGTCACTGAGGGCGCACCGAGCTGCCAAGGTCATTGCAGCGCAGTACGACATCCGGGCTTTACGGTGCGGGCAGGCGGGCGATTTCACGCTTGATGCCGGCGATGTCGCTCTCGCTGCGCGCCACGCTGGCCTTGAGTTCCGCCGTCCGCTCGATGTAGCGCTGGGGGTTGCGCAGGTCCAGCGCATTGCGCTCGGGGGCGCCGTTGTTGTATTCCTTGAGGAGTTCCGCGTGGCGCGCCTCGGCCTTGCGCAGCTCGCCCTCCAGGATCGCGCGCGCATCGGAGTCGCGGGCTTTCTGGTCGTTGGAGGTTACCCGCGGCGCCGAAGGCGGCGATGCCGGGGTCGCGCTGCCGCCGCCGCTGCTGGCCGGCGCAGACGCGGCGCCCTGGCCCTGCGGGCGGGTGCCCTGCACCACGGTCACGTTGCCGCCCTCCATCAGCTTGCAGCCACGCTCCTTGGCCAGCTGGGCGTTGTTGGTGTATTCGTTGCCGCAGCGGTAGATGCGGTCTTGCGCCCCTGCGGCAGAGGCTGCCAGTGCGGCCAGGAACCACAGGGAGACGGAGAGCGATTTCTTCATTCAAATGTCCTCGCACTGCAACTGCATGCAGGGAAACGGGGAGTATCCCCCAATCCCCACGCGGCGCCAATCCAACACCAGCGGGCATTGGGTGGACTTTGTGCAAGGACACAACGCTCCAGGCCCGGTTCCTGCGCACCGCGCGCAAGCCCCGGCAGGCCATGAAAAAAGGCGGCACAAGGCCGCCTTTGGAGGGTGTGAGGACCGACGAAGGTCAGGCCATCACAGCGAGTAGTACATGTCGAACTCGACCGGGTGGGGAGCCATGCGGAAGCGCGTGACTTCGCCCATCTTGAGCTCGATGTAGGCGTCCAGCATGGAGTCGGAGAACACGCCGCCCTTGGTCAGGAAGCCACGGTCCTTGTCGAGGTACTCCAGGGCCTGGTCCAGGCTGTGGCACACGGTGGGCACCAGCTTGTCTTCTTCGGGCGGCAGGTGGTACAGGTCCTTCGTGGCGGCTTCGCCGGGATGGATCTTGTTTTCCACGCCGTCCAGGCCCGCCATCATCAGTGCCGAGAAGCACAGGTACGGGTTGGCCGAGGGATCGGGGAAGCGTGCCTCGATGCGGCGACCCTTGGGGTTGGCCACATAGGGGATGCGGATCGAAGCGGAACGGTTGCGGGCCGAGTAGGCCAGCTTCACAGGAGCTTCGAAGCCGGGGACCAGGCGCTTGTAGCTGTTGGTACCGGGGTTGGTGATGGCGTTCAGGGCACGGGCGTGCTTGATGATGCCGCCGATGTAGTACAGCGCGAAGTCCGACAGGCCGGCATAGCCGTCGCCAGCGAACAGGTTCTTGCCGTCCTTCCAGATGGACTGGTGCACGTGCATGCCCGAGCCGTTGTCGCCAGCGTAGGGCTTGGGCATGAAGGTGGCGGTCTTGCCGTAGGCGTTGGCCACGTTCCACACGACGTACTTCAGGACCTGGGTCCAGTCGGCACGCTCCACCAGGGTGGAGAACTTGGTGCCGATTTCGTTCTGGCCAGCGCCCGCCACTTCGTGGTGGAACACTTCGACCGGGATGCCCAGGGATTCGAGGATCAGGACCATCTCGGCGCGCATGTCTTGCGTGCTGTCGACCGGGGGCACGGGGAAGTAGCCGCCCTTGGTGGTGGGACGGTGGCCGCGGTTGCCGCCTTCGAGCTTGGCGCCCGAGTTCCAGGGAGCTTCGTATTCTTCGATCTCGCTGAACACGCGGCCGGGCTCATTGCTCCAGCGCACGCCGTCGAAGATGAAGAATTCGGGCTCCGGACCGAAGTAGGCCGTGTCGCCCAGGCCCGATGCCTTCAGGTAGGCTTCAGCGCGCTTGGCGATGGAGCGGGGATCGCGGTCATAGGCTTTGCCGTCGCCCGGCTCGATCACATCGCACTGCAGGAACAGCGTGGTTTCTTCAAAGAAGGGGTCGATGTTGGCCGTGCTGGGGTCGGGCATGAGTTGCATGTCCGACGCTTCAATGCCCTTCCAGCCGGCCACGGAAGAGCCGTCGAATGCGTGGCCGGACGTGAACTTGTCTTCATCGAAGTGCGACACAGGCACGGTCACGTGCTGTTCCTTGCCACGGGTATCGGTAAAACGGAAGTCAACGAACTTGACTTCGTTTTCCTTCACCATCTTCATCACGTCTGCAACGGTCTTGGCCATCAGGTTCTCCTGGATAAAGCGCTTGTTGAAAAAAGAGATTTGTCGAAATAAAAGCAGGTTGCGTGCCAGCCGGGTGCAGCCGCCGCACTAGGAAGGAGCACCGCAAGCCGGCTGCCAGCGGTACACCCACCAGCACGCACCACAACAGTGCACCTTAATGGCGCGTACCATGCATCACAAGTTGCGCACCAATTCGGGGCCACAATCTGCACCAATTTCGTGCAGCGCTTGGTGCAGGTCCCACCAAGCGGCCGGAACGCTCTGTGCGGGCCCCTTGACGCCCAATTCGATATGCCGGCCGTATTGTGGATGATCTACGCTCGGCAAACTGAACACGCGGACGCCCGGATGCGTTTTTTCAATGCGCTCCATGAGAGGCGTCAAGGCCGCCTCCATCGCGCCGAAAACAATCACCGAGTGCTCGGTCTGCGGCGCACGGTTGAACGACGCGGCATAGTGCTGGTCCAGCACCCACTCGATCATGGGCCAGGCCATGACGGGGAAGCCCGGCACGAAATGGACCGCCCCACCGGCACGGCTGCCGTCGCAGCTGAAGCCCGGAATCTTGTTGTAGGGATTGGGGATGATGCGGGCCCCGGACGGAAACACCCCCATGTTGAGACGGTGCACGTTGTCGGCACGGTCGGGCTCGTACGCCACGCCCTGCTCCCGTGCCACATCCTGCATGCGTTCGCGGATCAGTGCTTCCGCGGCGGGGTGCAGGACCAGCTCCTGCCCCAGGGCCCGCGCGGCGCACTGCCGCGTGTGGTCGTCCGGCGTGGCACCGATGCCACCGCATGAGAAAACCACGTCGCCGGACGCGAACGCCCGCTGCAAGGTCGCGGTGATGCGGTCGGGATCGTCGCCCACATAGTCGGCATAGGCCAATGAAAGCCCCCGGGCCGACAACAGTTCAATCACCTTCGCTAGGTGCTTGTCGGCGCGCTTGCCCGAGAGGATTTCGTCGCCAACGATGATGAGGCCAAAGGTAGGGGTCATGCTGCGGGGTTTCCGTGGGGCGGGAGTGTTTCGGGACCGGGCAAAGCCGCCGCGCCGGTGGCAGGCTGCACCGGCTCCAGGGCCGCAGGTGCGGCATCCGGCGCGGGGGGCACCATCGGCGTCGCTGCAGGCGGCTGCGCCGCTGCGGTTTCTGCGCGCAGCTGGTCCAAGGCGGCCAGCCCGTAATGGATGAACCACAGCGACGAAAAGGCGAAGACCAGGGTGTAGATCCAGATTGCCAGCGGCACCAGCACAAAGAATGCCGCGGCAAACACCACCCCGGAGGCCCAGACGATGCTGGGGGCCGCGCCAAGATAGCCCGTCAGCACCCCGATGCCCAGCAGGCTTGCACGGTGGCGGCGCAGCAGCGTCTGCCGCTCTTCCTTGCTGGCATGCTCGGCCAGGGCATCAAACACCATCACACGGTAAGTCAGCCATCCCCAGATCAAGGGGGGCAGCACAAGGACCAGGGGCGGCACCAGCCACAAGGGCACCGACACCAGAAGCGCGATGAACGCGAGCACCGTGGAGCTGACCGACCAGGCCACGCTCGCGAGGAACGAGCCGCCTTTCTTGCGCTCCAGGTCCGGAAACCGCCGGTCGGCGACCAGTGCGACGAGGGCCGGCGTCATGAGGATGGCCACCGCCAGGAGCGACACCACCACCAGCAACGGCGCCGCCGCCAACACGACCATGAGCGGCGCCACCACGGCGGTCACATCACCCAGCCCCCACCCTTGCAGCCAGCTCCACAGACTGGTCAGCACCGAGGAGCTTTCGAGCAGCCCCCGCATGGCCTGAACGGCGGCATCCCAATAGAAGTAGCCCAGCCCCATCGCAAGCAAAGCCATCAGCACCAGCGGCACGATGGACAACGCAATGACGCGCGGCCGCAGGCAATAGGCGGCGGCACGCCAAAAAGAATCTAGCAGCAATCCCATGCCGGCAAGCATACCCGCCTCCTCGCCGGCCACCTGCACCGCCGGCTAGGCCTTGCCCACCAGCCGCAGCAGGCCGCGCCATTGTTGCGACCAGAAGCCCCGGCCATAGTCTCGCAAATGGCCGTCGGGCCCGGGCTCCACCTGGTCGCGCACGCCCGTCGCGTCGTAGCGCAACTCGAAATTGGCCGTGCCCATCAGCATGTCCCACCACGGCAGCAGCACGCCAAAGTTGTGTCCACCCAGAACGCTGCGGCGCCCGGGGGCGGCGTCGTCGGCCGGCTCCGGCGCGGCGCTCTCGTGGCCAATGCCGATGGCGTGGTGCAGCCGGTGGAAGCGCGGGCTGATCCACAAGCGCTCGCCCACGCGGCCAAACCACACGCGCAAGTTGGCATGCTGGAAACTCTCGCTCAGCTGCGTGATGGCCACGATGGCGATGAACTGCCCCGGCGCCACGCCGATGAACTGCGCCACCACCACTAGGATGATGTCGCGCAGCAGGTCGTCCAGCAGGTGGGTGCGGTTGTCGCTCCACATCGTCAGCTGGCGCTGGGCGTGGTGCAGGGAATGCAGGCGCCACCACCATTCGAAGTGGTGCTGCCCGCGGTGAATCCAGTAGTCGACAAAGTCGAACACCACAAGGTACAGCAGCAGGCTGACCCAGGGCAGATCCGTCACGCCCGGCCAGATGCCATCCAGCTGGAAGGTGGTGATGCCGGCCACCCGCATCGTGCCGAAGAGGGACTCCATCACCGGTTCAAGGGTCAGAAACAGGCCCAGGCGAAACAACCCCAGGCGGTGGATCAGCGTGTAGAGGATGTCGGTGCGCACCGTGGCGTGGTCGGTCACGGTCTCGACGGGCCGCCAGCGCTGCAAAGGGCCGATCACGGCCGCAATCACCACCAGCTGAAGCACGCCTACCAGCACCCAGCCTGCCGCCTTGTAGCCGCTTTCCAGCTGGCTGGCGAACCCCAGGGAGAACATCAGCGGCTGCACCTCGCTCTCGAAAAGCCACTGCTGCACCGAATCAAAACCGTTGACCAACCAATCCATAACCACTCGCTCCATCCGCTCCTGCGCAGCCACGTCCTTGGGCCAGGCCGGCATGCACTGTTCTCGTTTGCCCTCGCACCGGCTCCGTCAACGCATCAGCGAGGGGGCGTAGGCCGGGTGCTCCCGCAGCGTGCGAAAGCAGAATCCACGCTCCTTGAGTCCCACAATCAACGGTTCCAGCACGGCGGGGGCCCAAGGGTCCTTGCGGGACCAGATGCCCAGGTGCGCCAGCAAGATATCGCCGCTGCGCACATCCCGCAGGGCCTTTTGCAGAAGCTGGGCATTGCTCACTTTTTCGCTAGCCAACTCGTCGCCCAGGAAACCCGCCGGGGACCACCCCACATGCGCATAGCCGCACGCGCGCGCCGCCGCCACCAGTTGCGTGGAGGTCTTGCCGCCCGGTGCCCGGAACAACGGCAGCGCAGGCTTCCCCGTAAAGGCCTGCAACCGGGTCGCGGCACGCGCGATTTCCTCGCAGTACCCCGCGGCCGTCAGCACATACTCCTGCCCTGCACGCGGACCCGCCGATGGCCGGACCCGGAACGAGGGGTTCTTCGCATCCCCCAGGTCGGCACGCCAGTAGGTGTGGTCCCACGTGTGCGACGCAAACTCATGGCCTTCGGCCGCACGGGCCCGCCACCAGGGAGCCCAGTGCTCCCCCAGGCTGCCGTCGCCCTCCTGGGTGCGCTCGTGGGCCGCGAAGAAAGTTACCCGCACCTGCTGGCGCGCCAGCACCTCGGCGATGAGCGGAGCCACTCCCATGTGGCCCGTATCGAAGGTGAGGTACACGGGCTTGTTGCAATCTTTTGGGCCTCCAGCGCTTGCCAGACAAGCGGAAGAAGCTACAAATAAGATAGCAATCGGCAACGCCGTGACAAGCTGGCGACTGACCGAGCGCGGCACCAGACTCACCCCGGTCAGCGCGGGGCGTGCTGCAGAGTCCATACGCCATGGGGCGACTTGCCCACCGGGACCTGCCGTACCACCTTGCGCTCCTGCGTATCGACAACGGAGAGCTTGCGCGCCCAGCGCGAGCTGACGTAGATGAAGCGCCCGTCTGCAGACACGTCCATGCAGTCCGGGCCGCCAGGCACGGGATAGGACTCGACCACCTGTTGCGTGGCCATGTCAATCTTGCTGATGGTGTTGGCCACCCGGTTGCTCACGTAGAGGTGCTTGCCATCGCCCGCGCCGCGGAACGCATGGGCGCCCTCGCCCGTCTTGATCTTCTTGATGCTCACAGGTTCGCGTCCAGAGACGTCGAAGACCTCGACGCTGTCGCCACCCGTCAGGCCCACAAACAGCCGTTTGTCGTCTGAACTTCCATAGACGTCCGCCGGCATGGGCCCCGTTTTGGTCCGCCATTTGATCGCCTGCGTGGCAATGTCAATGGCCACCAGTTCATCACTGTCCTGCATGGTGGCGTACACCACCGTACTGCGGCTGTCGATCCACAAATGGCTGGGGGTTCGCCCGGTAGCCACCCGCTGCACCAGCGTCAGCTCCTTGCCGTCCCAGCGGTAGAAGTCCACGTGGTTCAGGCGGTTAGCAGCGGTGATGAACCACTTCATATCCGGGGAAAACCGCAGTTGGTAGGGATCCACAATGCCCCGAACCGTGCTCTGCACTTGGGCCGTGCGCGGGTCCAAAAAGGTGAGCGTGTCGCCCAGGGCGTTGGCAACGATCAGCGATTTCTCATCGGGCGTGAGGTAGAGGTGGTGCGGCTCCTTGCCCGTAGGGATGCGTGCGGTCTCTGTCCAGGTCGCAGGGTCAATGACACTGACATTGGCCTCGAGGGAATTGAGCACAAACAATGGCGTCGTCGCCGCGACAGCCCCCGAGCCCACAGAGAACCACGCAGCCCCGAGGGCAACACACGCACGTGCAATCGACAAAATCTTCACAGGAGCACTTTCAACAGGATCCGGGAGTTTAGCGGGCGGCTCCGGTGCGGCCAGCATGCCCACCCGCACAATTCTTGATCCAGAACATATTTCATGCACAAACCAGTTGACCAGAAGTAACGATCGGTGCAAGACAAGAAATCTGAGAGCCCGCACCTTCGTCAGGAGGCCGAGAGCAGATCCAGTTCCGCGGCCGTAAGCCACTGCCACTGTCCGGGTAGCAAGTGGGCGGGAAGTTCCAGCGCACCGATGCGGGACCGGTGCAGGCCTTCCACCCGATTGCCCACCGCAGCGAGCATGCGCTTGACCTGGTGGTATTTCCCCTCGGTCAACGTGAGCGCGAGACGGTGGCTGTCGCTTTGCTCGCAGGCCGCCGCCCGGACCGGCCGCGGATCGTCATCCAGCACCACGCCTTCAAGCAGTTGCGCGATCTGCCGCGCATCCAGCGGGTGCTTGGTCGTTACTTGGTACACCTTCGGGACATGCTTCTTGGGCGAACTCATCCGGTGAATGAACTGCCCGTCATCGCTGAGCAGCAACAACCCCGTGGTGTCCTGGTCCAGCCGGCCAATGGCCTGCACACCGAGCACTGCACTTTTGCTGGGACGTTGACGCAGGGGCGCCGGCAACAAGGTATAGATGCTGGGGTATGCCGAGGGCTTTTGCGAGCACTCCGTGCCGGCTGGTTTGTGCAGCATCAGGTAGGCCTTCGCATGGTAGGGCCAGTCCACCCCTTGGACCTGCAGCCGAAGGCCTTCGGGCTCCCACTCCGCCGTGGCGTCGGTACAAACTTGGTAAGAAGCAGTTGCCGACGACGAGGCGTCGAGCACAGCCACCCATCCTTGCTGAACCAGGCCGGCACACACCCGGCGGGTTCCAAATCCCTGGGAATACAAAATATCTTGAAGTTGCATGGCGGTACCGCAAGAAATGGACGGGAAGCCCGATCAGCAGGTCTTCCGTCGAGCAGGGGATAAATCCGCTGAAAAGCAAAACGCCCTTCTACTCGGGAAGAGCAGAAGGGCGGTTTGGGGCTGTAAGAGCCTGACGATGACCTACTTTCACACGGGAACCCGCACTATCATCGGCGCAAAGTCGTTTCACTGTCCTGTTCGGGATGGGAAGGA
>NZ_JAJTBB010000054.1 GCF_021287135.1 Acidovorax sp.
CATAGGTCTCTGCCCGCGCGGGCACCGCGTACATCTCGGCCGTGTCGATGAAGTTCACGCCGCGCTCCAGCGAGCGGCTGAGGATGGCATGCGCGTCGGCTTCGCTGACCTGCTCACCGAAGGTCATGGTGCCCAGGCAGATGGGTGTGACGCGCAGGTCGCTGGTGCCAAGTGGAATGGTTTGCATGGGGAGGAGGAAAAGGACTACAAGCGAAAAAGGGACTGCGCAGAATAATGGATTTCCCTCCATTCTGCTGGCCGCAGCCCATGCCCGAAGGCCCCTCCCTCGTCATCCTGCGTGAGCAGGCCGCCGGCTTTGCCGGGCAGACGATCGTGCGGGCGGAAGGCAACACATCGGCCGACAAAAAGCGGCTCGAAGGCCAGCGCATCGTGGCCGTGCGCACCTGGGGCAAGCACTTTTTGGTCGAGCTGCCGCACTTTGCGCTGCGCATTCACTTCCTGCTGTTTGGCAGCTACCGCGTCAACGAGCGCAAGGACCACAGCCCGCCGCGGCTGAGCCTGCAATGCGACAGCGGCGACGAACTCAACTTCTACACCTGCTCGGTGAAATTCATCGACGAGCCGCTGGACGCGGTGTACGACTGGCAGGCCGACGTGATGTCCGACGCGTGGAACCCCGCGCTGGCGCTGAAGCGCCTGCGCGCCGCCCCGGACACCCTGGCCTGCGATGCGCTGCTGGACCAGGACGTGTTCGCGGGCGTGGGCAACATCATCAAGAACGAGGTGCTCTACCGCATCCGCGTGCACCCTCTGTCCACCGTGGGCGCCCTGCCGGCGGCCCAGCTGCGTGCGCTGGTGGCCCAGGCGCGGCAGTACAGCTTCGACTTCCTTGCGTGGAAAAAGGACTTCGTGCTCAAACAGCACTGGCTGGCGCACCGCCAGTCCGTCTGCCGGCGCTGCGACCTGCCGCTGACCAAAGCCACCCTGGGCAAGACCCGGCGCCAAAGCTACTTCTGCAGCCATTGCCAGCGGCTGTATTCGGATGCGCCCCGTGCGGCAGCGCCCGGCGGCTGAAGCCCCGCTGCCGTGGCACCGCCCCGCTGGCCGACACCCTGGCGACACGGCGCCGCCGCCAACGGGCGGCTGCCGCTTTACCATCGCACAGCCGCCATCCCACACCCGCCGGCCGCCCAGAATGGCGGCACCGTTCCCCCTCTGCCTTCCCTGCGCTGCCCATGTACACGCCCCTCAAGCCCTCCCGCAGCAGCATGCTGCCCCTGCGCCGCCTGAACTACCACGTCCGCCACTGGGGCCCGGAGCACAGCCCGCTGCCCACGCTGGTGCTGCTGCACGGCTGGATGGACGTGGGCGCGTCCTACCAGTTCACGGTGGACGCGCTGCAGCAGGAGCGGCGCATCCTTGCGCCCGACTGGCGCGGCTTCGGCCTCACGTCCAGCACCCAGGCCGACCACTACTTCTTTGCCGATTACTTGGCCGACCTGGACCTGCTGCTGGACCACTACTGTGCGCCCGGCGAGGCGGTGGACCTGGTGGGCCACAGCATGGGCGGCAACATCGCCATGATGTACGCCGGCGTGCGGCCCGAGCGCATCCGCCGCCTGGTCAACCTGGAAGGCTTCGGCCTGCCCGCCACACGCCCCGCGCAGGCCCCGGGGCGCTACGCCCAGTGGATCGACGAGATCAAGCAACTGCACCGCGGCGAGATGGCGCTCAAGACCTACGACAGCCAGGCCGGCGTGGCCCAGCGCCTGATGAAGACCAACCGCCGCCTGACACAGGACAAGGCCGAGTGGCTGGCGGGCCACTGGGCGCAAGCCAATGCCCAAGGCCAGTGGGAGATCCTGGGCGACCCGGCCCACAAGATCACCAGCGCGCAGCTCTACCGGCTGGACGAGGCCCTGGCGCTGTACGAGCGCATCACGGCCCCCGTGCTGGCCGTGGAAGCCAGCGACGACAGCCTGGGCCAGTGGTGGAAGGGCAAATACCGCCTGGAGGAATACCACGAGCGCCTGACCCGCGTGCCTGACGCCCGCATTGCCGTGGTCGAGGACGCGGGCCACATGCTGCACCACGACCAGCCCGCCCAGGTGGCGAGGTTGATCGAGGAGTTTCTGGCGGGCTGAGCCACAGGGCTCCACCAGTTTTGAAGCAAAAACGGCTCCAGCGCTTATGCAGCAAGCGCTGGCAGCTATGTTATTTATAGCATTCATGACACCTCCCGCCGGCGCAACCGTGCCAGACCGCTCCCTTGGGGGCATTGGCGGGACGGTTTTGCGTCCCATGAGAAAATCGCGGGTTACTTCATAGAACACGCAGGACAGAACACCATGGACGCAGAACACATCAACCTCATCGGCACCACCCTCGAAGACCTCGCTCAGCGCACGCAAGAGCTACGGAGGTATCTTTGACTTCGATGCCAAATTCGAACGCCTGCGCACGGTAAACGCCTCGCTGGAAGACCCCGCGGTCTGGAACGATCCGAAGAAAGCCCAGGAGCTGGGCAAGGAACAAAAGTCGCTCTCCAGCGTGGTCGTCACGCTGGACAAGCTGACGCGCGAGCTGGCTGACAACGCCGAGCTGTACGAGATGAGCAAGGAGGAAGGCGACGAGGCCGGCCTCATGACCATCGAGGCCGAGACCGCCAAGCTGCGCCCGCTCATCGAGGAACTGGAGTTCCGCCGCATGTTCAGCAACGAGGCCGATCCGCTGAACTGCTTTGTGGACATCCAGGCCGGCGCGGGCGGCACCGAGGCCTGCGACTGGGCCGGCATGCTGCTGCGCCAGTACCTCAAGTACGCCGAGCGCAAGGGCTTCAAGGCCACGGTCGAGGATGAAACCCCGGGCGACGTGGCCGGCATCAAGAGCGCCACGATCAAGATCGAAGGTGAATACGCCTACGGCCTGCTGCGCACCGAAACCGGCGTGCACCGCCTGGTGCGCAAGAGCCCGTTCGACAGCTCGGGCGGGCGCCACACCTCGTTTGCCTCGCTGTTCGTCTACCCTGAAATCGACGACTCCATCGAGATCAACATCAACCCGGCCGACGTGCGCACCGACACCTTCCGCGCCTCCGGCGCGGGCGGCCAGCACATCAACAAGACCGACTCGGCCGTGCGCCTCACGCACATCCCCACGGGCATCGTGGTGCAGTGCCAGGACGGCCGCAGCCAGCACAGCAACCGCGACGTGGCCTGGCAGCGCCTGCGCAGCCGCCTGTACGACTACGAGCTGCGCAAGCGCCAGGAAGAGCAGCAGAAGCTGGAAGACACCAAGACCGACGTGGGCTGGGGCCACCAGATCCGCAGCTATGTGCTGGACAACAGCCGCATCAAGGACCTGCGCACCAACGTCGAAGTCTCGGCCACGCAAAAGGTGCTGGACGGCGACCTGGACGTATTCATCGAAGCCTCGCTCAAGCAGGGCGTGTGACCGATGACGGCCCGCACCGACGCCATCATCTTTGACATGGATGGCACCATGATCGACTCCATGCCCTGGCACGCCCGGGCGTGGGTCGAATTTGCGCGCCGCCATGGCATGGACATCGACGTGCCCGACCTCATGGCGCGCACCACGGGCAAGAACGGCACCGAGTGCATCGTGGAACTGCTGGGCCGTGCCGTGTCGCAAGACGAGGCGCAGGCGCTGACCCACGAGAAGGAAACCATCTACCGCGAGCTGTTCGCCCCCCGCTTTGCCGAAGTGGCGGGCTTCCGCCAGTTCGCGGCGCAGGCGCACTCGCGCGGGCTGAAGGTGGCCGTGGGCACCGCGGGCGACATCGGCAATGTGGAATTCGCGCTGGGCCACCTGGACCTCACGCCCGCCCCATTGGCCATCGTGCGGGGCGACGAGGGCCTGCCCGGCAAGCCCCAGCCCGCCATCTTTCTGGAAGCCGCGCGCCGCATTGCGGCCGACCCGGCGCACTGCATCGTCTTTGAAGACGCCCCTTTCGGCATCGAGGCCGCCCGCCGCGCCGGCATGCGCGCCGTGGCCATCTGCACCACCCACACGCCCGAACAATTGGGCGGCCCGCACGTGCTGGCGGCGGTGCGCGACTACACCGAACTCATGAACACGGACTTTCTGGAGAGTATTCATGTTGCAACTGCATAAAGCGGATGGAAGCGGAGACGGAACAGCCCAGCCCGTGGCCGTCCGCCGCGAGGACTACACCGCCCCGGCCTACTGGATCGACAGTGTCGAGCTGACCTTCGACCTGGACCCGGCCAAGACCCGCGTGCTCAACCGCATGGTGCTGCGCCGCAATCCTGAGGTGGCTGCGCAGCCACTCAAGCTCGATGGCGACGAACTGAACCTGGCGCGCGTGCTGGTCAACGGCCAGGGCACCTCGTTCAAGATGGAAGGCCAGCGCCTGGTGCTGGAGAACCTGCCCGAGGGCACCGAGCCATTTGCGCTCGAGATCTTCACCACCTGCTGCCCGGCCAAGAACACGCAGCTCATGGGCCTGTACGTGAGCCAAGGCACCTTCTTCACGCAGTGCGAGGCCGAGGGCTTCCGGCGCATCACCTACTTCCTGGACCGCCCGGACGTGATGGCCAGCTACACCGTCACGCTGCGCGCCGACAAGGCGCAGTACCCGGTGCTGCTGAGTAACGGCAACCTGGTGGACAGCGGACCGCTGGAAGACGGCCCCAATGGCGCCCGCCACTTCGCCAAGTGGGTGGACCCGCACAAGAAACCCTGCTACCTGTTTGCGCTGGTGGCGGGCAAGCTGGTGGCGCGCGAGCAGCTCATCAAGAGCCGCTCGGGCACCCACCATCTGCTGCAGGTCTATGTGCGCCCCGGCGACCTGGGCAAGACGGAGCACGCCATGAATTCGCTGATGTACAGCGTGGCGTGGGACGAGGCCCGCTTTGGCCTGCCGCTGGACCTGGAACGCTTCATGATCGTCGCCACCAGCGACTTCAACATGGGCGCCATGGAGAACAAGGGCCTGAACATCTTCAACACGAAGTACGTTCTGGCCAGCGAAGCCACGGCCACCGACACCGATTTCGCCAACATCGAGAGCGTGGTCGGCCACGAGTACTTCCACAACTGGACCGGCAACCGCGTCACATGCCGCGACTGGTTCCAGCTGAGCCTGAAGGAAGGCCTCACCGTCTTCCGCGACCAGGAGTTCAGCATGGACCTGGCGGGCAGCCCGTCGGCGCGCGCCGTCAAGCGCATCGAGGACGTGCGCGTGCTGCGCACCGCCCAGTTCCCCGAAGATGCCGGCCCCATGGCCCACCCCGTGCGGCCTGACAGCTACGTCGAGATCAACAACTTCTACACCGTCACCATCTACGAAAAGGGTGCGGAGGTGGTGCGCATGCAGCACAACTTGGTGGGCCGCGACGGCTTTGCCAAGGGCATGAAGCTGTACTTCGAACGCCACGACGGCCAGGCCGTGACCTGCGACGACTTCGTGCAGGCCATCGCCGACGCCAACCCGGCAAGCCCGCTGGCCCAGCACCTGCCGCAGTTCAAGCGCTGGTACAGCCAAGCCGGCACGCCCCGCGTGCGCGCCACGGGCGTGTACGACGCGGCCACCCGCTGCTATGCGCTCACGCTCTCGCAAAGCTGCGCGCCCACGCCGGGCCAGAGCGAGAAGCTGCCGTTCGTGATCCCCGTGGAGCTGGGCCTGGTGGACGCGGCCACGGGTGCCGCCCTGCCCCTGCACCTGGCGGGCGAAGGCGCCGCAGATGCAACGGCGGCCCCCACCTCGCGCGTGGTCGTGCTCACGCAGGCGTCGCAGACGCTCACCTTCACGGGCCTGGACGCGGAGCCCGTGCCGTCGCTGCTGCGCGGCTTCAGCGCCCCGGTGGTGCTGGACATCGAATACACCGATGCGCAGCTGCTCACCCTGCTGGCCCACGACCCCGACGCCTTCAACCGCTGGGAAGCCGGGCAGCGCCTGGCCCTGCGCACCGCTATCAATGCAATAGCTGCTGGCGCAGACCCAGCAAGCGCTGGAGCCCAGTCTGGCACCAAAATTCTGCCCGAAGCCTTCCTGCAGGCCATGCGCTCGGTGCTGCGCCACCCGGCCCTGGACGCAGCGTTCAAGGAGCTGGTGCTGACGCTGCCTTCCGAAACCTACATCGCCGAGCAGCTGGAGGTGGTGGACCCGCAGCGCATCCACGCCGTGCGCGAAGCCATGCGCCACGAACTGGCCCTGGGCCTGCAGCCCGACTGGGAATGGGCGTGGGAGCAAAACCAGGACACGGGCGGCTACCGGCCCGACCCCGTTTCCGCGGGCCGCCGCGCGCTGAGCGGCCTGGCCCTGCAGATGCTGTGCATTGCCGCCCAGCACAGCGGCGACCCCGTCTGGCCCGGCAAGGCCTACCAGCGCTTCAAGACGGCCGGCAACATGACGGACCGGTTCAACGCACTGACGGCGCTGGTGGTCAGCGGCAGCGAACTGGCGCCGCCCGCGCTGGCGCGCTTCCACACGCTGTTCAAGGACGAGCCCCTGGTCATCGACAAGTGGTTCGCGCTGCAGGCCGGCGCACCCGACCGCGGCGGCAACGTGCTGCCCGCCGTGCGCCAGCTGATGCAGCACCCGGACTTCAGCCTCAAGAACCCCAACCGCGCGCGCAGCGTGATCTTCAGCTACTGCAGCGCCAACCCCGGGGCCTTCCACCGCTCCGATGCGGCGGGCTATGTGTTCTGGAGCGACCGCGTGCTCGAACTCGACGCCATCAACCCGCAAGTGGCGGCCCGGCTGGCCCGCGCGCTGGACCGCTGGAAGAAGCTGGCCGAACCCTGGCGCAACGCCGCCCGGGAGGCGATTGCCCGCGTGGCGGCCAAGCCCGACCTGTCCAACGACGTGCGCGAGGTGGTGACCCGCGCGCTGGCCGACTGACGGGCCGACCGACTGACTTTGAGAAAGAGACCGTTTCATGACCAAGCGCATCAGCCTGACCCGCTACCTTGTTGAACAACAACGGGTCGATGGCCTCATCCCCTCCCAACTGCGCCTGCTGCTCGAAGTGGTGGCGCGTGCCTGCAAGAGCATCAGCCACGCCGTGAACAAAGGCGCGCTGGGCGGCGTGCTGGGCACCGCCGACAGCGAGAACGTGCAGGGCGAGATCCAGAAGAAGCTGGACATCATTGCCAACGAGGTGCTCATCGAAGCCAACGAGTGGGGCGGCCACCTGGCCGCCATGGCGTCCGAGGAGATGGACGGCATCTACCTCGTGCCCAACCGCTACCCGCAGGGCGAATACCTGCTGCTGTTCGATCCCCTGGACGGCTCCAGCAACATCGACGTCAACGTGAGCATCGGCACCATCTTCAGCGTGCTCAAGAAGCCCGAGGGCGACCGGGGCGTGGAGGAATCCGACTTCCTGCAGCCGGGCACCCAGCAAGTGGCCGCCGGCTACTGCATCTACGGCCCGCAGACCACGCTGGTGCTGACCGTGGGCGATGGTGTGGCAATGTTCACGCTCGACCGCGAGCAAGGCTCGTTCGTGCTCACCGACGAAAACGTGCGCATTCCCGAGGACACCAAGGAATTCGCCATCAACATGAGCAACATGCGCCACTGGGACGCCCCCGTGAAGCGCTACATCGACGAGTGCCTGCAAGGCAAGGACGGCCCGCGCGGCAAGGACTTCAACATGCGCTGGATCGCCAGCATGGTGGCCGACGTGCACCGCATCCTGACGCGCGGCGGCATCTTCATGTACCCCTGGGACAAGCGCGAACCCAGCAAGCCCGGCAAGCTGCGCCTGATGTACGAAGCCAACCCCATGGGCTGGCTGGTCGAGCAGGCCGGCGGCGCCGCCACCAACGGCCGCCAGCGCATCCTGGACATCCAGCCCACACAGTTGCACGAACGCGTCAGCGTGATCCTGGGATCAAAAAATGAAGTGGAGCGCGTGACAGCCTACCATTCCGCGCTATAATCTGAGGCTTACGCCGGTGTAGCTCAGTCGGTAGAGCAGCTCATTCGTAATGAGAAGGTCGGGTGTTCGATTCATCTCTCCGGCACCAAATGAAAAGCCCTGATTCGCAAGAGTCAGGGCTTTTTTCATTCTGCACGGGGCCGGGGATCTGCCGCCCCTTGGTCCACAGCCGCAAAGCCGGTCAGTATCCGTAGACACGAAGCCCCAGGAGCACCAGCACCACCAGGCCCAGCAGCGCCGTGGTCGCCTGCCAGAACACCACCGGGTCGCGTTCCGCCAGCGGGACGGTACGCTTGCGCAGCAGATGCGCTCCCGGCGCATGCAGATCGTGCATGAACTCCGAGACCGCTTCCTGCCGCCGCCACGGGTTGGGGTGCAGCGCCTTTTGCAGCACCGCGTCCAGCCAGTCGGGCAGGTCGGGCCGCGCATGGCGCGCGGGCACGTACCGCAGGCGCCGGAGGTCCGCGGCGCCGCGCAACTGCGTGACCTGCAAGCCATAGGGCAGCCGGCCCGTCAGCATCTGGTATGTGAGCACGGCCAGGGCGAACAGATCCGCCTGCGGGGTGACCGGCTGGCCCAGGAAGCGCTCGGGCGCGGTGTACTGCAAGGTGCCGGTGATGGGATCGGAGCGCACGCTGTCGGGCGTTGCCGGGGCCAGCCCCGCCACCAGGGTGGAGCCGAAGTCGATGATGCGCACCGTGCCCGCGCGGTCCACCATCACGTTGTCGGGACGCAGGTCCTGGTGGAACATCTCCTTGTGGTGCAACGCCTGCAGCCCCTTGGCCACCTGCGCCACGATGGTGCGCACTGCATCCAGGCTGGGCCGGGGATGGTCCACCATCCACTGCGCGAGGGTTTGACCCTCCACATACTCCATCGCCCCGAACACGTGCTGGCGCGGCCGCTCGCTGGCGTGGGCGCGCAGCACGTGCGGGCTGTTCACGCGCCGGGCCACCCACTCCTCCAGCAGGAACCTGTCCAGGTGGTCGGCATCGCCCGCCATGGCGGCCGCGGGCGTCTTCAGGGCCACTGGCAGTCCTGTCGCGTCGTCGACCGCCAGGTGCACGTGGCTGCGCGCACTGGCGTGCAGCTCGCGGACCACGGTGTAGCCCTCGAACTGCATGCGGGGCGCCAGCGGGGGCGGCAGCGCCAGCCCCTTGCGCAGCGGGGGGAACGGGTCGGCCCCGGCCGGCGGCACGGTGTCGATGCGCACCAGCTGCACCGTCATGTCGTCCTCCGCGCCCCGCGCTTCGGCGGCATCGACCAGGGCGCCTGCGGCGGCGTCCAGATCGCCGGGGAAGCGGGCCAATGCGCCGTTCACCGCGTCCACATCCAGGTGCGTGTACGCGCCATCGGTCGCCAGCAGGTAGAGGGCGCCCGGCTCTGCCTCCAGGCAGGCGTAGTCGATCTCGACATTGGCGCTGGCACCCAGGGCGCGGGCCAGGAAAGACGCTTCGGAAGATAGATGGACGCGGTGGTCCTTGGTCAGCTGCTCCAGGGCACGGGCATGCACACGGTAGATGCGGGCGTCGCCCACATGCAGCACGTGTACCTCGCGGCCCCGCAGGACCAGCGCGCTGAAGGTGCAGACATACCCGCGGTCCTTGTCGAAGCGCGCGTGGCTGCGCAGCGTCTGCGCATGCAGCCAGGCATTGGTGGCGCCCAGCACGCGCTGCGCGCTGCGGCGCACCGACCAGGCGTCCGAGGTGGCGTAGTAGTCGTCCAGAAAGCTGCGCACCGACGCTGCACTCGCCTCCTGGCTGACCGGGCTGGAGCCAATGCCGTCCGCCAGCGCCACCACGATGCCCTTGGTGCCGAGGAGCGGCTCGCGCGGGAGCACTGCGCCATGAAAGTCCTGGTTGACGCCCTTGCGGCCAGCGCGCGAGCACTGGCCCAGCGAGACGCTCAGCCGTTGGGGCACGGAAGCCATCCCGGGGCGCGGGTCAGGCAACGGTGCGCTTAGGCGCCGTCTTGTAGTGCGTGGAATACAACGTGGCCCCCACAAACGTGAGGCCACCCACCAGGTTACCCAGCACCGTGGGGATTTCGTTCCAGATGAGGTAGTCCATCAGCGTGAACTTGCCGCCCAGCATCAGGCCCGTGGGGAACAGGAACATGTTCACGATGGAGTGCTCGAAGCCCATGTAGAAGAACACCATCACCGGCATCCACATGCCGATGGCCTTGCCCGACACCGACGTCGACATCATGGCCGCCACCACGCCCGTGGACACCATCCAGTTGCACATCACGCCGCGGATGAACAGGGTGAGCATGCCGGCGGCGCCATGGGCCGCATAGCCGACCGTGCGGCCCTCGCCAATGTGCCCCAGCTTCTCGCCCACGGCGTTGGGGGCCTCGCTGAAGCCGAAGGTGAAGATGATGGCCATGAACACGGCCACCGTCAGGGCCCCCGCAAAGTTGCCGACAAACACCAGCCCCCAGTTGCGTGCCACGCCGCCCCAGGTGGCGCCCGGGCGCCTGTCGAACACGGCCAGCGGCGCCAGCGTGAACACGCCCGTCAGCAGGTCGAACCCCAGCAGGTACAGCATGATGAAGCCGACCGGGAACAGCATGGCGCCCACCAGTGGATTGCCGGTGTTGACGGTCACTGTCACGGCAAAAGCCGCCGCCAGGGCCAGGATGGCTCCGGCCATGAAGGCGCGGATCAGCGTGTCGCGCGTGGACATGAGCAGTTTGGATTCGCCGGAGTCGACCATCTTGGTCACGAACTCCGCAGGAGCGAGATAGGCCATGGGATTTTTCCTCGGGGTACGGGTGGAATGCAGGGACCCTTCCTGCCCCGCGGGCAGGAAGAAGCGCGGCGAAAACGAAAACGGCGTCCACATGCAGCCCGCCAAAGCGGGGATTGCACAAGGGACGCCGTTATCCGTGGATGCGCGCTTCCGAGACCGGGTGCGCCCAAACAGCGCAGCCGGCAGAAGGTACCGAGCCGCCTTTAGCCCGGGATGCAGGCACTCCAGCAAATTCCGTACCGCCGCTTTTGGGGCATCGCGGGCAGGCCGTGGCACCGTTGCGGTGCAGTGGTCCGGCCTGTCACCGAAGACGCCGCCACGGCCCAGCCCCGGGGCACCAAGTTGGGCTGGCGGGGGGATGGCCTGGGCGCGCGGGGCGTGGCGCAATCACCGTGGCGCCGGATGGCGGCGCCCCCTCGCCCGGGCTGTGTCAGGACGCCGACGGCGTGCTGCCCTGCGGGCTTCGCGCGGCAAAGGCCAGATCCGGCAGCGAGAGCGTGGCTTCCGCCACCTCCAGAAGGCGGCGGTTCTGGTCCATGGACGTTTTCTGCAGCACCCGGAACGCCGCTTCTTCGTTCAGGCCCAGCCGCGCCATCAGCACGCCTTTGGCGCGCTCGATGACCTTGCGCTCGTTGAGCGCCCGTCGCGCGGCCTCCAGCTCGGCCTCCATGCTGGCCATGCGGGCCGCCTGCCCTTGCAGCAGCTCGACCAGCGAGGACGATTCCCCTTCGTGCGGGCCGCCAGCCAAGGTGGCCAGGTCGGCGGGCGTACGCGCCATGTCAAAGAAGCGGTCTACGGCATGGGCCCGCTGAGGCGGGTTGTCGCGCAGCCCGCGCAGCAGGCCGCGCGAGTCCTGCAGATCCTGCTGCGCCTCCCGGATGCAGGCCTCGCAGTCCTCACGCAGGCGCTGCACCAGCCCGACCTGCAAATGCCACAGCGCATTGATGCGTTCAGTGCACACATCGAACCAGGTGTCGCTCAGGTCGCTGTCCAGCGCGGCGCCGGGCCGGGCGGTGCAGAGGGTGCGCCGCAGACGCTCCAGTTGTGCAACCCCCGGCACCAGCTGCAGCCGCTCCCACTGGTCGCGCAACGCGGGCTCCGCAAACTCGGCAAACACCTTGAGGCTGCGCTCCTGCGCATCCATCAGATGGAGAACACGCTGCTGGTGGGCCTCATTGCTGCGCCCGGACGCGTACAGGATGGCTCCCAGCGCCCGCTCCTGGCCCGCCTCTTCCTGCGCCTGCACCAGGTGCAGCAGGGCCACCAGCAGCCGCGACACGCTGGGCAGCCCCGCCGCGTCGGCCACGTGAAAGACCAGCTCCACCAGCCCGGCAATCAGGTGGCTGTAGGCGGCCACCGTGTCGTGCGCCGTCATGGCCTGGCGCTCGATCTGGGACCGCAGCGCGGGCAGCGACTCCACCCCCAGCAGAGCCCACGCCATCAGCGACAAGGTCTTGGCCGTGGCCCCCTGGGCCGGCTCTGCGTGCTGCGCAAAGACGTCGCGCAAGCGCGCCTCCAGCGGGCGCACTTCCTCCACGGCGCGCAAGCGCATGTCGGCAAAGCGCTGGGCCCGCGAAGCCAGGTAGGCGCCCGACGCCCCCCGCTCCCGCTGCACGCCCTGGATGAGCTGCCCGATCACATCCACCAGCTCGGCCCGTTGGGCTAGGTGGCGCACTGCGTCAATCTCCAGTTGTTTGGAGCGCAGGACCAGGCTGGACACGGTCAATGGGTGGGCGGAATCTGGCATGCAGGGTGGGAGCAAGAAGACACGGGAAGTGCGGCGGACGGTGGGTGCGATTCTGTCAGAGGGTCATCCGGCGGCCACGCACACGCGTCCGGCAGCCGTGCGCACCGGGTAGGTGCGCACCGACAGCTCAGGCATCTCCAGACAGGCGCCGGTGCGCAGGTCGAAATGGTTCTTGTAGAGCGGCGACGCCACCACCAGCCGGTCCCCCAGGCTGCCCAGCAGCCCGCGCGACAGCACGCTGGCGCCGGACTTGGGGTCCACATTGCCAATGGCAAAGAACTCGCCGGCGCCCACGCGAAACACGGCAACATGCTCGCCAGCCACTAGCGCGCAGACGCCGGTGTTGGGCACCACGTCGTCCACGGCGCAGATGTCGATCCAGGGGTCGGCTGCCGCAGTGGCTGCAGCGGCCGCCGGGGAGGAAGCGGAGGAAACGGATATGGGAAGTGCACTCATGGCAGAAAATCCTTTCAGGCAGCCTGGCGAATGGGAACAACGGTCGGGGCCTTTGGGGTGCCGCGCTCGTCGGCCCGGGCCGGCCGGATCTGGCCGCGCTCCTGCACAAACACCACGGTCTCATCCGCCTGGTCGCTGTTCACGAAGGAACGGAAGCGCTTGCGCGTTTCCGCGTCGGTCACGGCGGTCTTCCACTCGCACTGGTAGGTGTCCACCACCTGCTGCATCTGCGCCTCCAGCTCCGCGCACAGGCCCAGGCTGTCCTTGAGGAGCACGTCCGTCAGGTAGTCCAGCCCGCCCTCCAGGTTCTCGCGCCAGGTGCTGGTGCGCTGCAGCCGGTCCGCGGTGCGCACGTAGAACATCAGCACGCGGTCGATCGTGCGCACCAGTTCTTCCCGGGTCAGGTCGGACGCGAACAATTCGGCGTGGCGCGGCTTCATGCCGCCGTTGCCGCAGATGTAGAGGTTCCAGCCTTTCTCCGTGGCAATCACGCCGATGTCCTTGCCCTGGGCCTCAGCACACTCACGCGTGCAGCCGGACACGCCAAACTTGATCTTGTGGGGGGCACGCAGGCCTTTGTAGCGGTTCTCCAGCGCTACCGCCAGGCCCACGCTGTCGCCCACGCCGTAGCGGCACCAGGTGGAGCCCACGCAGCTTTTGACGGTGCGCAGCGCCTTGCCATAGGCGTGGCCCGACTCGAAGCCGGCGGCAATCAGCTCTTCCCAGATCAGGGGCAGCTGCTCCACCCGCGCACCGAACAGGTCCACGCGCGCGCCGCCCGTGACCTTGGTGTACAGCCCGTACTTCTTGGCCACCTGGCCCACGGCGATCAGTCCGTCGGGCGTCACTTCGCCGCCCGGCATGCGCGGCACCACCGAGTAGGTGCCGTCCTTCTGGATGTTGCCCAGGTAATAGTCGTTGCTGTCCTGCAGGCTGGCCAGCTCCTTCTTGAGCACGAATTCGTTCCAGCACGAGGCGAACACGCTGGCTGCCACGGGCTTGCAGATATCGCAGCCCAGGCCCTTGCCGTGCCGCGCCAGCAGCTCCTCAAAGCTGCGGATGTTGCCCACACGCACCAGGTGGTAGATCTCCTGGCGCGAATAGGCGAAGTGTTCGCAGACGTGGTTGTTCACGGCCATGCCGCGGCGCGCCATCTCGGCCTTCATCACCTGGGTGACCAGCGGCACACAGCCTCCGCACGTCGCGCCCGCCTTGGTGCAGGCCTTGATGCCTGCGATGGTGCAGGCGCCCTCGCCCACCGCAGCGCAGATGCCCGCCTTGCTCACGTTGTTGCAGGAGCAGATCTGCGCAGTGTCCGGCAGCGCGTCCACCCCCAGACCCGGCCGGGCCTTGCCGTCGCTGGACGGGAAAATCAGGAACTCCGGGTCCTCCGGCAGGGTGATGCCGTTGAGCGCCATTTGCAGCAGCGTGCCGTACTCGGTGGCGTCGCCGATGAGCACGGCGCCCAGCAGGTGCTTGCCGTCTTCGCTGAGGACGATCTTCTTGTAGACCTGGCGGCGCTCGTCCACATATTGGCAGGTGCGGCTGTGCGGTGTCTTGCCATGGGCGTCGCCAATGCTGGCCACGTCCACGCCCATGAGCTTGAGCTTGGTGCTCAGGTCGGCGCCGACAAACGCAGCCCCGGCGTCGCCGGCAATGTGGCGCGCAGCAACGCGGGCCATGTCGTAGCCCGGCGCCACGAGGCCGAAGGTCTGCTCGTTCCACGACGCGCACTCGCCGATGGCATAGACGTTGGGGTCGCTGGTGCGGCAGGCACTGTCGATCGCCACGCCGCCGCGCGGGCCGATGGCCAGCACGCACTGGCGGGCCAGCTCGTCGCGCGGGCGGATGCCGGCGGAGAAGACGATCATGTCAGTCTCCAGGTACGTGCCGTCGGCAAACACCATGCGGTGGCGTGCGCGGGCGCCATCGGTGATCTCCTGCGTGTTGCGGCTGGTGTGGACCTGCACGCCCAATGCCTCGATCCGGGAGCGCAGCACGCGCCCACCGCCTTCGTCCACCTGCACCGCCATCAAGCGGGGGGCAAACTCCACCACATGGGTTTCCAGCCCCATGTCGCGCAGCGCCTTGGCGCACTCCAGCCCCAGCAGGCCGCCGCCCACCACCACGCCGGTCTTGGACCGGACGCCACAGGCCTGCATGGCTTCGAGGTCTTCGATGGTGCGGTAGACAAAGCAGTGCGGGCGGTCACGCCCCGGCACCTGCGGCACAAAGGGGCTGGAGCCCGTGGCCAGCACCAGCTTGTCGTAGTGGAGCACCTCGCCATCGGCCGTGGTGACCGTGCGGATGCGCCGGTCCACCGCCACAGCCCGGGCGCCCAGGCGCAGCGTGAAGCCGGTGCGCTCGAAAAATCCGGGCTCGACCAGCGACAGCGCTTCCGCCGTCTTGCCGCTGAAGAATTCAGACAGGTGCACGCGGTCATAGGCCGCACGCGGCTCTTCGCACAGCACGGTGACCTCCGCGCCCGTGATGCCGGTTTCGGCCAGGCTTTCGAGGAACTTGTGGCCCACCATGCCGTGGCCGATCAGAACGATTTTCATGCTTGTGATCCTGCAAGGGACCCGGCCGCCTTGGAGCGCAATGGCAGGGCGCGCCGCAGGACCGCCTTGGCAAGGCCCTGCATGCACCACCTCCACCGCGATGGCCTGGAGTCGATTGGAACAACCCGGCCGCAGCGCTCGCGCACCCTGCCGGGGTTCCGCCATCTTTAGCGGAGGTATCGTTCGGCCGCCGGCAACTTCACCGGCAAGCCTGCACAGGCATCGCAATATCCGTGCCGCGGCCCCTGCCACCCTCGACACACGGAAACACCCAAGGAGGCAGGGGCCTGCGCGCAGGCTCCGGGGCCGCCGGCGCATCAACGCAGTGCGGGGCCTCACCAAAACGGGGCACCGGTCTTCGCCCCCTCGCCCGGCGCGTGCCCGTCCGGGGCCCAGACGTCCCAACACCACCGGCATCTAGCAACAGGGTTTTTGCTTGCAACCCTGCGCGGCTGCGGCAGACTTTCGGCTCCGCCAGGAGTCTGCGCGGCAGAAGGCATCGAAGCGAAACGCGCGAAAACCGAGGATCGCGTGGTGCTACCGACAAGCCCAGGGTGGCCCCCTGGGCGCAGGAGGGAGTACCGCGCGAGACCGGTTTATCGCGCGTTGCAGCCGAT